>NZ_JAYESK010000002.1:0-408499 GCF_034720455.1 Pseudarthrobacter sp. C1 | reverse complement strand
TGGCCGGCCTCCGTCAAGGGAGCCCCGCCACTGGTGTTCCGGGGTGAAATCCTCCGGAATTTCGGGGCGCGCAGTGTTGCGGTCTCTCAGTCCCGCCGCCTAAGCGGCTACTCTCGAACCTATGCCCGTATGGTCCAGGACGTCACGTGCAAGCGCAGAAAAGAAGGCAGTAGTGTCAGTTGGTCAAGGCCACCCGGAGGGCTCCGAGGAGCTCCGCAAATGGCTGTCCGGGCTTAAACCCGTCACCGGGGCGGACACAATGCTGCGCTTCACCAAGACTCCCGAAGGTTCCATCGATCTGACACACGCCCACCCGTCCGGGCTGGCCCAGCTCATGGCCGGACGCAAGACGCGGCTGTCCACCCTGATCCGGGACCGCCAGCAGTACGTCGTCGCAGCCAGGGCATCCCGGAACATCAGGTCTAAGATCTTCGAGCTTTCCAATGAGCGCGGCATTGACGCCGGCTACCTCTCCGCAGGCACCGTGGTGTGGACGTCCGCCGTCGGCGGCAAGCCCCAGCGCGTCTCGGCGCCGGTCATGCTCACGGCCATTTCCCTGACCGTCCGGCCGGGGGAGGACGACTACGAACTCCAGCTGACCGAGCAGGCGCACATCAACCCCGCCCTGGTGCGGCACCTGAAGAACATCCACGGCATTGTCTTCGACGTCAACGCCGTCACCCGGCTTGCGTACAGCACGGCCCGCTTCGATCCGCAGCCCGTCCTGGACCGGCTGGGCACGCTGATCAGGCCCATCCACGGCGCAGAAGCCCAGCACAACCTGCTGGTTTCAACCTTCGCGGACCTCTCGGGCAACCTGGATGACCCGTGGATCAACGACTCCAACCCGCTCATCTCCGCGCTGGCCACCGCGGGCGGAGGCGAAATGGTGGACGTCGAGGAGCCGGATCCCTCACGCTTCCCTCCCCTGGACAGCAGGCACCCCCAGGACGAACTGCTCCTGCTGGACGCGGACACGGACCAGCAGTACGTCATAGACGCTGCCCGTGCCGGGGATTCCCTGGTGGTCAGGACCCCGCCGGGCACCGGCCAGACCCAGACCGCCATCAACACCATCGGTGCGTTGGTGGATGCCGGAAAAACCGTCCTGGTGGTGGGGGACCGCCGCGCCAGCCTCAACGAAGTATCCGGCCAGCTGGAGGGCCTGGGCCTGGAGTCCATCCTCTTCCAGCTGTCCGGAAACGTCACCGCCCAGCAGCTGAAAGCCCAGCTGGTCCGGGCCATCGTCCGCAACGAAAAGTCGCTTGAACCCCAGCTGGGAAATCTCCACAACACCCTCACGGAGCACCGCCACGCCCTGATGGACCACGTGGCCTCGCTCCACAACGTCAGGCAGCGGTGGGGCTGCTCCCCGTACCAGGCCATGCAGTCGCTGGCGGAGCTCACCTCCATCCACCCTGCCCCGGCCACCACCGTCCGGCTGAAGCGGAGCGTCCTGGACAGCATCCGGGACCGTGACGAGCTTGCAGGCAGGCTCCGCCGGGCAGCTGAGCTGGGCAGCTTCAGCAAGGCCTCCACCACCAGCCCGTGGCATGGCGCCCGGCTGCTGACGCGCAAAGAGACCGAGGAAGCGCAGGAACTGGTCCGCTCCGTGGAGAAGAGCCTGCCTGCGCTGCGCGACCGCATGGAGGCGGTTGCCGAGCACGCGGAAATCCGGCTGGGTGCCTCCTTTGCGGAGTGGGGCGAGCAGCTTGAGCTCCTGGTGGCGGTGCGGGGCAGCCTGGACAAGTTCACGCCGGACATCTTCGACCGCCCGGTCACGGACCTCATTTCCGCCACCGCGCCCTCGGCCTGGCGCAAGGAGCGCGGCATTGAGATGACCTCCATACAGCGTTCAAGGCTGCGCAGGGTCGCGAAGGAGTACGTACGGCCCGGGGTTCACATTGCCGACCTTCACACCTCCCTGCTGCTGGTGCAGGAGCAGCGGGCGCTGTGGGCAGGCTATGCGACCACGCAGCGGCATCCCGCCGTGCCGTCCGGGCTCGCCGAGATGAACGCGATGTACCGTTCGCTGGACGGCGACCTGGCCCGCCTGGGTGAGGCCCTGCGGCACACGGAGGCCGGCGGTTCCTTGGCTGCCGTGCGCTACGAAGAGCTCATGGAGCGCCTTGGACGGCTGGTGGCGGATACCGACACACTGAAGACACTGCCCGAGCGCACCCTGCTGGTTGAGAACATGCGCGAGCACGGGCTCGGTGAGCTCCTCGCCGACCTCGCCGAGCGCGAGGTTCCCGCAGGCTCGGTGGGGGCCGAACTTGAGCTGGCATGGTGGCAGTCCGCCCTTGAAGCGATGATCAGCGGCGACGACTATCTGGCCATGTCCGACGGCGACGCGCTGCGGAAGCTGGAGGCCGAGTACCGCCTTGCGGACAACGCCCACATTGCCAGCGGCGCCGCCCGCCTCCGCTGGGACCTCGCCGAGCGGTGGCGCGGCGCCATCGCCGCGCACCCCCGCCAAGCGGATCTCCTCCGGAGCCTGCTCAAGGATGGCAGGGTGTCGCTGCCGTCGCTGACGGCGCAGGCGCCTGAACTGATCGGAACCCTGGTGCCGGTCTGGTCCGTGAGCCCCTATCTCATGACCGGCCTGCTGCCGGCGGAGCAGCGCTTTGACGCGGTGGTCATCCTGGACGCCGAGGCGACGTCGCTCCAGGCGGTGCTGCCGTCCATCGCCCGCGCCAGGCAGGTCATTGCCTTCGGCGACTCCCGCATCGCCAGCCCCCGCACGTTTACTGTCGGCGTCGAGCGCCTGGCGCCTGGCGAATCGGCGCACCAGCGGGTGGAGAGCGCCTTTGGTGCCTTGTCCAGGGTACTTCCGGTGTGGCGGCTCAACTTCGTCTACCGGGCGGTGGATGAGGACCTCGTGCTGCAGCTGAGCAAGAACTTTTACGACGGAGGCCTCCGCCGGCTCCCGGAGGGTCAGTCCGCCACGGGACTGGACCGGTCGCTGCTGGTGGAGTACCTGCCGGACGGCACCGGCTTGCCCAGTGCAGACCATGAGGGCGTGGAATCCGTGGTGGCGGAAGTCAACCGCGTGGTCCAGCTGGTCTTCGAGCACGCCCGGCTGCGCCCGCGTACGTCGCTGGCCGTGGTCACGGCAAGCCTCCGCCATGCGGCCAGGATCGGGGAATCCATCCGGCTCCAGCTGCCCAACTACCCGGCCCTGGCGGGCTTCTTCGGAGCCGGCCCCGAGTCATTCCGCGTTGTCGATCTTGAACGGGCCCAAGGGCTGGTACGCGACCATGTCATCTTCTCGCCCGGCTTTGGCCGCACACCGCACGGGCGGGCCCTGCACAACTTCGGGCCCCTCTCCGCCGAGGGCGGCCGGGAGAAGTTCGCACTGGCCATGACCCGCGCCCGCAGGTCGATGCACGTTCTCACCTGCTTCCGGCCCGAGGACCTGGACCACACCAGGCTGACGCACGGCGCCGTGGACCTCTACTCGCTCCTTGACCGTGAGATTGCGGGAAACACGGACCTCGGAACTCCGGCCTCGCGGGCCGCGGCCAGCGAGCAGGCCCTTGGGGCCGATCCTCTGGTGGCTGACCTTGGAGACCGCCTGCGCGCCCGGGGCGCCCGGGTGTGGCACCAGTATGACGGCGCCATCGACGTGGTGGCTGCCGCAGATCCGCTGAGCACCATGGGCCAGGAGGATGCCGACCTCCCCTGGCCTGTGGCGATTGAATCGGATGGCACCGAACAGTACCGCGCCCTGAGCGTCCGGGAGCGGAGCCGGCTGCGCCCCCAGCTGCTGGAGCGCCTCGGCTGGCGCTACATGCCGCTGTGGACCATCGAGGTGTTCACGGATCCGTCCGCCTGCGCCGACCGCATCGCAGGATACCTCGGCCTCGAAAAGAACGCGCTCTCCGGGCGGACGTCCACATCCATCGCCTTCCTGGACGACGACGTGGACCAGGCGCTCAACGGAATCGATGCCGTGTCCCGGCGCGCGGCATCGGACCATGAACCAGCACAGGCCGAACGCCTGGACAGCAAGGAGGCGGGTGCCATGGCCCCGGATCACGAGAAGAACGACTCTTCGGACACCGAGCCGTCCGTCGCCGCAGAAGCTGCAGCCGGGCAGGACCAGGAGGGCGGCCCCGTTCCCGGCAGCGCATCCACCCCGGGCACGGCCGCCCTGCCGGGCACGTCTGCCTTGCCGAACAAGGCGGCGGAAGACGAAGCCCGGGGCTGGGGCGACCGCGAAGACGACGACCACGATGCGTGGCTGAAGGAACAGAAACCCCCGCACTGGGGCTGAGGCAGGATCGCAGCCGGGGCAGGAGCCTGCGTCCGTGGAGGCTGGCGCTGTGGCTGCGCGCCGGCCCGGACCATCGCTCGCAGGGCTACGGCCCCACCAGGACGAAAAACAGCTTTCCCTGGGTGGAGGCGCCGGCGAGCCGAACCGCCTGTTCCGGATTGGCGGCCACCACTATGAGTCCGTCCGTCTCCGCCGTGCCCAGCCACTGGCCGCCTTGCCCGCCCTGACCGGAAGTCCACAACACCGGAACCCCTGAAGCCAGGACCTCCGGTGGCTCCTGCTGGTCGTAGCCGCCGGCTGCCGTTAGCACCACGTTCACGAGCTGCCCTGGGGAGACGAGCTGGATGGACGATGGATCCGCCATGCGAAGGGGAACAGCCGCTGACCCTGGGGGAGTGCCGGCGAGCAGCCCCGGACCAAGCAGTTGGGCATCCGTGAGCAGCTGTCCCTTGCGCAGCGGCGCCGCGAGTTGTTTCCCGGCCGCCTCGCCCGGTCCGTTGAGGAATCCGTCGGCCAGCATGCCCGGCGGTACCTGGACAGAGGCGAGGTCCGCAGCCGCCATGGCTGTGCCGGCGGGAAGGTCGCGGGCTGCGGCGAGCGCAGGCACCGTGTAGACCGGTGCCGGCGTAAGTTGCTGGACGGTGATGGCGGCTGCGGCGCAAAGGAGCAGCGCGGCGGCCAGCCGCCTGTTGCGGCTCAGCCAGGAGGCAAAGCGGGCCGGCGGGCGGCGGCGTGCGTTGTGGCCGGCGGCGCGGCTCCCGCCGTGGGCGCCACTGCGCCGTAAAGCCCCGGGGAGCCCAGGTCCGTGCGACGCGCTTGATACAACCCGGTGTTGCTGTCCGTGTGCAGGCATGTGCCCACGCTAAAGCCGCGCATGGCGGCCGCGGCAGGGGCGCCGGCAGCTATGTGGACAACGCAGTCAGCTGCCAGGCAGCAGCCTGGACCGCGGAACGTGGATCAGCTGGCGGCAGCAGCCGGAGCCGGAGCAGCTGGTGCAGCCGCAGGCGTTGCCGCAGGCGTTGCCGCCGAGGCAGCGGGAGCGGCAGAAGCCGTGCTGCCCTTGGCATCCCGGGAGTCTGTGCGGTAGAAGCCGGAACCCTTGAAGACAACGCCCACGCTGTTGAACTTCTTGCGCAGGGTACCCTGGCACTCAGGGCACGACGACAGAGAGCTGTCCGAGAACGACTGGACGATGTCAAAGGCATGGCCGCAATCCTTGCAGGCGTACGCATACGTTGGCACTGGTGCTCCTCCTCTTGGGCAAACGAGAGGTCCCGGACTGCCTCTGGATTATGGATGTCCATTAGCAGTCGCAGGGCCTGAGTGCTAATTCTACCATCCTCGTACGCGGGGACTTCCCCGGTCAGGCGGCGTCCGCCAGGCTCCGGAACCCGGAGGGAAGCACGACGCCAGGCACCGGCCGGTCGAATGCCTCCACCGGAATCCTGCCGGCAGGCAGCAGTTCCCCGTCGTAGATCACCGCGGCCAGCGGAATGTGCTTCCCGGCTGATTCGAGGTGGCCCAGGAACTTGTCGTAGTAGCCTCCGCCCTGGCCTACCCTGCTGCCCGCGAGGTCAATCGCGGTGGCAGGGATAAAGAGGGCGGCAGCTTCCCCGGCCACCTCAATTTCGTGCCGTGTCCCCACGGGCTCCAGGATGGGGGCATACCTGCTCTTGACCAGATCGACGCCCGGCGCCCAGAAGACCCACTTCAGCTCCCGCCCCGGCTCGCAGACGGGAAGCAGGACTTTGTGGCCGGCGTCGTGGAGGGCCGCGATCAGCGGCAGCGTGGGCGGTTCCGCCCCGACTCCGAGGTAGGCGCAGACCGTCGCTGCCTTCCCCCGGGTTACCGAATCTGCCCACGCTGCCCCGTGCTTCGCCAAGGCTTCCCCGGCATCCTGCCGCTCCTGGAGCGTAAGTAAAGCACGACGGCGGCGATGGGCAGCACGTATCTCGTCCTTGGCCGCCTTTGAATCCTCAAGCGTCATGTGTTTCCTCCGTAGCTGCCGCATGGCGTCGGCCATCCCCTGATTACTGAATGCTTGACGCTGACGTTAGATTAGTCCGGTGACTACCAGTAATCCGAGAGTACGCAAAGCTGTCATTCCTGCCGCCGGACTTGGCACCAGGTTCCTGCCGGCAACCAAGGCGATGCCCAAGGAAATGCTTCCCGTTGTGGACAAGCCTGCCATCCAGTACGTGGTTGAGGAAGCCGTGAACGTCGGCCTCAACGATGTCCTGATGATCACCGGGCGGAACAAGCGGGCGCTGGAAGACCACTTCGATCGTGTGCCGTCCCTGGAGTCCGCCCTTGAAGGCAAGGGGGATACCGAGAAGCTGGCGTCCATCCAGGCTGCGAGCAACCTGGGTGACATCCACTACGTCCGGCAGGGGGACCCGCACGGACTGGGCCATGCCGTACTCCGCGCGAAGCAGCACGTTGGCGACGAAGCCTTCGCCGTGCTGCTGGGCGATGACCTGATCGATGCCCGGGACGAACTGCTCAGCACCATGATTGATGTCCAGGCCAAAACCGGTGGTTCCGTCGTCGCGCTGATCGAAGTGGAACCCTCGCAGATCAGCGCCTACGGCTGCGCTGACATCGAACCGATCGACGGCGAATCATACGTGCGGGTCAACCGGCTCGTGGAGAAGCCGAGCCCGGAGGAAGCGCCCTCCAACCTGGCGCTGATTGGCCGTTACGTACTCCATCCGGCCGTCTTCGACGTCCTTGAGCGCACCGGGCCGGGACGGGGCGGCGAAATCCAGCTGACAGACGCCCTCCAGGAACTGGCCACCGGTGACGGCGAAGGGCACGGTGTCTACGGCGTCGTGTTCCGGGGGCGGCGTTACGACACCGGGGACAAGCTCAGCTACCTCAAGGCCTGCGTCCAGCTGGCCATTGACAGCGAGGACCTCGGCCCCGGCCTGCGGGAATGGCTGCCCGGCTTCACCGCCGGCCTGTCCAAGTAGCGCCATGCGCCCTGGTCCCATCTGGCCCGTGACCCTGGAATGCGGGGATCTGGTCCTGCGGCCCATCCGGTACCGGGACAAGAAGGAATGGACGGAAGTCAGGTCCCGCAACAGCCAGTGGCTGGCGCCGTGGGAAGCATCCAACCCGGATCCATCCGGCGGCCTGCCGGACTACCGGCAGATGGTCCGGTCATTGAAGGCGCAGGCGGCCCAGGCAACGGCTTTGCCCTTCCTCATCACCGAGAGGCGGCCCGGCAGCGTCAAGCCGCCCATTGTTGGCCAGCTGACCGTATCGTCGATCGTTTGGGGCTCGGCCATGATGGCAACCCTCGGCTACTGGGTGGACCAGGCCTGTGCGGGCCGCGGCATCGCGCCCACCGCCGTCGCCATGGTGACGGACCATTGCTTCAAGACCTTGGGCCTGCACCGGATGGAAATCAACATCAGGCCAGAGAACGGACCCAGCCTCCGGGTGGTGGAGAAACTCGGGTTCCGGGACGAAGGCTACCGGCCGCGCTACCTCCACATCAACGGTGAATGGGCCGACCACCGCTCGTTTGCCTTGACGTCTGAAGAGGTCCCGGAGGGACTACTTAGGCCGTGGCTTGCCTCACACCGGTCATAAATCCAGTGAATTGCCGTCTGCGCCACGACACACCGCAGCTAATGCTGCCGCAGCGGGCCGGATGCTCATACGGTTTTGAGTGTGGACTTCCCCCTTAGCAGCTCAGTGATCCTTGTGGTTGCCGTTGTGCTCTGGATTGTGTGGGTTGCGCCCTACGTCCTCCGGAACCGCAGGCACCAGTTCCAGCCCGCCGGCGATTTCCTGGCAGACGCCGCAGCCGATGAAACACCGGAATCGCCAGCCGTTTTGGTTATGAACGTTGCCGCCCAGCAGGAGAAAGCCATGGACACCAGGAAGAGCGCCGGACCCGGGACCGCTGCTGCCGGCACGCCGGCCGGGGCCAAGTTCCGCATACGCTATGGCCGGACGGCACTCGCCCTCATCGGGCTGCTGTCGTTGGCCACCGCATTCGTTTCCGGAGTGCTCCTCCTCTTCGGGCTGGGCGCTCCCGTCCTTCCGTTGGCGTGCCTCGGACTTACCGCCGGATCCGTGGTCCTCCTGCGTTGGCTGGCTGTCCGGGACAGGAGAGCCAAGGTCAACGCAGCCTTCCGGTCCGCGATGACCGCACCGCCCCGGCAGTCCAAGGCTGCCGGGAATGTCCCGCCGAGGCCTGAAGCAGCGCCGGCCAGGCCGGACAACCCGCTTTTCGACGCCGAGGCGCACCAGCCAAAGGTAAAGCCGCTGACCGCAGTGGAACTGCGCGAGGCTGCACTTGCGGTCGCGGTCGCCGCGGGGGATCCGAGCGCCGCAGCAGCCGGTGCCGCGGGCGCTGCACCGGCGTCTGCCACGTGGGAGCCCGTAGAGGTCCCCAAGCCCGTTTATGTTGAGGCAGCCAAGGCCGAGCGCCCTGACCCCGAGCCCCTGGAGCTCCCCGAATCGCCCAAGGCTGTTGGCAAGCCGTCCCTGAAGCAAGGTGCGGCCGCCGCGCCGCCGGCGGGTACTGCTGCCGCGGACGGGCCCCAGCTTTCCAAGGCGCAGAGCGCCCTCAGCAATCTCGACGACGTCCTGCAGCGCCGCCGCGCCTGACCCGGGCAGTGCGGACAGGCCACCCGCGCGGTTCCCGTAAACCGGGGTCGGCATGGCGGTTTGGCATTCTCCCCGGAAAATTTGTAGCCTAGGGTCACCGGTGCCGCACCTGCAGGGGCGGATGGTTCCGGGGCTATAGCTCAGTTGGTAGAGCGCTTCGTTCGCATCGAAGAGGTCAGGGGTTCGAATCCCCTTAGCTCCACCGTTTGAAGGAGTTTCCTGGCCATCGTGCTGTTTCGATAGGCACTTTCTTGCTCAACCTGGACCTGGGACACGACGCCGAACGCCTGGTCAAGGCTGGAGCACGCCACGCCTTGGGCGCCTGGCTGTAGGCACAGACTTTATTGCGGCAATCTTGTTGCCGCCCCCGTAGCGCAACCGGCCATTATCTGGGCATGCTTCTTCCTGAAGGAAAAGATCAATGGGGAGATCGATGAACAGGAACGCAGCCGTTCTGGCGGCCAGTGGGCTTGCGCTCATGCTCAGCGCCTGTGCCGAAGGCCCCGGTGCCCTGTACGGACCGGAGGTAACCCCGGCAGCCCCTCCTCCGGCCCCTGCAGCCACCGCCTCCCCCCAGGCCAGCCCGCCGACCGGCCAGGGCGGGGACTCTCCGCTGCAGGTCACCGTCATCCCGCTGGGCAAGAACAACGGCGTCGAGGCCAGGTTTCCTATCAACGGCTACTACGCCGCACCAGGCATGGAGATCACCTTCGACGCCTCCGGGTCCGTCGGTGCGATCAGCAAGTACGAGTGGGACTTCGACGGCGACGGCACTTACGATGCGACGACCACCGGGCCGGCCTACAAGCACACCTATGAGGATGAATTCGAGGGAGAACTGGCGCTGCGGGTCTCGAACCCGATCGGCAGCACCCACGTCCTCCGGGTCCCCGTTCACGTCAGCACGAAGCCGTTCCATCAGCAACTGGCCCCGCCGGGAAATGTCCAGGCCGAGGCCCTGACCACGGTGAATGGAATCAGCACAATCAAGGTCACCTGGGAGTCCGATGACCCGGCCGCAGACTCTTGGGCTGTCGCGATCAACGGCATGCCGGTCGGCCGGATCGAAAAGACGGCACGCTCCGTCACGGTTACAGACATCCAAAGGGACGAGGACGTGAGTCGAAATCTTCGGCCTGACCGCGGGCATGGAGGTCGGGCGGCGCGCTGGCACCACGCTGCCGGCGGCAAAGTAGCAGGCTCCGGCAGGGAGTTCCCCTGCCTAACTCCCTGAAACGCCCTCAACGGCGATGGCCTCGTCCGATTCAACCCTCCCAAGGCCCACCAGGAGCCGGTCGATGCCGGCAAGGGAGGCACGCAGCCGGGCGTCCGCGGCGCCAGAGGCGGCGGCCGCCCAGTCCATGGGCCCGGTGCCGACAACAAAAAGCGTCGCATTCCTGGCCGCGAGGACGGCAAGAACGGCGGCGAACTGCTCCCAGGCCTCAGCCCGGGACCCTGCGTCCGCAGGTTCCGGTGCTGGCACGCCGTCAATAACGCACAGCTCCGGACCGGCCGCCAGGACGGAGTAGTCCTCCGCCGACGTGCCCGGCGCGCAGAGTTCGTCAAAGCTGATCCACAGCAGGTCAGGCTCCAGGGCCTTGGCATCGAACGTACGGGAACCGGATGGGAGAGCCCGGTGCCGGTCGGGCTGCGGACGGAACAGGCCGTAGGCAGCCAACTGGCGGCTGCTGCCGGGAACAATAATGCGGCCTTCCCGGAGGGCTGGAGGCTGTGACCGCGATTCCATGCCTTACAGCCAGCCCTTCTTCTTGAAGATGCCGTACATAAGGGCCGCCGTCCCGATCATCAGTCCGATCGCCATCGGGTATCCCAGCTCCCAGTGGAGCTCGGGCATGTGGTCGAAATTCATGCCATAGATCCCGGCCACGAAGGACGGTGCGAAGAGGATCGCAGCCCAGGAGGATATCTTCTTCACCTGTTCGTTCTGCTCGGCGCTGGCCTCGTTCTGCCGGTTGGCGGTGAGGGTGCCGTCCAGGGTCAGGGCGTTCTGCAGCAGGTCGCGGAAGGAATCGGCCCGGGAGATGACCCGTTCCACGTGGTCCTCCACGTCACGCAGGCTGTGCCGGAGATCGGTCTCCACGTCGTACTTTTCAAAGCCCTGCTTGAGCTGGCGCATGATGTCCGGCAGGGGATGGATGGCCCGCTGGAACTGGATGACTTCACGGGCAAGCTCGTAGATGCGCCGGGATACGGCGGTGTCACCGCTGAAAAGCTGGTCTTCAATTTCGTCGATGTCGTTTTCAAGTCCGGCAACCACGGGCCCGTAGTCATCCACAACCCGGTCGAGCAGGGCGTAAAGCACGGCCTCGGGGCCGTGCCGGAGCAGGTCGGGCCGGCCTTCGAGGCGCTGCCTCACCTGTGCCACGCCGGCCGTCTCGGCGTGACGGACCGTGACCACGAAGTTCTTCCCCGTGAAGATGTGCAGCTCGCCGAATTCAACCGTTTCAGTCGCGTCCAGGTACCGTGCAGGCCGGAGGACAGTGAACAGGTTGTCTTCGTAGCGCTCGATTTTCGGGCGCTGGTGGGCCGAGATGGCGTCCTCCACCGCAAGTGCGTGCAGGCCGAATTCAGCGGCAACGGCAGCCATTTCCTGCTCGGTGGGCCGGTAGAGGCCGATCCAGGCCATTCCTCCGTGCCGGGCCAGTGTTTCGAAGGTCTGTTCCAGGTTTTCGGGCTCCACGTGGCGGACCCCGTTGACGTAGACGGCGTTGTCAATGATGGTCATGGGCGCCGGTCTTCCGCCGGGAGGACAGCGGCCACCATCACGACATTCCTCCGATGATGGCGCCGGCCACCGTCATGGCCACGATGTCATGGCCGGAGTCGATCAGCGTGACGGCTGCCGGGCGCCCGGCGAAGCCGTTGTGGATGACGTGGCCGCCTGCCCTGAAGACGAGTCCCGCGACCAAGGCGAAAAAGCCGCCCGCCACGGCACTGTCCAGTCCGAGCCTGGTGATCAGGACAGCGAGCAGGACCGCCGTCAGGGCCGCGGCCGCCATCATCGGGACCCAGATGCCTGCCCCGCCGCTGATGTTCTTGAGATCGTCCTCCGTCCTGCCGATGGCGGCCATCCACCGGTTGCCCAGGACCGAGGGCATGTACCAGACAAAGCCGATGGCCATGGTCGCGACGAAGGCCAGCAGCACGGCGAGCCAGTTGATCTGTGAAACGTACGAGAGCCAGTCCATTCTGGAAATCCTAGCCGCCCGGGCGCGGACGTCAGGTGTTTGACGCCTTGGCCAGGCCGCTGATCAGCGGCTCGGTGCGGTAGGGGATATGGGTATGCAGGGCCAGTACGGTTTCGGTCCGGATCACGCCCTTGATCCTCAGGACCTGCCTCAGGGAGGACTGGAGGTTGTGGGTGTCCGTGGCTGCCACCCGGCACCAGACGTCGCCGCGTCCGGAGATTTCATGAACTTCCAGTACCTGCGGGATCAGTCGGAGTGCGGCCACCACGCCGTCCAGCTCCCGGTGCGAGACCTCGATCGTCACGAAGGCCACAACGTCATAGCCCACAGCCTCCAGGTCCACTTCGCGGCCGCCCGGCCTCAGTACTCCTGCCCGGATGAGGCGGCGCAGCCGCGTCTGGGCCGTGTTGCGGGCGATGCCCAGGGACTCGCTTAGTTCACCGACCTGGATCCGAGGGTCCCGGATGAGGGCCAGCAGGATCTTCAGGTCGGTGGCATCCAGATTGTTCATATTGTCATTCTGCATCACATGGCCGGGAAGATTTTGACGTTTTTGCGCAATAGGTCCGCAGATCTTCGAGCAATGGAGCAGAAGTACCGCATTCTTGTGCCATCGGATATCCATCCCGCGCCGGGCTCCCACAAGGTCCACCTGCCGCGGTAGAACCAAAAGGCGGCGCCACATGACGGTCTTCAGCGAACTCCGGATGCGTCCTGCCCCGGCTGCTGCCAGGGCGGGTTGGGATGCGTCCACCACGGCGCGCCTGGTGATGGCCGGCGCGGTCATTTTCGTCCTGCTGGTGGGCGCCAACCTCGCGACGCCGCTGTATCCGCTCCTGCAGGCGGAACTCGGGCTGTCCACGCTGGGCGTGACCGCCGCGTTTGCCAGCTATGTCCTGTCCCTGGTGGCCACGCTCATGCTGGCCGGGCACTGGTCGGACCACATCGGGCGCCGGGCTGCGCTCATCCTCGCGGTCGTCATCGGGCTGGCAGGCGGCTGGCTCTTTGCCGAGGCACAGACGCTCGCTGCCCTGTGCGCCGGGCGGGCGCTGCAGGGCGCAGCCGTTGCGCTGGCAACCGGGGCCAGTGCCGCAGCCCTCCGCGAGCTCCTCCCGACCCGTCCCGAGTGGGCATCCCGATTCACCTTGCTGGCGTCGTCCGGCGGAGTGGCGGCCGGACCGGTGATTGGCGGACTGCTGTCCCTCCTCCCTGGCCCGACCAGCGCACCCTACTACGTCCATTCGCTGGTCCTGGCCGGCCTCCTGGTGCCGCTGTACCTGCTTCATGCCCGCCCGGCGATCAATCCTCCGGCCTCCGCCAGGCCGCTGCAGGCACTGGCACCCCGCCGCCCTTCCGTAGCGCGGGAGGCGAGGGGCGCCTTCTGGCTCGCTGCCGGCGTCGGCTTCCTCAGCTTCGCTGTCTTCGGCTTCTGCCTATCGCTTGCACCCGGCTACTTTGCCCAGGTCCTGGCCACAGACTCCCGCCCCCTGGTCGGCGTGCTGGCCGGCCTGGCCCTGGGGTCCTCGGCGCTGAGCCAGCTGCTGACCCTTCGGGGCCGCTACGTGGTTCCGGCGGGGCTTGGCGTCCTGGGGGTTTCCGTGCTTCTCCTGGGGGCCGCGGGCGCCTGGGGGAATCCGCTGCTGCTCGTGGCAGCCGCCCTTGCGGCCGGGGTAGGGCAGGGCATCGCCTTCCGCACTGTCTTCAACGAGGTGGCGGCCAAGGTGGAGGCATCACGGCACGCCCAGATCGTCAGCACCGTCTATGTCATCACGTACCTGGGAAGCGCTGTGCCGGTCCTTGGCCTGGGCTGGGCCTCCGGCGTGGTCGGTGTGCCGGCCGCCATAGCGGGTTTCGTTCTGTTGTGCGGCGCGGCGGCGCTAATCCTCTCCGCCGTGACTTTCCGCCTCGCGGTCATCGGCCGCGGCGGTGCCGCTTAGTCCGTTCCGCAGGGCACTTACTCAGGCAGCGGCCCGTGATTGCCCTGGATGTGTTCGAACACCAGGGTGGTTTCCGTGTGCCCCACCACCGGATCAGTTGCCAGGTTGTCCAGCACCCAGTCCCGCAGGTCCTCGGTAGTGGCGACGGCGATGTGCAGCAGATAGTCCACGGAGCCTGAGGTGTGGAACGTGGACAGCACCGCGGGCAGGTGCGGCACCCGGGCAGTGAAGCGGTCAATCTGGTCGCGGTCGTGGGCGCGGAGGCGCACGGCAACCAATGCCTGCACGGACCGCCCGATGGCAGAAAGGCTGAGCTTGGCCTCGTAGCCCTGCACGATCCCGCGTTCGGACAGGGCGCGTGTCCGCATCAGGGCAGTGGAAGGGGCAATCCCGACGAGTTCCGCAAGCTGCTTGTTGGAGATCCGGGCATCAGCCACCAGCGCGGCCAGGAGCCGTTCGTCAATCGCATCCAGCGGCTCAAGGTGCGCTCCCGGCCTGGGATTCCTGGCGTTCGTGCTCACTGCAACTCCTCAATGGTCCTCTGTTCATCCTAGACCTGCGAATATGCGCTTTCGCGCTTGTACGGGCCGCGCAGCCGAATTTTTGCGCCGCCGCGTGATTGGCAGGGGCAGATAATTCGTGGCGCTGCCTGTTACGCGCGGGGTCCTTCTGCCCGGGGATGGACGACGGCGACAGCAGCCGCGGTGAGGCAGGCCAGGACCATGACTGCCGCGGCGAGCGCGTTCCAGCCGAGGGACTGGAAGGCCAGTCCGCCCGCCCAGCCGATGATGCTGGACCCCAGGTAGTAGGCGAGGTTGTACAGCGAGGCGGCCTGCGCCCGGCCGGTGCTGGCGAGGGCGCCGGTCCAGCCTGCCCCGATGCTGTGGGCGGCGAAGAAGCCGCCGGTAAACAGCACAAGGCCGGCGAGTATCAGGGGGAGGGCCTGCGTCAGCGTCAGGGCAAGGCCCGCCGTCGAAAGTGCCAGGCCGGCGAGCAGGACATTGCGACGCCCGAAGCGCAGGGTCAGCCCTGCGGACCAGCGTGAGGTGACGGTCCCGGACAGGTAGGCCAGGAAGATCAGGCTGATCAACGTTGCCGGCAGGCCGAACGGTTCGCCCGAAAGCCGGAACCCCAGGTAGTTGTAGACCGCCACGAACCCGCCCATCATCAGGAAGGCCTGGCCGTAGAGGACCAGCAAGCGGACATTCCGCAGGTGGCCGCCCAAGGTCCGGATGGCGCCGCGCAGCCCGGATGCAGGGGCGGAGACGAAGCCCCGGGCCCGCGGCACCAGGACCAGGAAGGCGACCGCGGCCAGCGTGGCAAGGAATGAAACAGCCAGTGCGGCGGCCCGCCAGCCCCACAGTTCACCGGCCGGCCCGGCCACCAGCCTGCCGGCAAGCCCGCCCAGCGTGGTGCCGGCAACATAGCTTCCCGCCGCCAGGGCCGTGTGCGCTTTGGTGACCTCCTCGTTGAGGTAGGCGATGGCAATGGCCGGGATGCCGCCCAGTGCCATGCCTTCTATAAGGCGGAGGGTGAGCAGCATGCCAAAGCTGGTGGACAAGGGAACCAGCAGCCCCAGGACGGTGGCCAATGAGATACCCCACGTCATCGCCCGGACCCGCCCTATGCGGTCCGCCAGGAAGGACCACGGGATCACCGTCACCGCAAGGCCCACGGTGGCCAGGGAGATGGTCAGGGCCGCCTCGGCCGCCGTCACCTGCAGGTCCGAGGCCAGGATCGGCAGGACGGCCTGGGTGGAATAGAGCTGCGCGAAGGTGGCAACACCCGCAAAGGAAAGGCCCGCGAGGATCCTGGCGTACGCCGTCGACCCCTTGGCATGACCTTCCCAACGAGGGGAAGGGCTGCTGCCGGCGGAACGGACGATGTGTGCCATCCGGCCAGCCTAGCTTTCACCCAATAGATGCCTCCAATGCATGCTTCGTGTAAAACTGATAGCCGATTTGCATGCTTTCCCAACTGGGTAGCGCTAAGTGTCGTTTTGAACGCCGAAAACGACACTTAGCGCTACCTACTTGGGCTCGCGCGGAGCAGGAAGGAGGCCGGCCCGTGGAACCGGACCAGAAACAGCTGGTGCAGTTGCTTCCGCTGCTGCCCCTGCTGGCCGAGCTGGGGCGGACCGAGCACGTCACGGAAACCGCGGAACTCCTTGGAGTGCCCCAGTCCACGGTGAGCCGGGCGCTGGCCCGGGCGAGCGCCGTCGTCGGTACCGAACTCCTGGTCAGGGACGGCAGGGGAGTCCGGCTGACGCCCGCGGCACGGACCCTGCTGCCCTACATTGAGCAGGCGCTGACGGCGTTCCAGGCAGGGTTGGACGTTGTGCGGGACGAGTCGGACGTGGCCCGGGGGAGGGTCTCCCTGTCGTTCCAGCACACTTTCGGTGAGGCGACGTTGCCGCTCCTGATCAGTGCTTTCCGGAGCAGGCACCCGGGCGCAGTTTTCACCCTGAGCCAGGGCGCCCGCAACGCGTGCCTTGACGAACTGGCGTCGGGCGAGTCCGATCTCGCCCTGACCGCACCGGTGGCGCCGCCGGGCCGGAACGTGTCCTCGGCGCCGCTGTACCGGGAGCCGCTCCGCCTGGTTGTGCACCACAGCCATCCCCTTGCCACGCGGCCGGCAGCCCGGCTTGCCGACATCAGGGGAGAGCCTTTTGTGGCGCTCGGGCCCGGATACGGGATGCGGTCGCTCACCGATGCCATGTTCCGCGAGGCCGGTTACCGGCCCCGCATCGCCTTCGAAAGCCAGGATTCTCACACGGTCCGCGGCCTGGTCTCGGCGGGCCTCGGAGTCAGCATCCTGCCGCCAGGCGGGGATGCCCCCGGACGGACGGTCAGCCCCGAAACCGGGAACCTCGGCTGGGTTGAGGTCCCGCTGGAGTCCGGCCTGGCTTTCCGCGAAGTGGGCCTGTCCTGGCGGCGGCGCAAGCCCGGGTCCGAACCCGTGCCGGTCCGGTTGTTCCGGGACATGGTGGTGACCGAAGGGCCCAGGCTCCTGGCCGGGCTGGTCAGGCAGCGGTCCCGCTGAAGCGCGAGCGCCCGAAAGTGAGGCGGCCGGGGTGTCCCGCCGCTCCGGCACCATTACCCTTGTGACGTGACCAACGCTGAAAACTCCTCCGCACTCCCGGCCCCCAGTCCACTCCGCGGCGCCATCATCGGGCTGGATATCGGCGGGACGAAGACCCACGGTGTCCGTTTTGAGGACGGGGCTCCGGTTGCGGATGAGTCGGCCGGCAGTTCCAATGTGCAGAACGTCAGCCGCGACGAGGCGGCCGCCAACCTTGCCGACCTGTTTGCACGCATCGGCGGGGGCCAGGTGTCGCAGGTGTACGCCGGTTCCGGCGGCATTGATACCGACGACGACGCCGCCGCCCTGGCGTCCCTGATCCAGCCGCATGTCCCCGGCGCCCGGGTCACCGTGGTCCACGATTCGCGCCTGCTGCTCGCGGCAGGCTACGCGAGCACCGGTGTTGCGGTGATTGCGGGCACCGGCTCTGCAGCCTGGGGCAGGAATGCGGACGGCGGCGAAGCGCGGGCTGGCGGCTGGGGCTACCTTCTGGGCGATGAAGGCAGCGGATACTGGCTGGGCCGCGAAGCGGTGCGGCACAGCCTCCGGCGGATGAACCAGGGCCTGCCGGTGGACGTCCTGACTGCGTCTCTTTTGCAGTCCTGCGGGGTGGACGATCCCAACCGGCTGATTGCGCTGTTCCATTCACCGAAAACCGGCCGGCGCTTCTGGGCGCAGCAGGCCCGGCTGGTAGTGGAGGCGGCGGCCGGCGGCCACCCGGAGAGCCAGGCCCTGCTGGACCAGGCAGGTGAAGACCTTTCAGCGCTGGCCCTGCAGGTGCTGGGCCTGCTTGGCATCACCGGGCCGGTGATCCTGGGCGGCGGACTGGGCATGAATGTTGCCCCGCTGCAGCACTCCTTCCGCCGCCGCCTCAAGGACGCGGGCGTGACCGACATCCGGGTGCTGGACCAGGAACCGGTGTTCGGTGTGCTGCAGTTGGTGGCCGAGCAGACCTGAGTGGATCAGTCGCCCCGGAGCCGTTTCCGGGGCGTGAGCCGCACGCCCGGCAGCGGCGGAGCAGGAATGCGGCCCGCCTCCGGTCCAGCGTCAGGACCGTGGCCGTGAACCACGCCGTACCGGGCTGCTGCCTCCTCCGTTTCGGGCAGTCCGGCCTGGGCTTCCCAGTCACTCCGTGCCTGCTCCACTTCGTCGTGGGTACGGCCAACGAAGTTCCACCACATCAGCAGTTCCTCCTGGAACGGCTCGCCTCCAATGAGGAGGAAGCGCGTCCCCGGGAGCGCCTGCACCTGGAGTTCCGTACGCCCGGTGCCCAGGTAGCCCAGCGGGCCGGGCGGAACCTCCTGGCCGTCCACCGCCAGGCCGCCGTCGAGCACCAGGATTCCGTGCTCGAAGCCGGCGTTGAGCGGCAACACCGCCGCTCCGCTGCACGAAACGTCCGCGCCCACGATCGGTGAGTACATCGTTGCCGGCGAGGTGACGCCGGCGAGTTCGCCCACCATGACGGTGGCCGTGAACCCCTGGCCGCCGGCCCGGGGAAGTTCTCGGTGCTGCTCGAAGGCCGGCTGCCGGTGCCGTTCACCCTCAGGCAGGGCCACCCAGAGCTGCAGGCCACGCTGAACCGGCAGGGCCTCCCCGGCAGGCGGCAGCACGGCGAACTCCGAGTGGGAGACGCCGTGGCCGGCCGTCATGATGTTCAGCTCGCCAGGCCGGACCACCACGTCGCTGCCCACGCTGTCGCGGTGCCGGATATGGCCGGCGAGGGGCCAGGTCACGGTCTGGAGGCCGATATGGGGATGCGGGAGCACGGACATCGCCGTCCGGTCAGGGCCGAAGCTGTCCAGGAAACACCACGCCCCGATGGTGGGGAGGCCGCGCTGCGGCAGCGTCCGCTGGACGTTCATGGCCCGGACGCCGCCGAGCGGCACTTCGCGTTGCGGCCACAGCTGCAGGCAAGGCCCGGATGTACCGTCCGCGCCTGCCGGCGGGCACACTTCCTGCTGGGGTGCTATTTCCAAGTTGGTCACGAATCCACTCTAGGCCGGACGAAGCACGTCGGGCACGGTTCCAGGTCTCCAGTTGTTCCGGCCGGAAAATGGGCTCCCATCCGGGCCGCTCCCGGCTCCGAATGGTTACAGTAGGGATTCCTTTGCCCGGATTCGGGATGCTGCAGGGTGTTGCCGGCCCCGGATTGGGTTACCGTAACTATCAGCGTCCTGATGACAATGTCGCGGTGCTTCCAGGAGCCCGTCCCAGAGAACAGGTAAGTCCGCACCATGGACCAGGCGATGATCGAGTTTGAGAGCGTTACCAAGCAGTACCAGGGCGGACAGCCGGCCGTGGACAACCTCTCCATGTCCATCAGCAAAGGCTCCATCACCGTTCTGGTTGGTCCGTCCGGCTGCGGCAAGACGACCACGCTGCGCATGATCAACAGGATGGTGGAGCCCACTTCCGGGACCATCACGGTGGGCGGCAGGGACGTGACCGCCGTCCCGGCAGCTGAACTGCGCCGCTCGATGGGCTACGTGATGCAGTCAGCAGGGCTGTTGCCGCACCGCTCGGTGCTGGACAACATCGCCACCGTTCCCCGGCTGAACGGCGTGTCCAAGTCCGAAGCCCGGCGGCGCGCCGAGGAACTCCTGGACGTTGTGGGCCTGGCCCGCCCGCTCGGCAGGCGCTACCCGTCGCAGCTCTCCGGCGGCCAGCAGCAGCGCGTGGGGGTAGCGCGTGCGCTCGCCGCCGATCCTCCCGTCCTGCTTATGGACGAACCTTTCAGCGCCGTGGACCCGGTGGTCCGCGATGAACTCCAGCAGGAACTGCTGCGGCTCCAGAAGGACCTGGCCAAGACCATCGTGTTCGTCACCCACGACATCGACGAGGCCACCGTCCTGGGGGACAAAGTGGCGGTCTTCGCGGTGGGCGGGAAGCTCGCCCAATACGCCACCCCTGAGGAAATCCTCCGCGCGCCGGCAAATGACTTCGTGGCCTCATTCGTGGGACGGGACCGTGGCTTCCGGCACCTGGGCTTCACCCCGTCCGACGGCGTCACCATCCATCCGGTGCCAACGCTCGTCCGCGGCCGCAGCGTCAACACGGATCCGGGCGCCGCCGACGGCTGGCAGCTGGTGGTGGACGAGGAGATGCGCCCGCTCGGCTGGTCCACTCCCGGCACTGACGAAGGCCTCATCCCCGGCGGTTCCCTGTTCCGCCCGGGGGAAAGCCTGCGCCGCGCGCTTGATGCCGCGCTTTCCTCGCCGTCGGGCCTGGGCGTGGCAGTGGATGGAGAGGGCAAGGTGATGGGCGTGATCCGCGGCGGAGAAGTGCTGGCCCTCATTGAAGAGGCACGCCAGCTCCGGCAGGCTGCACTCTGATGGAGTGGTTCCTCGCCAACAGCGGCATGGTCCTGGAGCGCGCCGGCCAGCATCTGGTGCTGGCCCTCGTCCCCATGGTCCTGGGGCTGGTCATCTCCATCCCCCTCGCGCAGCTGGCGCGGCAGAACCGGGCGCTCCGCTCGGTGCTGCTCACAGCCTCCTCGCTCCTGTACACCATTCCTTCGCTGGCGCTGTTCATCATCCTGCCCACCGTCCTGGGCACCAGGATCCTGGATCCGGTCAACGTGGTGGTGGCCCTGACCATCTATGCCGTTGCCCTGCTGGTCCGGGCCGCCCTGGACGCCTTCGATTCGGTCAGCCAGGACGTGAGCCAGGCCGCCGTCGCCATGGGGTTCAAGCCGTTGGCCCGGTTCCTCCGCGTGGACCTTCCGCTGTCCCTGCCGGTCCTGTTCGCAGGGCTCCGGGTGGTGTCGGTCAGCAACATCTCCCTTGTCAGCGTGGCAGCCCTGCTGGGCATCGGAAACCTGGGGATGCTGTTCACATCAGGACTGCAGCGGGGCTTCGTGACCGAAATCGTGGTGGGCATCATCGCCATCCTCATCCTTGCGCTGCTGATGGATGCGGTCCTGGTCCTGCTGGAACGCATCCTCACTCCATGGGAGCGGGCGGGGAAGCGGCCGGACCGGCAGCCGGAAGCGGGGACCGTTGGCGAGGCACTTGACCCGGCCCTCGGGCTGGCCCGGCCCAAGACGGGAGGCGGAAACGCATGAGCAACGTTTTCGCCGATACCTTCGCCTGGCTGGCCGACCCCCTGCACTGGACAGGAAGCGCCGGGATCCCCGCCCGGCTGGGCGAACACCTCCAGTACACCGGCCTGGTGATGCTGATCGCGGCCGCCATCGCCGTCCCCGTAGGCATGTATGTAGGCCACACCGGCAGGGGACGGGTTGCGGTGGTTGCGCTCGCCGGCGCGCTGCGTGCGCTGCCCACACTGGGCCTGCTGACGCTCTTTGTGCTGCTTGCCGGGATCGGGCTGATGCCCCCCATCTGGGCGCTGGTCATCCTCACTGTCCCGCCCCTGCTCGCGGGCACCTATGCCGGCATCTCCAGCGTGGACCGCAACGTGGTGGACGCCGCGCGTGCCATGGGCATGACCGAACTGCAGGTCCTCTTCCGGGCGGAGCTGCCCAACGCGCTCACCGTAATGTTCGGCGGCTTCCGCACCGGCGTGCTGCAGGTGATCGCCACGGTTTCCGTGGTGGCGTACATCAACCTGGGCGGCCTGGGCCGGTACCTTTTCGACGGACTGGTCCTCAGCGACTTCCCCCAGATGCTCGGCGGTTCCCTGCTCATCGCGGCGCTGGCGATCGCCGTCGACCTTGTCCTCTCCCTTTTCCAGAGGCTGTTCCTGGCAACAGGCGCCTCGGGGCAGTCCCGCCGCAGCCAGCAGGCTACGGCCGATCTCACAGACCCCGTCCTCACGGAGGCTGTGGTACCAGGAGGTAAATCATGAAAGAAAGCCGTCCATACCATCCCGGCAGGCGGGCATTCGGCGGCCTCGCCGCAGGACTCGGCCTGGCCATGGCGCTGTCTGCCTGCGGCGGATCCTCGGATCCACTGAGCAAGGCGCCGGCCAGCAGCGGAGCGGCCTCCGGGGGAGCAACATCCCTGGTGATTGGCTCAGCCGACTTCACCGAAAGCCAGATCATCGGCGAACTGTACGCCGGGGCGCTGAACGCGGCCGGCGTCACGGCCACCACCAAGCCCAACATCGGCTCCCGCGAGGTGTACTTCAAGGCAGTCCAGGACGGTTCCGTGGACGTCATTCCGGATTACACCGGCAACCTGCTGCTGCACGTGGACAAGGAAGCCTCCGAGGTGTCAGCGGAAGACATCGCCAAGGCGCTGCCGGACAAGCTGCCCGGCGGGCTGGCCATCCTGGAACCGGCCAAGGCAGAAGACAAGGACGCCATGGTGGTCACCAAGGCAACCGCCGAAAAGTACCAGCTGAAGTCCATTGAGGATCTGGCCAAGGTCTGCAGCGAGATCGTGGTTGGAGCTCCGGCCACCTTCGCTGAGCGCGCCTACGGCCTGCCGGGCCTGAAGAAGAACTACAACTGCGAGCCCAAGAAGCTGGAGCCGTTCAGTGACGGCGGCGGTCCCGTGACCCTGAAGGCACTCCTGGAGGACCAGGTGCAGGTGGCGGACATCTACACCACTACCCCGTCCATCGCGGACAACGATCTTGTGGTGCTCGAGGACCCCAAGAACAACTTCATTGCCCAGCAGGTGGTTCCGCTGTACAACGAGGCGAAGATGACGGACAAGGCGAAGGAAGCCCTCAACTCGGTGTCCCGCGTGCTGACCACCGAGGACCTGATCAACCTGAACAGGGCCGTCAGCGGCAGCCAGAAGCAGGGTGCCAAGGAAGCCGCGCAGGCGTGGCTGAAGGAAAAGGGCATCGTGAAGTAGCAACTGCATCGCGCCGCCATCGGTGCGATGGCTCAGCAGTACGACGGCGGCTGCCGGACCTTCGGAGGTCCGGCAGCCGCCGTCGTCCGTCCTGCCTGCCGGAACCCGCCGCACCGTGTGGCTGACGTCTCAGCTGCCGCCCATCCTTCCTGTGGCATATTTGAGGGATGGCAGAATTCAGGCAGTCCACGAAACTCAACAACGTGCTTTACGACATCCGTGGACCGATCCTCCAGGCCGCCCAGCAGATGGAAGCGGAGGGTCACCGG
Organism: Pseudarthrobacter sp. C1; assembly: GCF_034720455.1. NCBI lineage: Bacteria > Bacillati > Actinomycetota > Actinomycetes > Micrococcales > Micrococcaceae > Pseudarthrobacter > Pseudarthrobacter sp. C1. The sequence continues at coordinate 385,336 of NZ_JAYESK010000002.1, read as the reverse complement.
ATCCTCAAGCTGAACATCGGAAACCCGGCGCCGTTCGGATTTGAAGCGCCGGACGCCATCCTGGTGGACATGATCCGCCACCTGCCGCATGCCCAGGGCTACAGTGACTCCCGCGGCATCTTTTCCGCCCGGACCGCAGTGTCGCAGTACTACCAGACCCGCGGCATCCAGAACATCCATGTGGACGACATCTATCTGGGCAACGGCGTCAGCGAGCTCATCACTATGTCCCTGATGGCCCTCCTTGACGATGGCGACGAGGTCCTGATCCCCACGCCGGACTACCCCCTCTGGACGGCCTCGGTGGCGCTGGCCAGCGGCAAGCCAGTCCACTACCTCTGCGACGAGGAGTCCGGGTGGCAGCCCGACCTGGAGGACATGGAAGCCAAGATCACGCCCCGCACCAAGGGCATTGTGGTGATCAACCCGAACAACCCCACCGGAGCCGTCTACCCGGAAGAGACGCTGAAGAAGATCGTGGCCCTCGCCGAGAAGCACGGCCTGGTCCTCTTTGCCGACGAAATCTACGAGAAGATCCTCTACGAGGACGCCGTCCACGTAAACCTTGCGGGGCTTACCGGCGACGACGTCCTGTGCCTCACCTTCAGCGGCCTGTCCAAGGCCTACCGGGTGTGCGGGTACCGGGCAGGCTGGATGGCCATTTCGGGGCCGAAGAAGGATGCAGCCGACTACCTGGAAGGCATTAGCCTCCTGGCCAACATGCGCCTCTGCGCCAACGTGCCTGCCCAGCATGCGATCCAGACAGCACTGGGCGGCTACCAGAGCATCAACGACCTGATCCTGCCGGGCGGGCGGCTGCTGGAGCAGCGCAACAAGGCGTACGACATGCTCAACGCCATTCCGGGCGTGAGTACCCAGCAGGCCCGGGGCGCCCTGTACCTCTTCCCGAAGCTCGACCCCGAGGTGTACCACATCCGTGACGACGAGAAGTTCGTCCTGGACCTCCTCAGGGAGCAAAAAATCCTGGTCTCCCACGGCCGGGCGTTCAACTGGGTGCGCCCGGACCACTTCCGCATGGTGACCTTGCCCAACGTCAAGGACATCGAGGAAGCCGTGGGCCGGATGGGGGACTTCCTAAGCAGGTACCAGGGGAACTAGCCTGTGTCCACGGGCACCCCGGACCCGTGGAACTTCGCTGAAAGGATTCCCATGCCCGACGCCGTTGGCTTCGACCAGCACCCCTCTGAAACCCTGCGGGCGGGGAAGGGGTTCCTGTTGAGCAAAGTCGATCCTGACGCCACCCCCGGCTACAGCGGCACCAAGGAGGACGGCCAGGCCCTGCTCGCCGAAATGGACAACGGACTGACGGAACTGCAGGAAAAGCTGTTCGCCGAGTCGCGGTTCGGCGGACGGAAGCGGATCCTGCTGATCCTCCAGGCCATGGACACCGCCGGCAAGGGCGGGATCGTCAACCACGTCATGGCCGCCATGAACCCCCAGGGCGTCCAGTTCAAAGCCTTCAAGGCGCCCACGGAGGAGGAAAAGTCCTACGACTTCCTGTGGCGCATCGAAAAGGAGGTGCCGGCCGCCGGGATGGTGGGTGTTTTTGACCGCTCACACTACGAGGACGTTCTGATCCACCGGGTGCGTGCCTGGGCGACTCCCGCGGAAATCAAGCGGCGGTACGTGGCCATCAACGAGTTCGAGACGCGGCTGACCGACTCCGGGACGAAGGTGGTCAAAGTCATGCTGCACATCAGCGGCGAGGAGCAGAAGCAGCGGCTGCTGGCCCGCCTGGACAACCCGGCCAAACACTGGAAGTACAGCCGGGGAGACCTGGAGGAGCGCGCCTTCTGGGACGACTACATGAGCGCCTACCAGGCGGCAATCGAGGAGACCAGCACCGCTGCAGCTCCCTGGCATGTTGTCCCGGCGAACAAGAAATGGTTTGCCAGGATTGCCGTCCAGCAGCTGCTCTTGGGCGCGCTCACTGACCTTAACCTTGAGTGGCCCAAAGCGGAGTTTGATGTAGCGATGGAACGGGAACTGGCCGCGCGCTCCTGAGCCCTTGCTGTCAGAGCGGCTGGTCGCGGGCGGCTGCCAGCCGCTTCCGGGCACCTTCCAGCCATTCCTCGCACCGGGCGGCCAGGGCTTCGCCCCGTTCCCAGAGCGCCAGGGATTCCTCAAGGCTGGCCCCGCCGGCCTCGAGCTTCCCCACCACCGCGATGAGCTGCTCGCGGGCCTCTTCGTAGCTCAGGGCCGCGATTCCGGCCCCTGCCGTCTGCTCAGTCATGTAGTTCTCCGGTTTCGGTAGTGGTCTCTTCAGGTGTTCCGGTGGAGGTTGCGCCGAAGCGGCCCTCCGCCACGCGGATGGACAGCGGGGCGCCGGCGGGAGCCTCAGCCGGGCGGCGGACCACAGCGTGGCCCGCGGCGCCTGACTGCGCAGCGCGCTTCGCGGCGAGTTCGACGACGGCGTACCCCCGGTCCAGGGTTTTCTGCGGCGACAGCGCCCGCACCTGCGCCTTCAGGTGGTCCAGTTGGTCAGCCGCGCGGACCACGGTGGAACTGACTGCGGCCGATGACCTCCTCAGCAGCCGCTCGATTTCTTCTGAACGGACGGTTACCAGTCCTTCCGGCGCAGCCAGCACGGGCCGTGAATGCAGGGACGCCAGCCGGTCCGATTCCCGGTCCACCAGCCGCTCGATGCACCGGCGCAGCTGCTCCCGGGCCTGGCGGACGCCCGCAAGTTCCTCGGAAACTTCCGGGACAATCCGCTTGGCGGCATCCGTGGGGGTAGATGCACGCAGGTCTGCGACGTCGTCGAGCAGTGGCCTGTCCGCCTCGTGGCCGATGGCACTCACCACCGGGGTAACGGCTGCTGCGACGGCGCGGATCAGTTCTTCACTGTTGAACGGCAGGAGGTCCTCCAGGGCGCCGCCGCCGCGGGCGATCACAATGACGTCCACCTCCGGCAGGGCGTCCAGGTCGCGCAGGGCACGGACCACCTGGGCGACGGCGGTGTTCCCCTGCACGGCCACCTCCCTGATTTCAAACTCAACCGCGGGCCAGCGCAGGGCGGCGTTGCGCAGGATGTCCTTTTTGGCATCCGAATCGCGCCCCGTGATGAGCCCGATGCGGTGCGGCAGCAGGGGAAGGGGTTTCTTGCGGGAGTCAGCGAAAAGGCCCTCGGCGGAGAGCGCCTGGCGCAGCCGTTCAATCCGGGCAAGGAGATCGCCCAGGCCCACCGGCCTGATGTCACGGACCAGCATGTTCAGCCGTCCGGTCTTGATCCAGAACTCCGGCTTCAGCAGGGCAACCACACGGGATCCGCGCTCCAGCGGCAGGTCCTGGCGTTCCAGTACCTTGGTCCAAACGGAGGCGGGCAGGGAAACTTCGGCGTCCACGTCCCGCAACGTGAGGTAGGCATTGGTGCCCCGGCGGTTCAGCTCGATGACCTGGCCCTCAACCCAAGCTGACGGCGTGCGGTCGATGTGCGCCTTGAGCTTCTGCGACAGCAACTGGAGCGGCCACGGATTGTCAGGGGTGGTTTCGGCGGCCGTGGCGGGCAGCGTGGTGGGCGCGGTGGATTGCTGGCCGGTGCCCGGGAGTGACGCCTGTTCAGACATGCGAACGCCCTCGCGGGGCTGGAGCTGCGGGCATGGGGTCCTTCGTCCGGTGTTTGGCTGCCTGGTGTCGGGCTGTGGGCTGAGGTCGGCGGTCATTCAACCTTATCCATAAGCTGTACCACCCGGGGCTGACAAAGAACCGCCGCCAAGCCTGCCTAGGATGGGATAACCCCACCAACGACGAAGGAACCGCCGTGCGAACTTTTGTTTCTGCTGCCGCCACCGTGCTGGCAGTCCTGCTGGCAGCCGTGGCAGTTCCGGCCATCTGGCTGGACCGCAACATCGTCCAGGAACAGGGCTTCGTGGAGTTGGCGGCCCCGCTCGCAACAAATTCAGCGTTCCAGCAGGAGCTGGCTGTAGCGGCGGTGGGCACCATCGACACCAGCGCCGTTCCCGGTTTCCTCTCCGACCTCGTCCAGCCGGTGCTGGAAGACGCGGCTTCGTCACTGACAGGCCTGCCGGGCTATCCAGCCGCGTGGGAGGAAACGCTGCGCAGGAGCCACCGGCTCAGCTTCGCCCCGGCAACGGACGACGGCGGGGCGGCCTCGGCTTCGTCCCTCACTTTGGACGTCGCCCCCTTGGTGGCGCTGGGCGCGGAGGAGATTTCGCGCACTACCAGGCTGCCCCTGGACCCACCTGAACAAACCCTGATCAACGTGGGCCAGCCTATGTACAAGGAGTGGACTGAACGGCTCACCACCTATGCGCCTGCGGGCTACCTGCTGGCTGGTGGATCCGCCGTAGCGCTGCTCCTTGCCCTGGTGGCTGCACGCCGCCGCTGGACAGTGCTGGCCGGGGCGGGCGCCGGCGCGCTGCTCCTGGCGGCTGCCTGGGCGGCGGGCTCACAGGCGGCGTCCGCCGCCGTCGTGTCCGCGGACAGCGGAAATGAAGTTGCCAACATGTTCCGGGACGAATTTGTGGCCGCCTCCGCGGCGGATTTCCAGGCCTGGACCCTGGCAGCGGCGGTCACCGGCGGCGTGCTGCTGGTGCTGGGCGTCGTGGCCGGGTTCACCTCGCGGAAGCCGCAGCGGGCAAACCGGTAGCATGGAGGAATGACCCCCTCAGCTGTTTCCCTTTCGATGCCCACCATCCCGCGTCGGCGCCGGTCACCTGAGGAAGTAGCTGCCGCAGCCCCGGTGCCGGGAACCAAGAAGGTGCTGCTCGCTGCTCCCCGCGGTTACTGCGCCGGCGTTGACCGCGCCGTCATCGCCGTGGAGAAGGCCCTGGAGCACTACGGTCCGCCGGTCTATGTGCGGAAGCAGATCGTCCACAACGTGCACGTGGTCAGCTCTTTGGAGGAACAGGGAGCCATCTTCGTCGACGAGACAGACGAAGTGCCCGAGGGTGCCCTGGTCATTTTCTCCGCCCACGGCGTCTCCCCGGCCGTGGTCCAGTCTGCCGAGGACCGCGGCCTGCGCACGATCGACGCCACCTGCCCCCTCGTTACCAAGGTGCATAAGGAGGCCGTCCGGTTTGCCAAGGACGATTTCGACATCCTGCTGATCGGCCATGACGGCCATGAGGAAGTGGAAGGCACGGCCGGCGAAGCACCGGAACACATCCAGATCATCAATGGTCCCCACGAGGTGGACAAGGTGACGGTCCGGGACCCGGAAAAGGTCATCTGGCTCTCGCAGACCACCCTGAGCGTTGACGAAACCATGGAGACGGTCCGGTTGCTCAAGCAGCGGTTTCCCACCCTGCAGGATCCGCCCAGCGACGACATCTGCTATGCCACCACCAACCGGCAGGTGGCCATCAAGAAGATCTCGCCGCAGGCAGACCTGGTCATCGTGGTGGGCTCGGCCAACTCCTCAAACTCCGTCCGTCTGGTGGAGGTGGCCCTCGAGTACGGGGCGAAGGCGTCGTACCGGGTCGATTTCGCCAACGAGGTCGACGAAACCTGGTTTGAAGGGGTTGCCACCGTCGGCGTGACGTCTGGAGCGTCCGTCCCGGAAGTGCTGGTGCAGGAGGTGCTGCGCCTGCTGGCCGACTACGGCTACGGAACCGTGGAGGAAGTCGTCACGGCGGAGGAAGACCTGCTCTTCTCGCTGCCCAAGGAACTCCGTGCCACCCTCAAGCAGGCCGGCGACGTCAGCCGCGCGCTCGGCGGGCGCCGGGCGCGCAGCTGATCACCGGGAAGCCCGCTGCTTACGCGGCTTCGTCATCGCTTTGGAGTTCCGGTGCAGCAAGGGCGCGCGGGGTGGCTTCCACCACCGGCGGCGCGGCAAGTCCGGACTCTTCCAGTGAGTTCAGTTTCCGGGCGGTAGGAAGGACACGCGCTTCCAGCGTCCCCACCATGGCGTTGTAGCGGTCCACGGATGACTTCAGCGACGACCCGAGTTTGGTGACGTTCTCGCCCAGGGTTCCCATCCGGTCGTACAGCTGCCGCGCCAGTTCGAACAGCTCCCGCGCACTGTCTGTCAGGACATCCTGACGCCACGTGAATGCCACCGACTTCAAGACGGCCAGGAGCGTGCTGGGCGAGGCCAGGACAACGTTCTTCGAGAGTGCGTGGTCAAGGAGGCCGGCATCGGCCATGAGGGCCGCGGCGAGAATTGACTCAGCCGGGATGAAGCAGATCACCAGTTCCGGGGAGTTGCCGGGAATGTCCCAGTACTTCTTATTGCCCAGGGAATCCACGTGTGCCCGCAGCGCTTTGGCATGGGCCTGCAGCAGCGCCTGCTGGCTGCGGTGGCCGTTGCTTGGGGCCGGACCGGCGGGGAAGGCGCTGGAACCACCCGCGGTGCGGACGTCCGGGCCCAGTTCCTGGGCTTCCAGGTAGGAGGACAGCGGAACCTTGGCGTCGACCACCAGCTGCTTTTCACCGGGCAGCTGCACCACCAGGTCCGGCCGCACGCTGGAATCGCCCCCGGGACTGTGGACCTGTTCCACGAAGTCCACGTGCCGGAGCATCCCGGACACTTCCACCACGCGCCGCAGCTGGACTTCGCCCCACTGCCCCCGCGCGCTGTTGGACCGGAGTGCGGACTCCAGCGCATGGGTGGAACGGATCAGCTGTTCATCCGAGAGCCGGGCTTCCTGAAGCTGCTGGGCAAGCTGGCCGTACTGTTCCACCCGGTCACGCTCAAGCAGCGCAACCTGCTGCTGAACGGCCGTCAGTTTCTCCGCCACCGGGGCAAGCGCCCGCAGCACGCTGCCGTCCTGGGACCTGGCTTCACCCAACTCCCTGTTCTGTGCCGCCAAAAGGCGCCGCTCGGCGTCGGCCGCGGCGAACTGCGCACTGACCTCTGAAAGCCGGGACGATACGGCGTCGAAATCCTCCTCCAGGCCCTTGGCGCTTCTCCGAAGCACAAAGAACGCAGCCGCCGCACCCGCGAAGGCGCCCAGCAGCAGCATAAACAAAGCAAGAATTAAGGCGAAAGCATCCATGCCCTCACTGTCGCACGGGGCTGTGACATTTTGCCGAAGCGACATTTCCCCTGGCGTGCACAGGGCTCCCCGGCCGTTACTGTGCGTGGACGCCCTGCGGGTAGAATCAATACTCGTGGCTCTTACTATTGGCATCGTCGGACTGCCCAACGTCGGCAAATCAACTCTCTTCAACGCACTCACCCGCAACCAGGTCCTGGCCGCGAACTACCCGTTCGCCACCATCGAACCCAACGTCGGCGTCGTGAACCTGCCCGACCCCCGCCTTCAGAAGCTGGCCGATATCTTCGGCTCGCAGCGCCTGCTGCCCGCGCCGGTGTCCTTCGTGGACATTGCCGGCATCGTCAAGGGCGCGTCCGAGGGTGAGGGCCTCGGTAACAAGTTCCTGGCCAACATCCGCGAGGCCGAAGCTATCGCCCAGGTGGTGCGCGTGTTCGATGACCCGGATGTCATCCACGTGGACGGCAAGGTGGACCCCCGTTCCGACATGGAAACCATCAACACCGAACTGATCCTCGCCGATCTGCAGACCATCGAGAACGCCATTCCGCGGATCGAAAAGGAAGTCAAGATCAAGAAGCGGGAGGCTGCCGAGCTTGCCGCCATCAAGGCAGCCCAGGTGGTCCTGGAGCGCGGCGACACCATTTTCTCTTCGATTGAGAGCGACACGCTGGAAATGGAACACCTCAAGGAGCTCGGCCTCCTGACGGCCAAGCCGTTCATTTACGTCTTCAACGCCGACGAAGCCATCCTGGGCAGCCCGGAAAAGCAGGAAGAACTGCGGGCCATGGTTGCCCCGGCCGACGCCGTTTTCCTTGACGCCAAGCTCGAAGCCGACCTCGTGGAGCTCGATGAGGAAGAGGCCCGCGAAATGCTGGAGATGAACGGCCAGGACGAATCCGGCCTGGACCAGTTGGCGCGCGTCGGGTTCCACACCCTGGGATTGCAGACCTACCTCACGGCAGGCCCCAAGGAAACCCGTGCCTGGACCATCCGTCAGGGGGATACTGCACCGCAGGCAGCAGGGGTAATCCACTCCGACTTCCAGCGCGGATTCATCAAGGCCGAGGTGGTGTCCTTCAACGACCTCATCGAGGCCGGATCCATGGCTGAGGCCAAGGCCCGCGGTAAGGTCAGGATTGAGGGCAAGGAATACGTCATGGCCGACGGCGACGTTGTGGAGTTCCGCTTCAACGTCTGATCCGGCGGACGCCTTATCCTGAATAAAGGGCGTGATCCTGGCGATTCCAGGAGCCCCTCCCGCAGAAGCAAACAAGGAGGCGGCATGCCGGTCAGGCGTCTGATGCAGTACATCACCGCGGCGGTCGCGGCTGCCATGGTCCTGTCGGGCTGCTCCGGCAGTCAAGGCAGCGCACCCGTGGTGGTGGGGGAGGCCAAACGCGGCGGCAGCGTCACCGTCGCTGAGGTCAACGCCTTCTCGTCCTTCAACCCGTACAGTGCGGACGGGAACACCGATATCAACTCCAAAATCGGCCACATCACCCATTCGGGCTTCTACTACCTCGATGATGCCGCCAAGGTGGTGCGGAACGAAAAGTTCGGGCGCTTCGAGAAGGTTTCGGACCAGCCGCTCAAGGTGCGGTATACCGTCAACGAGGGCGTCACGTGGTCCGACGGCGAAGCGATCGACGCCGGCGACCTCCTTCTCAGCTGGGCCGCGGGTTCGGGGTATTTTGACGATGCCGACCCCCTGGCGGGGACGGGCACCAAATACTTTTCCACTGCCTCCGACACCAGCGGCCTCGCCGGCACCGTGCTCCCCGAAATCGGGGCGGACGGCCGGTCCATCACCCTGGAGTACACCGTGCCCTTCGCCGACTGGGAAGTGGCGTTCGACGTCGGACTGCCGGCGCACGTCGTTGCAGCCAAAGGTGGCCTCAACGACGAAGAAGACCTGATCGACCTGATCAGGAACTCACCCCGCGGGGACGAGGAAAAGCCGGCCCTGAACGCACCGCTGAAGCAGGTCAGCGACTTCTGGAACTCCGGATTCGACTCCAAGGGCCTTCCCGGGGATCCTGCCGTGTTCCTTTCCAGCGGCCCGTACATCGTGCGTGAGATCATCCCGGAAGTCTCCATGAAACTCGTCCGGAACCGTGACTACGTCTGGGGGCAGGAACCATGGCTGGATGAAATCAACGTGCGCTTCACCGGCTCCGTTCCTACGGCAGTCGATGCGCTCCGGAACAGCCAGGCCGACATCATTTCCCCGCAGCCTTCCGCCGACACCGAGGAGCTCCTTGCAGGACTGGCTGGCCAGGGCATCACCATTGAACGGTACAACCAGTCCGGCTACGACCACCTGGACCTCAACTTCTCCGGGCCTTTCCTGGACGACAACGTCCGCCGCGCGTTTCTCAAAGCGGTTCCCCGGCAGGCCATCGTCGACGCCGTGGTGGGGGACCTGCTGCCGGACGCGAAGCCCTTGGATTCCCACGTTTTCCTGCCTGCCCAGCCCAAGTACAACGACACCGTGAAGAACAACGGCTCGGCCGATTACGCCGAAGTCGACATCGAAGGGGCGAAGGCGCTCCTGGAGGGCGAAACCCCCACCGTCCGGATCCTGTACAACCGCGACAACCCCAACCGCGCCAAAGCGTTTGCCCTGATCCGCGACTCGGCAGCGCGGGCAGGGTTCCAGGTGGTTGACGGCGGGCAGGCAAGTGCGGACTGGGCACGGTCACTCGGGGGCGGGGGCTACGATGCCGCGCTGCTCGGATGGATCGGCACGGGTGCAGGCGTCAGCCGTGTCCCCCAAATCTTCCGCACCGGCGCGGGCAGCAACTTCAACGGTTTCTCCGACGGCGACGCGGACAAGGCGATGGAGCAGCTTGCCGGAACAACCGATCTGGGCAAGCAGGATGAACTCCTGGCGGAGATCGACAGGCAGATCTGGGAGAGCGCCTATGGTCTCCCGCTGTACCAGACGATTGGTACCACTGCCTTCAACGCCCGGGTTGCCGGCGTCAAGACCAGTTCAGGTCCGTTGGGCATCTGGTGGAACGTGTGGGATTGGCGGCTGGCCAACCCGTCATGACGCCGGAGCGCGGGAGAGGCAGCTCCCGGTTGTCCCGATTCGCCGCCGCGGCTACCGGCGAGTAGCATGTGACGTGCACAACTTCTGTTGACCGACTAAGCGTTCAGGGCTGGCCGGTCACGGTTTGGCAACGGAGTACCAGTATCTGGACTTCGTGCAGTTAGGCTACTCGTATATGTAGGCTGCGTCACAGCGGACAGCTGGGTCTCGCCTGCGGGGGAGCACAAGATTCCCCCTCGTTATCTCCCACAACTCATAGGAGGCGGAATGCGTTTTACGCGCACTTCCAAAGCACTGGGCATAGTGGCAATAGCCGCGCTTGCCCTGACCGGCTGCGGCGCTGGAGGCGGCAGCACTGACGGAGCCAGCAACGCCGCCGGCGACCCGAACAAGGTCATCACTGCCTACAGCAACGAACCACAAAATCCGTTGCTGCCGGCGAACACGAACGAAGTCTACGGCGGCCGCGTCGTCGAGCTTCTGTTCGAAGGCCTGCGGACCTACGACGCTGATGGCAAGCCGGTGAACGCGCTGGCAGAATCCATCGAGTCGCCTGATGCCCAGAACTGGACCATCAAGATCAAGCAGGGCCAGAAGTTCACGAACGGTGAAGAGATCACGGCCAAGACGTTCGTGGATTCCTGGAACTTCGCGGCGAACTCGAAGAACCTGCAGAACAACGGGTTCTTCTTTGAATCCATCGCCGGCTATGAGGAAGTCTCGGCGGTTACCAAAGAGAAGTCTGCGGACGGCAAGACCACCACCACTCCCGCACCCACCGCGGAAACCATGTCCGGCCTCGAAGCCAAGGACGACTCCACCCTTACCGTCAAGCTGGCCCAGCCCGAAGCTGACTGGTCCTTGCGACTCGGCTACTCCGCCTTCTTCCCGCTTCCCTCCGCTGCGCTGGCAGACCCGAAGGCATTCGGCGAGAACCCGGTAGGCAACGGCCCGTACAAGATGGAGAAAGAAGGCGCCTGGGTTCACGACCAGTCCATCTCCCTCGTGAAGAACCCGGACTACAGCGGTCCCCGCGAGTCGAAGAACGGTGGCGTGACGTTCAAGTTCTACACGGATCCGGGCCCCGCGTACACCGACCTGCAGTCGGACAACCTGGACGTAACCGACGTCCTCCCGTCGAATGCGCTTAAGACGTACGTTTCGGACTTCCCGGACCGCAATGCCACCAAGCCCGTTGCCACCAACTCCACCCTGAACATCCCGGGTTACAACCCGAACTTCCAGGGTGAAGCCGGCAAGCTCCGCCGCCAGGCACTCTCCTACGCCATCAACCGCGAGGAGATCGCCAAGGTTGTCTTCAACGGCACCCGCACCCCGGCCAAGGCATTCGCCCCGCCGGTCATTGACGGATTCAAGGAAGGCCTCAAGGGCAGCGAAGTCCTGAAGTTCGACGCCGCAAAGGCCAAGGACCTCTGGGCACAGGCTGACAAGATCCAGCCGTACGACAATTCCAAGCCGCTGCAGATCGCATCCAACACCGATGGCGGCAACAAGGAATGGATCGACGCCGTAGCTAACGGCTTCAAGAACAACCTGGGAATCCAGGCTGAAATCCAGCCCTTCGCCAAGTTTGCTGAGGTCCTGAACCTGCGCAAGTCCCAGTCCCTCCCGGGCCTGAGCCGCGCCGGCTGGCAGGGCGACTACCCGTCGCTCTACAACTTCCTGGGGCCGGTCTGGGCCACGGGCGCATCCTCCAACTACGAGAAGTACTCGAACCCCGAGTTCGACAAGCTGCTCAAGGAGGGCCTGGCAGCCAAGACCACGGATGAGGCCAACGCCAAGTTCAACGCGGCACAGGAGATCCTCTTCGAGGACCTTCCCGGCCTGCCGCTCTGGGACCAGGCACGGCCGATCGTGTGGAGCAACAACGTCGCCAAGGCTGAAACCGGCTGGAACGGCAGCATCCTTTACTACGGCATCACCGCAAAGTAGTCCCAGAACTAACTTGTCGGTAAGCACATGGGGGTCCGGCTACCGCCGGGCCCCCATTGGCTTGCACGGCAGGAAGGCACCAATGAACCTGTTTTCTTCCCAACCGGAAGGCTGGTGATCCGGTGGTCCGCTTTATTCTGCGCCGACTCCTTCAAGTGATCCCCGTCTTCATCGGCACCACCCTTTTGGTCTATTACATGGTGTTCGCCCTCCCGGGTGACCCTATCGCTGCGCTTTTCGGGGACCGTCAGCCTCCGCAGGCCGTCATCGACACGCTGCGCAGCCAGTACCACCTTGATGAGCCGTTCTGGGTCCAGTACGGCCTGTTCCTCAAGAACCTCTTTACGTTCAACCTTGGCAACGACTTCACCGGCCAGCCCATTGCGGCAAGCCTGGCCCGCGTCTTCCCGGTCACCGCGATGCTGGCCGTTGAGGCCTTGGCCATCCAGGCGATCTTCGGCGTGGCATTCGGTGTTTTCGCAGGCCTGCGCCGCGGCGGCTGGTTCGACTCCACCGTCCTGGTGGCGTCGCTCGTGGTCATCGCCGTGCCCACATTCGTCCTGGGCTTCGTCTTCCAGCTCGTCTTCGGCGTCAAGCTCGGATGGGCGAAACCCACCGTCGGCGCCAACGCCGACTGGGGGAGCCTGCTGCTGCCCGCCATTGTCCTGGGCCTGGTGTCCTTCGCTTATGTCCTCCGCCTCACCCGCGCCTCGGTCAGCGAAAACATGAATGCCGACTACGTGCGCACTGCCACTGCCAAGGGCCTGTCGCGGCCCCGCGTGGTCCTGGCCCATATCCTGCGCAACTCCCTGATTCCCGTGGTGACCTACCTCGGTGCCAACCTCGGCGGCCTCATGGGTGGCGCGATCGTGACGGAGGGTATCTTCAACGTGCCCGGCGTCGGCAACAAGCTCTACCAGGCGGTCCTCCGCAGCGAGGGTCCCACCATCGTTTCCATCGTCAGCGTGCTGGTGCTGGTCTTCGTAGTGGCCAACCTGCTTGTCGATCTCCTTTACGCCTGGCTTGACCCGAGGATCCGCTATGACCAGTAATAACAGCCACTTTGTGGCGCCCATCGACGAAACCCCGTTGCTGGCAACGGATGCCGTAAAGACTGACCAGGCCCCGCTCAGCCTGTGGTCCGACGCCTGGCGCAAGCTCCGCCGTCGTCCGCTGTTCATCATTTCCGCGCTGCTGATCGTGATGCTGACCGTGATAGCGCTGTTCCCCGGACTCTTTACCTCCGTGGCTCCCAACGAGGGCTGCGAACTGGCCAATTCCGAGGGCGGACCCATGGCCGGCCACCCCTTTGGTTTCACTTTCCAGGGCTGCGACGTGTACTCCCGCGTCATCCACGGGACCCAGGCCTCGCTGTCAGTGGGCCTTCTCTCCGTGCTGTGCGTCCTGGTCATCGGTGTCACCATCGGTGCCCTGGCCGGTTACTACGGCGGCTGGATCGACGCCGTGCTCGCACGCCTGGGTGACATCTTCTTCGCCCTGCCGCTGATCCTTGGCGCGCTGGTCATCACCCAGCTTCCCATGTTCCGCGAGAACAGGGGCGTCTGGACGGTGGTCTTTGTCATCTCGCTGCTGGCGTGGCCGCAGATGGCACGCATCACGCGCGGTGCCGTCATTGAGGTACGCAACGCTGACTTCGTCACTGCGGCGCGGGCCCTGGGCGTCTCCAAATTCGGGGCCCTTGTGCGGCACGTACTGCCGAACGCCCTCGCGCCGATCATCGTCCTTGCCACGCTGGAACTCGGCGTGTTCATCGTGGCCGAAGCCACGCTGTCCTTCCTGGGTATCGGCCTGCCGCAAAGCATCATGTCCTGGGGCAATGACATCGCCGGCGCCCAGGCGTCCATTCGAACCAGGCCGGAAATCATGCTGTATCCGGCCGCGGCCCTGTCCATCACGGTCCTGAGCTTCATCATGCTGGGCGATGCTGTACGTGACGCCCTCGATCCCAAGAGCCGTCAGCGATGAGAGATAACGAGATGACCACTCCACAAATCCGCATCGACGAGGCCGGCGCCACCGGCGTCCAGCCGCTGCTGGAAATCCGCGACCTGGCCATTACGTTCAAGACCGGCGGCGGGGACATCCAGGCAGTCCGGAATGCGCACCTGAGCATCATGCCCGGTGAGACCGTCGCCATCGTGGGGGAGTCGGGTTCCGGCAAGTCCACGACGGCGCTGGCGGCCATCGGGCTGCTGCCCAATAACGGCCGTGTGTCCGGTGGCCAGATCCTGCTGGACGGTGAGGACATTGCCCACGCCACCGAGCAGCGGATGATCGAACTGCGCGGCAACACCATCGGCATGGTGCCGCAGGATCCCATGTCCAACCTCAACCCCGTCTGGAAAATCGGCTACCAGGTCAAGGAGACCCTGCGCGCCAACGGCAGGCCGAGCGGGCCGGAGGACATTGCCAAGGTACTTGCCGAAGCCGGCCTCCCGGATGCGCACAGGCGTGCCAACCAGTATCCGCATGAGTTCTCCGGCGGTATGCGGCAGCGCGCCCTCATTGCCATCGGCCTCTCCTGCCAGCCGCGGCTGCTCATTGCCGACGAGCCGACTTCGGCGCTGGATGTGACCGTGCAGCGGCAGATCCTCGACCATCTGGACACCATGACCACGGAACTGGGCACGTCGGTACTGCTGATCACGCACGACCTGGGCCTGGCTGCGGAACGGGCGGACAAGGTCGTGGTGATGTACCAGGGACAGGTCGTGGAAGCAGGGCCCTCCCTGGAACTGCTGCGAAACCCCCGGCACCCTTACACCAAGAGGCTTGTCGAATCTGCACCTTCCCTCGCCAGCCGGCGGATCCAGGCTGCCAAGGAACAGGGCGTGGAAACGGCCGATCTCCTGGCCCCGGCCGCAGAGGCGGCAACGGCAGACAACGTCTTGCAGATCCAGGACCTGCGCAAGGTCTACAAGCTCCGGCAGGGTTTCGGGAGAGCTTCGGACTTCGCCGCCGTTGACGGTGTGAGCTTCGACGTCAAACGCGGAACCACGACGGCGATCGTGGGGGAATCGGGTTCCGGCAAGTCCACAGTGGCCAAGATGGTGCTCCAGCTGGAGAAGCCGACCGAGGGCAGGATTCTGTTCGATGGCGTGGACACGTCAGGTCTGAAGCCGGCGGAACTCTTCAAGTTCCGTCGCCGGGTCCAGCCCATCTTCCAGGATCCATACGGTTCCCTGGACCCCATGTACAACATCTTCCGCACTATTGAAGAACCGTTGCGCGTCCACAAGATCGGCGACAAAGCCAGCCGTGAGAAAAAGGTCCGGGAACTCCTGGACCAGGTGGCCCTTCCGCAGTCGGCCATGCAGCGCTACCCCAACGAGCTGTCCGGCGGCCAGCGGCAGCGCGTGGCCATCGCCCGTGCACTGGCGCTGGATCCGGAAGTGATCATCTGTGACGAAGCGGTGTCCGCCCTCGACGTCCTGGTCCAGGCGCAGGTGCTGAACCTGCTGGCGGACCTGCAATCCAAACTCGGACTGACGTACCTCTTCATCACGCACGACCTTGCGGTGGTGCGCCAGATCGCGGACCACGTCTGTGTCATGGAAAAGGGGCGGCTGGTGGAGACCGGATCCACGGACGACGTCTTCGAATCGCCGCAGCAGGAGTACACCAAGGCCCTGCTCAATGCCATTCCCGGTGCCAAGCTGATGTTGCCGCCGGAAGTAGCCTAGCGACGCGGCACCAACGCGCGACGGCCGGCGCCGGGGTATTGGACTCCGGCGCCGGCCGTTGCTGTTTTCAGTCCTGGCCCGCGCCTGCGCCTCCGGTGCGGGCATCCAGGAGCGGGGCAACGTCCGCCGTCGGCGTTCGCTCCAGGCCCAGTTCGCGGAGGCGGCGCTCAAGGAGCGTACCCAGCGCCCGGCGGCCCCCCGGGTTCATGTGCACGGAGTCCGCGAGATCCTGGACCAGGCCGTATTTGGTCAGCCAGTCACCCACGGCTACGAAGGGCAGGCCGTGGTCCGCCGCCACGGATCCCAGCAGGGCGTCCACCTCGCTTCGCCGGCCTCCGCCATGGCCTTCGCCGCGGGCCAGAGTCCCGATCATCGCCAGGCGCGTGCCCGGGTACCGCCTTTGGAGCTCCCCGATCAGCCGCTCAGCGTTGGCAACGATGTCGCTGTCACTGGCTCCGCTGGTGGCATCGTTGCCGCCGCCCTGCACCACGATCAGCGCGGGCGTGCCGGCCGGGAGCAGCCAGTCGCCGCGCAGGAGCGCATCGATGTAGTTGCCCGTGGCACCCTTCGACGTGACAAAACCGGTGCCGCCCCTGCCGCAGAAGTACACCCGGTATCCCGCGGCGGCCAGGCCCAGCCGCGGCCAGCCGTCGGCCGGCTCCGATTGTGAATCGCCGATCAGGAGGACGGTCCTGCCGATCTCCGGGACCACCGCCTCAAGCCGGCCGTTGCCGGGGTTGAGGACACGCGAAACGGCAGGCGCCGCGTCCACCAGGGCCGGACCCTCGCCCGACGTGGCGGGCAGGGCGCAGCCGGAGAGGACAAGGGCGCCTGCCACGGCGATAACCGCAACGGCGGCCGCGACGGTACGGCGGCGGTACCGGGCCGCAGCGGCCAAGGCATTTCGCATCTGGTGTCTTTCGGGCTTGCGCTGTATGTCAGAGCAATCATGTGGCATCGCCGCCGGATCCGCCAGTGATTTTGCCCACAAATAAGCATCGTGGCGCGGCGGTTGGCCGGCCACCGGATCCGCGGTCGGCGGAAAAATTTAGGCCAATAAAAGGCACACCGGCTAGACTTGGGGAAGGTGCCCTGTGCTAAGGGCCTGATCCGTCGTGCGTTCCAGTTGGAAATGTCGCGATACATTACAGCTGACCCACTGAATCGAGCAATAACGCATGTCTGAAACCACCACCAACATTGCGGTAGCCACTGCATCGCGCAGTGACCTGCGCAACGTCGCGATTGTGGCCCACGTTGACCACGGCAAGACCACCCTGGTCGACGCCATGCTCAAGCAGACCAACTCCTTTGCCGAGCACAACCACCTCGAAGACCGCGTCATGGACTCCGGTGACCTGGAGCGCGAAAAGGGCATCACCATCCTGGCCAAGAACACCACGGTGGCCTACAACGGTCCGTCCTCCCACGGCGAAACCATCACCATCAACGTCATCGACACCCCGGGCCACGCCGACTTCGGCGGCGAGGTGGAACGCGGCCTGTCCATGGTTGACGGCGTCGTCCTCCTCGTTGATGCCTCTGAGGGCCCGCTGCCCCAGACCCGCTTCGTGCTGCGCAAGGCCCTCGCCGCACACCTTCCCGTGATCCTGCTGGTCAACAAGACCGACCGTCCCGATGCCCGCATCGACGAAGTGGTCCACGAGTCCATGGACCTGCTCCTGGGCCTGGCCTCCGACCTTGCCGATGAAGTGCCGGACCTGGACCTGGACAAGGTCCTGGAAGTTCCGGTTGTCTACGCTGCCGCCAAGGTTGGCCGCGCGTCGCTGGAGCAGCCCGCCAACGGTGCAGCCCCGGACAACGAGGACCTTGAGCCGCTGTTCAAGACCATCATCGAGCACATCCCGGCTCCCACCTACAACCCCGACGGTGTCCTGCAGGCGCACGTCACCAACCTGGACGCGTCCCCGTTCCTGGGCCGCCTGGCGCTGCTGCGCATCTACAACGGCACCCTGCGCAAGGGCCAGACAGTTGCCTGGGCCCGCGCCAACGGTGAACTCAAGAACGTCAAGATCACCGAGCTCCTGGCCACCAAGGCGCTGGACCGCGTGCCGGCAGAATCCGCCGGACCGGGCGAGATCGTCGCCGTCGCCGGCATCGAGGAAATCACCATCGGTGAGACGCTGACCGATGCCGAGAACCCGCAGCCGCTGCCGCTGATCACCGTGGACGATCCCGCCATCTCCATGACCATCGGTATCAACACCTCGCCGCTGGCCGGCAAGGTCAAGGGCGCCAAGGTCACGGCCCGCCAGGTGAAGGACCGCCTGGACAAGGAACTGATCGGTAACGTCTCCATCAAGGTTCTGCCCACCGAGCGTCCCGACGCCTGGGAAGTCCAGGGCCGTGGCGAGCTCGCCCTTGCAATCCTGGTTGAGCAGATGCGCCGCGAAGGCTTCGAGCTGACCGTAGGCAAGCCGCAGGTGGTCACCAAGACCATCGACGGCAAGGTCCACGAGCCGATGGAGCACATGACCATCGACGTACCGGAAGAGTACCTCGGCGCCGTCACGCAGCTCATGGCAGCCCGCAAGGGCCGTATGACCAACATGGCCAACCACGGCACAGGCTGGTGCCGGATGGAGTTCATCGTTCCGGCCCGTGGCCTGATCGGTTTCCGCACCAAGTTCCTCACGGACACCCGCGGCGCCGGCATCGCAGCCTCCATTTCCGAGGGCTACGAGCCGTGGGCCGGCCCCATCGAGTACCGCACCAACGGTTCGATGATCGCTGACCGCGCCGGCGTCGTGACTCCGTTCGCCATGATCAACCTGCAGGAACGCGGCTCCTTCTTCGTGAAGCCCACGTCCGAGGTCTACGAGGGCATGATCGTGGGCGAGAACTCCCGCGCCGACGACATGGACGTCAACATCACCAAGGAAAAGAAGCTCACCAACATGCGTGCAGCCTCCTCCGACACCTTCGAGAACCTGACGCCGCCGCGCGACCTCACCCTCGAAGAGTCCCTGGAATTTGCCCGCGAGGACGAGTGCGTCGAGGTCACCCCGGAAGCCATCCGCATCCGCAAGGTCATCCTGGACACCAACGAGCGTGCCAAGGCCAACCGCGCCCGCGCCAAGGTCTAGCAACTCTAGTTTCTTCCACAGAATGCCACCGGCCCCGTGCCGGTGGCATTCTGCGTTCCCCCTGCGCAGTCATATCCGGGTTCGGCGCGCAGGGGCAGTCCCCGTACACTGACCGGCGCCTTCACCGCACCCGGAGGTTTTCCACATGGCCGGCACGGGCCCTGGGTCGGACTCCTCGGACCGGGCAGCATGCACCCATGCGAACTGTCATTGATGCATTGGCGGCATTGGGGGGAGTCGCCAGCGCAAGCTCACTCAGGCAAGCCGGAGTTCCCCGCCGCCTCATTGAAGCCGGTGTGCTTGACGCCTCCGTCCAGAGGGTTGCCAGGGGAATGTACGCGCTGCCGCAGGCAGAACCCGTGCTCATCCATGCCGGCCGCCATTACGCGGTTCCGGGTTGTGTCACGGCCGCCTTGGCAGCGGGGCTGTGGGTAGTCAGGGAACCGGAGAAACCGCATCTGGCCGCCCGGCACGGGAGGCCGGTTCCGGGCTGCGTGGTCCATCGAAGCAGCCTTCCGTTGACGCCCTTGGATTTTGTGTGCCAATCCCTCCGCTGCCTGCCGCCGCTTGAGGCGCTGACCATCGCGGAATCTGCGGTGAAGAAGGGGGTGGTTCAACTTCCGGCGTTGAGGGAACGCTTTCCAGCGGCGCGGGAGAAGAGCGTTCTTGCACTTGTGGGCAGAATCCGGCCGCAATCGGGTTCCATCATTGAAACGATGGCCCGGTACCTGCTGGAAGAAGCGGGGCTGACAGTCGAACTTCAGGTCAATATTCCGGGGATGGGCCACCTGGATCTTCTTGTGGACGGACTGCTGGGCATCGAGACGGATGGCTACACCCATCACAGCAGCCGCGCAGCGTACCGGGAGGACAGGCGGCGCTGGAACGTTACCGTTGTCCGGGGCGTTCCCACCCTTCGCGTGACGTTCGAGATGCTGCTCGTCGAGCCCACGGAGTTCGTGCACATGGTGCATCAGGCACTCGCGACGTACCGCCCTGCGCAGTGAAGCCCGGGTTCGCTGCGCAGGGACTGTCCCTGCGCAGCGTGGGTCGCCCTAGGCGCGCGGCCGGCGCCGCTCCGGCGCCGGTGGCACTTCTTTGGCAGCCACCACCAGGTCCAAGGGAATGACGACGTCGGCCAGCCGGGTGCGGATGGTGCACGCACCGGCGTCGCAGGCCAGGAGGTGCCCGAGGGCATCCGTGAGCCCGTCCTCGATGCGGTAGCGCACCACAACCCTCGTTCCAGGCGTTGCGGTGGAGAGGAACCCGGAAGGAGCGGGTATAGGCTGACTCACCAGTTCATACTAGGTGCCCGGCTAGGTTCGCGGGAACGGGCTGGGAGATAATAGGCTCAGATGTCAAGAGTCCGGCCGCAGTTGCCGGATGCAAGAACCGGCGGGTTGCCGGAACCAACGTGGAGAGGCCAGGGACGTGACGTACGTAATCGCGCAGCCGTGTGTAGATGTCAAGGACAAGGCATGTATTGAGGAATGCCCCGTCGACTGCATCTACGAAGGTGAGCGTTCGCTGTACATCCATCCGGACGAGTGCGTGGACTGCGGCGCCTGTGAACCGGTCTGCCCGGTTGAAGCCATTTACTACGAGGATGACACCCCGGAGGAATGGGCGGACTACTACAAGGCCAACGTCGAGTTCTTTGATGACCTCGGTTCCCCCGGAGGTGCCGCGAAGATCGGCAACACGGGCAAGGACCACCCGATGATCGCCGCGCTGCCGCCGCAGAACCAAGACCACTGACCCGGGCAGGGACCGTGACCGCAGCAGCAAGAACCTTTGGCCTGGACCTGCCTGACTACCCGTGGGAGGCCATGGCGCCGTATGTCGCCAAGGCCGGGCAGCACCCGGACGGGGCGGTCAATCTGTCCATTGGCACCCCGGTTGACCCCACCCCCGCCCTGATCCAGGATGCTCTGAAGGCGGCCGCCGACGCCCCGGGGTACCCCACCGTCCATGGCACCCCGGCCCTCCGTGAAGCGATTGCCGGGTGGTTTGAGCGGCGCCGCGGCGTTACCGGCCTCGATCCCCGCAACATCATGCCCACCGTGGGCTCCAAAGAACTCGTGGCATGGCTGCCGCTCCTGCTGGGGCTTAAGCCCGGAGACGTCGTCGTGCGCCCGAAGGTGGCATACCCTACCTATGACATCGGGGCCACCCTCGCCGGTGCCGCGTCCGTGGCGACCGACAACCTGGATGAACTCGACGACGAGACGCGGGCGCGGGTACGGCTCATCTGGGTCAACTCGCCCGGCAACCCCACAGGCAGCGTCCGGGGCGTCGAATCCCTGAAAGCGCTCGTGGAACAGGCCCGTGGGCTGGGCGCCGTGGTGGCCTCGGACGAATGCTACGCCGAGCTGGGATGGGGCGATTGGGACGTCCAGCGCGGCGGCCAGGCCGTTCCCAGTATCCTGGACCCCCGGGTCGCGGGAGGCTCCCATCGGGGGCTCCTGGCCGTCTACTCCCTCAGCAAGCAGTCCAACGTGGCAGGTTACCGTGCAGCGTTTGTGGCCGGAGATCCTGACTTAATGCCCAACCTGGTCAACAGCCGCAAGCACGCAGGCATGATTGTCCCGTACCCGGTCCAGGAGGCCATGCGCGTAGCGCTTGGCGACGACGCCCACGTTGAGGCGCAGAAGGACCTGTACCGCGGACGCCGCGATCGGCTGGTCCCGGCCCTGCTGGACTTCGGCCTGGAGATCAAGGATTCCGACGCCGGACTGTACCTTTGGTCCACGGCGGGGGAGAGCACGTGGGACACGGTGGCACGGCTGGCTGAGCGCGGCATCGTTGTGGGCCCCGGGGTTTTCTACGGCGAGGCGGGCAACGGCTACATCCGCGTGGCTTTGACGGGTTCGGACGAGCGCATCGACGCCGCAGTGTCACGTCTGGCAGCGGCGCGACAATAAAACAGCACCGTAACAATGGTGTGACTCGCGCCACAAGAGCCCTATTTTAGGGGCTTCAGCCACGTCTTGGATTAGTGACACCCGCCAAGGAGCGGGTACTTTTTAAGTGACTATCAATGGTGGCCCTCTACAAGAAGGCAGCCCGGGTGTTGGAACCTGTGTTCTCAGGGTCAGTGCGCGGCTCACCTGATGTTGGATCAAGCTTTCGACAGAGGCCCAGAAGCCTCATGAAGGGGACTCCATGACTGAGACCAACAACGCAGCGACCCTGCTCCACGCAGGAGGCGAGCTTAAGCTCCCGCGCATCCAGGTTATTGAAGGGAACGAAGGCTACGACGTTTCCAAGCTGCTGAAGCAGACGGGCGCAGTCACCTTCGACCCCGGCTTCATGAATACCGCAGCCACCACCTCGGCCATCACCTACATCGATGGCGATGCGGGCATCCTGCGGTACCGCGGATACCCCATCGAGCAGCTGGCGCAGCACTCCAGCTTCCTCGAAGTGTCCTACCTGCTGATCTACGGCAACCTGCCCACGCCCACGGAACTGGACACGTTCGACCAGAAGATCCGGCGGCACACCCTGCTGCATGAGGAGCTCAAGGGCTTCTTCGGCGGCTTCCCCCGCGACGCGCACCCCATGCCCGTCCTGTCCTCGGCCGTATCCGCGCTGTCCACGTTTTACCAGGACTCGCTGGACCCGTTCAATGCAGAACAGGTGGAAGTTTCCACAATCCGCCTCATGGCCAAGCTCCCGGTCATCGCGGCGTACGCGCACAAGAAGTCCATCGGCCAGCCCATGCTGTACCCGGACAACTCCCACAACCTTGTGGAGAACTTCCTGCGCCTCAGCTTCGGGCTTCCGGCGGAGCAGTACGAGGTGGACCCGGTCGTCGCGAAGGCACTGGACCTGCTGCTCATCCTGCACGCGGACCACGAGCAGAACTGCTCCACCTCCACGGTGCGGCTGGTGGGTTCCTCCAACGCCAACCTCTTCGCCTCAGTGTCCGCAGGCATCAACGCGCTCTTTGGCCCCGCCCACGGCGGCGCCAACGAGGCCGTGCTCAAGATGCTTCGACAGATCCAGGCCGACGGCACCAAGCCCGAGGACTACATGGAGAAGGTCAAGAACAAGGAAGACGGCGTCCGCCTCATGGGCTTCGGGCACCGCGTCTACAAGAACTACGATCCGCGCGCCAAGATCGTCAAGGCCACGGCACACGAGATCCTCACCAAGCTCGGCGGCAACGACGAACTGCTGGACATCGCCCTCCGCCTGGAAGAGAAGGCGCTGAACGATGACTACTTCATCCAGCGCAAGCTCTACCCGAACGTGGACTTCTACACCGGCCTGATCTACAAGGCCATGGGGTTCCCGGAGAAGATGTTCACGGTCCTGTTCGCCATCGGCCGCCTTCCGGGCTGGATTGCCCAGTGGCGCGAAATGATCAGCGACCCCAACACCAAGATCGGCCGCCCCCGCCAGCTCTACATCGGTGAGCCCGAGCGCGACTACCCGGTCCGCTAGTCCCCACTCCCTCGCCGGTGCGGGCCCGCCCACCGGCTCCATTACGACGACGGCCGCCCACCGTCCGGAGGTGGGCGGCCGACGGCGGTAATCCCATCGAGTGCTCCGCAGTTGTCGTTTAGGCGTCCCAAAACGACAACTGCGGAGCAATCGGTGGGCAGGTCAGGAGGCGTAGCCCTGGGGGTTGTTTTTCTGCCAGCGCCAGTGGTCCTCGCACATCTGGTCCACTGTCTTGGTGGTGGACCAGCTGAGGTCGGCCAGGGCGGAAGTTGCGTCGGCCCAGAATGCCGGGAGGTCGCCGGCGCGGCGGCCGGTGATCTCATACGGGATGGGCCTGCCCACAGCCTTTTCGAACGAGCGGAGGACTTCCAGGACGGAGGAGCCCTTGCCGGAGCCCAGGTTCCAGCGGAACACACCGGCGCGGTCCGCCACGTGGTCCAGTGCGGCCACGTGGCCCTCGGCAAGGTCGACGACGTGGATGTAGTCGCGCAGGCATGTGCCGTCGGGGGTGTCATAGTCGCCGCCGAACACCATGAGCTTTTCGCGGCGGCCCACGGCCACCTGGGCGATGAACGGAACCAGGTTGTTGGGGATCCCTTGGGGGTCCTCGCCGATCCGGCCGGAGGGGTGGGCGCCCACCGGGTTGAAGTAGCGCAACAGGGCAATGTGCCAGCGGGTGTCGGCTGACCCGAGGTCCGAGAGGATGTCCTCGATCTGCTCCTTGGTGCGGCCGTAAGGGTTGTTGGCCCCGATCTCCATCTTTTCGACATAGGGGATGGGGTTGTGCTCGCCGTAGACCGTGGCTGAGGAGCTGAAGACGATGGACCGGACATCGTGGCGGTCCATCACCCGGATGAGGTTCAGGGTCCCTACCAGGTTGTTGTAGTAGTACTTGAGCGGCTCACGGACGGACTCGCCCACGGCTTTCAGCCCTGCAAAGTGGATCACGGCGTCAATGGCGCCGGCGGCGAAGACCTTTTCGACGGCGGCCTCGTCCACGAGGTCGACATTATGGAACTCGGCAGTCTTCCCGCTGAGTTCGGCTACCCGCCGGAGGGACTCTTCACTGGAGTTGACCAGGTTGTCGATGACCACGACGTCATGGCCGGCTTCCTGCAGGGACAAAACAGTGTGGGAACCAATGTAGCCGGTGCCTCCGGTGACGAGAATTTTCATGCCTCAACGCTATCCCAACAACACGTGCCGCCGCCGCTGCGTCCCGGATGCCGGGCAAGAAGGACAGTGCCCGAAGTGCGGCCGCACGGCATGCCGCGCCCCGCGGAAGAACACATCCGTGCTAAATAGAAGTAGTGCCCAAAATCGTAGATGCCGAAGCCCGGCGCCAGGACGTGGTCGAAGCCGTTCTCCGGATCATCGCAGGTGACGGGCTGGAGCGGGCCTCGCTGCGGGAAGTGGCCGATGAGGCCGGGCTGGCTGTCGGTTCCGTCCGGCACTACTTCTCCGGGAGCGAGGAACTGCTCTCCTTCTCCTTCGCAGTGGTAGTGGACCGCATCGTGGGCCGCCTTGGAGCATCCCTGCCTGCGGTACACGATGCAGTGCCCGGTTCCCCAGAGCACCGCGAGGCAGTGTTAACCCTGCTGTGCGGAATCCTGCCTCTGGATGAGCAGCGGGCGCTGGAGGCGTGCGCCTGGATGGCGTTCAAGAATGCTGCACGGATCAGGCCGTTCCTTGCCACTGAGGCAGACCGGAGCCACCGCGAGGTGGCTGTCATCGCGGGGCGGGTGGTTAGCGCCTTAATGCCGCAGGACGAGCCGCAGGACAGCCTCGTGCTGGAGGCGGAGCGCCTCCTGGCGACGCTCGACGGGCTGTGCATGCATGCGCTGCTGCAACCCGGATGGATGACCCGCGAAATGTGCGTTGACGTCCTGGAACGGCACCTCGACGGGATGTGATGCCAGCCACTAACGTGGGCATTGAGGGGAATACACTGATTAGCAGGGGGCGCTGCCCGGTCACCCAACCCCGGTGCGGGCACACCACGGAAGGACGTCGGATGCATCAGACAAGCGGCACCAGGTGGCAAATCACCACGGACACGTCAGGGCCCATGATGATAGCCCTGTACGTCCGGGATACTGCAGGGCTTGACGGGGCAGGTCAGCCATCGTTGTCGCATGCAGCGCCCAAGGTCCGCCGCGCCGACCATTCGCACCTGACCGCCGACGTTGGTGGTTTGAGTGCCCTGAAGACGGAGTGGGAAGCCTGGTGGGAACAGCTGCTCAAAGCCCACCCCCAGACGTCCCCTGAATTGTCACCGCCGAACTTCGAGGCCTTCGGCAATTCGCCCGCGCTGCAGCGGGTGCTGCAGGCACACTTCGGTGCTGCCCTTACCTGGGCGCGGGAGCGCAGGAGTGAGTACGCCGAGATTGAGGCGGAGCGTGCTGCCACTGGAGCTGACCAGATTCTTGAGGACATGGTGGATGACAGGCTGATGGAGGTGGGCCGTGATTCCCGTGACTTCAAGCTGACCATCATCGAGCTGCCGTTGAACGAACAGCGGGCCTGGTACATGGAGCCGGACAAAATCATCATGAGCAACAAGCTGATGGGCGAGCCGGAGCTATTCCGCAGCTACGTCCAGCCAGTGGTGGAGATCCTGGTCTAGGGACCTTCCGCCTCCACCTGCCCGCAGCCCGCCGGTCCTCAGCTGCGGGCGTCTCCCGCCGCCACCGTGATCCGGACCCCGCCCTCCGGACCCGCAGATTCCTGCCAGCCGTCCCGCGATGCACGGTTCCAGCTTCTGCCCGCCACCTCGACCCGGGTGACCTCAAAGCCTTTGGCGTTGGCAACCGCCCATTGGGCCACGGACCACGCCTGGCTTCCCGCGGCCTCGACCACCAGGGTCTCACCGTCGACAGTTGTTTCCAGCGGGCCGTACGCCTGGTCCAGCTCGGCGGACACCGTTGCGGCGTCGCCGCCGGTGCCGGCCGCCCGAAGGGTGCATTGGACGGCCTCGGGCGTCTGGCCGCTCAGGCCGGAGGCAAAAGTCCGTCCCATTTCCTCGTGCTGCGCGTAGGCGGCGGGGTAGGCGGAGCGCTGAACACGCTGGGCTGCCTCGGTAATCTCCAGTGACTCATACCCGGGGATTTTCACCAGGGCGTCGTAGAAGGCGTTCGCCGCATAGTACGGATCCATGATCTCCGCCTCGGTTCCCCACCCTTGGGAAGGACGCTGCTGGAACAGCCCGCGCGAATCCGGGCCGGCCTGGTCTCCGTGCTCAATGTTCCGCAGCTTGGACTCCTGCATGGCGGTGGCCAGCGCTATGCTTGCTGCCCGCGGCGGAAGTCCGCGCTGCACGGCAACAGCAGTGATCAGCGAGGCATAGACGGCCTGGTCCGGGGCCAGCTCGGATGTCCGTTCGTCAATGACGGCCCTGCAGCGTTCCGAAACGAGGGTTTCGGAACGCTGCAGGAAGAACACGGCCGAGTAGATGCCGCCGGCTACGAGTGCCAGGGTGAGCACCAGTACCGCGAGGGTGCGCAGGCTGCGTCTTCGTGCCATGAAGGATCAGTTGGCGTGCAGGGCGTCGTTCAGCTCCACGGTCTGGCCCTGGCGGGGGAGGACCTCCACCGCGCCCGTGGTGGAGTTGCGGCGGAACAGCAGGTTGGGCACGCCGGACAGTTCCGCGGCCTTGACGATCTTGGTGGTGTCTTCACCCACCTCATCCTTTGGTCCCGGGATGCGGACGCGGGTTCCCGCCGTCACATACAGCCCGGCCTCAACCACCGAATCGTCACCGATGCTGATGCCGACGCCTGAATTGGCGCCCAGCAGGACCCGCTCGCCGATGGTGATTTTTTCCTTGCCCCCGCCGGACAGCGTGCCCATGATGGAGGCGCCGCCGCCGACGTCACTGCCGTTGCCGGTCACTACGCCGGCCGAGATGCGGCCTTCCACCATGGAGGTGCCCAGGGTTCCGGCATTGAAGTTGACGAAACCTTCGTGCATCACGGTGGTGCCTTCGGCCAGGTGGGCACCGAGGCGCACGCGGTCGGCGTCGGCAATCCTTACACCGGTGGGCACCACGTAGTCCACCATCCGCGGGAACTTGTCAATGCCGTAGACAGTGACGGCGCCACGGCGCCGCAGCCGCGCGCGGGTGAGCTCGAAGCCCTCCACCGGGGCGGGGCCGAAGTTGGTCCACACGACGTTGGGCAGGTTGCCGAAGATGCCGTCCAGGTTGATGGTGTTGGGCTTGACCAGGCGGTGCGAGAGGAGGTGCAGGCGCAGGTACGCATCGGCGGTATCGGCCGGGGCCTCATCGAGGTGGATCTGGACAAAAACCACTTTCTGTTCCGTGCCGCGGTCCTCATCGGCGCCGTTCTTGGCGATCAGGGTGAGGGACTCATCAGCGTTCTCAACGGAACGCAGGTTTTCGGCGGCAACACCGAGGGCCGGTGCCGGAAACCACACGTCCAGTACGGTGGCGTCACCGGTGGAAATGGTGGCCACGCCGAACCCGTAGGCAGAGCGTTCGTCGGTGGTTGCGTTCGAGGTTTCGGGCACGGCGGAAGAAGCAGTCTCAGTCATGGCCCCAGTCTATCGAGGGGCAGCGACAGGGTCCGAACTAGACTGGCTTCGTGACTGCCGAAACCACTCCGGACCCTTCCACCTTGACGCTCGACCTCCGCCAGGACGTTGCGCTCCTTACAGCCGCCATCATGGACATCAACAGTGTGTCCGGCAATGAAACTGAACTGGCGGACGCCATAGAAGCCGCGCTGCAGGGGATTCCCCAATTGAGCGTGCTCCGGGACGGGGATTCGATGATCGCCCGGACTGAGTTGGGCTGTGCGGAACGGGTCATCCTGGCGGGGCATCTGGACACCGTCCCGCTGCCCCTGGCGGATGGTGCGAAGGGGACCGTGCCCTCCACCTGGGGATCCGGTGTTCCCGGCAAAGGGATCCTGTACGGCCGCGGCGCGACGGACATGAAGGGCGGCGTCGCGGTGCAGCTTGCGCTGGCCGCCACAATGTTCGACGACGGGGCCTCGCCGAAGCGGGACGTCACCTTTGTCTTTTACGACCACGAGGAAGTCGAGGCCGTCAAGAGCGGCCTTGGGCGGCTGGTGCGGAACCACGGCGACCTGCTGGGCGGCGATTTCGCGATCCTGCTGGAACCAACCCACGGGACGGTGGAAGGCGGCTGCAACGGCACCAGCCGGTTTGAGGTAACGACGGTGGGGGAGTCTGCCCACTCAGCACGCGCGTGGATGGGCCGCAACGCCATCCACGCTGCGGCGCCCGTCCTGGAGAGGCTCGCAGCCTACCGGCCGGCAACAGTCAACGTGGACGGGCTGGAGTACCGGGAGAGCCTCAACGCGGTAAGGATCAACGGCGGCACTGCCGGAAACGTCATTCCGGACCGGTGCGTGGTGGAGATCAACTACCGCTTCGCCCCGGACAAGACGCCGGACCAGGCCGAAGCCGTGGTGCGGGAACTCCTTGAGGGATTCGACGTGGTCCGTACCGATGCCGCCGCCGGGGCCCGGCCCGGCCTCCACCACCCCGCCGCGGCATCCTTCGTTGCGGCGGTGGGGGCCGAGCCGAAGCCCAAGTACGGCTGGACCGACGTCGCGCGCTTCAGCGAGCTGGGGATCCCGGCGGTGAACTTCGGCCCCGGCGACCCGCTGCTGGCGCATAAGGACAACGAGCACGTCGATGCTGAAGCCATTCGTACGTGCCTGCGGGCACTGAAGGACTGGCTGGCAGGCTAGGTCCGCCAGGCCTCGCACCCCGTTAAAAAGCAGTGGCCCGGATCCTACGATCCGGGCCACTGCTTTCGGTGGGACCGCCTAGGGCGCTCCGGCCTCAACTGCGGCGGGCTCCGCCTTGGCCATTCCGCCCGCGGCCTTCTTGGATCCGCGGCGCTCGATCCACACCGCGAGGCGGGAAACGCCGATGTTGATGGCGATGTAGATGGCGGCGGCGACAAAGAAGATGGGGAACAGGAACTGGGTGCCCAGGAAGTCCGCCATCACCTGCACAGCGCGCAGTAGCTCGCCGTACGCCACGATGTAGCCGAGCGAAGTGTCCTTCAGCAGGACCACCATCTGCGCCACCAGGGAGGGCATCATGCGACGGATCGCCTGCGGAAGCTCGACCTGCATGCGGGACTGGAAGCTCGTCAGGCCAATGGCCAGCCCGGCCTCACGCTGCCCCTTCGGCAGCGACTGGATGCCGGCCCGGATGATTTCGGCGAACACGGCTGAGTTGTAGAGCACCAGGCCGGTGACAACGGCAATGAACGGCGAGGTACCGAAGCCCAGCAGGACGAACAGCATCATCAGGACCACGGGCATGCCGCGGAGGAACTCCAGCACCACCCGGGTGGGGATCCTGATGAAGGCCGCATCAGAGATGCGCAGCAGGCAGAGGAGCAGGCCCAGGGGGAAGGCGATAACCGCCGCCAGGGCTGCTGCGCTCAGGGTGGCGCCGAGGCCGTTGGCCAGGAGGGTCCACACGTCGCCGCGGGTGAAGATCTGCCAGCGTCGGCCTTCGAAAATTCCCTGCTGCGCGAGGGTCATGACAATCCACGCCAGCAGGCCGAGGATCAGCACGGAACCGGCGATCGAAGCGATCAGGGAGACGCGCCGGGCCTTGGGGCCGGGAACGTCATAAAGGACTGAGCTCATCGGGCAATCGCCACCTTTCGTTCCACCGTGCTGGCGAGGATGCCCAGCGGAACGGTGAGGAGCAGATAGAAGAACGCAGTACCCAGCAGCACCGCGATGACGGCGTCACCGTTGGCGTTGGCCAGTTGCCGGCCGTAGCCGAAAAGTTCCAGCACAAAGAACGCACCGGCCACGGACGAGTTTTTCACCAGGGCGATCAGGATGTTGATCAGCGGCGGGATCACCGTCCTCAAGGCCTGCGGCAGGATGATGAGGGACAGCACCTGGCTGAACTTCATGCCAATACTGCGGGCGGCTTCAGCCTGTCCCACCGGGACACTGTTGACACCAGAGCGGACAGCTTCGGCGATGAACGCTGCGGTGTAGGTACTGAGGGCAATGATCGCGGCAATCTCGAACTGCTCAAACTTGACCCCGAGGCGGGGGAGCACGACGGCCGCGAAGAAGAAGGCGATGGTCAAGGGTGTATTCCGGAGAACCTCGACGTAGACGGTGCTGAAGCCGCGCAGGGCAGCAACCGGGGAAACCCTGGCAGCCGCAAGGAGCGTGCCCAACACCAGCGCGATGATCCCGGATACGGCTGAAAGAAAGAGGGTACGGAGAAAACCGTTCCAGTACAGGGGCAGGTTTTCAAGAATGACGTCCATAGGATCCTTCGGCTCTGGGAGTGGACGGAAGTGAAGGCGTGGCGTTGCCGGGACCGGCGGGCCGGTCCCGGCAACGTACGGGCAGCCTAGTAGCGGTTGATTGCGGGCAGGCTGGGCGCAGTCTTGATGACCTCGCCGGCAGTGGCCTCCCAGGCCTTCTTGTAGCTTCCGTCCTTTTCAAAGGACTCCAGCTGGTCATTGATCCAGTTGCGGAACTCGGTGTCGTCCTTCTTCAGGCCGATGCCATAGGGCTCCTTGGTGAACGTTTCGTCGGAGGCCAGCTTGAAGGCGTCCGGTTCCTTGTCCACGAAGCCGGCGAGGATGACGTTGTCGGTGGTGACCGCTTCAACCTGCTTGTTGCGCAGCGGCTCCAGGCATGCGGAGTAGGTTGCGGCGGGGACCAGCTCTGCTCCGTACTTCTCCACGATGGTGGCGGCCGGCGTCGAACCCGTCACCGAGCAGACCTTCTTGCCCTTGACGTCTTCAGGCTTCTTGATGGAGTCGTTGTCCTTGTTCACCATGAGGGCCTGTCCGGCCTCGTAGTACGGTCCGGCGAAGCTGACAACCTGCTTGCGCTTGTCGTTGATGGTGTACGTGGCGATCACCAGGTCCACCTTGCCCTGCTCGATGAAGGGTTCGCGGTTGGCGGAGACGGTCTCTGACCATTCAATCTTGTCCGCGGCGATGCCCAGCTTGGCAGCGATAAGCTTGCCGATTTCAACGTCGAATCCGACGGGCTTGCCGTCCAGGCCGACCTGGCCGAAGAGCGGCTGGTCGAACTTGGTGCCGATCTTGATGCTGCCTGCCTTGGAGAGCTTCTCCATGGTGGTGCCCGCAGCGAAGGACGGCTTCTCGGCCACAGTGGGATTGGTGGTGGTGCCCGTGCCGCCTCCGCCGCAGGCGCTCAGGGACAGGGCCAGGGCAGCGGTGGCCGCCACGACGAATGATTTCCGCCGGGTCATAAATGCCTTCATGACATTCCTTTCATTGATGGCCGTGGGTCACGGCCTCGGTGCGAACTGGGAGTGTTTGTTCAGGTGTGAATCAGTGCGTCAGGAGCTTGGAAAGGAAGTCCTTGGCACGATCGCTCTTCGGGTTGGTGAAGAATTCTTCCGGGGTTGCGTCTTCGACGATCTGGCCGTCGGCCATAAAGACGACGCGGTCCGCGGCCTTGCGGGCAAAGCCCATCTCGTGCGTGACCACAATCATGGTCATGCCCTCTTTGGCCAGTTGGACCATGACGTCCAGAACCTCGTTGATCATTTCCGGGTCCAGGGCTGACGTGGGCTCATCGAACAGCATGACCTTCGGCTTCATTGCCAAAGCCCGTGCGATGGCCACGCGCTGCTGCTGCCCGCCTGAGAGCTGTGCCGGCAGTTTGGGGGCCTGGTGGCCTACGCCGACGCGTTCAAGCAGGGCCATGGCGTCCTTGTCCGCCGTGGCCTTGGCGACGCCCTTGACCTTAATGGGGCCGAGCGTCACATTCTCCAGGATGGTTTTGTGCGCAAAGAGGTTGAAGGACTGGAAAACCATCCCGACGTCGGCGCGGAGCTGGGCGAGTTCCTTGCCTTCCTCAGGAAGCACTTTCCCGTCGATGCTGATGGTTCCGGCCTCGATGGTCTCCAGGCGGTTAATGGCACGGCAGAGGGTGGACTTACCGGAGCCGGAGGGCCCGATGACCACAACAACCTCGCCCTTGCGGACCTGCAGGTTGATGTCCTTCAAAACGTGCAGCTGGCCGTAGTGCTTATTTACGCCGTTCAGGGAGACAAGCGCATCTCCGGGCACATGAGTAGTCATAGGAAAGAATCTAGCGAACAACAACTGTTTATGACGCGAATCACCGCAACTTCCTGCGGATCGTGATTCAAGAGATACCTCCCGGGGGAGGTTAGCCTTGGTGAATGAGCATCAACGCAGATCCGGCCAGAAATTCCCAGCCGCGCCGTAAGGGCCCCCTTGAACTGCGCCGCAAGCAGGCGGCCGTGGACATGTCTGACCAGCATCTGCTCGACACCAAGGGCCCCGGGCAGTTTGTCCACACCGATCCTTGGCGCGTCCTGCGCATCCAGAGCGAGTTCGTTGAAGGCTTCGGCGCCCTGGCGGACATCGGCAAGGCCGTCAGCGTCTTCGGCTCGGCGCGCACCAAACCCGGCAGCCCCTACTACGAAATGGGTGTGGAAGTGGGGCGGAAACTGGCCGAGGCCGGCGTTGCCGTCATCACCGGCGGCGGTCCCGGGTCCATGGAAGCCGCCAACCGCGGCACCGTTGAAGGCAACGGTGTGTCCGTCGGCCTGGGCATCGAACTTCCTTTTGAGCAGGGCCTGAACCAGTGGGTGGACCTGGGCATCAATTTCAGGTATTTCTTTGCCCGCAAAACCATGTTCGTCAAGTACGCGCAGGGGTTCATCGTCCTGCCGGGCGGTCTGGGCACGCTCGACGAACTTTTTGAGGCAATGGTGCTGGTGCAGACGCGAAAGGTGACCTCGTTCCCCATCGTGCTGCTGGGCGTCGAATTCTGGGGCCCCATGATCGAGTGGATCAGGGGAACCCTGGTTGCGGAAGGCATGGTCTCCGAAAAGGACCTGGACCTGATCCAGGTGGTTGATGATCCAGCAGAGGCGGTGGACAGGGTGCTCCACGTGGCCATTACCCCCTCGCTTAACGGGGAGCAGCGGCCGGAGTAGCCCGAGCGTCCGGACGGCGGCGCTCCATCCCGTCTGGCACGATGGAGCGGTGAGCTTTTTTCTGGTTTTCCTGGCCATCGTGCTGATTGGGGTGGTCTTCTGGATTGGCCCGGGGCTGCGTTCCGGCAAAACGGGCGACGGCCTCTTGCCCGGCTTGCCCGGCGGCGGTTTCGAGCAGCCGCCAGCCAACCTTCCTCCGGTCCTGCTGCCCGCACAGGCAGCCCCGGAGGACGTTGACCGCGTGCGTTTCTCCCTTGGCCTCCGTGGCTACCGGATGGACCAGGTGGACCAGGTCCTGGATGAACTGCGGGACCAGCTCGCCTCCAAACAGCAGGAAATCGACGGGCTCCGGGCAGCGCTGGCGGCTATGGAAGCTCCTCTTGGACCGGAACCCGACAAAAAGAGCACTGCGCCTGAAGAGGACCGGCTGTGAGCACAATGGCACGGCGCCGGGCAGGTCTTGTCCCGTCCCTTCAGGCGTTGGCCGCACAGGCCGGGCGGGCTGTCCAAGGCTGGCCATGGTGGCTGCAGGCCACCGCCGTCTACTTCGCGGCCCGGCTGGTCAGCGCCTGCATCTTCATGGCTGCCGCCCTGCACCAGGGTCCCAACCCCTGGTTCCCGGCCAAGCCCGATTACTGGAACTTCATCAACATCTGGGATGCGCGCTGGTACGGCCAAGTCATCGCCGGTGGCTACCCCTCCGTCCTGCCGACTGATGCCGCCGGCAACGTCCAGGAAAATGCGTGGGCTTTCTATCCGTTGTTTCCTGCCCTGGCCGGAGGCCTCAGCAGACTGACCGGACTTGTCCCCGCCGCCTCACTGACCATCATCGCCATGCTGGCCGGGTGGGGAGCCGCCCTGGTTGTATACATCCTCTTCCGGCACAAGGCCGCACCTGCGTCCGCCCTATGGGGAGTGGCCTTCTTCGCCACCTTCCCCGTGTCCGCCATCCTCCAGGTGCCCTATGCCGAGTCGCTGTCGCTGCTGCTGCTCGCGGCGGCGTTGCTGCTGGTGGTGCGCAGGCAGTACCTGTGGGCCATCCCGGTGGTGGTGCTCCTGTGCCTGTCCCGTCCGGTGGGCGTCCCGTTCGCGGCCATGCTCGGGCTGGTTCTGCTGCGCCACCTGTGGGAGCGGCTCGGTGCCCGGCAGGCCGGCAACGGGCAGCGGGAAGGAACGCACTCGAACGGCGACCTCGCGGCGCTGGCTGCCCTCACCGCCGTCGGAGGGGCCATGGCGCTTGCCTGGCCGGCGGCCGCCTGGGCGGCAACGGGCGATATCCAGGCGTACACAAAGACCGAAACCGTGTGGCGGGGCCACGACCTGGTGCCTTTCAAACCCTGGTTCGATACCGGCGTCGACCTCTTTGGCCCCGTCCTGGGCCTGCTGGCGCCGGTCGTTTTCGTGGCGCTTTTCGGCGCCATGCTGTTCCTGCCGCCGGTACGGCAACTCGGCGTGGAGCTCCGGCTGTGGTGCGCCTGCTACATGGGTTACCTGGTGGTGTTCCTGCACCCGCAGACCAGCACCTTCCGCATGCTCCTGCCGCTGTTTCCGCTTGCGCTGGGTGCTGTTTTGGTGTCCGGCTCGCGGGCCTACCGGTGGACGGTGGTCACCATGTTCCTGCTGCTGCAGATCGTCTGGATCGTCTGGTTGTGGGCCTGGGCCCAATTGCCCGGGGGAGGGGATTATCCACCCTAGCCAATGGGACTTCCGCGCAGGTCAGGACTCAAATGGCAAGACGTTGGAAATGTCCATCGATTAGCTACGGGCGGGTAATTCCGCGATAATGGTAAGTAAGCAAGGACAAAAAGCATTCAGAATACGCTCAGCCTTGGCGGTGTCCATCCACTCCGCCATAGCGGCTTGATCGACATGCGGACACAGCCCGTCCGGGCTGATCAGTCCTGGGACAAAATGGAGGGGAATTCCTCATGGCGGCTATGAAACCACGCACCGGCGACGGCCCAATGGAAGTCACCAAGGAGGGCCGCAGCCTGATCATGCGCGTCCCGCTCGAGGGCGGCGGGCGCCTGGTGGTCGAGCTGAACGCTGCCGAGGCAGCAAACCTCAAGGAATGCCTCGTCGGCGTTACCGAATAATCGTGACGGGCAGGGCCCGCAGCCAGCAGGCTGCGGGCCCTGCCCGTATCCTGGTGGCTACTTCTTGACCGCCACCAGCAGTCCGTCGCCGGTGGGAAGCATGGCGGACGCAAGCCTCTCGTCGTCGCGGATTGCCTTACCGACCTGGCGCAAGACCACCGTGGTGGCTTCACGGCCGGCGGGGTTGGCAACCTTGTCCTTGTCCAACGCATCATTGATGATCAGCAGCCCGGAGGGCTTCAGGAGCCGGATGGCCTGCTCCACATAGCCCGGGAGCCCTGGTTTGTCGGCGTCGATGAACACCAGGTCATAAGCGTTGTCAGTCAGGCGCGGCAGGACGTCGCCGGCCCGTCCGGAAATCGTGCGGGTGCGGTTGGCCGGGCTCCCTGCCTCGGAAAATGCCTCCCGGGCGGCCTTGAGGTGTTCCACGTCCACATCGATGGTGGTGAGGACGGACTGCGGGCCGAGGCCGCGGAGCAGGCAGACGCCGGACACCCCGGCGCCGGTCCCGATTTCGACGGCGGTCTGGGCTTTGGACGACGCCGCCAGCACGGTCAGGACTGCGCCCACCCCTGGTCCAACCGGTGTAACACCCAGCTCGAAGGAGCGCTCCCGGGCCCGAAGCATGACCTCATCCTCAGCGGGCAGATCTTCTGCATAGGACCAGCTGGTGGACTTGTCGGCGCTCATGGGTTTCGCTTTCTGGGCGGCAGGGGAATGTCCTTTACAGCCTACTGTGTCCGGTGGCAACAGCAGCGGAGGCGGGCGGTTGCGCCCACGGCTGAACTTCCGAACAATCAGGAAATTCCCAGACAAGTTTGAAATGATTATTATCCGCTCATCCGAAAGGTGACCGGCGCCGAATCAGTGATGTCAACAGTATCCGGGCGTTAGCATTCCACGAGGGGAGTGGACGATGTCATCTTCAGTAGTGGCACCTGTCCCTGCAGCAAATCATCCTGATCCGGAGTGGGTCCGTCCCACTTGGGAAGAAGTGGTCACCAACCACTCGGCGAAGGTTTACCGGCTCGCCTACCGCCTGACCGGTAACAAGTACGACGCCGAGGACCTCACCCAGGAGGTGTTTGTCCGTGTCTTCCGCTCGCTGGAAAACTTCAAACCTGGCACCCTTGACGGCTGGCTGCACCGGATCACCACCAACCTCTTCCTGGACCAGGCACGGAGAAAGACGCGGATCAGGTTCGATGCCCTTGCCGAGGACGCAGAGTCACGGCTTCCCGGCCGTGAACCGGGCCCCGAGCAGAGCTTCGAGCTGAACAACCTCGATGTGGACGTCCAGGCCGCGCTGGAGGAACTGCCGCCGGACTTCCGTGCCGCCGTCGTTCTGTGCGACCTTGAAGGCCTGTCCTACGACGAAGTGGCGGAAGCCCTGGGCGTGAAGCTGGGCACCGTCCGTTCACGGATCCACCGCGGACGGACCATGCTGCGGGAAAAGCTGGCCCACCGGGATCCGCGTCCGCAGCAGTCCCGCCGGAAACTGTCCATGCCGCGCATCGCCGGTATCCTCTGAACGGCGCATGAGGTCCCGTAGTCCATTCGGACGCAGGCATCAGCGCACCGGCAGCCACCTTCAGTCCTGCCAGGAATGCCATTCAGCCGTGCGGAGGGAGCGCCAGTACCTGGAGCGGCTCCGTGATGCTCCCATCCCTCCGGCCAGCGATGACCTGACGGCCCGCCTGCTCGCCCGAACGCAG
Organism: Pseudarthrobacter sp. C1; assembly: GCF_034720455.1. NCBI lineage: Bacteria > Bacillati > Actinomycetota > Actinomycetes > Micrococcales > Micrococcaceae > Pseudarthrobacter > Pseudarthrobacter sp. C1. The sequence continues at coordinate 348,281 of NZ_JAYESK010000002.1, read as the reverse complement.
GAACTGGCCGCCATGCCGCCTGCAGGCGCGCACCGGCCAGCATCGTCCCGGAGCGCCGTCCGCGTCCTGGCCCTGGCTGCCGGTGGCAGCATGGCAGCTGCCGGCGTGCTGGCCGTCGGCGCATTTGCCGCGGCAGGAGATCCCCCGCCGGGGGACACTGCAGGCAACCAGGCCGCACTCTCCCACGTCTCATCCCGGACACCCGCGGACGGCAGGCTGCTGACAGGGGAACAGCTCACCCAGCTGCGTTCTGAAGGATGGGCCTGCCCGGAGCTTGAAGCGATGGGCTTCCGTCTCGAGTCGGCGAGGGCCACCGTGCTCAATGGCCAGCCGGCAGTGGAGCTGCGGCTCACCGACGGCATCCACCAGGCAACGGTGACCGAACAGCGGACCGCCCTGCAGGCCGTCGCCGGACAAAGCGCTGCGGGACAGGAAGGTGCCGGGCCGGACATGGCCAGTCAGGACAGCAGCCCCCTGCGGGTGGGGCGGTCCTCGCCGTGGTCGGCAACCTACCGGACGCCCGGCCACACTTTTCTCTACGAGTCCGACCTGCCCGCCGAGGAGGCTGACGATGCCCTGCCTATCCTGCAGCGGCTCGGCAACCAGGCTGAGGAAGGCGTTGCGGCCCGAATCCCGGATGCCTCCCCGGAAGCGGCGGAGGAACCAATCATCACCCGGCTGCAACGTGGAGTTAACCGCATCGTTGCCTTTTTCACCCCGTAGAACGCACAGTCTTCCCGGACCACGGGCGGAAATCGTCACTGGCAGCCCGGAGAGGGTAATCTTCCTAAAGTGTTTGGAATCAACGGCCCGGAGTTCTTTCTTCTGCTGATCATTGGGGTTCTGGTGATCGGTCCCCAGCGGCTGCCCGAATACACCCAGAAACTGGCTAATCTGGTCAAGGAAGTCCGGCGCATGGCATCCGGCGCCCGTGAGCAGATCAAGGAAGAAGTGGGGATCGACATCGACGATGTCGACTGGAAGAAGTACGATCCCCGCCAGTACGATCCGCGGCGCATTATCAAAGAAGCGCTCCTGGATGACGACTCCAAGCCGGTGAGCGCCGGCGCGCCCGCTGCAGTGGCTGCCGTCTCCGGCGCAGCGGCCGTGGCAGCGGAGGCGGCGCCGCGGCGGCCGGAACGGGTGCTCCAGTCCTTGCCCCCCGGCGAGGCCGCGCCTTTCGACACCGAGGCCACCTAGCCGCTTCTTAGCGGGGCTGCAGCCCCAGTTTCATCCCCGCGAGGCCGCGCGGCTTTGCTGCCAGCCGGCCGGCGATGCCGGACAGCGCCGCGGCAGCGGGTGTATCCGGCTGCCCGAGGACTATCGGAACCCCGGAATCGCCGCCTTCCCGCAGCTGGATATCAAGCGGTATCTGCCCCAGCAGCGGCACCTCTGCGCCTACTGTTGCCGTCAGCCGGCCGGCGAGGACTGACCCGCCGCCGCTTCCGAACAATTCCATCCTGCCGCCGTCGGGCATTTCCAGGTAGGACATGTTCTCGATGACGCCGGCCACTTTCTGGCCGGTCTGCGTGGCTATGGCGCCGGCGCGCTCCGCGACGTCGGCCGCGGCGGCCTGCGGTGTGGTGACCACCAGGATTTCGGCTTTCGGCAACAGCTGGGCCACGGAGATCGCGATGTCACCGGTGCCGGGCGGCAGGTCCAGGAAAAGGGCGTCCAGGTCACCGAAGTACACGTCCGTCAGGAACTGCTCAAGGGCGCGGTGAAGCATGGGTCCGCGCCAGGCCACGGGCTGGTTGCCGCTGACGAACATCCCGATGGAGATCACCTTCACCCCATAGGCCACCGGGGGGAGGATCATGTCATCCACGCGGGTGGGCGGCTGGGTGATGCCCATGAGGCCAGGAACCGAGAAGCCATACACGTCCGCGTCCACGATCCCGACCCGCAGGCCCTGGGCGGCGAGGGCGCAGGCAAGGTTGACCGTCACGGAGGATTTGCCCACCCCGCCCTTGCCGCTCGCCACCGCATACACCTTGGTGAGTGAATCCGGCTGGTTGAACGGGATGCCGCGCTGGCCGCCGGCGCCGCGGAGCAGCTCCTTGAGGGCATCGCGCTGTTCCTGCGTCATCACTTTGAGTTCGACGTCGACGGCGGCCACTCCCGGAACGGCCAGCAGCGCCTTTGTGGCATCGGCCGTGATGGTGTCCCGGAGCGGGCAGCCGGCGATGGTGAGCAGGACAGCAAGGCTGACCCTGCCGTCGTCGGAAATGTCGACGGACTCAACCATGCCCAGCTCCGTGATGGGGCGGCGGAGCTCGGGGTCAATGACCGTGGCCAGGGCAGCGGCGACTGCGTCAGCCAACGCGGCGTTGGCGATCGGTGCGTTCATTAGCGGTCCTGGGTGGAGTGGCCGGGCTTAACCCGGGGAATCTGTTGGGTGCGGGGATTCCGCTGGCGGTCACGCTGTTCCTTCAGTTTTTCCCTGATTTTGTCGCGCGGGGATTCGTGCTGCGCCTGCCCGGCGGGATCATGGGTCCGAAGCTCTTCCTGGGCTTCCAGCATGTCTTCCAGCAGGGAGCGCAGTTCGGCACGGACGTAGTCGCGCGTGGCAACCTCGCGGAGCGCAATCCGCAGGGACGCAAGCTCCCGGGTCAGGTACTCGGTGTCTGACAGGTTGCGTTCGGCCCGCTGGCGGTCCTGCTGGAGCGAGACGCGGTCGCGGTCGTCCTGGCGGTTCTGTGCCAGGAGCAGCAGAGGTGCGGCGTAGGAGGCCTGCAGGGACAACATCAGCGTCAGCAGGGTGAAACCGAGGGCGCGGGAATCGAACTGCCACTCGAGCGGCGCCCAGGTGTTCCAGGCCAGCCAGATCACCACGAAGACGGTCATGTAGACAAGGAACTGCGGCGTGCCCATGAAGCGGGCGAAGCCTTCCGTGGCATGGCCGAAGGCATCGGGGTCCGGGGAGAACTTGGGCAGGATCCGCTGGCGGCCGCTGAGCGGCGTGTCGAGGCTGCCCTTCGATGCGGTCTTGGCCGGCATCCGCTGGTTGGGGTTCTTGGGAGCGCTGCTGTCAGCCAATACGGCCACCAAGCCTTCTTATCGGGGCTTCGCCGTCATGGGCTCGCCAGTCATCCGGCAACAGATGATCCAAAACGTCATCAACAGTCACCGCCCCCACAAGCCGGCCGGCGTCATTGACCACGGGGAGGGAGTTCAGGTTGTAGGTAGCCAGGGTCCTGGCGACTTCACTGATGTGCGCCTGGTCCGACAGCGGCTCGAGGTTCTTGTCCACCAGGTTGCCGAGAGGTTCGAACGGCGGGAACCTGAGCAGCTGCTGGATGTGGACCACGCCCAGGAAACGGCCGGTGGGGGTCTCCAGCGGGGGCCTGGCAATGAAGATGGAGGAGGCCAGCGCAGGGGAGAGTTCCTCGCGCCGGACATGCGCCAGGGCCTCGGCCACCGTGGCTTCGGGCGGCAGGATGACCGGCACCGGGGTCATGAGGCCGCCGGCGGTGTCTTCGTCGTATTCCAGCAGGCGCCGGACGTCCTCTGCGCCTTCGGGCTCCATCAGCTGGAGCAGCTCTTCGGCCTGGGCGGAAGGGAGTTCGCCGAGGAGGTCGGCGGCGTCGTCGGGATCCATCTCCTCCAGCACGTCGGCGGCGCGCTGGACGTCCAGGGCAGACAGGATCTCCACCTGGTCGTCCTCCGGAAGTTCCTGCAGGACGTCTGCCAGGCGCTCATCCTGCAGTTCGCTCGCCACTTCGAAACGGCGTTTATCGCTCATTTCCTGCAGGGCCTCGGCGAAGTCCGCGGGTTTGAGGTCTTCATGGTTGGCCACGAACTGGGTGGCAGCCTGCGGCTCGGTACGCGCGCCCTGGAGGGCGTCAGCCCAATCGATGATCAGGGTCTCGTTGCGGCGGAGCCGGCTCAGGGGGGAAAGGGAGTGGCCGCGCCGGACAAAGAGCTTGCTGACGAACCAGTCCCCGGAACGGGTCTGGTCCATGGCAATGTCCTCAATCGTGGCATCGCCGCTTCCGTCCCGGAGCGTGACGCGGCGGTCGAACATTTCGGCCACCACCAGGGTTTCGGCGCCGCGCTGCTCAAAGCGGCGGAGGTTGACCAGTCCGGTGCAGATGATCTGCGTCTGGTCGATGGAGGTGATCCGGGTCATGGGCACGAACACGCGCTTCTTGCCGGGAACTTCGACGACGATGCCCACCACGTGCGGAGCGCCCTGGGTTCCACGGGACAGCACAACAACATCGCGCAGCCGGCCCAGCCGGTCGCCCAGCGGGTCGAAGACGTCGAGGCCCAGAAGGCGCGCCACGAAGACGCGGGTAGGAGTTGTGCTCACTCCTACAGGCTACCGAGTCTGCTCTCTTTTAGCTGAATTTACAGGCAGCACACATGCGCATGGGCAAGAATGGGGGTATGGCAAACATATTTGGTGCTCCCAAGGCCGGCGGGCCCGGCGGAATGGACGAGTCCCGGGCCGTTCCCGCCGGCGACACCGTGGGTTCCTACACCTCCTACCTGGATGCCCAGAAGGCCGTGGATTACCTCGCGGACCAGCAGTTCCCCGTGCACATGGTGTCCATCGTGGGCAACGAGCTGAAGATGGTGGAGCGGGTTACGGGGCGCCTGAGCTATCCCCGGGTTGCCCTGTCCGGAGCGCTGAGCGGCATGTGGTTCGGCCTGTTCGTTGGTGTCATGCTCTCCTTCTTCGCACCGTCACCGGGGTACTTCTCCATCCTCACGTCGGTGCTGATGGGCGCGGCGTTCTTTATGCTCTTCGGCATCGTCACCTACGCCATGCAGCGGGGCAAGCGCGACTTCACCTCCACCAGCCAGGTGGTGGCCACCAGCTACGACGTCGTGGTGTCGCCGGAAGCCGCACACGAGGCGCGCCGGCTCCTTCAGCAGCTGCCCATGACGCGCTCGGATGCGGCAGCCGGCGGGGGACCGTACACCCAGCGTGACTTCCAGGGCCAGCCGTACCAGCCCCCGCAGCCGGGCCAGGCGCCCGCCCGTCCCTCGGGATGGAGTGACCCCTATGGCCAGTCTTCCGCAGGTTCATCCGCGCAGGAGCAGGCCGGTGACCACGCCGGCGCCGGGCCGCGCCAGGACGCCGCCGTCCAGGAGCAGCCGGCCCCGGCACGTGCTGTCCGGTACCCGGACCTGCCGGACGGCCGGCCCCAATATGGTGTCCGGCTGCCGCAGGGTCCCGCTGCCGGGACCGCCCAGCCCCAAGACGACCAGCACGGGGATCATGGGCAACCCGCTGACGGGCAGCAAGACGCAGACAATCAGCAGCACCCGGGCGAGGGGCGGCAGTAGCGAACGGCCGCCTTGGTGCCACAGGCAAACGCCGGCGCCACAGGCAAAAGCGGGGCTACCGGAAAACTCTTCCGGTAGCCCCGCTTTCTGTTGTCCGGCTAGGACTCTTTGGTTCCCTCGGCTTCACGGTAGATCCCGGCCATCCAGTCCTCCACGTCCCCGGCCTTGCGCGGCAGGGCGGCGCTCAGGTTGACCGGCCCGTCGGCCGTCATCAGGATGTCGTCCTCGATGCGGACGCCGATCCCGCGGTATTCCTCCGGAATGGCCAGGTCCTCGTTCTTGAAGTACAGGCCGGGTTCGATAGTGAACACCATGCCTTCCGTGAGGATGCCGTCAAGGTAGAGTTCACGCTTGGCCTGGGCGCAGTCGTGGACATCGAGCCCCAGGTGGTGGCTGGTGCCGTGCGGCATCCACCGGCGGTGCTGCTGGCCCTCGGGGCTGATGGCTTCCTTTACCGTAACCGGCAGGAGTCCCCACTCGGCAAGCCGCTCAGCCAGCACCGTGGTTGCCGCTGTGTGGATGTCGCGGAACTTCGCGCCGGGCTGAGCGGCGGCAAACCCGGCGTCGGCAGCATCCAGCACCGCTTCGTAGACCTTGCGCTGGATGTCGCTGAACACGCCACTGGCGGGAAGGGTCCGCGTGATGTCTGCCGTGTACAGGGAATCTGCTTCCACTCCGGCGTCCAGGAGGAGGAGCTCGCCGGCGTGGATCTTCCCGGTGTTGCGCGTCCAGTGCAGCACGGTTGCGTTGTTGCCGGAGGCTGCGATGGTGTCGTACCCCAGCTCATTCCCGACTTCGCGCGCACGGGCGAAGAACGCGCCTTCCACCACCCGTTCACCGCGGGCATGAGTGAGGGCGCGGGGAAGGACCTTGACCACTTCCTCGAAACCTTCAACGGTGGCTGCCACCGCGAGTTTCATCTGCTCAATCTCCCAGCTGTCCTTCAGCAGGCGCAGTTCGGACAGGGCTTCGCTTAGCTTTTCGTCGAGGGCATCGAGGACCTCGAGGTCCAGGTTCTCCGGGTCCTTTGCCGTGTTGTAGCGGGCGGTGTCCACCAGCGCGTCGATGTTTTCGTCCACTTTCCGGACCAGGCGGATGGAAATGCCGCCGATCTCCGGGGCGCCCACATCCTTGGTGATTGCCGTCTCGAGCTGGTCGATGTGTGCCGTCGCAAGGCCCAGGCGTGCCTCGAACTCGGCCAGCGTGGGGCGGGCGCCAATCCAGAATTCACCCGACCGGGAGTCTGCATAGAACTGCTCTGTGTCCCTCCCGGCCAAGGGCCGGAAGTACAGCGTGGCACGGTGGTTGCCGCCGTCGTCGCCTTTCCCTTCCTCCACCGGCTCCAGGATCAGCACCGCGTCAGGCTCGTGGTCCAGGCCCAGGCCGGTGAGGTGCGCAAAACCGGAGTGGGGGCGGAAACGGTAGTCGCAGTCGTTGGAGCGGACCTTCAGCGGGCCCGCGGGGATAAGCAGGCGTTCACCTTTGAACTGGCTGGAGATGGCCTTGCGCCGGGCCGCGGCGTAACCGGCCACGGCGTCGCGCTCGGGGAGTTCCTGGCGGGAGGGCGCCCAGTTGCTGGCCATGAAGGCCTTGAAGGCGTCGGAACTGGGCCGCTGGGAGCGGTTGTTGACGCGCTCGTCCAAGGGCTGGGAAGCAGAGTTAGGGGTGTTTTCGGCATCGTTCACGGCACCATCGTCTCACCAGCTCCGCGGCTGCGCGAACAGGCGGACCACCGGCCGGGCTGGTTCTGCCGGGGCGTGTCCGCCGACGTGGGTTGCAGCAGGGCATACGCGGGGTGAACTCAAGGTCAACTACTCTGGACAGGTGAGGATCGACCTGCATGCCCACTCCAATGTTTCCGACGGTACCGAGAATCCGGCAGACGTCATGGCATCCGCTGCCCGCGCCGGCCTGGACGTGATAGCGCTGACGGACCATGACTCCACTGCCGGCTGGGACGAAGCCTCCCTGGCAGCTGTTGAACACGGTGTTGCCCTGGTACCCGGGATGGAGGTTTCCTGCCGGACGGAGGAGGGCATCAGCGTGCACCTCCTGAGCTACCTTCACGATCCGAAGCATCCGGGGCTCCTTGAGGAAATCACCAAGGCCAAGGACGCCCGGCACACCCGCGCCGAGCGGATGGTCACCCTCCTTGCCGAGGACTACCCCCTCACCTGGGACGACGTCATCCATCATGTGGCCCCCGGCGCCACCCTCGGCCGGCCCCACATCGCAGACGCCCTCGTGGCTGCCGGCGTCGTGGAGGACCGTTCGGAGGCCTTTGCCTCCATCCTGACCTCACGGTCGCGCTACTTCATCCAGCACTACGCACCCGCGCCGGCCATCGCCGTCGAACTGGTCCGCGCCGCCGGCGGCGTCCCGGTCTTCGCCCACCCCGTGGCGTCCTCCCGGGGACGCATCGTGGGGGAGCGTGTCTACCAGGAAATGATCGACGCCGGCCTGGCGGGCCTGGAAATCGACCACCGGGACAACCCGGAGGAGGGGCGCGGCTTCCTGCGGCGGCTGGCGGCCAAGCATGACCTGCTGATTACCGGTTCCTCGGACTACCACGGCACCGGTAAGCCCAACGTGCTGGGGGAAAACCTCACCTCACCGGACGTCCTCGCCCGGATCGAGGAACTCGGGACGGGCACCAAGGTCGTGCGCGCGGAGAAGTAACTTGCTCCCACGCATTGACTAGCAGGCAGGGCCGAGTAACCTTGCGCGTACTGGGGGAGCGGCGCCAGCCGGTCCAGGTCTCATCGAGTCACTACCAACTGATGACGGAGAGATCGATGCTGAAAAAGTCCCTTGCTGCGGCCGGCCTAGCCACAGCCTTTTTGTTCGTTCCCGCAGCAGCCAACGCGCTTGACTGTATCAACGTCAGCCGGCCGCCTGCCGCGTGCGGGTCCACCTGTACTGACGGACCTATTTTGAACGGGAACTGGGCCTGGCTTCCCAGTGTCTTCGAGGGTGCTCCGGAAGTCTGGGCATTTGTCCCGCCCGGAACAGTCCAGGGGTTCGGCCTGCCCGGCGAGAAGGGCAACTTCCAGGGCGGCGAAGGCCATGCCCTACTCGTCAATGCAATCTGCGATTCCCAGGGGTCAGTACTCGTGAGCCGGCAGACGGACCACGGGATCCAGTTGATGGAGGGCTGCCCGTAAAGCCGGTGAGGGTGAAGTAAGTCGCGCTAGGTGTCGTTTTGCTGGGTCAAAACGACACTTGGCGCTACCTAGTTGGGCGGGAACGCGGTGAGCTCCGCGTGGGCACCCAGGCGCCTAGCCATGATGTCGATCGCCGGCTGGTTCTGGTCCACGCACACGAACTTCCGGTCCATCTTGGCCGCCACTGCACCCAGGGTCCCGGAGCCGGCAAAGAAGTCCAGGCACCAGTCTCCGGGCCTGCTTGAGGCGGCAACCACCCGGCGGACCAGGCCCTCGGGCTTTTGCGTCGGGTATCCGGTTTTCTCCTTGCCGGTGGGGGAGACGATGGTGTGCCACCAGACGTCGGTGGGCAGTTTCCCCAGTTCGCGCTTGGCGGGCGTCACAAGGCCCGGTGCCATGTACGGCTCACGGTCCACCTCCGCGCTGTCGAAGTGGTACTTCGCCGGGTTCTTGACGTACACCAGGATGTTGTCGTGCTTGGTGGGCCAGCGGTTCTTGGCGCGGGCTCCGTAGTCATAGGCCCAGATGATCTCGTTCAGGAAGCACTCGCGGCCAAAGATGGCATCCAGCATCACTTTGGCGTAGTGCACCTCGCGGTAGTCGAGGTGCAGGTAGAGGGTGCCGTCATCGGCCAGCAGGCGCCACGCTTCCACGAGCCGGGGCTCCAGGAAAGACCAGTAGTCGCTGAACGCGTCGTCATACCGGTGGAGCGCGCCCTTGATGGTGTCGTAGGAGCGCCCCTTGAATCCGACGCGGTCGCCGGCGCCGTCCGCATTGGCCACCATGGTGGTCTGCTGGCGCCGTTGGGCCCGGCCGGTGTTGAACGGCGGATCCACGTATATCAGTGTGAAGGCGCCGTCCGGCAGCGAGGGAAGGAAGTCCGCGTTGTCCGCGTGGACCACCAGGCTGCTGCCGTCCGGCGCCCAGACAGTGTCAGTCATGGAGGGGTTTAGGCCTCGGTGCTGCCGGGCTGCGTGGCCTTGTCGGCGCCCACTACCTCGCCGTTGCGGCGGCGGGTACGCGTGCGGGGGCGGCGGGTGCGGGAGGGCTGCTCTGCTTCGCCTGCACCGGCGTTGGCATCACCGGCAGTGACGGGAGCTGCGGCAGGCTCGGACGTACGACGGCGGCGCTCACCTGTGCGGGCAGCGGAGTCGCCGCTGCGCCCGCCTTCGCGCTTGGCGCCGCGGTCCCGGCTGTCGCGTCCCCGGCCGTCGCGGTCGCGGGAACTGCCGGCGTCGCGGCCCCCGCGGGCGTTCTTTTTGCCCGTTTCGCCCAGGTCTTCCAGGACTTCGGCGTCAACTCCGGCCAGGGTGCGCTTGTCGCGCGGGAGCCGGCCTTTGGTGCCCTCGGGAATGTCCAGGTCTTCAAAGAGGTGCGGGGAAGACGAGTAGGTCTCCACAGGCTCCGGCACGCTCAGGCCCAGGGCCTTGTTGATCAGTCCCCAGCGGGGCATGTCGTCCCAGTCCACGAAGGTGACAGCGGTGCCCTTATTGCCGGCGCGGCCGGTGCGGCCCACGCGGTGCAGGTAGATTTTTTCGTCTTCCACGCACTGGTAGTTGATGACGTGGGTGACGTCGTCGACGTCGATGCCGCGCGCGGCGACGTCGGTTGCCACCAGGACGTCCACCTTGTTGTTGCGGAAGGCCCGGAGGGCCTGCTCGCGGGCGCCCTGGCCGAGGTCGCCGTGGATGGCGGCGGCCGCGAAGCCCCGGTCCACGAGTTCCTCGGCAACCTTGGCGGCAGTGCGTTTGGTCTTTGTGAAGATGATGGTCCGGCCGCGGCCGCGGGCCTGCAGGATGCGGGCGACAACCTCGATCTTGTCCATGCTGTGCGCGCGGTAGATCAACTGGCGGATATCGCGCTTGGTGAGGCCTTCATCATCCGGATCAGCAGCACGGATGTGGGTGGGCTGGGTCATGTACCGCCGGGCCATGGCAATGACGGGGCCGGGCATGGTGGCGGAGAACAGCAGGGTCTGGCGGACCGCCGGCGTGGCCGCGATCAGGGTCTCGACGTCAGGCAGGAAGCCGAGGTCAAGCATTTCGTCGGCCTCGTCCAGGATGACGACCTTGACGTTCTTCAGGCTCAGGTGCTTCTGCTTGAAGAGGTCGATGAGGCGCCCGGGGGTACCCACCACAACCTCCACGCCGTTCTTCAGGGCTTCCACCTGGGGCTCGTAGGCCCGGCCGCCGTAGATGGTGGCGATGCGCGCGTTCCGCTTGCGGGATGCAGTCTGCAGGTCGTTGGCCACCTGCACCGCCAGTTCACGGGTGGGGACGATGACCAGTGCCTGCGGTGCACCCGGGACGGCAAGCTTTTCGTAGCCGGCGTCGTCCCGGCCCACTACCCGCTGCAGGGCGGGGATGCCGAAGCCGAGGGTCTTGCCTGTGCCGGTCTTGGCCTGGCCGATGATGTCGTGTCCGGAGAGGGCAACCGGCAGGGTCATGGCCTGGATGGGGAAGGGGTGGGTAATGCCGGCGTCGGCCAGGGACTCCACGATGTCGGCGCGGACGTTGAAGTCCGCGAAGGACTTCTCCTCAATCTCGTGCGGCTTCTCGTCGGAGATGATGGTTTCTTCGGGCTCAAGCGTTTCGGTGCCGGAGTCGTCCGTCAGAAGCTGGTGGGTATGCAATTCACTCACGTGGAGTTTCCTTATTCATTTGGGCAATGGCGCTGCCTGCTCAACGGGCCGGCCGGCAGGCCGTTCCGGAGCACGCTCAGGCGCGCAAGCAATTCCAGTGGAAGCCGATCGCGGGCTATCTTTATGCTGGCACTGGTGACCAGCGGGTGGTTCTCAAGATCGCGTAGGGGCGGGCTTGTTGGTTTCAAATCAAGGAAATCAACGACCGGGCATCCATTTCTACCTCTTCAGTCTAGCCGCAAGGGCACCGAAATCCGGCTTTTGCCCGCACTGCGGGCCGGATTTGCCACAAAACCGCCCCGGGTCACGGCGCCTTCGGCACCAGCTCGAAATGCACTTCACGGGTAGCGATGTCCGAGGACATGAGGCGCACCCGGACCTTGGTTCCGGCCTCCAGTTCACCGGCGCAGCGCGCTGTCACTGCAGGTTCGGCGATCTGGATGATCCCGGAGCCGCCGTTGCCGTTCTTGCCGTTGCCGTTTTTGCCCTTGCCGTTGCCGTTCCGGCTCATGCCGCCGTTCCCGTTCTCCTTCTGGGGCTTCGACCCTGAAATCACGATCGCGTCGAACTCCTGTCCGATGTGGTTGATCAACAGTGCCGCCTCCACCGTGTCCAGCGCCATTCGCTCCATCCGGGACGCCAGCTGGTCCGAGCCCGCCATGATCTCGGGAAGCGACGGCAGGGCGTCCCGCACCCACGCGGGCACCTCGCCGCCATTGCTCAAGGCCTCGCAGGTGACCAGCACGAAGCGGTCCACCAGGCGGCGAAGCGGGGCGGTGGTATGGGCGTACGCGGCGCCGATGGCGGACTGAACGGCGTCATCCGGGACGGTGCCGTCAAAGGCCGTATAGGCCGCCCCACGGAAGAGCATCCCTGCGGAGTGGAGGATTGCGAGCTGGCGGGGATGGGTGGGGTCCAGGCTGCGGAGGTATTCGCCGTAACTGACTTCGCCGTCCCAGGGCTTTCCGAGGGCCTCTGTCTGCAGCCGGAAATGGTTCAGGGAACGCTCGTCCGGGGCCGGCATGGTGCGCAGGATGCCCACTTTCCCGGCCAACATGAGCTGTGCGGCTGCCATGCCGGTCATCAGCGATATCTGTGCGTTCCAGTCCTCCACGGGCAGCTGCGGGGCGGCGGCGATCCGGTAGCCGCCGTCGGGAAGCTGGACAATCTCCTGGTCCGGCATGTTCAGGCTGGCACCCTCCCGGGCGCGCTCCAGCTCCACGCGCTTGAGCCCCACCTCTTTAAGGAGGCGCAGCACAGGGGAAGGGCTGCCGGCGTCCAGTTCCGCCTGGGCGCCTTTGTAGCTGAGCTTGGTGCGGCTGCGCATCCGGGCACGCCGCACGGCCACGGCCGTGACCTCCGCGTCAACGTCAAGACGGAAGTCCCACACGAACGCGGAACAGTCCTGTCCCGGCAGGAGGCTTCCCGCCCCCTCGCTGATGACTTCGGGATGCAGCGGTATGCGGCCGTCCGGCGTGTAAAAAGTCTGTCCCCGACGCCGCGTCTCAGCGTCCAGCGGGCCGCCGGGAGTAACAAACGCCGGCACGTCGGCGATGGCATAGAGAACGTGGTAGCCGTTGCCGTCCCGCTCGATGAACAGCGCCTGGTCCAGGTCGGTGGACGATGCCGGATCGATGGTAATGAATTCAACGAAAGTCAGGTCATGGGACGGCAGTTGCAATGCGGACACGGCGGCCTCGGCGTCCTTCACGGCATCATCAGGGTAGGCGCCCGGCAGCTCAAGCTCACTCCGGAGCGCGCCCAGCGCCGCTTCGAGTGCGTTGGTGTGCTCGTGGACATTGGGGGCCAGCCGATGGTGTGACACGAAAATCAGCGTAGCCCGAATTTCGTCAATAGTGCACGGAAGCGGCCCGGAGAGGAACGCCAGTTCCGGCGCGGGATTATGGGCGGGCGGCGTCCAGGGCGCTGAGGAGCGAAGCGGCGGCCGCGGCCGGATCGTCAGCCTCGGTAATGGCCCGGACCACCACGATCCGGCGTGCGCCGGCTTCCACCACCTCTTCGACGTTGGAGTGGTCGATGCCGCCAATCGCGAACCAGGGGACACCGCCGTCGGGCGTGTCCTCCTGCCCGTCCGCCCCGGCAACAGCCGTGGCGGCGTACCTCACCAGGTCAAGCCCGACGGCGGCCCGTCCGGGCTTGGTGGGTGTTGCCCAGAGCGGCCCCACGCAGAAGTAGTCCAGCGCCGAGGGGCCGGCGGCGGCAGCCAGGGCGGCGTCCACCTGCTCCGGGCTGTGGCTGGACAGGCCGATGGCCGCGTTGCCGTTCAACAGCGTCCGGGCCGCCTTGAGGGGCAGGTCCTTTTGGCCGATATGGAACACCGGGGCTCCGGACAGCACGGCGATGTCCGCCCTGTCATTCACCGCCCACAGCCGGCCGTGCCGCACCGCCGATTCCTTGAGTACGGCCAGGAGCTCCAGCTCCTCGGCGGCTTCGATGGACTTGTCCCGCAGCTGGATGATGTCCACCCCGCCCGCGAAGGCGGCATCGACGAACTGCCCGAAATCGCCCCGCTCCCGGCGCGCGTCCGTGCAGAGGTAAAGGCGTGCGGCCTGCACGCCGGAACTGCCTTCGGCGTTGAGAAAGGCGTCGGTAGCCGGGACGGGGGATGCAGCGGCAGGAGGGTGGGACACATTCATGGGTGCCAGCCTAGTTCCTCTAGACTGGGCCTCGTACTGCGGGAGCCGCGGCAGCTGTCATAAAGCGCCGGGCTGAGAGGGCGTCAGAGCCGACCGCTTGACCTGATCCGGCTAATACCGGCGTAGGGAAGGAGACACTTATGCCCAATGCGCTCGACGCCCCGTACCGGCCCGCGCCCGGCTCCGCACTGGAGGCCGACGTTGCGGTCATCGGCGGGGGAGTCATCGGCCACGGCATCGCCTGGGAGGCGAGGCGGTCCGGACATTCAGCGGTGGTAATCGATGACGCCCCCGGCTCCGGTGCCAGCTGGGCCGCGGCGGGGATGCTTGCCCCGGTGAGCGAACTGCATTACCAGGAGGAGGACCTCCTGGAGCTCATGCTGGAGGCCTCCGGGCGCTGGCCGGGTTTCGCCGCTGGCCTTGCCGCGGCTGCCGGTTCGGATCCCGGGTATCTTACGACGCCGACCCTCGCCGTGGGTGCCGACGCTGCGGACCGGCAGGCGCTGCTGGACCTGCGCGAGGTGCAGCAGGCCAATGGACTGACGGTTGAGCCCCTCACCATCCGTGAAGCCCGGCGCCGGGAGCCGCTGTTGAGCCCGGCCATTGCCTCGGCGCTGAATACACCGGCGGACCACCAGGTGGACCCCAGGCTGCTGGTCGCCTGCTTCCGCCGTGCCCTGGCCCGGCACGCCGGCGGAACCGGCGGAAGCTTCGTGGCCGGAGCCGCCGAGGGCTACGCCGTGCCGGACCGGGCAGCGGGCCTGCTCTGGCGGGACGGAGCCGTCGCCGGTGTCACGCTGGAGGGCGGAGGAACGGTGGCGGCCAGGGAGACCGTAGTGGCCAACGGACTGCACGCTGCGGCCCTGACCGGGCTGCCGGAAAAGCTGCACCTGCCGTTGCGGCCGGTCCACGGTGACATCCTTCGCCTCGCCGTCCCCGCCCACCTTCAGCCGCTGCTGACCTCCACCGTCCGCGGACTGGTCCGCGGGATCCCTGTGTACATCGTCCCCCGGCAGGACGGCACCGTGGTGATCGGGGCAACGCAGCGTGAGGACGCACTGGGGAAGGACAGCGGAACCAGCGCGGGGGCAGTGTCGGCAGGGGGCGTCTACCAGTTGCTGCGCGACGCCCAGGTCCTGGTGCCTGCGGTGGCGGAACTTGAGCTGCTGGAATGCACGGCCCGGGCCCGTCCCGGCACACCTGACAACGCCCCGCTGCTCGGGCGGGTCCCCCTGGAGGACGGCCCTTCAGGGCAAAGCCGCGTGGAGGGGCTCATCATTGCCACCGGTTTCTTCCGCCACGGCGTCCTCCTCACCCCGGCAGCGGCCGCGATATGCCGGGACCTGCTCGAAGGCAGGGAGGACCCCCGCTGGGCCCCCTTCAATCCCGGCCGCTTTTCCGGCGTCGCCGTTCGGCCTGCTGCAGCGGCCACCCTACCCAACCCCAAGGAGACAGCATGAACATCACCCTGAACGGAACCGGACATACAGTCGCCGACGGCGCGTCCATCACCGCGCTCGTCACCGAGGTCACCGGCCGCGCACTGGCCGCTGACGGCCACGCAACCGACGGCCGGAAATTGGGCGTCGCCGTTGCGCGCAACGCCCAGGTGGTGCCCCGGAGCCAGTGGTTCGCTACCGCACTCTCCGAGGGTGACGACGTCGAACTTGTCACGGCAGTACAGGGAGGCTGAACACCATGACGGAAACCCGCAGCACCCTCGACGGCACCCGGCCGGACCTTCATGATCCCCTGGTGATCGACGGCGTCGCGCTCGCGTCCCGGCTCATTATGGGCACGGGCGGCGCGCCCAGCCTTGACGGCCTCGGCGCCGCGCTCCTGGCCTCCGGCACCTCCCTCACCACCGTGGCCATGCGCCGCTATTCACCCCGGGAGGCAGGCTCGCTTTTCCAGCTCCTCCTGGACCACGGCATCAAGGTCCTGCCCAACACGGCGGGGTGCTTCACTGCCCGGGACGCCGTCCTCACCGCGGAGCTCGCCAGGGAGGCCCTGGAAACCGACTGGGTGAAGCTGGAAGTCATTGCTGACGAACACACCCTCCTGCCGGATGCCGTGGAACTCGTGGACGCCACCGAACAGCTGGTTAACCGGGGGTTCAAGGTTTTTGCGTACACCAATGACGACCCCGTCCTGGCGCTTCGGCTCGAGAACCTGGGAGCTACCGCGGTCATGCCGCTCGGCTCGCCCATTGGCACCGGCCTGGGCATCCTCAACCCGCACAACATCGAGCTCATCGTGTCCCGGGCCTCGGTTCCGGTGGTGCTGGATGCGGGAATCGGCACGGCGTCCGACGCCGCCCTCGCGATGGAACTCGGATGTGATGCCGTGCTCCTGGCCACGGCGGTGACCCGGGCACAGGACCCGGCCATGATGGGCGCCGCCTTCAAGCACGCCGTCATCGCAGGTAGGCTGGCGAAAGCGGCAGGTCGCATACCTCGCCGTGAACACGCGCTGGCGTCGTCGGCGATGGAAGGCCGGGCCGAGTTCCTGTAGGCCCGCTTTCCGCCGGCCGGCGCCTTGATTCAAGGAGCAGCAGTGGCCGGCAAAGACGCCCTTCCCCCGGAACGAATCGACGAAGCCTTGGCTGGACTGCCTGATTGGCGGACCGACAATGGCGGATTGGTCACTGTCTTCAAGATGCCGACGGCGGTTGCCGCACTTGAGCTGATTGCCGCCGTCGGACGTCTGGCCGAGGAACAAAACCACCATCCCGACCTCGACTGGCGTTACAACCGCGTCTTTATCCGCTACACGTCCCACGACGCCGGGGGGCAGGTGACTGACCGGGACATCGCGGCAGCTGCGGGAGCAAGTGAAGCTGCGGCAGCGGCGGGGGCCGTGGCCGAGCCGGCGAAGTACGGGCCGGGGCGTTAGTAGCCTCGCCACCAGCCACTGGTCCCTAAGCAGCAATGGCCGCCACCCCTGGCGGGATGGCGGCCACTGCTGCCGGTTGCCTTGCGCCGGCCCTACGCCCGGAGGATCGCCGTAAGCCTTTCGGCGTCCCGGCGCGCACGCGTGCGGCCAAGGTACACGGCTGCCCCCGTTGCGGCGCCGGCGCCCAGCACGATGGGCAGGACCCACGGGATCCAGGTCAGCCCTGGCAGGTAGCCGAAACCGGCCGCCATCAGGACAATCCAGGTCAACGCCGCCATTGCTACGGCGACCCCGGCGGGCAGGCCTGCGCCATACTTGGCGTGCCGCTTGTCGTTTGCCCAGATGATGAAGCCTGCCGCGGCGGCAGCCAGTACAACGATGGTCAGCGAAAGCATGGATCTCCTTGGGCTTCGGACGCGGTTTTTCGGCCGGGCGCTAGAACTGGCCGAAACCTACGCGCCGTGCCTCTTCTGCGCCGATTTCCACGTAGCCGAGCGCATTTCCGGGAACAATGATCACGCGTCCCTTTTCATCCTTCAGGCGAAGTTCGCTGCCCGCGGTGATGGCTTCCCCCACGACCTTGGCCACAGAAGCCGCGTCCTCGGTTGATTCGAGCACAATTTCGCGGGCAACATTCTGAACGCCGATCTTAATTTCCACAGGGGCCTCCCAGCCAGTCAAAGTTCGTTGGTGATGTCTTATTTGTAGTCTAGGACTCTTTGGGGAAGCGCGAGATTCCGCGCCAAGCTAAACGGTAGATGAGGTCGCTGGCCACATTGATGTCCAGGTTGCCGTCCGTTTCAAGCCAGTACCTGGCACTGACCTGCGCCATCCCGGCCAGTCCCCGGCCCAGCAACTGCGCTTCGAGATGGGGGAGCTTGGTGTCCTCGGCGATGACGCGGGCGATGGCGTCGGCAAATGTTCTGTTGAACGTCTCCAGCCGCGAGCTGACGTCGGGATCGTTGATCAGGTCGGACTCAAACACCAGCCGGTGGGCCTGGTCATCGCTGGCGATGAACTGGAAGTAGGCGCGCATGACGGCCTGAACGCGTTCGTCGTTATCGGTGGTGGAGTTCAGCGCACCCAGCATCAGTTCGGTGAGGGAGGCCAGATGGCTTTCAAGCAAGGCGAGGTACAGCTCGCGTTTTGAGGGAAAATGCTGGTAAAGGACGGGTTTGCTGACGTGCGCCGTCTCGGCAATCTCGTCCATGGCCGCACCGTGGTAGCCGTTGGCCACGAAGACTTCCTGGGCTGCGTTGAGGAGCTGCGCGCGCCGCTCGTCACGCGGAAGCCTGGCCGACCGCTGACCCGCGGGACGCGGGGGAGTTTGCGGTTCGGCGGCTGACGGGCGGTCAGCCCGTGCTTCATGGACCACAGTTGTCCTACTTTCCGTTGCAGTTACTTCCACTTTACTGCGGGGTAATATGACCCGGCAGTATCCGGGGGATACATTGAAGTATGGCTTCGACATTCACCGCAAATGTTTCACCCGTGTCATTGGATCCGCTGGTGGAACCGGGCCCGGACCTTACCCCTGCCGAGGTGGAGCGCTATTCCCGGCACCTCATCATCCCCGAGATCGGCTCGGTGGGTCAGCGGCGGCTCAAGAATGCGAAAGTGCTCGTTATCGGTGCCGGCGGGCTCGGCTCCCCGGCACTCCTGTATCTTGCGGCCGCCGGCGTCGGAACGCTGGGAATCATCGACGACGACGACGTTGACCTTAGCAACCTGCAGCGCCAGGTCATCCATGGCGTGGCGGATGTTGGCCGCCCCAAAATCGAGTCCGCCCGGGACGCCATCGCGGCCCTCAACCCGCTGGTGGACGTGCGGCTGCACAATGTCCGGCTGGACGCGTCCAACGCGCTGGAGCTGTTCGCCGGCTA
The DNA here is from genome assembly GCF_034720455.1 of Pseudarthrobacter sp. C1. NCBI lineage: Bacteria > Bacillati > Actinomycetota > Actinomycetes > Micrococcales > Micrococcaceae > Pseudarthrobacter > Pseudarthrobacter sp. C1. The sequence goes on along the minus strand of NZ_JAYESK010000002.1, from coordinate 329,743 downwards.
CGACCTGATCCTCGACGGCGCGGACAACTTCGCCACCCGCTACCTGGTCAACGACGCCGCCGCCATCCTGGGCAAACCCTACGTCTGGGGTTCCATCTTCCGGTTCGACGGCCAGGTGAGTGTCTTCTGGGAGAAGTTCGGGCCCACCTATCGGGATCTCTACCCTGAGGCGCCGCCGGCAGGCTCGGTGCCCTCGTGCGGCGAGGGCGGCGTGTTCGGCATGCTGTGCGCAGCCGTGGGATCGCTTATGGTGACGGAGGCAGTCAAGCTGATTACCGGCGTCGGACGTTCCCTGTTGGGCCGTGTGGCACTGTTTGACGCCTTGGGCGGAAGCTGGCGCGAGATCCGTGTTTCAAAGGACCCCGCGGCCGCGCCCATCACGGAGCTGACCGACTACGAGGCCTTCTGTGGCGTCACGCCGGCGGCCCCCTCCGACACGGAGCACACCGTCACGGCCACCCAGCTGGCCACCATGCTCGCCGCGCGCAAGGCGGGGCTGAAGGACTTTGAGCTGGTGGACGTCCGCGAAGCGGGGGAGTTCGACATCGTCCGGATCGACGGCGCGAAGCTCATCCCGCAGGGCCGGATCCTTGCAGGCGAGGCGTGGAATGAGCTCCCGCAGGACAGGGATATTGTGTTCCACTGCAAGGCCGGGTCGCGTTCGGCCAATGTGCTCGCCGCGGCGCAGAAGGCGGGCTACCAGCGGGTGAGCCATCTCGACGGCGGCATCCTCGCCTGGGTGCGCGAGGTGGAACCCCACAAGCCCGTTTACTGATCCCCGCCCCTTTCAGCCCTCTCTCACTTGACGTGCCTTCTAACACGACGCTCTCGCACTTAATGCGCTGTTTTGAGGGATGCTCTCTCACTTTCCTGAGGCAAGTGAGAGAGCATCGCCGGAAAGGGCGCATTAAGTGAGAGAGCATCGCCGGAAAGGGCGCATTAAGTGAGAGAGGGTCCGCGCGGCGGGAGGCGCGGTCAGGCGGTTTCGAGGCCCCGGTGGTCCACGGGGCATTCGGCCTGCGGCGCCACCGATGCCGGCTGCTCCACGGTGATGCCGTAGAGGGCTTCCAGGGCGGCCACGTAGTCATCCTGCTGGCCGTTGGCGGCAAGTTCGCGGGCCCGCACCGTGGGCACATGGAGAAGCTGCTTGACCATGCGGCGGAGTGCGAACTCCACTTCCTCGGCAGCGGCGGTGCAGCCGTGCCGGGCCCGGACTTTTTCCATTTCGGAGTCCAGGACGCTCATGGTGTGGCGGCGGAGCGCAACGATCGCGGAATCCACGGAGCGGGCCTCGCGTTCCTGCTCGAACGCCTTGGCGGCGCCGCTGACGATTCCGCTGGCCTGGGCAAGCGACTCGGCCTGTTCCTGGGGTGCGGCGAGGCGTACCGATTCCAGGGTGAGCAGCTCCACGCCGTCAAGCTCGCCGACCCCCGGATCGAAGTCGTGGGTGAGCGCAAGGTCGATGGCGATCAGGGGCTGCGGGGAGTCGGCCCGGACTTCGGCCAGCTCGTCGGCCTCCACCCGGGTGTCGGAACCGCTGCAGCCGATCATCACGTCTGCTGCCGCGACCGCCGGCCGGAGTGAATCGGCGTCCAGCGCCGTGCCGCCGCGGGTGGCAACAAATCCTTCGGCGCGGCCGGACGAGGAGAAAACCGAGATGTCGGTGCAGCCGCGTTCACGCAGGAGCGCCATGGTGGCCCCGGCGTAGGCGCCGGTACCGAAGACCACAACCTTCTTGCTGGTCCAGTCCGGGTTTTCGGAAAGATCAGTGGCCAGGTCGAGTGCGACGGAAACGATCGAGAGGCCACGGGAACCGAGGGCAGTCTGTGCTCCCACGTCCTTGGCGGTCTTGGACGCCGCCTGGAAAAGCCGGACCAAACCGGAGCTTGCCGTGCCTTCATGCTGGGCGGTGATCAGTGCGCGCCGTACCTGTCCGGCGATCTCCCGCTCTCCGACCACTGCGGAGTCCAGGCCGGCGCTGACGGCAAAGAGGTGCTGGCTGACTTCAGGACCCGTGCGGGTGCTGAAGGAGCGTGAGACGAGCGGTTCGCTCAGTCCGCTGGTTTCGCTGATCTTGGCCACCAGGGCGGCGCGGGCCGCCTCCACATCGTCAGGCCGGGCGGCTTCGCCATAGATTTCGTAGCGGTTGCAGGTGGCAAGGACAATCGCACCCGTCACTGCCGTCGATCCGGAGAGGGCGGATGTGGCGATCTCCGAAGAACCGTTGCTCAACTGAGCAACGGTCTCAAGATCGATGTCGGCGTGTGTAGCCACCAATGAAAAAAGAACCACAGCAGGTCAATCATAGCTTTTTCGTTACTCGGTAGAACAACTCCCCGGGCTGCCGGACGGGAGCGCGGGCTGTGATTCCTGCCACGGCGCGGCGGCAGGGCTCCCGCGTGACACTTTGTCGTTATCTTTTGCAGTCATTTTTCGGCACAATCAAAGGCATGACTTCCAGCCCCGCCACATCCGCTGCCGGCGTCCTCGCCGCAGACCACCCGCTGGTGGATGGCCGCACCGCAGACTCACCCCTCATCACGGCCTACCGCGGAGGCAAGCCGTCCCGGCGTCCCGTCTGGTTCATGCGCCAGGCCGGACGTTCACTGCCGGAGTACCTGAAGGTCCGCGAAGGCGTCGCCATGCTGGACTCCTGCCTGCGCCCCGAACTGGCTTCCGAGATCACCCTCCAGCCCGTCCGCCGCCACGACGTTGACGCCGGCATCTTCTTCTCCGACATCGTCATTCCCCTGAAGCTCGCCGGCGTGGGCGTGGACATCGTTCCGGGCGTGGGGCCGGTCCTGGACACCCCGGTCCGCACTGCTGCGGACGTGGCGGCGCTGCCGCAGCTCACCTGGGAATCGCTGGAACCCATCCGTGAAGCGGTCCGGCTCACCGTGGCCGAGCTCGGCAAGACACCGTTGATCGGCTTTGCGGGCGCACCCTTTACCCTTGCCGCCTACATGGTGGAGGGAAAGCCGTCCCGCGACCACCTGGGTCCGCGCACCATGATGCACGCTGATCCGGAAACCTGGCACGCCCTGGCCAACTGGGCCGCGGACGCCTCCGGAATGTTCCTCCAGGCACAGCTTGAGGCCGGTGCCTCGGCGGCCCAGCTCTTTGACTCCTGGGCCGGTTCCCTGGGCCTGGCGGACTACACGAAGTACGTGGCGCCGGCCTCGGGCCGCGCCCTGGACCATGTCCGGCACCTCGGGGCGCCGCTGATCCACTTCGGCACCGGAACGTCAGAGCTCCTGGTGGCAATGCGGGATGTGGGTGTGGACGTTGTGGGCGTGGACTACCGGCTTCCGCTCGATGAGGCGAACCGCCGGCTGGGCGGCACGGTGCCGCTGCAGGGAAACATCGACCCCGCCCTGCTCCCTGCTCCGTGGGAAATCCTTGAGGCCCACGTCCGCGACGTCATAGCCGCAGGCGCGGCTGCTCCCGGGCACGTGGTCAACCTGGGGCACGGCGTTCCGCCGGAGACGGACCCCGCCGTCCTCACCCGCGTGGTTGAACTTATCCACTCCATCTCCCCGGAGTAGGCCGATGGGCAGTACGTCGGCAACAACCGGGACGGCACTGGTGCTGGGCGGCGGCATCTCGGGACTGCTGTCCGCCCGCGGGCTGGCGTCCGCCGGGTACCAAGTGACGCTCCTTGAAGCCGGAGCTGAATGGGGCGGCTGCGTGGGCAGCCACACGGTGGCCGGCCTGACCCTTGACAGCGGCGCCGAATCCTTCGCCACCCGGTCCGACGCTGTCTCAGCGCTGGCCGCTGAGCTGGGACTGTCGGCCAAGATCGTGCCGCCCCGCCCGGGGGGTGCCTGGGTCCAGCTCCCGGACGGCCCGCGCGAGTTGCCGAAGACAGGTGTGCTGGGAATTCCGGCCAACCCGTGGGATCCCGAAGTCCGGCGTTCGCTCGGCCTCATCGGCACCCTCCGGGCCTCCCTTGATAAGTTCCTCCCGGCTTCGGTTGGGACCACAGCGGACGTTATCAGTGTCTCGGCACTGGTCAAGGCGCGCATGGGCACCCGTGTCCTGGAGCGGCTGGTGGCGCCGGTTGTGGGCGGCGTCCACTCGGCGGATCCCGGGATGCTCGACGTCGACATGGTGGCACCCGGGCTGCGCGAGGGGCTGCGGAGGCACGGGTCCCTGGCCGCCGCCGTCTCCGCCCAGCGCCGCATGGGGGCTGCTCCTGCCGCGCAGGGGGACACGCCGGCCCCTGCCGGTCCGGCCAAGGCAGGCTCCGCGGTTGCGGGGCTGGAGGGCGGCATGCACACGCTCGTCTCCGCCCTGGTCTCCGACCTCCGCCGCCGGGGAGTCAGGCTGCTGCCCGGCACCCCGGCCGAGTCTGTGATCCGCACCCCTGAAGGCTGGCGCGTCAGGTCGGCAGGAGCAACGTTCGACGCCGGCCTGCTGGTAGTGGCAGTGGACGGTCCGGCCGCCGTCGGACTGCTTGAAGACGCGGTGCCCGGCCTTGCGGGGAAGCGGCCGCCGGCAGGCCCGGACGTCAAGCTTGTCACGCTGGTCCTGGTCGGCCATGAACTTGACCGCCGGCCGCGCGGCTCAGGCGTCCTGGTGGCACCGCAGACTCCCGGTATTGAAGCGAAGGCACTGACGCACGCGACCGGAAAGTGGGACTGGCTGGCCGATGCCGCCGGGCCGGGACGGCACGTGGTCCGGCTCTCGTACGGGCGCGTGGACGGGGCCGGCGAACAGTCCGGTGGCCCGGACACGGATGAAGGACTCCTGGCCGCGTCGCTGCGCGATGCCCGGGCCCTGCTGGGCGTCCCCATCACCAGGGAAAACCTGATGGGCTGGGACGTGGTCCGCTGGCGCGGGTCGCTGCCGTTCGCCGCCGTAGGCCATCAAGCGCGGGTGGCCGAAATCCGGGAAGCCTGCGCGTCGGCGGGGAACTTGGCCGTGGTGGGAGGCTGGGTGGCCGGCAACGGGCTTGCCGCCGTGGTGTCCGACACGAACGAACAGATCCGGGCCCTGGCCCGCTAGATGTCGCCGCTGGTCAGCGGCGCAGCAGGGCGTTACGGCGCCGCGCAGGTGTTGCGGCCGGGCACTTCGCCGGTTTCCGTTTCCCCTTCCGATATGGCTAGGGTCGATGACTATGGTTTACATCAGGTCCGAACTTTTCACATCCCGGACCGGTATCCATGGGGGGCTCCGGCGCGGCACTGCGGCTGCGGCAGTCGGAGCGGTACTGGTCCTTGCAGCAGGCGTTCCGGCGTCCCACGGTGATGACGGGAATCCGCAATCCGGCGTCGATGCCGGCCCGGGCCAGGACGCCACGGGCCAGGACGCCCCGGGCCAGGGCCGGGATGGGAAGGAAGCGCGGCAGGCGGCAAGCCTTTCGGTATTGTCCGTCCCCACAGCGCTCCTGCCGGCGGTCACGACTTCGCTGGCGCCGGCCGTGACCACGGCTCCCACGACAGCTTCCTTGGCACTTCCGGCACCCTTGCCGTCGATACCACTCCCGACGCCGTCGGACGTTCCGCTTCTCCCGGCCGCGACGGCTCCGGCAGCAATCGTTCCGGTGCCATCCTCGCCATCGCCGGAGTCCCAGGCCCAGGAGCTTCCCGCAGCCGAGGCTCCTGCCGCCCCCACCCCGGAAACCGTTGCCCAGGCCGCGGCTCCGGGTACGGTGCCCGTGCCGTCGTCGGAATCTGCCGGAGAGGTGAACGGCGCCGCGGCAGCCGGCGGAAACCCGCCCGCGATGGAACTGCCGGCAGGCGACAGCGGAGCCGGCCAGGCCGGGCCCGGTGGGGAATCCGTGGCCGGGGCTGAAGCGCCGGTACCCGCGGCCGCAACGCAGGCTGCCGCCGCACCACAGGAAGCCGGAGGCCCCGCCCCGCAGGCCGCGGGCGTCCCCCGCAGCGCGGCGCAGAGTGTTGGCGCCATCGTCAAGTCGCAGCCGGAACTGGAAGCCGTGATGGTCGGGCTCGGCGTTGGCCTGGTGGGCCTCGCTGCCGCGGCCGGTGCAGCCTACTTCCGAATGCGGAAGCCGTAGCCGAAACCGACGGATGCCGCATGCAGTCCCGGCGCCGGCGTGACTTTAATCACTTCTACCGCTTGTAGAAGTCGCTGGTTTCGCCTTGGTGGGCAGAAGGGGGCAAACTTGTAACCATGAGCCACACTTCTGCCGAATCTGTCACTAAAACCGAAGAATCAGCCGAGCAGTTTTTCACCCTCTGGACGGTATTCAAGCGCTCCGAAAACCTGATCCGCAGCGCCGACGCCGCCGCTGACTTCGAGACCCTGCTGGAGCGGCTTGCCCACGCCGGGGTGACCCACCGCGGAAGCTACGACGTCTCCGCGATGCGGGCTGACGCCGACGTCATGGTGTGGCTCCACGGCCCGAAGCCGGAAGCCCTGCAGCAGGCCATCCGGGATATCCGCCGCTGCAGCCTGTTTGCCGGCACAGAGATTGTGTGGTCCGCCATGGGCGTGCACCGCGAGGCCGAGTTTGCGAAGAACCACACCCCGGCGTTCTCCCGTGGGGTTGCGCCGGCGGAGTGGCTGTGCGTCTACCCCTTCGTCCGGTCCTACGAGTGGTACATCCTCCCCGAGGACGAGCGGGGCGCCATGCTACGCGAGCACGGCCTCCTGGGCCGGGAGTTCCCGCAGGTCATCTCCAACACCGTTTCTTCGTTCGCCCTGGGCGACTGGGAATGGATCCTGGGCCTTGAGGCCCCGGAACTGGTGGACCTGGTGGACCTGATGCGCCACCTGCGCAACACCGAGGCCCGCAACCACGTCCGTGAGGAAGTCCCGTTCTACACCGGACGCCGGATCTCCCCGGCCGAAGTGGCGGAGGTGCTCGCATGAACCTGCCGGTTTCCAGCAACGCCGCCGCCGTCAATCCGGTCACCGAGGCCGGGCGGATGGCGCCCAAGAACTACGACGCCGTGCTCCTCGCCTCTTTCGGCGGGCCGGAAGGCCAGGAGGACGTCATCCCGTTCCTCCGCAACGTCACCCGCGGCCGGGGCATCCCGGACGAGCGGCTGGAAGAGGTCTCGCACCACTACCGCGCCAACGGCGGCATCAGTCCCATCAACCAGCAGAACCGCGAGCTCAAGGCTGCCCTGGAGGCGGAACTCGCCGCCCGGGGAATCGACCTGCCCGTCCTCTGGGGCAACCGCAACTGGGCACCGTACATCCCGCAGACCCTGCAGGACGCGTACGACGCCGGCCACCGCCGACTGCTGATGATCACCACGAGTGCCTACTCCTGTTACTCCAGCTGCCGCCAGTACCGCGAGGACATCGGCATGGCCTTGACGGAGACCGGCCTGGACGGCCGGCTGGAAGTGGACAAGGTGCGCCAGTACTTCGACCACCCCGGCTTCGTGGAGCCCTTCATTGAGGGCACCGCTGCAGGCCTCGCCGACGTCCGGGAAAAGCTCGCAGCGGCCGGCACTCCCGATGCGCCCGTCCAGATCCTGTTCGCCACCCACTCCATTCCCACCCGGGACGCGGAAGCGGCCGGCCGGTCCGAAGGCGAACCCCGCGAGTTCGAGGAAGGCTCGGCCTACGTGGCCCAGCACCTTGCCACCGCGGATGCCGTCATCCAGCGCGTCAAGGACGAAACCGGCCTGACCGCCCCCTGGTCCCTGGTGTACCAGTCACGCTCCGGCGCTCCGCACGTGCCATGGCTCGAGCCGGATATCAATGACGCCATCGAGGAGCTGGCCGGCCAGGGCGTCAAGGGCATCGTCATTGTGCCGCTGGGGTTCGTCAGCGACCACATGGAAGTTGTCTGGGACCTTGACACCGAGGCCCTGGAAACCTGCGCCAACCTTGGCCTCGCCGCCACCCGCGTCCCCACGCCGGGCACGCACCGCAAATTCGTCAACGGCCTGGTGGACCTGATCTCCGAACGCACCGTGGCGAACAACATCAGCGGCCGTCCGGCGCTGACGGACCTCGGTCCCTGGTACGACGTCTGCCGGCCGGGATGCTGCCAGAACTTCCGTGGCGAGAAGCCCACCATCGCCGGAGCAGACACCACCGTTGGCACCGGGCACGACCCCTATCCCGGCGAAGCCGGGACGGGGCAGCCGGCCTCTTCCGGGGGAGCGCCGCAGCAGTGACGGTCCGCATCGGCACCCGTGCCAGCAAGCTGGCGCTCACGCAGACGCAGCAGACGGCAGACCAGCTTGCCGCCGTCGGAGGCTTCCCGGTGGAACTCGTCCACATCAGGACCGACGGCGACGTCCTCACCGGCTCGCTCTCGCAGATGGGGGGCACCGGGGTTTTCGTTGCCGCCCTGCGTGATGCGCTGCTGCGCAATGAATGCGACGTCGCGATCCACTCGCTCAAGGACCTGCCCACCGGGGCGGCAGTGGGGCTCAGCCTCGCGGCCACCCCGCGGCGCGTCGATGTCCGCGACGTCCTGTGTGCCCGCGACGGGCTGAAACTGGCTGACCTTCCCGCAGGTGCCAGGGTGGGTACCGGTTCGCCCCGGCGCGCAGCCCAGCTCCGCACCGCCCGCCCGGACCTGGAGATCGTGGACATCCGCGGCAACGTGGACACCCGCCTGGGGCGGGTTCCCGGGTTGCCGGGCAACACCGTCAGCGACGTGGTTCCGGGCAAGTCCTGCGACCTGGATGCCGTGGTCCTCGCAGCCGCAGGCCTGGAACGCATCAGCCGCCTGGATACGGTCAGCGAGTTCCTCGAAACGGACGTTATGCTGCCCGCTGCAGGCCAGGGCGCGCTCGCCATCGAGTGCCGCACCTCGGACGCTCCGCCGAGGCCCGGCTCCGCAGAAGGTTCGAAGGAAGTCCTGGCGCAGGCGCTGGCTGCGCTGGATGATCCGGACACCCGGCTTGCCGTCACGGCTGAACGGGCCCTGCTTGCACGGCTTGAGGCCGGATGCGCGGCGCCCGTCGGCGCCTACGCTTACCGCAAGGGCAGCCTGCTCCACCTGGAGGCGGCGGTATGTGCCGTGGACGGCACCGCCTCGGTCCGGGACAAGCGCGCCACCGACGGCCTGACAGAGGTGGGTGCCACGCTGCTCGGCATCGAACTTGCCGAAGCACTCCTGGCCGCCGGCGCCGCTGACATAGCGGACCTGCAGGCTTCCTGATCCCGGCCATGCCCAAGGCACCGTTGGCGGGGGCGCGGGTACTCATCACCCGCAGCCCGGAGCGCTCGCTGCCCCTCGTGGAGGCGCTGCGGAAGGCTGGAGCCGACGCATTGCTGCTGCCCTTGATCGACTTCGAACGGGCTCCGGACCAGCATTCCCTTGACGTTGCCTGCGATGCCCTGGCCGCCGGGGCCTTCGACTGGCTGGTAGTCAGCAGTGCCACCACGGTCCATGTGCTCGCTGCCAAGGCCGCCGAACGTGGCCTGGCGCTGGCCCGCTGGATCCCGGCTGCCACCCGCATCGCAGCCGTGGGCGCTGCGACCCGCAGGCTCCTGGAGGCCCATGGGGTTGCTGTGGCCCTGGCGCCGGAGGAGGATCAGTCCGCCGCCGGCCTGCTGTCCGTGTGGCCGGACGGGGGCGGCAAGGTCCTGCTGCCGCAGGCGGACATCGCGCCGCCGCGCCTGGCGGAGGGACTTTCAGGGGCCGGCGGCAGCGTCACCGCCGTCACGGCCTACCGCACGGTGGACTACCCGGCGGCAGCGGAGCGCAGGCTCGCCATCCCGGCGGAGGACGGGGCAGGGGAGGGGCAGCCGCCGTCGTACGCTTTGCTGACCCCGGCAACCGCCGCCGCCGAACTCGCCGCGGGACGCATCGACGCCGTGATCGCCGCTTCACCGAGCGCCGCGCGGCGCCTCCATGAGCTGTTTCCCCTGGGCCGCTGCCGGTTCGTGGCGATTGGACGGCCGACGACGGACCAGGCTTCCGCGCTTGGCTTGCCGGTGGCCGCCATCGCGGCCCGGCCCACGCCGGCCGGGCTTGTTGCTGCCGTGGCGGCAGCCCTCCAGCCGGAACAAGAGGCAGGGAAGCCGCCCTGACGCGGGGGATGCCCGCCAACGGACACCCACCACGCTTGAACCAAAGCAAAGGACAGGATCATGACTTTTCCCAGCGACCGCCCCCGCCGCCTCCGCACCACGCCGGCCATGCGCCGGCTTACCGCCGAAACCCGCCTGGCGCCCGCCGAGTTGATTCTTCCGGCGTTCATCCGCGAAGGCCTGGCCGAACCCAACCCCATCACCTCCATGCCAGGGGTTGTCCAGCACACTACCGACACCCTGAAGCGCGCCGCGGCGGAAGCCGTGGAGCTGGGGCTCGGCGGAATCATGCTGTTCGGCATCCCGGAAACCCGCGACGCCGAGGGATCGGCATCGCTTGACCCGGACGGGGTGCTGAACAAGGCCATCCGGGACGTGCGTGCCGAGGTCGGGGACAGCCTGGTGATCATGAGCGATGTGTGCCTGGACGAGTTCACGGACCACGGGCACTGCGGAGTGCTCGACGCCGACGGCTACGTGGACAACGACCGCACGGTTGGGATCTATGCACGGATGGCCGTGGCCCAGGCAGACGCCGGCGCCCACATGCTGGGGCCCTCCGGAATGATGGACGGCCAGGTTGCCGCGATCCGGTCCGCCCTTGACCAGGCCGGGCACACCAACACCTCCGTCATCGCCTACGCAGCCAAGTACGCGTCGGCGTTCTACGGCCCGTTCCGCGAAGCCGTTGATTCCCAGCTGAAGGGGGACAGGCGGACCTACCAGATGGACGCCGGCAACCGCACCGAGGCCCTGCGCGAAGTGGAACTGGACCTCGCCGAGGGGGCCGACGTCGTCATGGTCAAGCCCGCCATGAGCTACCTGGACATCGTCGCAGACGTCGCCGCCATGAGTCCGGTGCCGGTGGCCGCGTACCAGATCTCCGGAGAGTACGCGATGATCGAGGCCGCGGCCGCCAACGGCTGGATCGACCGGCGCGCCGCCATCACCGAATCGGTACTGGGCATCCGCCGCGCCGGCGCCCACATGGTCCTGACCTACTGGGCCGCCGAACTGGCCGGCTGGCTGAAGGAGTCCTGATGGCTGGCTCACCGACACCCCGGCCCGTCGCTGTTCCGGAGAGTCCCACCGCCCCGGTGGCACCGGACCGGATACTCCTGGGCCTGAACACGTTCGGCGACGTCGGCGAGAATCCGGACGGAAGCCCGCAGCCGCATGCCCGGGTACTCCGCCAGCTGCTTGAAGAGGCTCAGATGGCGGACGCCGTCGGACTCCATGCGTTTGGCGTGGGCGAGCACCACCGCAAGGACTATGCCGTTTCAGCGCCGGAAGTCTTCCTCGCCGCCGCTGCCGCCCGCACCACCCGGATCCGGCTGGGCTCAGCCGTCACGGTCCTGAGCTCCGATGACCCCATCCGCGTGTTCCAGCGTTTCTCCACCGTGGATGCCCTTTCCAACGGCCGCGCTGAAGTCATGCTGGGCCGCGGCTCCTTCATCGAGTCCTTCCCGCTGTTCGGACTGGACCTCGCAGACTACGAGCTCCTGTTCGAGGAAAAACTCGAGCTCTTTGACAAGGTGCGGGCACAGAAACCAGTGCACTGGGAGGGCCGTACCAGGCCGCCCGTGGCCGGGCTGAGCGTGTACCCGCCGCTCGAGCGGCACCTGCTGCCCACCTGGATCGGCGTCGGCGGCACCCCCGAGTCCGTGCTAAGGTGCGCCCAATACGGCTATCCCATCATCTTCGCGATCATCGGCGGGCAGCCGCGTGGCTTCCGGCCGCTGGTGGACCTGTATCGCGAGGCCATGGCCAAGTACGGCCACCCGATGCAGCAGGTTGCCACCCATTCACCCGGACACGTAGCAGAGACCGACGAGCAGGCCAGGGAGGAACTCTTCCCGCACTGGCTGAAGCTGCGGAACAAGCTCGGCGCGGAACGGGGCTGGGGGCCTGCCGGACGGGGCGAGTTTGAGGCGCTGTGCGCTCCGGAAGGGGCGCTGTATGTCGGCTCCCCGGAAACGGTGGCGCGCAAGATCGTGCTGCTGAAACAGAACCTGGGCGTGGACCGCTTCGACCTTAAATACAGCAACGGGCCGCTGCCGCACTCCGCCATGATGCGCTCCATCGAGCTGCTGGGCACGGCCGTGGCGCCGCGCGTGGCTGAACTGCTCGGCACCTGACGCACCCGGCGCCGGCCACCTGAGAGAATAGGAACCATGACTGCCAGCAACCCTCGCAACGAGGAACTCTTCGACCGCGCCCGCCAGTTGATGCCGGGCGGGGTCAACTCACCGGTCCGCGCCTTCGGGTCCGTGGGCGGTACCCCGCGCTTCATGGTCTCCGCCAAGGGACCGTACCTCACGGACGCCGACGGCAAGGAATACGTGGACCTTGTCTGCTCCTGGGGTCCGGCGCTGCTGGGCCACGCCCACCCGGCTGTGCTGGAGGCCGTCCACGCCGCCGTGGACCGCGGCCTGTCCTTCGGAGCGTCCACCCCGGACGAGGCCAACCTGGCGGAAATCGTGAAGGACCGCGTACCCGCCGTCGAGCGCCTCCGGATGGTGTCCACCGGCACCGAAGCCACCATGACCGCCGTGCGCCTGGCCCGCGGCTTCACCGGACGCAACCTCATCATCAAGTTTGCCGGCTGCTACCACGGCCACCTGGACGGGCTCCTTGCCGCCGCAGGGTCCGGCGTCGCCACCCTCGCCCTGCCGGGTTCCGCCGGCGTCACCGAGGCCACGGCCGCAGAAACGCTGGTGCTGCCCTACAACGACCTTGCCGCCGTCAAGGAAGCCTTCGCCACCCACGGGCCCAACATCGCCGCTGTCATCACGGAGGCAGCGCCGGCGAACATGGGCGTGGTGACACCGGAAGAAGGCTTCAACCTGGGCTTGTCCCGCGTCACCCGCGAACACGGGGCGCTGCTCATCGTGGACGAAGTGCTCACCGGGTTCCGCACCGGCTATTCCGGCTACTGGGGCCTGACCGGCGGGGCGCCGGACGCCGCCGAGCCGTGGACGCCGGACCTGCTCACCTTCGGCAAAGTCATCGGCGGAGGGATGCCGACGGCGGCCCTCGGCGGACGTGCCGACGTCATGGACTACCTCGCGCCCACCGGCCCGGTGTACCAGGCGGGAACACTGTCCGGAAACCCTGTGGCGATGGCGGCCGGCGTGGCCACGCTGACTCATGCCACCCGCGATGTCTACTCCTTCATCGACGTCCGTTCGCTGGAACTCTCCTCTGCCCTGTCCGGCGCCCTGGACGCCGCCGGGGTGGACCACTCGATCCAGTTTGCCGGCAACCTCTTCTCGGTGGCCTTCGGCACCTCAGCCAACGGCGTCCACAACTACGCTGACGCCCAGGCGCAGGAGAGCTTCCGCTACGCGCCGTTCTTCCACTCGATGCTGGAGTCCGGGGTGTACCTGCCGCCGTCGGTCTTTGAGGCCTGGTTCCTGTCCGCTGCTCACGACGACGCGGCCATGAACCGGATCTATGATGCACTGCCTGCCGCAGCCAAGGCGGCAGCAGCGGCCCGGGGCTAGAAAGTCCGGAACATCCCGGCCACACATAAAGAAATCCCCGGCTGCGGGCTGCAGCCGGGGATTTCTTTATGTGCTTCGGGAACTACAGGACGTCCGAGAGGAAGCCCTTGAGGCGGTCCGTTGCCGGTGCGGTGAAGATCTGCTCCGGCGGCCCGGATTCGACAACCACTCCGGCGTCCATGAACGTCACGGTGTTCGAGACGTTGCGGGAGAAGCCCATTTCGTGGGTCACCACCACCATGGTCATGCCCCCCTTCGCGAGGTCGGCCATCAGCGCCAGGACTCCCTTAACAAGCTCGGGGTCCAGCGCGGAGGTGGCCTCATCAAAGAACATCACCTCCGGCTTCATGGCAAGTGCCCGGGCGATGGCAACGCGCTGCTGCTGGCCTCCGGAAAGGTTTGCCGGGCGGGCATCGGCCTTGTGCCTCAGGCCCACCAGGTCCAACTGCTCCAGGGCCTCGGCGCGTGCCTGCTCCTTGGAGAGTTTGCGCAGCTTCCGCAGCGCGAGGGATACGTTGTCCACCACGGTCTTGTGCGGGAACAGGTTGAACTGCTGGAACACCATGCCGATCCGTTGCCGCAGCTCGTCCGGGTTGTCCTTCAGGACCGAACGGCCATCCAGGAGGATGTCGCCCTGGTCCGGCTCGATCAGCCGGTTCATGACGCGCAGGAGGGTGGACTTGCCCGACCCCGATGGGCCGATCACCGAGGCAGTGGTGCCCTTCTCCACGTGCAGGTCGATGCCGCGGAGAACATGGTTGTGGCCGAAGGAGAGGTGCAGGTTCTTGCCGGTCAGGGTTCCGGAAGCGAATTCCGTCATGCCTGTGCCCCCTTGCCGATAGGTGCTGCCAGCTCATCCGGTTCCTTCTTTTCCGGCTTGCCGGTTCGCAGCCGGTGGTCGATGAAGTTCACGAAGTGGGTGAGCGGGACGGTCAGGATCAGGTACAGCACACCTGCGGCCACCAGCGGAGACAGGTTGCCGGTGTTGGCCATCGCGTCGTTTCCGATCCGGAAGATCTCCCGGTCCGAGGCGGCAAGCCCGAGCATAAACACCAGTGAGGAATCCTTCAGCAGCGAGATGAACTGGTTTACCAGGGCGGGAAGGACCCGCCGGATTCCCTGCGGCACCACCACGAGGCGCATGGAACTGCCGTAGCTGAAGCCAAGGGCCCGGGAGGCCTCCAGCTGGCCCTTCTCCACACTCTGGATGCCCGAGCGGAAGATCTCGCCGATGTAGGCGGCCGCGATCAGCGTCAAGGCCAGGATGCCCAGGGGGTAGGGGTTCCTGGATCCGGTGATTTCCCGGGCGATGGGACTGAGGCCAATGCCGATGACCAGGATCACCAGGATGGCAGGGAGGCCCCGGAAGATATCGGTGTAGATGCGCGCCACCCAACGGGCGCCCGCGTTGCGGGAAATCCCCATCATGGCGAGCCCGAGCCCCAGCAGGGAGCCGAGGATGCCGGAGGCGACGGCCAATATCAGGGTGTTGGGCAGGCCCACCATGAACAGGGCGGGAATGACTTTGGCCATTTCCTCCCAGTTGAAGAAGGTGTCAGCCAGCTGGTCCAAGAGATCCATGAACGTCCCGGCTCAATCAGCTCTGGGGAACCGTGGCGGCCTTGCTGCCCGGCTTCCAGTCAGAGGGCATCTCGCGGTCCGGGTACCATTCCTTGGTCAGCTTGGTCCAGGTTCCGTCGGCGATGACAGCGTCAAGGCCGGAGTTCAGCGCGTCGATCAGCGGCTGGTTGTCCTTGGCCACCGCGTAGGCAGTGAAGTTCTGCGTGTTGACGACGGATTCGACGATCGCGGTGCCGTCGCCTTCCTTCACCTGGCCGCTGGCCTGCTGCGAAGGAGCCACCCAGGCGTCCACCTGGCCGTTGCGCACGTTGGCGTAAACCGTGGCGTAGTCCGGGAAGCGGATGGGTTCCATCTTCAGGGTGTTGGTCACGTAGTCGTCCTGGACGGTGCCCTGGACGACGCCGATGCGGAGATCGTCCTTAAGGTCGGCAAAGCCCTTGATGCCGCTGTCGGTCTTGGCAACCACGGCCATGAAGCCGAAGTCGTAGCCGTTGGTGAAGCCGACGTTCTGGCGGCGCGCGTCCGTGGTGGAGATGGAGGAGGATCCGACGTCGAACTGCTTGGTGGAAACCTGGGAAAGCAGGGCGGAGAAGTCCGTGGCAACAAACTCGACCTCAAGGCCGAGCTTGCCGGCGATGGCCCGCAGCAGCTCGTTGTCGTAGCCGGTGAACTTGCCCGAGGGGTCAATGAAGATGTTCGGCGGGGCGTCCGACAGGGTGCCCACCTCAAGCTTGCCTTCTGTGTTCAGGCCGAGCTTGGTCTTGTCGATCTGGTCAATCGGGGTGACGGTAGCGGTGGTGTACTTGTCCAGCGTCTGCTGGTCGCTGCCGGCGAGGGCGTCCGTGGGCGTGCCGCTCGGCTGGGCTGATCCTGAACCGCACGCTGCCAGGGAAACCGCGAGGGCGATTGCCACGGGAGCGGTTGTCAGCCACTTCATCGCTTTGATTTTCATCAGTCTGTCGCTTTCATTGAGTCATAAGTCAACCGGGCCGCAAGGCTGCGCTGGTGGCGCCTGGCACCTGCCCGAGGCTGTTCAAGCACTGCATGGCAGGGGTGACCGCAAAACTTTATTGTCTCACTTCAGTGTTTGGCGCCCGTGAGGCGAACAAGTGCTGTCTCTTTAGGCAAACGATCGAAGGAAATTCCGTATAGGCGCTGATGGCCCTCATACTGGAGTCCTGCGGCCCCGTGCGGACGAATCCTTGAGTCCCTCACCGGCCCCGCTGTGTGAGCAGTGCGACTGTGAAATATCTCTCGCCGTGGGCCCTGCCGGAGACGGTCCCGGTCAGAAGCCGGCCGTAGTGGCGTCCTGCGGCGGAAGGACCGGCCAGTCACCTTCGATGACGGCAGCGGGCTTCGTCTTGCGGAGGTAGTCCTGGAAATCGGCTGCCTGGCTTACTGCCCACTCGACCTGCAGCTGGTGCAGCTGGCTGGCCGGCATGCTGAGTTTGGGAAACTTGCCGGCCATGGCGTCCAGGACCCTCAAGGTGGCCAGGGCATCAGCGGCCGACGTATGGGCGTTGTCCAGGACCACGCCGTATTCCTCGCACAACGCCGTGAGGGTCCGCTTGCCCTTCCGGTAGCGGTCCACCTGCTTGTTCATGATGTACGGGTCCAGGACCGGGAAGCGGGTCAGCTGAGGGACCCCGTACCGGGCCGACTCCGCAGCCAGCACCGTGAAGTCATAGCTGGCATTGAAGGCGATGACGGGGGTCCCGTCGTCGAACAGTCCCTGCAGCACGGCCGCAACCTCCCGGGTCACTTCGTGGGCAGGCCTGCCCTCACGGCGTGCCTGTTCGGTGGTGATGCCGTGCACATCACTGGCCTCGGTGGGTATCTCTACCCCGGGATCCGCCAGCCACTCGTGTTCCTGGATGACGTCGCCCGTGTGGTCCACCACCGTCACCGAGGCGGTGACGATGCGTGCAGCCCGGGAGTTGCGCCCTGTGGTTTCGAGGTCGAAGGCTGCGCGGGGGAGGGTGTTCCAGGTGCTCATGCTTCAACGCTAAAGGGCACCACCGACAATTCCGTGGAACGCCACTGCGGCTAGATTGGATCAATGCGGATTGAGTATGTGGAGGCGGTGCTGGCCATTGTGGAACTGGTGCCCGCCGGATCCGCCGTCGCGTATGGCGACGTCGCCGAGCTGTTGGGTTCAGGCGGGCCAAGGCAGGTCGGTGCGGTCATGAGCCGCTACGGGAGCGGAGTCCCCTGGTGGCGGATTCTCAAGGCGAGCGGCCACGCACCGGACGGACACGAGGCTGAGGCCCTCCGCCGCTACCTGGCCGAGGGCACACCCCTGCTGGGCGCCTACCTCGACTTCCAGCGGACCGGCGAGGGGCGCTGGCGGGTGGATCTTTCGGCCGCCCGCTGGGCGCCAAGCGATGCCCAGTTCGACAGGATTGATGTGGTCGCCGGGATGCTGGAGCGGCGGCTGCACAGATTGTCGGCGGCCGATGATGGAATGTCCCTGTGACAGTAACCATGCCCCTCACCGGCCCCCTTGACGAATCCCGGGATGGCTCCGCGGACGGCCCCGCGCGTCATTCCGGTGAACCCGCCGGCCCGGGAGACGGCCGTACGCCCCCGCGGCAGGCCGGAGCTGCAGGAACCGGCCTGCGGCTGCTGCCGCCCCGCCAGGTGCATGCCGTGGCGCCCCTGCTCTCCGCCGACCAGCAGGCGGCCGTCGACGTCCCCCAGGGAACAGGGCCGGTTTTGCTGCCCGGCGCTCCGGGAACTGGCAAGACCACCGTCCTTGTGGAGGCCGCCGTCAGCAGGGTCACCCGTGACGGCGTGGATCCCGAGCGGATACTGATCCTGGCGCCCAGCCGCCTGGCTGCCGATGCCATGCGGGACCGCTTCACGGCCCGGCTGGACAGGAGCCTGAGCACCACCCCCGCGCGGACCTGGGCCTCCTACGCCTTTGACGTGATCCGGCGTGCCAAGGCGGAAGGGATCCTTCCCCTGTCCCGGCCGCCCAGGCTCCTCTCAGGCCCGGAGCAGGACCTCATCATCAAGGAGCTCCTTGAAGGCCATCGCCTGCCCGGCCTGGAGCTTCCCTGGCCCGCCGACATTGAAGGTGCCCTGGAAACCCGGGGCTTCCGGCAGGAAGTCCGGCAGCTGTTCGACCGCATCATCGAGTCGGGCCGTACCCCCGGCGACCTGGTAGGGCTGGGACACGAGTGCCGCAGGCCTGACTGGATCGCCGCTGCGTCCCTGTACGCCGAGTACCGGGACGTCCTGGACCTGCGGATGCCTGAGGCTTTCGATCCGGCCGGCATCATCACGGCAGTACGGCAGATTTTCCAGGACTCTCCCGGCTTCCTGGCGGCGGAACGGGACCAGCTGCAGGTGATCCTGGTGGACGACATCCAGGAAGCCAACCCCGCAGTCTTTGAGCTCTTGGCCGACATCGCCGGCGGGAAGGACTGCTACGTGGCGTTTTCACCGGACACTGTGGTGCAGGGCTTCCGCGGTGCCAGGCCCGACCTGGTGGCAGAACTGCCCGGGCTGCTATCGCCCGGTGCACCCGTGGCGGAGCGTCCACTGCGGTACGCCCACCGGCAAGCGCCCGCGGTGGCCGAAGCCTGGCTTGGAGTGGCCGGGCGGATTTCACAGCGCGCGGGCGGGCAACTGGCCCGGCGGCTTGACCAACCCGACCCTGATCAACCCGACGACGCCAGGCCCCAAGGGGCAGTGGAAGCACACCTTGTTCCGTCCGCCGTGCACGAACTGCGCTACGTTGCCCAGCGCATCCTGGACCAGCACATCAACCACGGGCGCGACCTTGCCGAACTCGCGGTGATCGTGCGCAACGGCGCCCAGGTGAGCGAGTTCCAGCGTTACCTGTCGGGCCAGGGGATTCCTGTGCGGGTCCCGGTGGCGGAGTCCGCGGTCCGGGACGAAGTGGCAGTCCGCCCGCTGCTTGATGCCTTCGCGATTGCACTGGATCCAGCGCTGCTGACCCCGGAGGCCGCAGTATCCCTCCTGACCTCCCGGATCGGCGGTGCCACATCGATCGAGCTCCGCCGGCTGCGGCAGTCGCTGAGGAGGGACGAGATCCTGGGCGGCGGAGGCCGGACCAGCGACGCCCTGCTGGTTGAAGCATTGCTCGAACCCGGCGCACTGGAAACGCTCGGCATCGAAGGCCGTGCCGCACGCCGGGCAGCACGCATGATCCAGGCGGGCCGCCACGCCGCTGCGCAACCTGGCGCCAACGCCGAATCAGTGCTGTGGGCACTCTGGGATGCCACCGGACTCGCCGGTTCCTGGACTGAAACCGCCCTTGCCGGCGGTCCGCACGGCGCGCGTGCGGACCGGGACCTGGATGCCATGATGGCCCTCTTCCACACCGCGGAGCGTTACGTGGACCAGATGCCCGGGGCCGGCCCCGAGCAGTTCCTCGAGTATCTCCTGAACCAGGAGCTTCCCATGGACACCCTCGCTGCCCGTGCCCAGGTGGACGACGCCGTGGAACTGTTGACTCCAGCCAGTGCGGCCGGGCGGGAATGGCCGGTGGTGATAGTGGCGGGCCTCCAGGAAGGTGTGTGGCCCAATACCCGGCTCCGCGGCGAACTTCTGGGAAGTACGCTGTACAGCGACGCGGTGGAACACGGGCCGGGGTACGCCCTGCAGCGTGATCCCCTGAGCCGGCTCCGCGACATCCGGTATGACGAACTGCGAAGCTTTTCCACTGCGGTCTCCCGCGCCCGCGAACTGCTCGTATGCACGGCTGTTTCCTCCGAGGATGACCAGCCGTCCTCCTTCCTGGACTACGTTGTGCCCCTGGAACCGGGCCAGGAGGGCCGTCCGTTCACGGCAGTGCAGCGGCCCATGGCGCTGCGGGCCCTTGTTGCCGAACTCCGGCAGCACGCCCAGCTGGACGGCGGGGACGCTCCGCAGGCGGATGAGGCGGCCAGGGTCCTCGCCCGGCTGGCAAAGGCTGACCCGCCGGTGCCCGGCGCGCATCCGCAGAGCTGGTGGGGCCTTCTTCCGCTGACATCGGCGGCAGCGGTGGTTCCGCCTGGCGGTACCGTCTTTGTCTCACCGTCAAAAGTCGAGACCGTGCAGAAATCCCCGCTTGACTGGTTTATCCAGGCCGCGGGAGGCGAAGCTGCCACTGACTTCGCCCGCAGCCTTGGCACCCTGGTCCACGCCATTGCCCAGGACCTGCCGGATGCCTCGGGCAGTGAGTATGTCGCAGAACTGGTCCGGCGCTGGCCCGCACTGGGAATGAAGGACAACTGGGAGGGCAGGCTGGACTTCCAGCGTGCCGAGTCCATGGTGCGCAAGCTGGCACAGTATGTACTCCTCATGCGAAGCGAAGGCCGAAGCCTGCTCGGAGTGGAACAGGATTTCGACGTCGCCCTCGGAAAGGTTCCTGTCGATGATGCTCCCGCCCGGGACGCTGTCCTGCGCGGCCAGGTGGACAGGCTTGAGGTGGACGCCGAAGGCAGGCTGGTCATCGTGGACCTCAAAACCGGAAAACGCCAGCCCGGTAAGGGGGAACTGTCACGGCATCCCCAGCTCGGCGCCTACCAGGCCGCGGTGCTCGCCGGGGGCTTCCGGGACCGACCGGACAGCCCCGCCGCTCCGCTCCCTGGCGGTGCCGTCCTGGCCCAGCTCGGCACCGGGGCAAAGAATCCCGCCATCCAGCATCAGGACGCCATAGACCCGCAGGAGAACTGGGCGATGGACATGGTGAAGGATGCAGCCGCCGTAATGGGAGGCACCACGTTCGAAGCACGGCACGATCCCTCGAAGGGAAGCCATGGCGGCCACGGCTGCAGGCTCCCCGAGGTGTGTCCGCTGTGCGTGCGCGGAAGGCAAGTGACCGAATGAGGCCGGACATGCAAAACTCCCCGACTGCCCTCTCCGCCCTTGCCCCGGTTTCCGGGCCCGGCGGGGATGCAGGGCCACCCCCGGAGCCCCGCTTCAGCCCCGAGGAGCTTTCGGTGCTCCTCGGGGAGAAGAACGTTCCTACCCCCGAGCAGTCGGCCATCATTTCGTCGCCGCTCGCGCCGAGGCTGGTCATTGCGGGGGCGGGATCCGGCAAGACAGCCACCATGGCGGACCGGGTGGTGTGGCTCGTGGCCAATGGCTGGGTCCGTCCCGAGGAAGTGCTGGGCGTGACGTTCACCCGGAAGGCAGCAGGTGAACTCGCCTCGCGCATCAGGGGAAAACTGGCCGCCCTCCAGCGCGTGGTTGTCCAGGATAGAGGTGTCCAGGACGGCGCCGACGCGGACAGCGGGGGCAGGGTGTTCCAGCACGGGCTGCTCAGCAGTGATGCGCTCGAACCGAAAGTTTCCACCTACCACTCCTTCGCCAGCGGCATCGTCTCTGACTATGGGCTCAGCCTTGGAGTGGAGCGGGACGTGGTCCTGCTGGGCGGCGCGCAGGCCTGGCAGTTGGCCAGCGAGGTCGTGGAGGGTTACGACGGCGAGTACGGGCATTTCCGCGCCGCCAAGTCCACGCTCGTGAAAGCAGTCATCCAACTTGCCGGTGAATGCGCCGAGCACCTCCAGGAACCCGAAGACGTCGAAGCCTGGTTGATGGCGCGGCTGTCCGACTTTGAGTCATTGCCGCATCTCGCCACCAAGAAAAGGAACGCCCCGCAGGCAGTGGCTGACCTCGCCGGCATGTTGAGGACCAGGGCAAGCGTGGCGGACATGGTTGGCCGGTACGCGGCGGCGAAGCGGGCCCGGGGAGCACTTGATTTTGGCGACCTGGTGGCCCTTGCCGCCCGCGTGGCGCAGGACGTGCCTTTGGCCGCCCACATGGAACGGCAGCGCTACAAAGTGGTCCTGCTCGACGAGTTCCAGGACACGTCCCACGCCCAACTGGTCCTTTTCTCCCGGCTCTTCGGCGGCGGGCACGCGGTGACCGCCGTTGGCGACCCCAACCAGTCGATCTACGGTTTCCGCGGTGCGTCGGCAGGCCAGTTGTTCCATTTCGTGCGCGAGTTCCCCGTGTGGAAAGGGAGGCCAGGACATGGGACAGAGCCAACCGGGGCGGAGGGCACCCCGGCAGGGGGAATGGCGGAAGGCGGGGCCGACTGGGCTCCCGCGCCGACGTCGTACCTGACAACGGCGTGGCGGAACGGACGGTCCATCCTGGCCGCTGCCAACGTGATGTCTGAATCCTTGGCCCGGTCAGCGGCGCAGCGCGGACCGGCGGGCGGGGGAGGGCCGGCCGCGCCCAAGGTGCCGCCGCTGCAGCCGAGCCCGTATGCGGCAGCGGGATCTGTGGTGCTGGGGCGGTTCGGAAGCGATGTGGATGAAGCCTCAGCGCTCGCCGATGACGTCCTGAAGTACCGGGTGACGGATTTCGAGCTGAAGCCCGACGGTTCGCCGGTTCCGCCCGCCATCGCCGTCCTTTGCCGGCGGCGCGCACAAATGGAGCCCATCCGGCGGCAGTTGGAGGCCCGAGGCATTCCCTACGAGATAGTCGGACTGGGCGGGCTCCTTGATACCCCCGAAATCGTGGATCTTGTTGCCACCCTGCGTGTCCTCGCCGACCCCGGCCGTTCCGATGCGCTGATGCGCCTGCTGGCAGGGGCGCGTTGGCGGATCGGCCCCGCAGATCTGATGGCCTTGCGGGACTGGTCCAGCCAGCTTGCCCGGCGTCGGGCCCAGGCTGGACGGGGCGATGACCAGCTTCCGGATGCCGGCCCGGCCGTCCTCGAAGGCGACCTTACCGACGGTGCCAGCCTGGTGGAGGCATTGGATTGGCTGCCCCGGGAAGGATGGACCTCATCGAACGGCAGGTCCCTGACCCCCGCTGCGCGGGAGCGGATGGTCCGGTTCTCCACGGAGCTGCGTCAGCTCCGGGGCTACCTTGGGGATGACCTCACCACCCTGCTCGGGGAGGTGGAAAGGGCCATGCTCCTTGATATCGAGGTTGCCGCCAGGCCCGGCATCAGCATCCATCAGGCGCGCCGGAACCTCGATGCCTTCCAGGATGCCGCTGCCGGGTTCCTGCGGACGTCCCAACGCGTGGACATCCTCGCCTTCCTGTCCTGGCTGGAGGCTGCGTCAGCAGAAGAAAACGGACTGGAAGCACCACCGGGCGACGTCAACCGGGAGGCCGTGCAGCTGCTTACGGTCCATGCTTCCAAGGGGCTGGAATGGGATGTCGTTTTTGTTCCGGGACTGAACGCCAAGGACTTCCCCAGCGACCGCGACTCACGCTGGAGCAGCGGGTCCGCAGCCTTGCCCTGGCCGCTGCGCGGTGACCGGGCAGACCTTCCCCAGTGGGACCTCGACCAGCCTGACCAAAAAGGCTGGCTGGATGCGGAAAAGGACTTCAAGGCAGCTGTCCAGGCCCACGCGGAATCGGAGGAGCGCCGCCTGGCCTACGTGGCGTACACCCGGGCCAAGCATGTCCTGTGGGCGTCCAGCGCCGCCTGGGTGGGGTCCAGGTCGGGACGGGCGGAAATGTCGCCATTCCTGGCAGAGCTTGAAACTCTGGCCGCCGCCGCAAGCGAGGGCACGGCGCCGGCCGTCATCCATCCGCGCTCAGTGGAGGAGTCCGCACTGCCTGAGACCAGTCCGCTGACGCTCGATACTGAGGTGGCCGGCTGGCCGTACGATCCCCTGGAGGGGCCGGTGGACCCCCGCACGGGGGAGCGCCTGCGCTTGGCAGGCGGCCGGAGGCGCGCTATGGAAACCGCGGCTGCCCGGGTGGCGGCGGCGCTGGAGGACGCTCCCCGCGCGCGGACAGCCACCCGGGAGCCCGAACTTACAGGGGTTGCCGCTGGGTGGGCCCGGGAAGCAGCCTTGTTGCTCGAACGCCGGGCGAGGAGGTCTTCAGCCAACGACGTCCACCTTCCCGCCCACATTTCGGCATCCACGCTCGTTGACCTTGGCGAGGACCCGTCAGCCGTGGCCTGGCGGCTGCGCAGGCCCGTGCCCCGGGAACCGGGCATGTCGGCCCGGAAGGGCACGGCATTCCACGCGTGGGTGGAAGAGTACTTTGGCACGGCCGGCATGCTGGACCTCGGTGAAGCGCCGGGCTCGGATGATCACATCGACGCGGCGTACGACCTAGACGCCATGGTGGCCACCTTCCGGTCGTCCCCCTGGGCCCACCGCTCTCCGGCCTTCATTGAGGTGCCGGTGGAGACACGAATAGGGGACGTGGTGGTCCGTGGACGTGTTGACGCAGTGTTCCAGGATCCTGACGGGCGCTGGGACCTGGTGGACTGGAAGACCGGCCGGCGGCCCTCCGGGGACCTGCTTCGGGCCAAGGCGGTCCAGCTGGCGGTGTACCGGCTGGCATGGTCGCGGCTGAAGGGCGTGCCGCTGGAGGACGTGCGCGCAGCGTTCTTCTACGTTGCCGATAACGAGGTGGTGCGGCCCCACGACCTGGGTACAGCAGGCCAGTTGGAGGAGATCGTGGCGGCAGCCCTGGCTTCCCCTAGTCCTTCTTGATGTCGACGATTGAGAGCGCCGCGGTGGAGGTGTCGTCCGGTCCGCCGGTGGACCCTTGGCCGGGGGTCTCCGGCTCCACCGGAAGTGGAGTCACGGCAACCGGAATTTGCGTCACGACGACGGCGGGCTGGGCCGGGACGGGCAGGACGGTGACCGGCGGAACGGCTGCCGGCACGTCGTCGTCGGCCGCCCTGATGCCTGGGACAGCCTCGGGAGCAACGCCCTCAGGCCGTACCGCGTCAGGTGCCCCGGAAGCGGGGGCGCCCGGGGCCCCGGCAGCTGCCGCGGGCGGGAGGGGCTCAACGCTGATGGGCTGGCCGCCGTGCTCCGCGATGTCGCTTGCCAGCGTGTCCAGCATTTCTTCTGCCTCGGCAATCATGGAGGCATCGCCGGCAGCGATCCCCTTCACCAGGTACTGCGCGAGGGCGAATTCAGCGGAGAGCGCGGCCCGCCGGAGGAGGTGGTTGTCGGGGGTGTCGCGGCGGCCGGAGGTGTAGGCCGCCAGGACGGCATCCACAAAATCATGCTCGTTGGAGGCGACCAGCCATGCGAAGTCGTCCGCGGGGTCGCCGATGCGGAGATCGGTCCAGCCGGTCACCGCCGTGACCCGCTGGCCCTCCACCATCAGGTTGTCCTCATGCAGGTCCCCGTGCACGACGCAGGGATTGAAGCGCCACAGGGACACGTCTTCCAGCGCGTGTTCCCAGCGCAGCAGCAGGGCGGGGGGAATCTTCCCGGTGGTGGCTGCCTGGTCCAGCTCATTCAGCCTGCGCTGCCGGAATTCATTCGGGGTGTAGCTGGGCAGGTCCGCGTTGCTGACCAGGGCCCGGGGAAGATCGTGAATGGCCGCCAGCGCGACGCCGATTTCGCGGGCGAGGGCATCCGGTCCAGCCGTAAGTTCTTCGACGCTGCGGGTGCTCCCGCCCAGATGCGAATACACGAAGGTGCTCAGGCTGCCCAGCCGCACACTGCCCGCAACCGTGGGCATCAGAAAAGGCAGCTCAGCCCGAATGCCCGGCGCGAAGGCGCGCAAGACCAGGAACTCGGTTTCCAGCCGTGCGCTGGCCTCGGCATGCCGCGGGGACCTCACCCGCCAGCGCTTCCCCTCCGAATCGAGGAGCAGGGCAGAGTCGAAGTCCGCGGGATCGTCCGGGGCAGAGCTAACGGCCGTCGGGGTCAGTCCGGGGACTGCCGCGGTTGCAACGGCTGCCAGTTCAATCGGTTTTCTTCTCACCATTCCACGGTAGATTGCCTGCCGTCCGGGAGGCCGGTCCGGCGGCGGCGAGTCTTGAGATACCTGCAAATCAGGGGAGGGGAGGTCGGCCGGGAAACGGCCTCGAAATGTCAATTGTCAGCGCCAGTCAGTACGGTGGACCTATGAGCCACGCCGAGTCTGTTACACCGGTCTACCAGGGGCAGCAGGCAATGCTGCCCGCCAACCACCTCAGGGACACACTGCTCCCTGTCAGGCCGGCGCTGGTGGACCGCGGATCGGCCGAGCGCACGGCTCCCGGAATAGTTGCCAGCCAGCTGGCCAACCCCGCAACGTTGGCCGTTGTCCTGTCGGGCCGGCAGGGGCTGGTACAGGACGGCGGGTTGTTTACGGCCGCTGCGGCGCCCCTGCTTGAGGAACTCACCACGGCAGGCTCAGCCCCGGAACTGGTCATCTTCCTGGGCACCGCCCTCCCGGACTCGGACTTTCCCGCAGGAACCGGGCTGCTGCTGTTTGTCCTGCCGGAGCAGGCGGCTCCGGGAACAGCCGGAATCCCCTCCGACGCCCAGTGGGCCGGTTTCCGCGACGTGGCTGCCGGGCTGACCCCAACCCACACCGCGCTCTTTGTCGAATCAAGTGCCATCGCCAACTGGCATGCCGGCCACACGCATTGTCCGCGCTGCGGGAAGCCCACCGAGGTGGAAGCCGGGGGCTGGGTGCGTCGCTGCCCGGTGGACTTGTCGGAGCACTACCCGCGGACGGATCCCGCCATCATCGTCACGGTCGAGGGCCCTGACGGCCGGCTGCTGCTGGGCGGCGGAGGTCCTACGGATGCCAGGAACTATTCCACGCTGGCAGGCTTCGTGGAGCCCGGGGAGTCCCTGGAACAGGCAGTAGTCCGCGAGATCTACGAAGAGGTTGGGGTCCGGGTGACCGCGTGCCAGTACCTCGGATCGCAGTCCTGGCCGTTCCCTGCCTCGCTTATGCTTGGATTTACCGCCGTCACCGAAGACTCCGAAGCAACGCCCGACGGCGTCGAGGTGACCAGGGCGCGCTGGTTCAGCCGGGAGGAACTCCAGGAAGCCGTGCTCAGCGGGGAGATCACCATCTCCAGCCGGCTTTCCATTGCCCGCTCGCTGATTGAGCACTGGTACGGCGGACGCATCCAGGACCGGGCCGGGGCCTGACTCCTTTACGTATCCACCAGACTCCAGCACGCGGTAGTCGAGACCAAGAGCAGCAGAAGTGACTACAGAACATATTGACGGGACAGCCTCCCTGGAGGACCGCATCCTTGGCGGCCTGGACGCGGAGCAGCGCGAAGTCGCCAGCACCCTGAACGGCCCGCTGTGTGTCCTGGCAGGCGCAGGGACCGGCAAGACACGCGCCATCACCCACCGCATCGCCTACGGCGTCCACTCCGGCGTCTATTCGCCGCAACGGCTGCTTGCGGTGACGTTCACGGCCCGGGCCGCTGCCGAGATGCGGAGCCGGCTGCGGGATCTCGGGGTGGGCAACGTGCAGGCACGGACATTCCACGCCGCCGCCCTGCGCCAGCTGCAGTTCTTTTGGCCGCAGGCGGTTGGCGGAACGCTGCCCAACCTCCTGGACCACAAGGCACAGATGCTGGCCGAGGCCGCGCGGCGGCTCCGGCTCAGCACGGACAGGGCCTCCATCCGCGATCTCGCCTCCGAAATCGAGTGGGCCAAGGTGTCGATGCTCACGCCGGCCAACTACCTGGAAAATGCCCAGGACAGGGGCGCCCCGGGAGGGTTCGACCTCACCGCCGTGGCCAGGGTCTTCCAGTCGTATGAGGACGTGAAGACGGACCGCAACGTCATTGACTTCGAGGACGTCCTGCTGATCACGGTGGGAATTCTCCAGGAGGACGAGAAGGTCGCTGCCACCGTCCGCGAGCAGTACCGGCACTTTGTGGTGGACGAGTACCAGGACGTCTCCCCGCTGCAGCAGCGGCTCCTGGACCTCTGGCTCGGCGGCCGGGACGAACTCTGCGTCGTCGGTGACGCCAGCCAGACCATCTATTCGTTTACGGGGGCTTCCCCCAAGCACCTCCTGGATTTCAAAGCCCGCTTCCCGCAGGCCAACGTGGTCAAGCTGATCCGGGACTACCGTTCGACGCCCCAGGTGGTCAAGCTCGCCAACGACCTCCTGGCAGGCCGGCGGAGCGGCGGTCCAGTGGCCGACGCCGCCTGGGCAACACCGCTCCAGCTCGTGGCCCAGCGGCCGGCGGGCCCGGCACCCCAGTTCACCGAGTGCGCGGACGATGAAGCAGAGGCAGCCACTGTTGCCCAGAAGATCAAGGCCCTGCTCGACGCCGGCACGCCCGCAAGCGAGGTGGCCGTCCTGTTCCGGACCAACGGCCAGTCCGAGGCGTACGAACAGGCCCTCGCTGCGGCCGGCATCGGGTACCAGCTGCGCGGCGGCGAGCGGTTCTTCGCCCGCAAGGAGGTCCGGGACGCCATCCTGCAGCTTCGGGCCGCAACCCGGGCCGTCGCGGAGACGGATTCCCCCGAGCCGCTGGGGCAACTCGTCCGGGACATTGTCTCGTCCCTCGGCTACACGGACTCCGCCCCCCACAGCGGCGGCGCACTGCGGGAGCGGTGGGAATCGCTGGCGGCCCTGGTGGCGCTCGCCGACGAACTGGTCCAAACCCGGGGTGCCCGGTTTGGCCTGGCCGACTTCGTCAACGAACTACAGGAACGTTCCCTCGCCCAGCACGCCCCCACGGTCCAGGGCGTGACTCTTGCCTCGCTGCACGCGGCCAAGGGCCTCGAATGGGATGCGGTGTTCCTGGTGGGCCTCAGCGAGGGGCTGATGCCCATCTCCTTCGCTGACTCGCCGGAATCGGTGGACGAGGAACGCAGGCTCCTTTACGTGGGAATCACCCGAGCCCGGGAGCACCTGTCGCTGTCCTGGTCCACTGCCCGGACCCCGGGCGGACGGGCAAACAGGAAACCGTCCAGGTTCCTGGACGGGCTGCGCCCGGATTCGGTGGCGACTTCAACCACCCGGGGGAAGGTCACGGTGTCCCGCCGGAAGGCCGCCGCTCCTGCCATGTGCCGGGTCTGTGGAAGCATGCTCGCCACCGGCGCGGAACGCAAGGTGGGCCGGTGCAATTCCTGTCCGCCGAGTTATGAGGAGCAGACTTTCGATGCCCTGCGGAACTGGCGCCGCGAAGTTGCCCTCGCCGCCGAGGTGCCGGCGTTCGTCGTGTTCACCGATGCCACGCTCACGGCCATCGCCGAGGCGCGCCCCGCCTCGCTCGAAGAGCTGGCCGGACTGGCAGGAGTGGGCCCGTCCAAGCTGGAACGGTACGGGGAGGACGTTCTGCGCGTCCTCACGGAAAGCACTTCCCTGTGAGGCCCGGCCAGGGCGCAAAGACGGCCGGAGCGGTTACTGCCCCCTTGACCACTGACGACGGTGCGCCCGTCGTCGTGCGGCGTTCGGCCCGGCGCACCCGCACGGTGGCGGCCTTCTGGGAGAACGGAAGCGCAGTTGTGGCCATCCCGGCGCGGTTTACCGCCGCCCAGGAGGCCGAATGGGTCCACCGGATGGTGGCCAAGCTGCAGCGCCAGGGGGAGCGGCGGGCAGCAGCGGGCAAGCGGCGCCCGGCCACGGACGCCGCCCTCGCCGCCCATGCCGCCCACCTGTCCGCACAGTACCTCGGGGGGCGGGCAGTGCCGACGTCGGTGCGCTGGGTCAGCAACCAGAATTCCCGGTGGGGTTCGGCTACTCCCGCTGAGGGCACCATCAGGCTCTCGGACAAGCTGCGGCCAATGCCGCAGTGGGTCATCGACTATGTCCTGCTCCACGAGCTCGCCCACCTGCTGGTGGCCGCGCACAATGCCGCGTTCTGGAAGCTGTTGGAGGCCTATCCCGAGACCCAGCGGGCCAAAGCGTTCCTGGAAGGTGTCTCCTTCGCCACCGGGCGCGGCATGGCCGATCCGGACGCGGACTGAAGCCGCACCCGCAACAATGCGGGCCCGGACGTCCTAGCCTTTCGGCTGGCCGTCCCGCCCCTCCTCCGGCCGCCCGCCGTCGCCGTCGTCCTTTGCAGTGCCGCCCTGGTCCTGGCCTTCGGCGCCGCCCAGGCCCTCAGCGCCGCTCCTGCCTTCGGGGGCGGCGTCGAAGCCGCCACTGAGGAGTTTCTCCAGGGCGTCGTCCACTTCGCTGTCGCTGGCTTCGGCCAGTTTGCGGCGCCCGCTGAAGCCCTTGGGGTCATCCAGGTCCTCGGCGGTGGGCAGCAGGTCCGGGTGGTGCCAGATGGCGTCGCGGCCTTCGATGCCGCGCTCTTCCTTCAAAGTGGCCCACAGCGTGGCGGCATCCCGCAGCCGGCGGGGCCTCAGCTCCAGGCCCACCAGGGACGCAAAGGCGTGCTCGGCCGGACCGCCGGTTGCCCGGCGGCGGCGCACTGTTTCGCGGAGCGCGCCCGCGGACGGCAGCAGCTTCTCTGTGGCGGCCGCCGTGAGCTCGTCCACCCAGCCTTCCACCAGCGCAAGCGCCGTCTCAAGCTTCTCAAGGGCCTGTTCCTGTGCGGGTGTCCGCTGCGGCATGAACACGCCCTGGGACAGGGCCTCCTGGATGCCCTCGGGGTTGCCGGGATCAAGGTCCCGCGCAAGTTCCTCAATCCGCGAGGTGTCGATATGGATGCCGCGGGCGTAGGCCTCGATGGCGCCCAGCAGATGGCCGCGCAGCCACGGCACCTGGACAAAGAGCCGCGCGTGCGCAGCTTCCCGTACCGCAAGGAAAAGCCGGATGTCATTCTCGGGCAGGGACAGGCCCTCACCGAACGCCGCAACGTTGGCCGGCAGCAGCGCCATCTCGAGGTCGGCCAGCGGAACACCGATATCGGTGGAGCTGACCACATCAGCGGACAGGGCGCCGATGGCCTGCCCCAACTGCATGCCGAAGATCGCCCCGCCCATGTTCTGGAGCATCGAGGATGCCCCGCCCATCATTGACTTCATCTCTTCGGGCATCTGTTCCGTCATTGCGGAGGACAGGGCGTTCGCGATGCTGTTCGCAACCGGCTCGGTCAGCCGTTTCCACGTTCCAAGGGTGGCTTCCACCCACTCCGCCCGGGACCACGCGTGGCCTATCAGACCGGTGGCGGGAAGGTCTGTCACGGGGTCAAGCCACAGTTCCGCAAGGCGCAGGGCCTCGTCGACTTCGCGGGACTGCTGGGCAGTGACTGAAGGGTCGCTGCTGCTCGCCGCGACCCGGCGGGCGTTGTCATGGGCAAGCTGCCAGTTGACGGGACCTTCGGAAGGCGCACTCATCATTGCCTGCACCTGGGAGAACATCTGCGCGAGCAGGTTGGGGTCGTTGGGCAGCCCGGCAGCCTTGGCCAGCTCGGCGGGGTCGAAATTTTCCATCCCCTTGCCGCCCATGAGGTTCTGCAGCATTTCGGTCAACGGATCCTTGGGGGTGTCATCCCCATTGGACGAATTGAGTGGATTGGAGGCCATGATCCCGCCGATCGTCGTTTTGACTGTCAACCTTCACGGTACCCCGGCCATGCCCGGCTGTCTGCCGGACCGCCGGGCCGTTCGCTCTAGGCAAAGCGTTGGCAGGCACTGGTCACCGCGTAGTCTTGGTTGGGTGACTACAACCCGTGGCGGCCACCCCTCAGAGGACCACGCTCCTGAGCTCTTCACCCGCGGGTTACCTGCGCAGACAGAAGAAGCACCAACAGAAGAAACCAACGACGGCGGTCCGGCCGTCGGCAGGCTGCTGCCGGACCGTGCGCCGCGCGACCCTAAAGTGTCCGCCATGCTGTTGGCCGGGATGTCGGCCCTTGGGCTGGGAATCGCCGTCGGTACCATTCCGGTGCCGTACGTCATCGAGTCACCCGGACCCACGTACAACACCCTGGGTGAGAGCCAGGGAAAGCCGGTTATCAGCATCACGGGCCGGGATGCGTACCCGGCGAAAGGCAACCTGGACCTCACCACGGTCTACGTGGACGGCGGACCCAACGGGCCCGTCAGCATCCTTGATGCCTTTTCCGCCTGGCTTGCCCCCTCCAAGGCCGTCCACCCGGTGGAACTGATCTACCCCACCGGCACAACCAGGGAAGAGGCTGAGGAACAGAGTTCCGTGGCCATGACCACCTCCCAGGAGAACGCCGTGGCGTCGGCCCTCAAGGAGCTGGACATTCCCTTCGGGCAGCAGCTCCAGGCAGCGGGCCTCTCGGAAGGTTCCGCATCCGCCGGGAAGATCGAGCCCGGGGACATCCTCAAAACCATCAATGGCCGGGACATCACCTCACTGGCCGTTGTCCAGGAGGAACTGGCGGCAGGAAAAGGCGCGCCGGCCACCGTGGTGGTGGAGCGCGGCGGGCAGCCGGTCACGGAGACCATCACCCCCAAGGACAACGGCGAGGGCCGCTTCATCCTCGGCGTGATGCTCAAATACCTGTTCACGTTCCCCTTCACGGTCGACATCTCGCTTGAGAAGGTGGGCGGCCCCAGCGCCGGGCTGATGTTCTCGCTCGGCATTATTGACACCGTCACCCCGGGCGACCTGACGGGCGGCAAGCACATCGCGGGGACCGGCACCATCTCCCCGGACGGCCTCGTGGGACCCATCGGCGGGATCGAGCAGAAAATGCAGGGTGCAAGGGCCGGGGGAGCCACCATGTTCCTCGCGCCGGCCGCCAACTGCCGGGAAGTGGTGGGGCAGATCCCCGACGGGCTGCAGGTGGTCCGGGTGGAGAACCTCGCGGAGGCGCGTGACGCCGTCGAACGCGCCGGCAGCGGCCAGGACACGTCCGGCCTTCCGGCGTGCACAAGCAACTAGACTGGGCGCAACTAGACTCGACAGGAACTAAGCCTTACCGCCACTCGTGGCAATTGTGACGGACGAAACCAGCTGTTTGACCGGTGCCGGACGTCGCTCGCACGCACGCATCGAATAATCTGACGACCAGCTATGAGGTACCCAGTTTGTCCCGTCCCGCCAGCACCATGTCCACAGGCAGGCCCCCTTCACGACGCGGGGCGTTGACGCCCACCCTGATCGTTGTTGCCCTGGTGGTAGTGGGCTTCATCTTCTTCGCCAACGTCTGGACCGACGTCCTCTGGTACCGCCAGCTCGGCTTCATTGAAGTGTTCGTGACCGAGAACCTGGCCCGGATCGGCATCTTCGCGGCCGGTTTCGCGGTTATGTTCCTGGCGGTCTTCTTCGCGATCCGGATCGCCTACCACGCCAGGCCGGTTTATGCGCCCGACTCCGAGATCCGGGACAACCTCAACCGGTACCAGGCGCAGCTGGAACCCGTCCGCCGGGTAGTCATGGTGGGCCTGCCCGTCCTGTTCGGCCTCTTCGCCGGCAGCGCAGCCGCCAGCCAGTGGCAGAAAGTCCTCCTGTTCTTCAACCAGGAGCCCTTCGGGCAAGCGGATCCCGAGTTCAACATGGACATCAGCTTCTACCTGATGACGCTTCCGTTCTTCGGCTTCGTGACCGGATTCCTGATCAGCGTGGTGGTCATTGCCGGCATCGCAGGCATCCTCACCCACTACCTCTACGGCAGCATCCGGCTGATGGAACGCGGGGTCTTCACCAGCCGGGCGGCGCAGATCCACATCGCTGTCACCGGCGCCTCCTTCCTGGTGCTCCTGGGCATCAACTTCTGGCTTGACCGCTTTACGACAGTGCAAAGCAACAGCGGCCGCTGGGCCGGCGCCCTCTACACGGACGTCAACGCCGTCATCCCCACCAAGGCCATCCTCGCGGTGGCTGCGGTCCTCGTTGCCATCCTGTTCGTCGCCGCCGCGGTGATCGGCAAATGGCGACTGCCCGTCATTGGAACCGCGATGCTGGTCATCACGTCCATCCTCGCCGGGGGCGTCTACCCGTGGGTGATCCAGCAGTTCCAGGTCCGTCCTTCGGAAGAGACGCTGGAAAAGGAATACATCCAGCGCAACATCGACAACACTCGGGCTGCGTATGGCCTGGACAAGATCCAGGTGGACCGCTACAACGCCACCAACACGGCCAGCACCGGAGCCCTCGCGCCTGATGCCCAGACCACCGCGAACATCAGGCTGCTGGACCCGAACCTGATCTCGGACGCGTTCTCGCAGCTGGAACAGTACCGGCCGTACTACCAGTTCCCCGAAGCCCTCAACGTTGACCGCTACGAGGTGGACGGCAAGATCCAGGACACCGTGATCGCGGTCCGTGAACTGAACCCTGCCAACGTCGCAACCAACCAGCAGGGCTGGCTCAACCAGCACGTGGTTTATACACACGGATACGGCGTGGTGGCAGCCAAGGGCAACAAATTCACAGTGGACGGCAAGCCGGAGTTCCTGCAGTCGGGCATCCCGTCAACCGGTGTCCTCGGCGACGACTCCACCTATGAACCGCGGATCTACTTTGGCGAGTCCTCGCCGGACTACTCAATTGTTGGCGCGCCGGAAGGTGCTCGTGCTCGCGAGCAGGACAGGCCCTCCGGCCGGGAAGGCGAGGGCGAGACCCAGTACACCTTCCAAGGCAACGGCGGACCCAACGTGGGGACGTTCTTCAACCGCGTGCTGTACTCCATCAAGTTCCAGTCCTCGGACCTGCTGCTCTCGGACGGCGTCAACCAGGAGTCCCAGATCCTGTACGACCGCAACCCCCGGGAGCGCGTGGAAAAGGTAGCTCCCTACCTGACCGTGGACGGCAATGCCTACCCTGCAGTGGTGGACGGCCGGGTCAAGTGGATCGTGGACGGCTACACCACCAGCCAGTACTACCCGTACTCCCAGCAGGAGCAGCTCTCGGATGCCACCGCTGACACCCAGACCACGTCCGGCCGGGCGGTTGCCCTGCCCAACAGCACGGTCAACTACATCCGGAACTCCGTCAAGGCAACGGTGGATGCGTACGACGGTTCGGTCACGCTCTACGCATGGGACGACCAGGACCCGCTGCTGAAGTCCTGGCAGAAGGTGTTCCCCTCGACGCTGAAGCCGTACTCGGAAATGTCCGGCGATGTCATGAGCCACGTCCGGTATCCGGAGGACCTGTTCAAGGTCCAGCGCCAGCTCCTGGGCGAGTACCACGTGACCAACCCGTCCACCTTCTACCAGACCAAGGATGTCTGGAGCGTTCCGGCGGATCCCACGGTTGATTCCACCAGTGGCGTCAAGCAGCCGCCGTTCTATATGTCGCTGCAGATGCCGGACCAGGACAAGCCCGCCTTCCAGCTGACGTCGTCGTTCATCCCGCAGATTGTCAATGGAAACGCCCGCAACGTGCTCTACGGCTTCCTTGCTGCTGACTCGGATGCCGGCAACCAGGCAGGGGTTAAGGCGGAGAGCTACGGCAAGCTGCGGCTGCTCCAGATCCCACCGGAGATCCAGGTCCCCGGTCCGGGCCAGGCGCAGAACAAGTTCAACTCGGACCCCACGGTGTCGCAGGCGCTGAACCTGCTGCGCCAGGGCGCGTCGGAAGTCCTTAACGGCAACCTCCTCACCCTTCCGGTGGGCGGCGGCATCCTGTATGTGCAGCCTGTCTACCTCAAGTCCACCGGCGAGACGTCCTACCCGACGCTGCAGCGCGTCCTGGTGGCGTTCGGCGACAAGGTGGGCTTTGCGCCCACCCTGGATGAGGCGCTGAAGCAGCTGTTCGGTGGAGACTCCGGAGCTGCTGCCGGCGACTCGGACAACAACGGCCAGGCGCCCGCCGGTCCCGGCGCCCCTGCCAGCCCCGCTGGTGCGGATGCCAAGGCGGACCTGAAGGCGGCGCTGGACGAAGCCAACGCGGCCATGCAGGCAGGGCAGGCGGCACTGGCTGCCGGCGACTTCGCGGCGTACGGTGAGGCGCAGAACCGGATCGCCGCTGCCCTCAAGAGGGCCGTCGAGGCGGAGGCCAAGATCCCCGTGGCGGCTCCCGAGGCATCTCCCGCTCCGGCGTCCACGGCTACGCCTTCGCCCTCGCCGAGCAAGTGATTGTGACTGGTACCCGACTGATACCGCCCGGTAGCTGATTACGTACGACGGCGGGACGCGGCACCTGCTCCTTCGGGGAGCAGGTGCCGCGTCCGTTTTGGCGAGACGGACATCACGCCGCTCCGATTTGGCCTGGAGTTCACGTGCCGGTAAAGTAGATCTTGCAACGCGGGGTGGAGCAGGTCGGTAGCTCGCTGGGCTCATAACCCAGAGGTCACAGGTTCAAATCCTGTCCCCGCAACTGATGGGGAAGTCCGGACACTGGAAACAGTGTCCGGACTTTTTTGTTTCCCCGGCAGGTGGAAAAGCGGGCCGGGAAAATAGGGTAGTGTTGTTTCAGCGACGCGGGGTGGAGCAGTTCGGTAGCTCGCTGGGCTCATAACCCAGAGGTCACAGGTTCAAATCCTGTCCCCGCAACTATGAGAAGACCCCGACCGGCATATCAGCCGGCCGGGGTCTTCTTTTTCCTTGGATACGAGTAGTTCCTAGTATTCTCTTTCGCAGAGCCTCACACGTCGTGAGCACTTGGCCAGTCATTCTCGAGAGGAATGTTGTTCGATGTCCACACCCACGAAGAAGCCCGGTACCGCGGCGGGTAAGCGGTCGCGACTCTACTGGGGGGTACCTGCCGCCCTGGGAGGGCTGGTCCTCGTGGTGTTGATTACCAGGTGGCTGATGGGCCTTCCTGCCGTGGCTTCCTTCGTTGCCGACTATCCGGGACATTCCGGGCTTCCGGCCGCTGCTCCCGTGGGCTTTCCTGCCTGGCTTGCCTGGCAGCACTTCCTCAACGCCTTCTTCCTGCTCCTGATCATCCGGACCGGGTGGCAGGTGCGCACCACCACCCGTCCCAGCGGCCACTGGACGCGGAACAACAAGGGCCTGATCAAGACCAAGAACCCGCCCGCCAAAATCACGCTTGAGCTGTGGTTCCACCTGACACTCGATGCGCTGTGGATCCTCAACGGCCTGGTGTTCGCTGTACTGCTCTTTGCCACCGGGCAGTGGATGCGGATTGTTCCCACGAGCTGGGACGTCTTCCCCAACGCGCTGTCGGCCGCCCTGCAGTATGCCTCGCTGGACTGGCCCACCGAGAACGGCTGGATCAACTACAACGCGCTTCAGCTGCTGACGTACTTCGTGACCGTCTTCATCGCGGCTCCGCTGGCCTTCATCACCGGCCTCCGCATGTCCGGTGCCTGGCCCAAAAAGGCGGCAGGCCTCAACAAGGCCTTCCCCATTGAATGGGCACGGGCTGTGCACTTCCCCGTGATGATCTACTTCGTGGCGTTCATCGTGGTGCACGTGTTCCTGGTGCTCGCCACGGGAGCCCTCCGCAACCTCAACCACATGTACGGTGTGCAGGACAACGACGGGTGGTTCGGTTTCTGGGTCTTCCTCGCTTCGGTGGTGGTCATGGTGGCGGCCTGGTTCCTGGCCCGCCCGCTTTTCCTGCGGCCCGTCGCCTCCCTGATGGGCAAGGTCAGCCGCTGACCCAGGCCCGCCTGGGATTTCAGCCGTCCTTAAGCCGCTGGTAGGCCTCGAGTGCCCGTTCCCGGGACTCCGGGAGGTCCACCAGGGGAGCGGGATACCCCCGCAGGTCACCGCCGGCCTTCCACGGCTCGTGGATGCCTTTTCCGTCCAGTCCTGCCAGCTCAGGGATGTAGCGGCGCAGGTAGTTCCCGGCGGCGTCGAACTTCTTGCTCTGGGTCACCGGGTTGAAGATCCGGTAGTACGGGGAGGCGTCCGCTCCTGAGCCTGCGACCCACTGCCAGTTCGCGGGGTTGCTCGCGGCGTCGGCGTCCACCAGGGTGTCCCAGAACCAGGCCTCCCCGGTCCGCCAATCCGCCAGGAGGTTCTTGACCAGGAAGGACGCCGCCGCCATCCTCACCCTGTTGTGCATCCAGCCTGTCTGCCAGAGCTGCCGCATCCCGGCATCAACGAACGGATATCCGGTGCGGCCCTGCTGCCAGGCCTTCAGTTCCTCGCTGCCCAGGGACTGCCACTCAAAGCGGTCAAACTCCGCCCGGTAGTTACGGGTGGCCAGTTCCGGGTTGGTGTACAGGAGGTGCCAGCAGAACTCGCGCCAGCCGAGCTCGGAACGGAAGATCCCGACGTCGGCCGGCACCTCCCGCGGAAAGCTGCTGCGGATTTCCCGCCAGATCCTGAAAGGACTGACTTCGCCGAAGCGCAGGTGCGGAGACAGGCGGCTTGTTCCTTCCACCCCCGGCACATTGCGGCCGGTGCCGTAGTCCCGTGCAGGACCGTCCAGGAAATCCTCCAGCCGCCGGTGGGCACCTTCTTCCCCAGGCTCCCAGGTTTCGGCCAGCCCGCCGCTCCAGTCGGGGGAGGAGGGCAGGAGCTGCCAGCCCTCAAGCTCGTCCCCGGCCGGCCTGCCACCTGTTCCCTTGGGCGGCGCCGGCAACTTCAGCGGAGCGTCGAGGGGGCCGCGCACATCACCGTTCGCGAGGCAGGCCCGCCAGAACGGTGTGAACACTTTGTAGGGGCCGCCGGCACCGGTGCGGACCGTCCATGGCTCAAACAGGAGGTTCGCCTGGTAGCTGGAGGCTTCAATACCGTTTTCTCCGGCCCACGCCTTGACGGCGGCGTCAAGTGTGCGTTCCGGCAGGCTGTAGCGGCGGTTCCAGAACAGGTGGCCTGCGTTGGTCTCGGCTGCGAGTTGGCGGATTACCTCCTGCGCAGGGCCGCGGCGGAGGACCAGTCGGGAGCCGTTGGCCTCGAGCGCCGCCGCCAGGGAGGTGAGGGAGTGATGCAGCCACCACCGGGTGGCCCCGCCGAGTGGCCGGACGCCCTCGGACTCCTCGTCGAGGATGAAGACGACCGTCAGGGGCAGGCCCAGCGCAGCCGCTTCCACCAGGGCCGGATTGTCGTCCAGCCGAAGGTCGTCGCGAAGCCAGACGATCGAGGTCACACCGGAGGAGTCCATAGCACCACGCTACACAGGGACAGGAAGGGCCGGGGCCCGTCCGTGGCCCCGGCCCTACTTCTTCACTACGGAAGTGGCGGCATGTCCCGCCTCCGTTCAGAGTTTGTCGAAGTCAGCTTCCTCGACGGTGGATGCCGAGGCCGCGGAACCTGA
Source organism: Pseudarthrobacter sp. C1 (assembly GCF_034720455.1). Lineage (NCBI taxonomy): Bacteria > Bacillati > Actinomycetota > Actinomycetes > Micrococcales > Micrococcaceae > Pseudarthrobacter > Pseudarthrobacter sp. C1. The sequence continues at coordinate 290,981 of NZ_JAYESK010000002.1, read as the reverse complement.
AGTGCCGAGGGCCGGCTTGGTTGAATTGCCCGACTTCAGGGCGGCCAGGCGCGCTTCGATCTCCACCTGCTCTCCGAGGTCTTCAAGCTGGTTGAACTGGGCGTCCAGGCTGGAAGCGGCGAGCTCCTCGTGGCCGCGGACCTTGGCTTCCTCGCGGCGGATCTTTTCTTCGAACCGCCCAACCTCGCTGGTGGGGTCCATGATGTCGATGCTCTTGATGGCGTCGTGGACCTGGGACTGCGCTGCAGCGGTCTTGGATCGGGCCACCAGTTCGTTGCGCTTGCTGGTCAGCTGGTTGAGCTTGCCCTTCATCTGGTCCAGGCCGGTCTTCAGCTTCTCCACCACTTCGCGCTGGGAAGCAATGCTCGGCTCCGCGCCCTTGGCCTCATTTTCGGCGGCCATCTGCCGCTGCAGGGCTACCTTGGCGAGGTTGTCGAACTTCTCGGCGTCCACCACGTCGCCGCTGGCGCGGAATTCATCCGCCTTGCGCGAGGCCGCGAGTGCCTTGTTGCCCCAGTCGCGGGCGTTCTTGACATCCTCGTTGTAGTCGTCCTCGAGCATCCGGAGGTTGCCGATGGTCTGGGCAACGGCAGACTCTGCTTCTGCGATGTTGTTGGTGTAGTCCCGGACCATCTGGTCCAGCATCCTCTGCGGATCCTCAGCGTTGTCCAGCAACGAGTTGACGTTAGCCTTTGCCAGCTGCGCGATGCGGCCGAAAATGGACTGCTTAACCATGGTGTTACCCTTTCGTCCTGCTCTGTGGTGACCACTGAATCCAGTGAACAATTATGTGGTGCGTGCCCGTGGGCCGGACTGCACAGCCTTTGGGCCAGCCGGGCGTCTAGAAGTCCCCGCCGCCGCCGGAGTCGCCGCCCCAGCCGCCCATGTCTCCGCCGCCGAAATCGCCGCCGCCCCAGCCGCCGCCGTCGCTGTGGCCGCCGCCCCAGCCTGCGCCGCCGCCTCCATGGAGGATGGAGTTGATCAGGATGCCACCCAGGATGGCGCCCCCCAGGCCCCCGCCGCCGCCACCGCCACCGCCGAACATCCCGCCGCGGCCGTAGCCCTGGTTGGCGTAGCCGCCGAAGTGGTCCACATCCGCCTGCGCCAGCTGGGCGGCCTGCGCCGCCAGCGCGTGGGCCTGCTGGGCGTAGGTGAGGGCCGTGACCGGATCGGTGCGCGAGATGGACAGGGCGTAATCGAGGTTCCGCTGCGACTCGGCAAGCCGGGTGCGTGCCTCAGTGCCCACACCGCCGCGGCGAGCGGTGATGTAGTCCGACGTTGCGCTGATCTGCGCCTGGGCGGACATGATGGTCTGCTGGAGCGAGGCCTGGGCCCGGCGCGCCTGCTCCTGCTGGTCCCTGATGCCGCTGAGTGCCTGGTCCAGCGACTGGTGGGCAGTTTCCACCCGCTGCAATGTGGCGATCGGGTCAATCTTGCCGCCCTGGATTTCCGCCTTGACCTGCGCGAGGGCGCTTTCGACGCCGGCCACCGGTCCGGCCAGTTCCGGGTGTGCCCCGGACTGGACCATGGCCCTTGCCTGGGCGAGGTCCTGCGAGGTGTCCACAACGGCACTCTCGAGGCTGCTCCTGGCCTCGTCGAGGTTGGATGAAACCTTGGCGATGGCATCGAGGAGGACGTTCGTCTGGTGCAGGCTCTCCTCGGCTGCCCGGACAGCTACCGCGGCCAGGCTGTCCTCGCCCTCACCCAGCTTCTGCTGCGCGGTGGCGGTTGCATTCTGAACGAACGCCAGGCGCTCCTTGGCCTGCAGAATGTTGTCCGAGACCTGGGTGAGGGCGCTCTCGGCATACTTTGAGCGCAGCGCAGTGAGTGACTGCTCGGCCGTGTTGATCTTCGCGTCTGCTTCCCGCGCCCCGGCGTTGACCGTGGCCAGGGCCTGCGGAGCGTTCTTCTCGAGTTCGCGCAGGGAATCGAAGTCCGCTTTCTGCTCTTGCAGCGAGGTCAGGGCGGCTTCGGACCGGCGGATGATTTCGACAAGCCAGGTCCGCTGCTGTTCCTCGGTGTCAGGAATGTGGTCGTCCAGCTGCTGCTGCAGCTTGAAGGATTCGCTCAGGTGGGCTTTGGCTTCGGCCAGCGCCTTGGTGAAGTTCCCGACGGCGGAATCTCCGTACTGCGCCTGGGCGAAGCCAAGCTCCTGCTCGCTGGACTTGATGGCGTCGTCCGCCTCGATCAGCAGGGAGCCGCTCTTGCGGCGCAGTTCCTCGATGTTCAGCGAGGCCAGAGGATCCGCCGGAGCTTCCTGTCCGCCGTGTCCCGCGCCCGCCGCCTGTCCTGCGGCCTTCTTTCGCTTGTTCCGGAAATAAAGGTAGGCGCCGGCACCACCGGCAGCAACAATTCCGGTTCCCACCAGGACAGCCGCTCCGGCACCATCACCGGGGACATTGCCACTGCCGCCCCCGGCTGCATCACCAATGGCCGCTGCGGCGTTGATCGCCGCCTGCGCGTAGTTGTCGTTCGCGAGCTGCGGGCCGATTGCCTTGCTCTTGATGTTCTCGATCTGGGCGGTGGTGATCTTGCTGCCACCCTTGTTGAGGACGTACTGCCTGGTATCGGTGGCGACCGCGAAAATCAGCGCATTGGATCCGAGGTTGGCCTTTTCGGCCACCGCATCTGACCAGGCTTCACGATCGGCGGGGTTCTCAAACTTCTTGACGATGACGACGTGCAGCACGGTGGCGTGGTCCGCACCAAGCTTCTTGATGGCGTCCTGGACCTCACCCTTTTTCGAACCCAGGACTCCCGAAGGATCCACAATTTTCGTTGCGGGATCCAAAGTGACCGGTGGTTCGGCCCAGGCCGCGCCGGCGGGCATCGCCAGGAAAGCGGTTAGGCCGATCACGGCGAGGATACGTTTGAACTTTGACCGCATGTGCAACCCTTCAGCACGCCTGACGCCAGTTCGGGACGAACCGGTCGTCTGAGAATGCACAGCGCCCCCACGCTTGGTGTGAAGCCGCAGGTCGCTGTGGCAATTCATCTTGATTCTATGGTGCACCCCAGAGCCAGTCCATCGGCCCGACTATGCCACCAGCGAAACGCCGGACCCGCCGCTGCCGGGGCCGAAAAGTCTTCAGCAAGCTCTCAGCAAACATAAGAGATTGTTCCAGCCGGGGAGTCCATAGTTAATGCAGACGAGGATGAAAGGAAGTCCCATGACTGAGAACCAGACGCCCGGGCAGGGCCCGAGGAACGACGGCCCGGACCGGGATCCCTGGGAGCAGCAGCACGCCGGCCAGCCGGAGGGCAATGCTGCCGGAACCGGTAAACCCGGCCCTCGGGAGTACCCCACCGAGGGGCTGGACCGGCACGAGGACAACCCCACGCAGGAGATCCCCGGCGCTCCGCGTCCGGTCTATCCCCAGCGGCAGCCGTTCTACGGACAGAACACTTCGCAGGAGCCGGCACCCGGCCAACAGCAGGCACCGCAGCCCGGCCATGGCTTCTACGGCCAAGGCGGCCAGTACGGAGCCGTGGGCCTTGCCCCCAACCCCAAGGACGCGCCGCGGCGGAAGGCCTCGTTCGGCGTCGGCACGCTCGTGGCCAGCATCCTCGCTGCCGGGCTGGTGGGAGGCGGAGTGGCCACGGTCGGTTCCGCGGGACTGGTTAACACCGGTGCCGGCTCGACGGTGACCGGCAACAGCCAGCCGGGCACGGTCATCGTCAACAACAAGGACAACGTGAATGCCATCACGGCTGCTGCCGTTAAGGCGTCGCCCAGCGTGGTGACCATCAGCGCGTCCACCGGCAGCGCCGGCGGCACCGGCTCCGGCATCGTCCTCAACGACCAGGGGCATATCCTCACCAACACCCACGTGGTCACCCTGGACGGCCAAACGGCCAACGCCGCGCTAGAAGTGCGTACCAGTGACGGTCGTGTCCTCGGCGCCAAACTCGTGGGCACAGACCCGCTGTCCGACCTCGCGGTCATCAAGGTGGACAACGCCTCCGGCCTCACCCCGGCGACCTTGGGCGACTCCGGAAAGCTGAACGTGGGTGACACCGCCATTGCCATCGGTTCGCCCCTGGGCCTGACAGGCACCGTAACGGACGGAATCGTCTCCACCCTCAACAGGACCATCAGCGTGGCCTCCGCCGCTGCACCGGAAGGCGACAAGGCCGAGGACGATGGCGGCGGCTTCCAGTTCGCACCTCCCGGCGGCGGCGAAAGCCAGCAGCCGGCCAACCAGGGCGAAATTTCCATCAACGTCATCCAGACAGACGCCGCCATCAACCCCGGCAACTCGGGCGGTGCCCTGGTGAACAGCAGCGGCGAAATCATCGGCGTCAACGTGGCCATCGCATCAGCGGGCTCAAACGCATCGTCCACCAGCGGCAACATCGGCGTCGGCTTCAGTATCCCCATCAACCACGCCAAGCGCGTCGCCCAGGAAATCATTGACACCGGCAAGGCTTCCCATGGCCAACTGGGCGTCAGCGTTCGGAAGAAGGCGGCATCCAGCACCTCGTCCGAGTTCTCGGTCGGCGCGGACGTGGCCACGGTGGAAGCCAATTCGGCTGCGGCCAAGGCCGGGATCAAGGTGGGCGACGTCATCACGAAGTTCAACGACCTCGCCATCGGTGAACCCAACCAGCTGACCGCGGCTGTCCGCGAACAGCGTGCCGGTGCCACCGTGAAGATCACCGTCCTGCGCAACGGCGCGGAACAGACCTTCGACGTCACCCTCGGCACCGCTGCCGGCTAGCAGCGGCGGCCCGCCAAGGCGTAGTCAGCAATGCCCGACGGCGGCGTCCCCACCTTGGGGGCGCCGCCGTCGGACATTAAACGATGGGCGGGCAGCGGGGGCAGCGGCGCGCATGTCCAGCCCACTGACACAGGCGTTAACGGAAGAGGGCGCCGGGGCGCGCCTATATGGTTAGCTAGGAGCTACCCGTATGCCGGGGCATTCCGCGGCCATGACCTCACCCGGCTGGCTGTCCACAAGCATGGAAGGCTGCTGTAAATACAGTGGAAGATACATTGAAGATCATCGTCCTGGTCAAGCATGTACCGGACGCGCAGTTTGACCGCCACCTCAATGGGGAGGACTACACGACTGACCGCGACGAGAGCATCCTGTCCGAGCTTGACGAATACGCACTCGAGGCAGCCCTGCAGCTGGCCGAAGCCCGCGGGGGAGCCAAGGCAGGCAACCAGGTCATCGCGCTGAGCATGGGCCCTTCGGGCGCCGTTAACGCCATCAAGAAGGCGCTGCAGATCGGGGCCACCGAGGGCGTGCACCTCACGGATGACGCACTGGCCGGTTCGGACGCCGCCGCCACGTCCCTGGCGCTGGCAGCAGCAGTCCGGCACCTGGGCAGCGTGGACCTGGTCATCACCGGCATGGCGTCAACCGACGGTGAAACCTCCCTCGTTCCCGCCCAGCTGGCCGAACGGCTCGGCCTCCCGCAGGTCACCTTCGCCTCCACGTTGGAGGTCGACGGCGGACGCCTCACCGCGCGCCGCGACGCTGACACGTCGTCCGAGACGGTGGAAGCACCGCTCCCGGCCGTCGTCTCCGTGACGGACCAGATCAATGAGCCGCGCTACCCCAACTTCAAGGGCATCATCGCAGCCAAGCGCAAGAGCATCACCACGCTCTCCCTCGCTGACATCGGTGTGGACCCGGCGCAGGTGGGGCACGCCGGTTCCTGGACCCGCGTGCTCAGTGCGGAGGAACGACCGCCCCGGACCGCCGGGACCATCATCACCGACGAAGGCGATGCCGGCATCAAGCTCGTTGACTTCCTGGCCGCCCAGAAGCTGCTCTAAGAGGGACCACAGACATGGCAAAAGTACTTGTATTCATTGACAACCCCGGGGCTGCGCTCAAGAAGAGCAACCTTGAACTGCTCACTTTGGGCCGCTCACTCGGCGAGACGGCAGTTGCGCTGAACGGGACGCTGCACGACGACGTTGCGGCCACCTTTGCCGAGTACGGCGTCAGCACGGTGCTGTTCCCCTCGGCAGGGGACCTCGATGACTTCCTTGTTGCCCCGAAGGCTGCCTACCTGGCAGCTGCGGCTGAACAGGCCGGGGCCGGCATCGTCCTGCTGGACAATTCGCCTGAGGGCAAGGAGATCGCCGCGCGGGCGGGCATCCGCCTGAACGCCGGCGTCATCACCGACGTGGTTGCCGTGGACGCTGACGGCACCGCGCACAAGTCAGTCCTCGCGGGCTCCTACAACACCGCCTGCAAGGCCTCCACCGCGGTCAGCGTGCTGACCGTGAAGGCCAACAACGTCACCCCGGAGCCGGCTGCGGCGCCAAGCTCACCGGAGACGGCCACGGTGGACGTTCCCGCCGGCAGCACCGCCGCGGCCGCGCGGATCACCGCCCGGGAGCAGAAAGTAGCCAGCGGGCGCCCGGACCTGACCGACGCCCGCATCGTCGTCGCCGGCGGCCGCGGCCTTGACGGTGACTTTGGTCCGGTTGAGGAACTTGCCGACGCGCTGGGCGCAGCCGTGGGTGCCTCCCGTGCCGCCACCGACGCCGGCTGGATCAGCCATGACGCGCAGGTGGGGCAGACCGGCAAGACGGTGTCCCCGCAGCTCTACATCTCGGCGGGAATCTCCGGTGCCATCCAGCAGAAGGCCGGCATGCAGACGGCGAAAGTGATCGTAGCCGTCAATAAGGACGCTGAATCACCGGTTTTCGAGATCGCGGACTTCGGCATCGTGGGCGACCTCTTCGACGTCCTCCCGCAGGCCACAGCCGAGATCAAGAAGCGAAAAGGCTGACTCCTTGACTTCCTCTCCTGCACAGGAACAGGGCCCGTTCAACCCGGACATCCACCGGATTGGGCGGGTGCTCTGTTTTGCGGCACATCCCGACGACATCGACTTCGGTGCTGCGGGCACCATCGCCGGCTGGACGGCGGCCGGAGTCCATGTCAGCTACTGCATCATGACCGACGGCGACGCCGGCGGCTTCGACCCCGCCCACCGGGCGGACATCATCGCCCTGCGCGACGCTGAACAGCGCCGGGCCGCCGAACTGGTGGGGGTCACTGACATCCACTACCTCCACCAGCGTGACGGCTACCTTGAGCCGTCGCACGAGGTGATGAAGGGCGTGGTGAAACTGATTCGGGAAATCCGTCCCGACGTCGTGCTTTCCATGCACCCGGAACGGAACTGGAAGCGCATCCAGAAGAGCCATCCCGACCATCTGGCCGTAGGCGAGGCCGTGACGCGTGCTGTCTACCCGGCAGTGGAGAATCCGTTCGCCTACCCTGAACTGGCGGAAGCCGGCCTGGGGGCCTACAAACTGCCGTGGCTGTGGCTCTATGCCGGGCCGGAAGAACGGGAGAACCATTTTGTGGACGTCACGGAGCACGTGGAGTCCAAGCTTCGGGCAATCCATGTCCACGTCAGCCAGCATCCCGACGTGGAGGCGATGGAGGCAACCGTCCGACGGGGCATGAAGCTGAATGCCGCACGCGCCGGCCTGCCGGAGGGGCGAAGCGCCGAGGCATTCCATGTGGTTGCGGTCAACGGTCCGGGAACCATCGCGGGCTTCTGACACATTTCCCCGCTGGGAAGACCACAGGCGAAAGCGCCCCGTTCCATGTCATTCCGGAAGATGGAACGGGGCGCTTTCAGCTGGTGCGGGAGCGTTCCCCTTAGGCGCCCAAGGGTGCGGCAGCCACCGTGGGCAACGTGGGCGACCGGGACCCGCCCGCCGGCTCCACGGTGATTCCCAGCGCCGCTGCGGAGGAGATCCCTTCCACCACAGCCGGCTTGGAAAGGGCTTCCTCGTCCATCAGGCCCTGGGATACGGGTGCCGAACCATCCTTGGGGATCAGCCACATCTGGTACACCTTGCCGGCGGGCGGCGCAGGAACGCCGTTCATCTTGACAACGGCGGCATCCTCGGAGGACGAAATGAGCAGGGTGGCGGTGCCGCCGCCGGCCACATCCACCGAGGCCTCCCGCAGGTCCCCTGCCCGCACCACCTGGTTGATGGGATCGTTCAGGTCCGCCAGGTATGAACCCACTCCCACGCCGCCGAGGGCGATGGCGGCCGCGGCGGCCACTCCGGCCAGCCAGCGGCGGGTGCCGGAAGGCCGGCGCCGTTCCTCCCGGCGCTGCCGCGCCTTGGCGAGCTCGTCCCCGGCAACCGGCTGCCCTGTTGCCGACGGCCCGGCGGGCGCGGCGGCAGGCCCCGCGGCGGGGGCCGGGTCGTCCGCTTCCGGGCGGTTGTCCTGTGCAGGAAGCTGTGCGACGATGCGGTCGAAAAGGTCGGCCGGCGGCTCTTCCTCGACCCGGAAAGTCCTGGCCAGAGTTTCCCTTGCCTGGCGTACCCGGTCGAAAAAGAGGGTACGTTCCGATTCCGGGGCAGCCGAGATGTACTGCTCGATCGCCCGGCGTTCTTCGTCGGTCACCGCGTCCAGGGCATACAGCTCCGCCAGCTCTACGACCCGGCCGGAAGCCAGGTCCATGGCTACGGTGTCACCAAACGAACCTGGACGGCCGTCGCGGCCATGGTTCATGTCACTCATCTCAACTCACCTCCAGACAGGTCTTCAGCCGGATTAATCCGTCACGGATCCGGGATTTTATGGTCGGTACTGCTGCGTTCAGGCGTTCGGCAACTTCCCGGTACGTGAGGCCGCCGTAGTAGGCCAGCCGCACCGACTCCTGCTGCGTTTCGGTCAGCGTTCCCAGGCAACGGACCACGGCCTCGGCTTCCAGTCTGCTCCCGACCTGGTCCGACACTGTGTCGTGGTCGATGTCCTGGGTGCTGGCGCCGTATTTGGCCTCGCGGTCAGTGGAGGACTGCGAGGACCGGACTCTGTCCACAGCGCGGCGGTGCGAAATGGTCATTAGCCAGGAGAGCGGGCTCCCGGCCTTGGGATCGAACTTCGCCGCGTTCTGCCACACCTGGAGGAAGACCTCCTGCGTGGTGTCTTCGCTGAGTTCGGGGTCGATCAGCACGCGGCGGGCCATACCGAAAACCCGGCGCGACGTGAGTCGGTAGAACTCGGCGAAGGCGGCCTGGTCGCCCCGGCCTATGCCTTCCAGCAGGACTGAAAGCCGGTGGCTGAGATCGGCCGGAGGGTCTGTCACCGCGGCATGGGCCTCGGAATGCGGGGCCTCGGAATGCTGGGCCTCGGAATGCGGGGCATTGGGGGTTTCCATTACTACCAAGCATAAGTGTCCGGACCGTGAATCCTCAGCAGTGCCGCCCCGGCTGCTGCGGGCGGTCCTGGAACGTGACTCCAGCAATGTCACCTGCAGCTCCTTGAACACGATGGAATGTTGTCGGGAGTGATTCGACGCCGCAGCAGGGGCGGATGGGTTGGCTGGGAAAAATGATACGGCCCGCCCGTTGTGTGCCTGGAACGGAGCGGGTCAGATCCTGGCGCCGGCGAAGCCCTGTTGGCGCCACGCTTCGTACACGGCGATGGAGGCGGCGTTGGCCAGGTTCAGGGAGCGCAGTGCCGGCAGCATGGGCAACCGGACGGTGGAGGTGACATGGGGATCTGCCTTCAGTTCCGCCGGCAGGCCCACGGATTCCCGTCCGAACATCAGGACGTCACCCGGCTGGTAGGAGATGTCCGTGTAGCTGGCGGCTCCGTCCGACGTAAAGGCGTACACCCGTTCCGGCTTCAGGTGCTGCCAGGCGTCCTCGATGCTCGGGTGCACAGTGACGACGGCGAGGTCGTGGTAGTCGAGGCCGGCCCGTCGGAGTTTCGCATCCGAAAAGTCGAAGCCGAGCGGTTCCACGAGGTGCAGTTCGGCCCCGGTGATGGCTGCCAGCCGGATGGCGTTGCCGGTATTGCCGGGGATTTCGGGGGCATGGAAAAGGATGCGGAACACGGTTCCATCCTAGCGACCGTTGCAGGCGCAGGGCGTCCAGGGTCAGTGCATGCCGCGCAGCAGCCTGGCCAGCACCGGAACGTTCACCGTGTTGGGGGCCGGCCCGGCGGCAAGGAATTCCTTGAGGCCACGCACCATCCCCGCGGCATTGACCACCTGTACGGCTTCCAGCCCGCCTGCCGACCGGCGGTGGTTGTCGATCACCGGCTCATGGAGGTTGCCGTCCGGACTGAGCACGACGGTCCAGCCTGTGACATTCAGTTCCGGGAAGATGTCCTGCATGGCACGCACCACGTGTGCGAGCTGCGGCGGGGGGATGGCACGGCCGCCGTGGTTCAAGGTCCGGCCGTCCCAGGCATAGGCTCCCTTGGGCAACAGCATGGAGCCGATCAGCGCCAGCCGGTACCCGGACAGCACAGCATGGTCGATGTGGCTGTTGTCCGCGGGGGACTGGAGGCCATTGATGAGCCTGGCGGCCGGAATTGCCGGCAGGACCTGTCGGGTGAGGAGCTGGACGGTGCGCATTTCCCGCTGGATGCGTGCCTCGGCGCCGAATATTCCACGTTTCCGGGGCATGCCGTGGACCTGCCGGCTGGCGAGTTCCAGCGGGATAAGGGGAACGTCGCCGGCAGGAACGCTGTCGTACGCCGGGACGTAGACCGGGGGATCTCCGGCGGTGTTGCGGGCGTTGCCTGGCCGGTGGACGGTGGCAGAAGCGCGGCTGCCTGCCGCCGGGGCGTCGAAGTGCGGCTCCCTCCCGGCCTCGTCCCCGCGGACAGTGCCGGCGGCGTAGGAGCGGTCGTAGGCTTTCCTGCGGATGGGGTCGATGAGGGTTTCATAGGCCTTTGTCACCCGCCGGAATGCTGCGGCATCTCCCCCGTGATCGGGGTGGGCCGTGCGGGCAGCCCGGCGGTAGGCCACCTTGATTTCCTTCTCCGTGGCTGTCACCGGCACACGAAGCACCTGGTAATACGAGCCGCTGCTCTCGGTCAAGCACCCATCCTTTGGTTGATTCGGCCAGTCTTCGCGGGTAGCCCGGTCTGCACAGTTTAATGGCCCTGCCTGAACAACGACGTTCCGGCCCCGCCGGGTTCCCTGCGGCCGGCGGGGGCTGGCGTTGCGGGGCGGGGACCAGGGCGTTGGCCCGGGCCCGGATACCTCTAGACTCGTGCATGCGCGGCCGTCCGGCCGCGGCGGGATGCATTGGGGTAGGAATGGAAATGCCGGCGACGGCGGGAACGGCTGGCTGGGCCGGGCGGCGGCCCGTGCCGATACTGGCAGCCGCAATGGCGGCCCTGCTCATGGGCGGCTGCAGCGTTGAGGTACGGGACCCGGCGGCTGCGGAACCTGCGGCCAGCACGCCCGCAGTGGCTACGCCCACCATAACGCCGGGCCACGACGCTGAGGCAGTAGCCGGCCGGGACCTGCCCTTTGCTGCCGGCGGCACCCTGGCCCCGGGGGTGCCGGTTGGAATCTCGGATGGACTCAAGGAAGCTCCGGGCTGGAAGGCCGGGAGCCGCAACGTCGCGGGCGAAAGCCGGTACACCAAGGCCGACGGATGCCTGGTTGCCGCCAAAGCCCGCACCAACCAGAACGCCCTTGCCAGGGCTGATGACCGGGAATCGACCATTGCCCTCTTCGAATACCTTGATCCGTCCATCCTGCCCGGCTACCTGAAAACGGAGACCCTGCAGTGGGGCGCATCCCCGGAAGGGCCAGGGCGCGCGGTGGAGGTGCTGGCCCTGGAGCCGGCACCGCAGCCGGGCGGCAGGGCAACGGCTGTGCTGGCCAGGCTTTTCGGCACGGCCGGTTCGTCGGTCTATGTCTCCATCTCCTGCCCGGACGCCGCCTCGCTCGCGTCGGCCAGGTCCGACGTCGTGCGTTTCCTGCCTCTGGTCCCGCCGGCCGGCTAGCAGCCCCAGGCGCAGCCGCTCCTGCCTCAAGGCATGGACAGTAGAATTGGGAGGTGCCCGTTTACCTGGACCATGCCGCAACCACGCCCCTCTCACCTGAGGCGCTGGCTGCCTTGACGCGTGAGCTCGCGCGCACCGGGAATCCCTCCTCCCTGCACGGCTCCGGCCGACGCGCCCGCCGTGCGGTGGAAGACGCGCGGGAGGCCATTGCGGCTGCAGCGGGGGCCCACCCCTCGGAAGTCATCTTCACCTCGGGGGGCACGGAGTCTGACAACCTGGCCGTCAAGGGCCTCTACTGGTCACGGGTGGCAGAAAACCCTGCCCGTCGCCGCATCCTGTGTTCCGCCGTCGAGCACCATGCCGTCCTGGACACCGTGGAGTGGCTGGAGCGGCACGAAGGCGCCGAGGTGGCATGGCTTCCCGTGGACAGCGAGGGGGTCGTGGAACTGACCGCCCTTGAAAAGGAACTTTCCCGTGACCCGGACACCATTGCCCTGGCAACGGTCATGTGGGCGAACAACGAGGTGGGCACCATCCAGCCCGTCAGCCGGATCGTGGAACTGGCCCACGCCGCAGGGGTGCCCGTGCACTCGGACGCGGTACAGGCATTCGGTTCGCTTCCCGTGGACTTCAAGGCCTCCGGCCTGGACGCCATGTCAATCTCCGGGCACAAAATCGGCGGACCGGTGGGGGTGGGGGCCCTCCTGCTAGGGCGGGCGGTGAAACTGACGCCCGTCCAGCACGGCGGCGGCCAGGAACGTGACGTCCGCTCAGGCACGCTGGACACCGCCTCCATCGCAGCCTTCGCCGCGGCTGCGGAAAAGGTTGCGGCCACGCTGGGCGAGGAGTCGGCGCGGATCGCGGCCCTCCGCGACCGGCTGATTGACGGCGTCCATGCACAGGTTCCGGAAGCCGTCCTGCGGGGTGCCCCAGGGAACGGCCGGCTCCCCGGGAACGCGCACTTCACCTTCCCCGGCTGCGAAGGGGACTCCCTGCTGTTCCTCCTGGACCTGGCAGGGGTGGAGTCATCCACGGGTTCCGCCTGCACGGCAGGGGTGCCGAGGCCTTCGCACGTCCTGCTGGCCATGGGCCTGGACGAGGAGACGGCGCGCGGAGCGCAGCGGTTCACCCTGGGCCACGCATCCGTGGAGGCCGACGTCGATGCGCTGCTGGCCGCGCTTCCGGGAGCCTATGCACGGGCGCGGCAGGCGGGCATGGCCGGACACGAGTCCAGTATCCAAACCGCAGGAACCCTGGCCCGCCGGGTGCCGGCCCAGGAATGACGGGAGCTTGCCGCGCCCGTCGAATTGACACCGCCGTAGAATAGATAGGCGAAGATCGTTTCCGGGTGACTGCCCGCCTTTTAAGCCGGCCTCCGGCAGTTCGGCCCCGGAGGTACCCCAACAGAAAGCAAACATGCGAGTTCTAGCAGCCATGAGCGGCGGAGTCGACTCCGCCGTTGCCGCCGCCCGCGCCGTCGAGGCAGGGCACGACGTCGTCGGCGTCCACCTGGCGCTGTCCCGCATGCCCGGAACGTTGCGCACCGGAAGCCGGGGCTGCTGCACCATTGAAGACTCCCGCGATGCATGGCGCGCCTGCGATGTGCTGGGCATTCCGTACTACGTCTGGGATTTCTCCGAGCGGTTCAAGGAAGACGTCGTCCAGGACTTCATCGATGAATACGCCGCCGGCCGCACGCCCAACCCCTGCATGCGCTGCAACGAACGGATCAAGTTCGCGGCACTGCTGGAGAAGGCCATCGCGCTGGGCTTCGACGCCGTGTGCACGGGGCACTATGCCAAGGTGATCGAGGACGCTGACGGTAACCGCGAACTCCACCGCGCGGCTGACTGGGCCAAGGATCAGAGCTACGTCCTGGGCGTCCTGACCCACGAGCAGCTCAAGCACTCCATGTTCCCGCTCGCCGATACGCCGTCCAAGGCTGAAGTGCGTGCAGAGGCGGAGCGGCGCGGCTTGTCTGTAGCAAACAAGCCGGACAGCCACGACATCTGCTTCATCCCCGACGGCGACACCGCCGGATGGCTGGCGGAAAAGATCGATATGTCCACCGGTGACATCGTGGATGAAACAGGCACCAAGGTGGGCGAACATCCTGGCGCCAACGCCTTCACCGTGGGCCAGCGCCGCGGGCTGAAGCTGGGCACCCCCGCCGCCGACGGCAAGCCGCGGTTTGTCCTTGAGATCCGGCCCAAGGAGAACAAGGTTGTGGTGGGCCCCGAGGCGCTGCTGGCGATTGACGAGATCCGCGGCATCAAAGTGTCCTGGGCCGGAATGCCCATCGCTGAAGTAGGGACGGGCGGGGACTTCGAATGCCACGCGCAGGTCCGTGCCCACGGCGATCCCGTTCCTGCCACGGCACGCATGGAGCCGGCCGGCCGGGATACGGAAGCGGGCGGAGGCCAGCTCGTCGTCCGGCTCGCCACTCCGCTGCGCGGAGTGGCCCCCGGGCAGACGATAGTCCTTTACCAGGGCAGCCGCGTGCTGGGCCAGGCAACGATCGACGCTGCCCGCTCGCTTCAGCGCGCCGCGCTCTAGACCCTTAATTTCGAGCACCGCCCCGGTTCCGCCGGGGCGGTGTTCTTTGTTGTGCGCGCCCTGGCGGGAGGACCGGGGCTCATTCAGGTAAATTTTGTGTCTCAACTCACAAAATCGTCCCGTCTGAGGGTTGACTCTCTGATTGAATCTAGGCATCAGCACCGCGCGCTTCCCGCCTGAGCACATGTACCCGTCAGCGGTCGGCGGGCGCGCACTCATCGAACAGAAAGTTCACAGATGACGAAGAGCAACAAAGCACTGCATGGCGCAATCGCGCTGGCAGGCATCTCCGCAATCGCACTGACAGCCTGCACGGGCCCCTCAGGCGGCGGCGGAACCTCAACCGGCGAGGCAGGAGGCGGTGCCATCACCTACGGCACCACGGACAAGGTGGTCACCCTCGACCCCGCCGGATCCTATGACGGCGGATCCTTCATGGTGATGAACCAGATCTACCCGTTCCTGCTCAACTACAAGCCCGGCACTGCAGACGCCGCGCCGGACATCGCCGAGTCCGCCTCCTTCACCAGCCCCACCGAGTACACGGTGAAGCTGAAGCCCGGCCTGAAGTTCGCCAACGGCAACACGCTGGACTCCTCGGACGTCGTGTTCTCCTTCAAGCGGGTCAAGGCCATTGACGATCCCAACGGCCCGGCCTCACTGCTTTCGAACATGGAAAAGATCGAAGCGACGGACCCCAACACCGTCGTGTTCACCCTTGCGGCCGGAAATGACCAGGTGTTCCCTGGCGTCCTCGCCTCCAACCCCGGGCCGATCGTGGACGAGCAGGTCTTCCCGGCGGACAAGGTCATGGACGACGACGCCATCGTCGCCGCAAAGCCCTTCGCCGGCCAGTACACGATTGAAAGCTACAAGAAGAACGAACTGGTCAGCTTCAAACCCAATCCGGACTACCAGGGCCTGCTTGGCAAGGCGGCCAACGACGGCGCAACCCTCAAGCACTATGCCGACCCGAACAACCTGAAGCTCGACGTGCAGCAGGGCAACATTGACGTTGCCGGCCGCATCCTCACGGCCACGGACGTCGCCGACCTCGAGAAGGATTCCAAGGTCAAGGTCCACAAGGGCCCGGGCGGGGAACTGCGCTACATGGTCTTCAACTTCGACACCATGCCGTTCGGCGCGAAGACGCCCGAAGCCGATCCCGCGAAGTCGCTGGCCGTGCGCCAGGCGATAGCACACCTCGTTGACCGCGATGTCATCGCCTCCCAGGTCTTCAAGAACACCTACACTCCGGTCTATTCCTACGTCCCCAAGGAATTCGAAGGAGCAGCGGAGCCGCTGAAGAGCCTGTACGGCGACGGAAACGGCAAGCCAAGCGTGGACAAGGCCAAGAAGGTCCTGGCCGACGCCGGCGTCACCTCCGTGGTTGACCTGAAGCTGCAGTACACGGACCGCTACGGTACGTCAGCTGCCGACGAGTACGCCCTGGTCAAGGAGCAGCTTGAGAAGTCAGGTCTCTTCGCCGTTGACCTGAAGTCCACGGAATGGACCACCTACACCAAGGAGCGCCGCGCGGACGCGTACCCGGTGTACCAGCTGGGCTGGTTCCCGGACTACTCGGACGCGGACAACTACCTGACCCCGTTCTTTATTCCGGGCAACTTCCTCGGCAACCACTACGAGAACCCCGCCGTCACGGAAATCGTGAAGAAACAGCTCGTCACCACGGACAAGGCGGAACGCAGCGATCTCCTGGGCCAGGCCCAGGAAGCCATTGCGAAGGACCTCTCCACGCTCCCGCTGCTGCAGGGCGCCCAGGTAATGGTGGCCGGAACGGATGTCAAGGGAGTCGAGAAGACCCTGGACGCGTCCTTCAAGACCCGTCTTGGCGTGATGTCCAAGTAGGTCCACTGAACAATCCGGCTCTGACCTAAGACGGGGCGGGACGCGGTGCGCCTGCACAGGTGCGCGTGTCCCGCCCCGTCTGCTGGTCGGGAAGCGGTGAACGCCCACCGCGGGCACCGCAAATAACAACCTGAGGCACCATGACTACATTGATCGACGCGCCGCCAACAGACGCGGACGGCCTGCTTCCGGCGGCCAAGAAATCCTCCGGCGGGGGATTGGGACAGTACATCCTGATCCGTTTCCTGCTGATTTTCCCCACAATATTCATCCTGGTGACCATGGTCTTCTTCCTGATGCGGATCACGGGAGACCCCATCACCGCGGCCATGGGCGGACGCCTGCCCGAGGACCAGCTACAGGCGCGGATCCAGGCTGCAGGCTACGACCGGCCCATCCTGGTCCAGTACTTCGAGTACCTCGGCCAGCTGGCCACCGGCAACTTCGGCCGGACGCTCACCGACAACCGGGCCGTCGTCGAAATGCTGACAACCTACGGCTCAGCCACCCTGGAGCTGAGCATCAACGCGCTGCTCGTCGCCCTCCTGGTGGGCATTCCCCTGGGCATGGTGGCGGCCCACCGCCGGGACAAGGCGCCGGACGCCGTCCTGCGGGTCTTTGCCATTCTTTGCTACGCCACCCCCGTCTTCTTCGCCGGCATGCTCCTGAAGCTGACCTTCTCTGTCTGGCTCGGATGGCTGCCGGTGGCCGGGCGGGCCAAGACCTCCAGCGAACTCGCCCTGACCTCCCTCCAGGCCCCCACCGGGATCTATTGGCTCGATGCCCTGCGGAGCGGCAACATGGCCGCACTCGGAGACGTCCTGGCGCACGCGGTCCTGCCTGCGGTGGCGCTGGGACTGCTGACGGCAGGGATTTTCCTCCGCCTCGTCCGGACCAACGTGATCGGCACCCTGGGCCGGGACTACATAGAAGCGGGGCGGTCCAGGGGCGTCAGCGAATACCGACTGGTCACCAAGCACGCCTACAAGCCCGCGCTCATCCCCATCATCACGGTGATGGGCCTGCAGATAGCGGTCATGCTTGGCGGCGCGGTACTGACCGAAAAGACGTTCGAATGGAAAGGCCTGGGGTTCCAGCTGGCCAACTACCTCACGGCGCGCGACTTCGTCGCGGTGCAGGGAATCGTGGTGCTGCTCGCCATCATCGTGGCCATGACCAACTTCATCGTGGACATCATCGCCGCGCTGATCGACCCCCGCGTGAGGTACTGACCATGAGCATCCCCACTGTTCCCGTCCCCATGGAAAATCCCAGGGCGCCCTGGTACCGGCGCCTGCCGGTGGTTTCACATTTCAACAAGAGCGTGGGCCTCCAGCGCGGCATGCTAGTGGCGGGCCTGATCCTCACCGGCCTCTTTGTCCTGACGGCACTTTTCGCGCCGCTGCTGGCACCTTACGGTTTCTCCCAGCTTTCCGACGCCGACGGCAACTTCCCCACGCAGGAGGCCCCCGGAGGCAAGCACCTTCTGGGCACAACGGTGGGCGGTTACGACGTCCTGTCCCGTGTCGTCTGGGGAGCGCAGACGGCCATCCTGGTGATCGTCGTCGCCGTCGCCATGTCCATCGTCCTGGGTGTTGCCCTCGGCCTGGTCAGCGGCTACCTTGGCGGGTGGCTCGACCGGATCCTGGTGGTCATCGCCGACGCCGTGTACGCCTTCCCGTCCCTGCTGGTTGCCATTGTCATGGCCATTGTCATCAGCGGCGGCCAGTCCAGCCTGCTTGGCGGCATCTTTGCCGCCGGCACGGCAATCACACTGGTGTTCATTCCGCAGTATTTCAGGGTGATCAGGGCGGAGACGGTCCGGCTCAAGGCCGAGCCGTTCGTGGAGTCGGCCAAGGTGGTGGGCGCTTCCAACATCCGCATCATGACCCGCCACATCTACCGCAACGCCACCCGCACCCTGCCGTTGATCTTCACCCTCAACGCTTCCGAGGCCATCCTCACCCTTGCCGGGCTGGGCTTCCTTGGCTTCGGCATCGAGCCGAGCTCGGCCGCTGAATGGGGATTCGACCTCAACAAGGCGCTCGCCGACACGACTTCCGGGATCTGGTGGACCGGCCTGTTCCCGGGCCTGGCGATTGTGCTCACCGTGGTGGGCCTGACCTTGGTGGGCGAGAGCATCAACGACCTGAATGATCCGCGGCTCCGGGGCCGCAAGAGCACGGGCGGCGGTTCGCCCGCGCCGGTGGACAACGCCGCCATCGCAACAGAAGTGAGGGCATCATGACCGTCAACATCGATCCGTCGTCCGGGGCCGGCTCCGGCCACGAGTCCGGCGGCGGCCGTCCGGTCCTCGACATCGACCACCTCCAGGTCACCTTCGCCACCGACGGCGGCCCGGTCCATGCCGTCAAGGACGTCAGCCTGGAGGTCCGGAAGGGGGAAGTGCTGGCCATCGTGGGGGAGTCGGGGTCCGGCAAGACGGTCACCGCCAAGACCATTCTGGGCCTGCTTCCGGAAACAGCCAGCAGCTCCGGGGCAGTGGTGATCAACGGCGCTGACGTGATCAGCGTCAGTGCCGCCAAACTGCGCCAGATCCGTGGCCGCGACGTAGCCATGGTGTTCCAGGAGCCGTCAACAGCCCTGAACCCGGTGTTCACCGTGGGCTGGCAGATCGCCGAAGGCATCCGCGCACACGCCGGCAGCGGCGGTAAGCGGGTTTCGGCCAGGGAAGCCAAGTCCCGGGCCGTCGACGCGCTCCGCAAGGTGGGCATCCCCGACCCCGAACACCGCGTCAACTACTACCCCCACCAGTTTTCGGGAGGACAGAAGCAGCGGGTGGTGATCGCCGCCGCGCTGGCCCTGAATCCGGGGCTGATCGTAGCCGACGAGCCAACCACCGCCCTCGATGTCACGGTCCAGGCAGAGATCCTGGAACTGCTGCGGGACCTGCGGGACAAGTACGGCACGTCCATCGTGCTCATCACCCACAACATGGGTGTGGTCGCGGACCTCGCCGACCGCGTGGTGGTCATGTACCAGGGGGACGTGGTGGAGGAGGCGCCGGCCCGCACCTTGTTCGCTGAACCCAAGCAGGACTACACCCGGAAACTGCTCGCAGCAGTGCCGCACCTGGGGCGCAACTCGGCGTCGGAGGGCCTGACCAGCCGGGCCCACCAGGATGAGGAAATCCTGGTGGAGGCCAGGAACCTCACCATCGAGTACCCCGGCAGGCTGGGAACGCCGGCGTTCAAGGCAGTGGATGGCGTCAGCTTCACCGTCTCCAGGGGCGAAGTCTTCGGGCTGGTGGGGGAGTCCGGTTCCGGGAAGACCACCATCGGGCGCGCAATCGCCGGCCTCAACAGGACCACCGGCGGGAGCCTCAAGGTCCTGGGCTACGAGATGCTGAACCTAAAGGAACGCACCTTCAAGCCGCTCCGGAAGGACATTGGCTTCGTGTTCCAGGACCCGGCGGCGTCCTTCAACCCGCAGCTGACCATCGGGGACTGCATTGCCGAACCCATGGTCATCCACACGAAGCCAAGCCCGGCCCAGGCGCGCAAGCGCGTAGGCGAGCTGCTCGAATCAGTCCAGCTGCCGGCGTCGTACGCGGGCCGCTACCCGCACGAACTGTCCGGCGGGCAGCGGCAGCGCGCCTCGTTGGCCCGGGCACTCAGCCTGAACCCCCGCCTGCTGATAGCGGACGAGCCGACGTCGGCCCTGGACGTGTCGGTGCAGGCGAAGGTCCTGGAGCTGTTCAAGGACATCCAGGAGGAGTTCGGTTTTGCCTGCCTGTTCATCAGCCACGACCTGGCCGTCGTGGACACGCTGTCATCCTGGGTGGGCGTGCTCTATAAGGGGAAGCTGGTGGAGCAGGGAATCGGGAGCCAGGTGATGGGAAGCCCGCAGCATGACTACACGCGGCGGCTCATCGCGTCACTGCCGGTGCCGGACCCGCAGGAACAGGCACGGCGCCGGGAGGAGCACCGGGCACTGCTCGGCATCTGATGGGTCGCGGCAAGCCCGGGGTTTGCGGCGCCGGTGCCGGTTGCGGCGCCGGCGCTTAACACCCGGGCTATCCGCGTGCCCTCCCATAGACTTGAGCCATGACGCAGCACAACCCCCACTCTCCTGATTCCGATGACTACGACCCCTCCGCCAGTTCTTTGGCCGGCCAGGTGGACAACTCGGTGATGGCTGAGCTGCTGTCCATCCGTTCCAGCATCGACAACATCGATGCGACCCTGGTCTATCTGCTGGCTGAGCGCTTCAAAGCCACCCAGAAGGTGGGGTTCCTCAAGGCCGCCCACCGGCTCCCCGCCGGCGACCCCGGCCGTGAGGCAGCCCAGATCGCCAGGCTGCGCAGGCTGGCCGAGGATGCGCACTTGGATCCCGCGTTCGCGGAAAAGTTCCTGAATTTCATCATCGGCGAGGTCATCAGGCATCACGAGGCGATTGCCGAAGACCACGAGGCGGCCTCCGGACAGCACCCGCAGGCACCAGCACGCGCGTGAGCCGGGACGAACGGCGCCGCGCCGACTCCAGCACCGGACCGGGGAACGGGGCGCCGACGCGTCAGGTGACGGCCACCGCGCTGGGACCCTGGCCGGGTGAAGATCCGGTGGAAGCGGCAAAAATCATCCGCGGCGAGCTGGGCAGCCCCCACCTGCCGTTCCTCGCCGAGCTGCCGGACCGGGGCGTCGGCTCTGATGCCCTGGGACGCACTGCCTGCCTCCTGGAGGAGCTTGCGGTCGACGTCCAGCCGTATGGCTGGCGGCTCGTGGACCGTCCCGGCAAGGACTTCCGGCGTGCCGCCTCCGCCCTTGCCACGGACATCAATGTCCTGGCCGACGTGGCCGGGACCGAGGAAAATCCGGCAGCCGAAATCAAGGTGCAGCTGGTGGGGCCGCTGAGCCTTGCGGCCGGGCTCCACCTGCACAACGGCGAACGGGCACTCATCGACTACGGGGCCCGCCGGGACCTTGCGGCTTCCCTTGCCGCCGGTGTGGGACGGTACCTCTCGCGGGTTGCCGCTGCCGTGCCGGGTGCCCGGCTGGTGGTCCAGGTGGATGAGCCGGACATCGCCGCGGTGCTGGCCGGCACCATCCCCACCTCCAGCGGCTACCGCACCCTGCGTGCTGTGGCCGCCTCCGAAGTACGGGAATCGTGGCGGGTGGTCCTGGACGCACTGCGCGGGTTCGGCGCAGCCGAAGTCGTCATAGCCGTGCCGGCGATCGAGGCGCCCTTCGAGCAGATCCTCGCGGCAGGAGCCGACGGCATTGCCGTTCCGTTTGACGCCCTGACTTCCCGGCAGTGGGAACAGTTGGCTGGAGCGGTTGAGGCGGACAAGCGCCTGTGGATCGGCGCGCTCGATACTGCGGGACGGTCCCTGCCAAAGGTGTCGGACTGCGTCGAGGGCGTGTGGCGCCCCTGGCGCCAGCTGGGGCTGCCCGCCACAGCGCTTGGCACCGTGCGGATCACTCCCTCGCAGGGGCTGGCCGGCGGCACCCCGGCACAGGCCACGGCGGTCCTCGGACGCCTCACGCAGGTGGCGGATGGGCTGAACCAGCTGGCGCTGGGATAGCGGGACTCAGACCCGGTTTTCCCAACGGTCCGGCTGCGCGTAGCGGGGCAGGAAACTCTGGGCTGAACTGCCGCCGGTGTAGGGGCGCAGCCTGTAGTCGAAGCTGCCGGCATACACCAGCACCAGGCCGATCTGCGGCTGGATCACCTTTACCTGGATGCGGTGCTTGCCCGCGGCGCCGTCGGCCGGGTCCCACCACTGTTCCGCGTATGCTTTGGCATCCAAGGCGGCGGGAAGGGGGATGCGGAGGGGGCCAATGAAGAGCCGGGAGGCTTCGGAGATGCCGCGAAGCCGGCCCTCCGGCGTGACGCTCAGGTTCAGGTCGGTCACCAGCCTCCGGTACCGTCCCACGTAGTCCACCAGCTGGGTGGCGCCGGCCCGGCGGGTCGCACTGGTGGTGTCCTGGAAGATCCGCGTCCGGCCCGGGAACCGGATTTCGCGGCGGGCTGTCAGGCTGGAGCGGCCAAAGGGGTCCTGGTGGGCATGGTTCTCAATCCGGAAAGGAATGTTCTCGCCGTACTCGGGGAAGAATGCTTCCTCCCCGCTGGTAAGCCGCAGCAGGGGGCGCAGCCATTCCTGCCGGCAGCCAACGACGTCGAAGGTCCCTTCCCCCACTCCGTAGCTGCCGGAACCCGGGGCCAGGGAAAAGTATTCCTGGAGCTCCGGCTGGAGCCGGGAAAAGTGCGCGCCGAGCGCCTGCTGGTAAATGGGAATGTTCAATGGGGCCTCCTGCGAAACGGTAGGACAAGATGCTGTGAATTCACAATGTACCGGCGGCCTTGAGCCTGATGTACATGTCGGCCAGCTTCGGCGGCAGCTGGTGCGGTTCGGCGTCCACCACTTCCACGCCGTGCTGCCGGAGCTCGGTACTGATGGCCGCGCGCTGCAGCAGCGCCCGCTCTGCGGCGGCGGCGCGGAATACACCGGTGGCGTCGTCGCGTTCCTTGAGCATGGCACCGAGCTGGGGGTCCCGGACGGCTGCCACCACCACCACGTGCTGCCGGGCCAGCTGTGCCGCGACGGGAAGGAGGCCTTCCTCGGGTGCGCCGCCGTCCAGCGACGTCAGCAGCACCACCAGGGAACGGTGCGCGGAAACGGCGCGGACCTGGGCCGGGACCGCTGGCCAGTCCATCTCGATGAGTTCAGCCTCAAGCGGTGCCATCGCCTGGACCAGCTGGCCCAGGAGGTTCCCCTGCCCGGCAGAGCCCGCCCGGGCGCGGGTGCGGCGGTCAAACGCCACGAAGTCCACGCGGTCCCCGCCCCGCTCGGCCAGCACACCCAGCAGGAGCGCCGCTTCCATGCCCGTGTCCAGGCGGGTTTCGTCGTCGATCCTTGCCGCCGAGGTCCGTGAGGTGTCCAGGACCATGACCACCCTTCGGTCCCGTTCAGGCCGCCACGTGCGCACCACCACCGCTGACCGGCGCGCGGTGGCCCGCCAGTCAATGGACCGGACGTCGTCTCCCCGGACGTAGTCCCGCAGTGAATCGAACTCGGTGCCCGCGCCGCGGATCTGCACCGCAGCCTTGCCGTCGAGCTCACGCAGTTTTCGCAGCTTTGACGGCAGGTGCCGCCGGGAATGGAAGGGAGGCAGCACCCGCAGCGAACCGGGGCAGTCAATGGTCCGCTGCCGCGCGGCCAGCAGCAACGGGCCGAAAGAGCGAAGGGTGACGTGGGGTACTTCCAGGTCGCCCCGCCGGACCGGCCGCAGCCGGACGGTGACGCGCCTGCCTTCCCCGGCCGGGACGTCGATGTCCTGCACCGGATTCTGCGCTCCCGCGGAGGGCTGCCATGCATCGCGGAGGACACCTCGGAGCCGCCGGCCGCCGTCGTTCTGCACCTTTAACACGGCGTCCGTACCCGCATGCAGCGTGACGTTGCCAGGCTCGGAACGCAGGACGTGCACCGGACGCAGGGAAGCCGCCAGCAGGAGGTCGACGGCGGCAAGGGCCGCCAGCGCGGCGGCCACCAGCAGCACCGTTCCCCAGCCCGGCAATGCCAGGACCGGCACGGCGCCCAGCAGCACCAGCAGCACGAAACGCCCGGAGACGGCCATCAGCGGGGAACGGGAACGGACGCCAGGATGCTGCCCAGCACGTCGTCCACGCGTACTCCGTCCATTTGGGCTTCAGGCTGCAGCGCCACGCGGTGCCGGAGGCAGGGGAGGGCCAGGGCCTTGACGTCGTCGGGGGTGACAAAGCTCCTGCCGGAGAGCCAGGCCCAGGACCGCGAAGTGTTCAGCAGGGCAGTGGCGCCGCGGGGCGAGACCCCAAGCAGGAATGAAGGTGCGGAGCGGGTGGCACGCACCAGGTCCACGATGTACGCGATGACTTCAGGGTCCACCGCCACGGAGGCCACCGCCTGCCGCGCCCGTGCCAGGTCCTCCGCACCTGCAACGGCGCGGACGCCGGCGGCGGTAAGGTCCCTCGGATCGAAGCCGGCGGCGTGGCGCCGGATGACTTCCATTTCGTCCTGGCGCCCTGGCAGCGGCATGGTCAGCTTGAGCAGGAACCGGTCAAGCTGCGCCTCAGGCAGCGGATAGGTGCCTTCGTACTCCACCGGGTTTTGGGTGGCAGCGACAAGGAACGGTCCGGGCAGCGGCCGGGACTCGCCGTCCACGGACACCTGCCGCTCCTCCATGGCTTCGAGCAGGGAAGCCTGCGTCTTGGGAGGCGTCCGGTTGATCTCGTCCGCCAGCAGGATGTTGGTGAAGACCGGCCCCTCCCGGAAGGTGAATTCCGAGGTGTGCGAGTCATAAACCAGCGAGCCCGTGATGTCGCCTGGCATCAGGTCCGGAGTGAACTGGACGCGCTTGGTGTCCAGGCTCAATGCGGCGGACAACGCGCGGACCAGCAGGGTTTTCGCGACCCCCGGAACGCCCTCCAGCAGCACGTGCCCCTGTGACAGCAGCGCGATCAACAGGCCGGTAACGGTGGCGTCCTGGCCCACCACGGCCTTTGCCACCTCACTGCGCACGTCCAGGAGTGCCTGCCGGGCGGAATCATGTTCCATGTGGTCCAGGACCCGGGGGCCGCTGCCTTGCTCGCTCATCGCCTTTTGACTTCTTTCTCTAGGTTGTCCAGCTCCCGCGACCAGGCAACAAGCCTTGCCTCGGTCCGCGGATGTTCGTTGACGAGTTCGTGTATCTGCCGGGCCGGCTGGCCGAGGTGCCGTGCTGCGGCGTTGACCACCTGGTCGGCCGTGGCCGCGGCGCCCACCCGCAGGTGCCCTGAAAGCCGAACCAGGGTTCCGGCCCGGAGGTTGTCCCGGGCCTGGTCCACGGCGCGGGAATCGTGGTAGAGCCGGGCCCTGCCCTCTGCTGTCTCCACTGCCTTGACCACCACAGGAAGGGGCTCAAACACCAGAGGGCCAAGGCGCCTGCCCCGCCAGGCTATTGCCGCGGCGGCCACCAGGGCGAGCCACGGCCCGAGGAAACGCACCCAGTCGGGTGCGAGTTCGTCGAGGGTCTGCGGGGAAGCGCCGGTTTCCAGGTCCTCGATGGTCGGGAGGTACCAGACCAGGTCCGGGGAGGTGCCGAGGGTGCGGATGGCCAGCGCAGCGTGGCCGAGATCGTCCAGCCGCCCGTTATTGAGGATGCCGGTGCTTCCCAGGACAGTGAGCCGCCCGTGACCCTCCACGGCAAGCACTCCGGCGGCAGAACCGGCAGGCCGGTAACAGGAGGTCCCGCCGTCGTAAATAAAGCCTGACTCGCCGGACACCGGTCCGGCTGCTTCCGCGTCAGGAAGGCTGCACCCGGGATCCAGCGCGGAGGAGGCGTCCGGGACCACCCCTGCCTGGCGGATGCTGCCGCTGAGCGCGGCCAGGGTCTGCAGCCTGGGCGAAACCAGCACCACCCTCTCCGCGGACGCCGCCAGTTCCTGGAGCCGCGGCTCGTCGAGGAAGCCGCTCCTGTCGTACAACAGAAGGGTCGGGGAGGTTCCCGCCTCCAGCGCCGCCATGGCCGCCTCGAAGTTCCCGACGCCGTGGACCTTGACGCCGTGCCGGCCCAGGATCTGCGTGACGGCCCGGGCACCGTCCGGGCCGGCGTTGTTGAGGGACAGGGGAACGGCGTCACCTTTCGGAGCGAGCTGCGCCCAGAGAACCAGCGCCAGGGCTGCGCCGACGAGGGCCCACAGTGCGGCGAGGGCACGGTGCCGCCCCAGCCACCCCCACAGCCCTTTGGCTTTCCCGGTGCCGCTGTCCGGTGCAGCGCCCGGCTCAGGCACCTCGCGGGTTGAGGGTGCCGGAGACACGGCGGTCATGGGCGCGCCGCCGTGTGCGGCAGGGAATCCTGCCGGGCCTGCTCCTGTGGGGCCTGCTCCTGCTGGGCGGGGGTGCGGACGGGCTTCATGGCTTCGAGGCTCTTGTCCAGGCTGGCCATTGCCTGGTAGTCGGCGGCGTCCGCCGCCAAGTTCCCGTACCGGATAGCGTCGAAGGTCCCTGCTGCCTTGCCCAGTCGGTCCGCTTCGGTACGGAACGGTGCAGCAAGCTCACGGACCACCTCGTCAGCCGTCCGTCCCGGCTGCGGATCCAGGATGGTGCGGTCCTCGGCAGAACGGACCAGCGCCCGGAAGCGGTCGACGACGGCGTCCCCCCACTTCCCGGCCGCAGCGGACGTTTCGGCGCGCTGCCGGTAATCCGCTGGCGTCAAGACGCTGTCAGGCTCAAAGACCTCCCCGGCCCGCCGCACTTTCGCATTCAGCCGGGGTTTGGCAATGATCACGGCGGCGGCGATGACCACGGCGATGACGATCCCAATGACCGGGCTGGGCACTGTGCTCCCGTCAGCCGCGGAACCGTCCAGCGACTGGAGCCAGTCCACGAAGCCCTTCCAGAGCTCCTCAAGCCAGCCCGGAGCAGCTTCGCGGTACTCCGGTTTAGCCAGTTCCTCGGCCGCCCACCGCCGGGCTTCCTCTGCCGCGGGCAGGACCGGGGGTTCAGCGGCCATCCGGCCATGCCCCCGCCACGGGTCCGGGTCCGGGGCTCCAGCCAGGCTGGCTCCAGCCTGGCGTGCCCCTTGCGTGGCCCCGGCCCGGAATGCCGTCCGGATCGGCGCCGGACTCCATCTGGCGGAGCAGTGAGATGTCCAGCCCGTCCTTCCTCATCCGGAGGTCCATGTAGACCAGTGCCATCACAGACGTCTGCAAGGCGTAGCCGAGGGCCCCGGCCAGCGCGCCGAGGATTGCTGTGATGACTCCGACTGCCACGGCGAGGGCCACCTCCTGCTCACTGCCGCCGTGCGGGGACAGGAAACCGGCCACCAGCGGGGGCAGCAGGCCTACCGGGATCATGACGATCTGGCTGGCGACGCCGACCAGAATGCCCACCACCAACGTGATCCCCAGGATCCGCCACCAGTTGGCCCGGGTCAGTTCCCATGACCGGCGGAGGCTGTCCAGCGCACCCAGCTCCTCAATCACGACCGCGGCCGGGGCTACCATCAGCTTCACGTAAATCCATACGTACAGGGCAACGAAACCGAGGAACAGGGGGATGAGCAGCAGGATCCCGATCCCTTCCATGCTTGCGATCAGCGCGACGGCCAACGCTGCGGGGACAAGCATCGCCAGCAGGCCGGCGGCCATCAGCAAGGCAGCAAGCCGGACCAGGGCTCCGACCCGCGGGCGGGCAAGCGACCACATCTGCTTGAAACTGGTGGGCCGGTTGAGGATGGACCGGGCCACCGGCACCACCATGGCGCCCTGCAGGACGGAGGCAATGAAGAGGCTGAGGACGGCCACCAGCAGCATGGCGGCCACGAACCCCAGGCCGAGGGTTGCCAGATCGGCATCAGTGGCGCTGTTTGCCCAGCCTTCGATGGAGCCCGCCGAAGTTGCCGTGGCCGCAGTGAGGACAGCGGTAAGGATGGCGGCGAGGGATTGCGCCAGCAGGGAAGCGCCCAGCATGGCCTTCGCGTTCCGCCGGATCACCTGGAAGGACCCGTCCATGATTTCCCCGAACATCAGGGGACGCAGCGGGACTATGCCCGGCTTCGGGGGAGCAACATACCGCGGCTGGCCGTAGGGAGGGCCCTGGTTCGGAAAGTGCTGGCTGGGATACCGGGGCTGCGGCAACCCGGGATAGGCAGAACCGGGCTGCCCCCAAGGCTGCTGCGGCGAGGGCTGTTGAAACGGCGGCGGCCCCCAAGGCTGCTGCGCCGAAGGCGGTTGCCACGACGGCGGCCCCCACGGGTTCCGGGCCGGCGGTTGCTGCTCCGGAGGTTGTTGCCCGGACGGCTGTTGTCCCGATGGCTGCGGTCCTGGCGGCTGGTGGCCGGAAGGGTGCCGCCAGGCAGCCTGCCGGTCCTGAGGCTCCTGCGCGTCCGAATCCTGTGGTGACACCGATGTTCCTTCCCCCGTACCAGTGCGCCGTCAGCCAGGCGCCCGCTCCATTGACGCAGGCGCGGCGCGCCAACGCACGGCGTGGCACCAGCCTATAGTTCCGGCGTCGGGCATCCTAGCGCCCCGCCATGCCGGAGGGCGTCCAATAGGACAAAGCCATCCTCATAAGGGAATATATAGCTATGAAGGCACGCATTCTGGTGGTAGATGATGACGAAGCGCTGGCCGAAATGATTGGAATTGTTCTCCGCAACGACGGCTTCGAGCCCGTCTTCTGCGCGGACGGCGCCCAGGCGCTGGACGTTTTCCGGTCATCCCGGCCGGACCTTGTGTTGCTGGACCTCATGCTTCCCGGTGTGGACGGCATCGAGGTCTGCCGGCAGGTCCGCGCGGAGTCCGATGTTCCCATTGTCATGCTCACCGCCAAGTCAGATACGTCCGACGTCGTCCGCGGACTCGAGTCCGGCGCCGATGACTACGTGCCCAAGCCGTTCAAGCCGGCGGAACTCGTGGCCCGCGTCCGTGCACGGCTCCGACCCGGTGACCAGAAAGCGCCCGAAACGTTGCGCATCGCGGACATCACCATTGATGTCGCCGGGCACACCGTCAGCCGGGGCAATGAGCGGATCTCTCTGACGCCCCTGGAGTTTGACCTCCTGGTGGCGCTCGCCCGGAAGCCTTGGCAGGTGTTCACCCGCGAACTGCTGCTCGAGCAGGTCTGGGGCTACCGGCACGCTGCCGATACGCGCCTTGTGAACGTCCATGTCCAGCGGCTTCGTTCCAAGATCGAGCAGGATCCGGAAGCTCCGGAAGTCGTATTGACGGTGCGTGGTGTCGGCTACAAAGCAGGGGCCTGAACCCGCGTCGCAAGGCGGTACACCCGGTACGGGCGTGCCAGCTTCCGCGAACCCCGCTCCGGGGGAAACTTCCGGGCACCACAGCAGCGGCACCGGGCCGCCGCCTCCCCCCGAACACACGGACGCCATCAGCCTGCGGGGCCTGACGTTCCGCGCCCATCTCTGGCAGCGGCGGTCCCTGATTGTCAGCCTGCGCGTTGCGCGGCTGGTCAAGACCGGAGTCCGCCGGTTCCTGCCGGCGCTGCGGTACGTCGGACGTTCCCTCCACCGCCGGTGGCGCCGGTCCCTGCAGTTCCGGACTGTCCTCACCACCCTGCTCCTGGCCGTCACCTCCTTCGCTGTGGTGGGCGCGTACCTGTCCAACCAGATTGCCAACAACCTCTTCCAGGAGCGGTTGACGCAGGCCGAGTCGGAGACCCGCTACAACGTCAAGCAGGTGCAGGACACGTTCGACGGCGCGCAGGTCACCGACCAGGCCAGCGTGATCACCCTCGTTTACGACACCCTGAACGCCGTGGAGGGCCGCGGGTCGGTCATCCAGCGCAGGTACGTCTTCGAGGCCGTGCCTGAACAGACCAAACCGCGGAACCGCTGGGTCGAATCCCGGGCCTCCGACCAGTTGACCGTCAGCGTCATTCCGCCGGCGCTTCGCAAGGCCGTGCAGGAATCCGGGAAGGACCAGTACTGGGCATCCACGGTCATCCCGGTCGGCACCGAGGACCGGCCAGGCATTGCCGTGGGCAACAAAGTGACCTTCAACGGCACCGTCTACGAGCTCTACCTTATTTACGACCTGAATACCGCCCAGAAGACGCTGGACGAGATCCAGAGCGTCCTGTGGGCGGGCGGTGCGGTGCTGGTGCTCCTGATCGGAGCCGTCGCCTGGTATGTCACGCGGAACGTGGTCAGCCCGGTCAGCCACGCCGCCATGGTCTCCGAGAAGCTCGCCGCGGGCCAGCTGCAGGAGCGGATGGTGGTCCGGGGTGAAGATGAAGTGGCCCGCCTCGGCGCCTCCTTCAACCACATGGCAGCCAGCCTCCAGGAACAGATCACCCAGCTGGCAACCCTCTCCCAGATGCAGCAGCGCTTCGTCTCCGACGTCTCCCACGAGTTGCGGACACCGCTGACCACCGTCCGGATGGCTGCGGAGGTCCTGTACGACGCCCGGCACGATTTCGACCCCATCAACAAGCGTTCGGCGGAACTGCTCTACAACCAGGTGGAGCGTTTCCAGTCGCTCCTCTCGGACCTGCTGGAGATCTCCAGGTTCGACGCCGGTGTGGCGGTACTGGATGCGGAAGCGGAGGACATCCTGCAGGTGATCGCCCACGCCATCGAGGGTGCGGCCCCGGTGGCTGCCGAATATGGTTCCGAGATTGTCCTCAGGGCACCGGAGGGTGCCGTCATCGTGGAAATGGATGCCCGCCGTATCGACAGGATCCTGCGGAACCTGATCCTCAACGCCGTGGAACACGGCGAAGGTAAGCCAGTCACTGTCACCGTGGCGGCCAGCCAGACCGCCGTCGGGATTGCCGTCCGGGACCAGGGGATCGGAATGGATCCCGCGGAAGCGGCGCGCGTCTTTGACCGTTTCTGGCGGGCAGACCCTGCGCGGGCGCGCACTACCGGCGGAAGCGGCCTCGGCCTGTCCATCGCCATGGAAGACACCAAACTGCACAACGGCTGGCTCCAGGCGTGGGGCAGGAAGGGAAGCGGCGCCAACTTCCGGCTGACGCTGCCGCTCCGCCAAGGAGAAGAGATCGACAAGTCGCCGGTCCAGCTGGAGCCGGAGGACATCACCCTTCCCGGTGAGCCGCGCTCAGAGAACATACTCGTCCTGGAAACGGGTGCCGCGTCGCTTGCTCCGGCATCGTCCCCGAAGGAGGGAAAATGATCGGTCGCGCCGGCCGCCGGGCCAAGCTGCATGCTTCACTGCTGGTCCTCCTGCTGGTGCTGCTGGCCGGCTGCGCCCGTATTCCCACCTCGGGGCCGGTGGGCAAAAGCAGCGAAGGCAGCGCGGGCAACGTCAGCGCGCCGGTGTTCCTGCCGGCAGCTCCCCAACCGGGTGCCTTGCCGGAAACCATCATCGATTACTTCTACCGGGCCGGCAGCGGCTATGAGGACGACTACGCTGTGGCACGCCAGTACCTGACCCAGGCCGCCTCGGTGTCCTGGAAGCCGGACCAGCGGGCGCTCGTCTACCGGGAGGCGCGGGTGGTGGCAACGGGAAACGAGAACGTCTACAACTACGAGCTGGATGTCGCCTACACCGTGGATGCGGACGGCATCGCCACACAGTCGCCGGAGGGAACCATTGAGAATATCCCGGTGACTCTCACCCAGGTGGATGGTGAATGGCGTATTTCAGGCCTCCCGGACGGCACCGCCATTGCTGAGGAAACCTTCAAGGTGATTTACGGGGCTTACCCCATCTACTTCTACGACCCCACATTCACGTTCGCTGTCCCGGACGTCCGCTGGTTCATCAAGAACAAGACCGTCAAGGCGATGACCAGCGCACTGCTGGCAGGGCCGGCGCCGTACCTGCGCGGGGCGGTGGCGAGTGCCTTTCCGTCCGGCATCAAGCTCGCGCGGGAGTCGGTCCCCGTCGTCTCAGGGGCTGCGCAGGTGGACCTGACGGCCAAGGAACTGATGGAGACGTCCCCGGAGGACCGGCTCCGGATGCAGATGCAGCTGACGCTGACGTTCCGCAGCCAGCCCGACGTCGTCAATGTCGAGCTGCGCGCCAACCAGGACCTGGTGCGGGTGGAAGACAACGGAGCCGTCCTCCCGCCGGTCCAGGACAAGAGCGTGCCGTCCCGCCAGATTGCCATCAGCGGCAACGAGCTGGTGCGGTACGAGAACAACAGGGTTTCGCCGCTTCCGGACATGCAGCCCGTATCATCGTTCGCGCCGCGGTTCCCCGCGGAGTCCCCGGTTTCGCAGACGGCCGCTTTCCTCAACGAAAGCCGCACGACGCTGTACAGCATCAGTCCCGGGCAACCCGCCCGGGCCCTGACCACGAGGAGCACCCTGAGCCGGCCATCCTTCGGCCTCAGTGAATGGGTGTGGTCGGCAGGTCCGGGTGCCACGGGCGGCACTGAAGTTGTGGCGTTCCGCCCGGCCGGGATTGCGGAGGGCGCCGCCGTTCCAACTGTCACCCTGTCGCCCGCATGGCTGGCTGGAAGGACAGTCAAGGAGTTCCGGATTTCCAGGGAAGGGGTCCGGGCGCTGGTGATTTCGGAGCAGAACGGCAAAACCAGGGTTCAGGTAACCGGAATCATCCGGGGCGCCGACGGCACCCCGCGGGAGCTGACACCGCCGGCCACCTTGGCCACCGGCAGCGATCCGGACCAGGGCGTCTGGGTCACGGATACAACTGTTGCCGTGATGAAGGCATCAGCGGGGCAGAACGTCACCCCGGAACTGCTGTCCCTCACCTCCGGGCAGCCGCAGCAGCTGGCACCGTGGCCAGGCCTCGTGGCCCTCAGCGCGGGCAACGGGGCTGAGGAAATCTATGCACAGTCGGCTGAAGGGATTTTCCAGCGGCTTGGTAACGGCTGGTCTCCGCAGATCAAGGGCCCGATCGATCCGGCATTTCCCGGCTGAGAACCGCGGCCGGACATCGTGGCCGGCAGTAGCGCTTCGGGGCACTGTCCACATAGCGCGCCTGCCCGCTGCGCGGCGACGGGGCGCAGGCCGAAGATGGTGGGGTGAGCCGCAGATCCTTAGCCGGCGGGCGGGCCGTGACAGGTGTCCGGCTCGATCCCGACCTTGACCCGCCCGACGGAATTGCCGCCCGGCACCGCTCAGACCACGGCAGCGCCTTCCTCCGGTTCACCGACCAGCTCACGGGAGCGGCGGCGGACCTCCTGTCGCTTGCTGTTCCGGTTGACTGCGTCAGCTGCGGTGCGGAAGACCGGGCGCTCTGCATCCCCTGTGATCGTCGCATCCGGCACCTCACCGCAGCCCCGTTCCGGGCAGAAAGCGGAGCGCCGGCACTCATGGATGTGGACGGGTCGGTGCTGCTTCCGGTGGTGGCTGCCGGCGTCTACCGCGAAGAGCTCGCGCAGGCCCTGCTTTCGTTCAAGAGGCACGGCCAGCAGCAGCTCAAGCGAAGCCTGGGCCGCGCGCTCGCCGGGGCGGTTCGCGCAGCCGCCGAGGGCTCCGGAGAGATCTGCCTCGTCCCCGTGCCCACCAGCACCAAGGCCTACCTGAATCGGGGTTTCAGCCCTGTCCACCTGCTGCTGGCCGGGGCCTCGCAGCAGCTTGCAGGGTTGCCTGTCGCAGATGTCCTCGCCAAGGCCGGCGGGTCCGTCCTGCAGCTGCCGGGCGGCCAAAAAGGCCTGGGCCGGGGCGCCCGGGCGCAGCGGGTGCGCGGTTCCATGCGGGTCTCCAGGCGGGGGCGGGCAAAGGTGGCCGGGCGCCGCTGCGTCATCATCGACGACGTCCTGACCACCGGCTCCACGCTGGCCGAAGCAGCCCGCGCGCTCCATGCATCAGGGGCACAGGTAACGGGTGCCGTCGTCCTCGCTGCGACACGCCCGCCGGACGCCGAGGGCCACGGCGCCCAACTCCCGAAGACCCGCGGAAGCCGCCATGACTTAGAAAAAAATAAACCAAGAAAGGATGAATAACGGGTGCCTATGAACTAACGTCGGTGGTGGGTACCAAGAACAGAATGTACCTTTCGATGGCGGCTCGGAGAGGGGCTCGACTGTCACACAGATCGGCCCAGGGAAGCGCCGCCGTCGTGTCACCGAAGTCATTTGGAGGGCACCATGGAGTTTATGATCAGCGGACGAAATCTGACAGTCTCAGACCGGTTCCGTGAATATGCCGGGGAAAAGATTTCGAAAATCGAGTCGCTTGGGGACAAGGTCCAGCGGGTGGACGCGAAAGTCTCGAAGGAGACCAATGCCCGGCAGACCGGCGACCAGCTGACCGTTGAGGTGACGGTGCTGGGCCGGGGACCCGTGATTCGTGCCGAAGCCAGCGCCGCTGACAAGTTCGCGGCCTTTGATCTTGCCTACAACAAACTGCTTGAACGGCTCCGTCGGGCCAAGGACCGCAAGAAGGTCCACCATGGACGGCACACCCCTAAGGCTGTCCGGGAAGCGACGGCCACCCTGGAACCCGCCAGCACGCAAGAACCGCTTTATGTCGAGGCCAGCCACCGGAATGAGGCCGTCGCCGCCCCCGAGGACAAGTCTCCCTACGATGTTGAAAACGACATCCCGGCCGGCAACTCGCCCGTCCTGATCCGGCGCAAGGTTTTTCCTGCCGCCTCCCTCTCCCTCGACGACGCCGTGGACAACATGGAACTTGTGGGCCATGATTTCTACCTTTTCGTGGACAAGGCCACCAACACGCCGTCGGTCGTGTACCGGCGCCGCGGCTGGACCTACGGGGTCATCACGCTGGATCACGAGTGCGAACCCGGAGACACCGTGGTGGAGGAAAAGGTCATTGCGTACCGTTCGGACGACGCCGCCGCAAACGCGTAGGGTGGTTGACACCATCCACAGAGAGGACTGAAGTGTCAGCGACGCTGAGCCTGGACCAGGCACGGCGGATCGCTTTGGCAGCCCAGGGACTCGACAAAGGACGGCCCACCGGCCCCGTGACCTCACGGGCGGTGGGCCGCACCTTTGCCCGGATCCAGCTCGTCCAGATCGATTCCGTGAACGTCGTCTCCCGGAGCCACCTCCTGCCCTTCTTTTCGCGGCTGGGAAACTACGACCGAACCATCCTCCAGCGAATGACCGCCGTCCATCCGCGGCGCATGGTGGAGTACTGGGCACACGAAGCGAGCTACATCCGCCCGGAGCACTACGCGGACCTCCTCCTGTGGCAGAAGCGCTCCTGGGTCGGTGCCTCCCGCATGGACCCTGACCTTCGCGCCGCAATCGCAGGGAAGATCCTGGACACGCTGGCACGCTCCCGGCCCCTGACCGCGGCCCAGCTGACTGCCAGGATGGGCCACGTCGAGGAGAAGGAGACTGCCAACTGGGGCTGGAACTGGAACGCCGTCAAACGGGTGCTCGAGCACCTGTTCGAGGAAGGCGTGGTCTCCGCGGCAGCGCGGACGGAGCAGTTCGAGCGCAGGTACACGTTGACATCCAGGGTGCTGCCGGAGCTGTCCGGGCCGGCGACAGGCGACGCCGGTCCAGCGGAAGCGATGCACCGGCTGATCGACGCCGCTGCCCAGGCACATGGCATCGGCACCGTACGTTGTTTCGCGGATTACTTCCGCACCCCTCCGAAGGCTGCGGCGGCCGCCGTCGAACATCTGGTGCGGATGGGCAGGCTGGAACGCGTCACAGTTCCGGGCTGGGAGCGTGATGTCTTCCGCCATGTCGAAGCGAGGTTGCCTCGGCGCGCCACCGGCCGCGCCTTGCTGAGTCCGTTCGACTCCCTGGTGTTCGAACGCCGGCGGCTTGAGGAACTGTTCGGCTTCCACTACCGGATCGAGATTTACACGCCCGAACACAAGAGGCGCTACGGGTATTACGTCCTTCCCTTCCTCCTCCGCGACAGGATCGTGGCCCGTGTGGACCTGAAGGCGGACCGCCAACGCGGGATCCTGCTGGCGAGGTCCGCCTTCGCGGAGCCTTACGCCCCGCCGGACACCGCCGTCGAACTCGCTGCGGAGCTTCGGCTCATGGCCGACTGGCTCGGCCTGTCCGAAGTGGAAGTCTTCCCGGTTGGCGACCTCGCCGGGAGCCTCGCCGCGGCGGTCAGCGGCAGGGGAGTATCCGCTCTGAGGGAACAAACGGGGCTCGCGGCGGCGTCTCTCCCGTAGACTAAAAACGCCAGAATTCGGCGGCATGAGACTGGGAGCATCTTCACGTGGCATCACTTATCGAAAAACTTCTCCGCACCGGTGACAAAAAAACACTCCGGCAGCTGAGGAACTATGCCGACTCCATCAATGCCCTGGAAGACTCCTTCAAGACCTTCACGGATGCCGAACTCCGGGAAGAAACTGCCCGGCTCCGCGAACGCCACCAGGATGGCGAGGAGCTGGATGACCTGCTTCCGGAGGCTTTTGCCGCAGTCCGCGAAGCTTCGTCACGGACCCTGGGGATGCGCCACTTCGATGTCCAGTTGATGGGTGGTGCCGCCCTGCACCTGGGCAACATCGCGGAAATGAAGACCGGCGAAGGCAAGACCCTGGTGGCGACCGCTCCCGCCTACCTGAACGCGTTGACCGGCAAGGGTGTCCACGTGGTCACCGTTAACGACTACCTCGCCGAATACCAGTCCGACCTCATGGGCCGCGTCTACCGTTTCCTTGGTTTGACCAGCGGGTGCATCCTGGCCAACCAGGACCCGGCGGTCCGGCGCCAGCAGTACGCCGCGGACATCACGTACGGCACCAACAACGAGTTCGGTTTCGACTACCTCCGCGACAACATGGCGTGGGACAGGAACGAGCTCGTCCAGCGCGGGCACAACTTCGCCATCGTTGACGAGGTGGACTCGATCCTCATCGATGAGGCGCGTACCCCGCTCATCATCTCCGGCCCCGCGCAGGGGGACACAAACCGCTGGTACAGCGAATTTGCCAAAGTGGTCCAGCGGCTGCAGCCGGAGAAGGACTACGAGGTCGACGAGAAGAAGCGCACCGTCGGCGTCCTGGAGAGCGGCATCGAAAAGGTGGAGGACTACCTCGGCATCCAGAACCTGTACGAGTCCGCGAACACGCCCCTCATCGGTTTCCTTAACAACGCCATCAAGGCCAAGGAACTGTTCAAGCGGGACAAGGACTACGTCATCCTGGACGGTGAAGTGCTGATTGTCGACGAGCACACCGGCCGCATCCTGGCCGGCCGGCGCTACAACGAGGGCATGCACCAGGCGATCGAGGCCAAGGAAGGCGTCGAGATCAAGGCCGAGAACCAGACCCTGGCCACCGTTACGCTGCAGAACTACTTCCGCATGTACGACAAGCTCTCGGGCATGACCGGCACCGCCGAAACCGAGGCGGCCGAGTTCATGAGCACCTACAAGCTGGGCGTAGTGGCCATTCCCACCAACCGGGACATGCAGCGCATCGACCAGCCGGACCTCGTCTACAAGAATGAAACGGTCAAGTTCGACGCCGTTGTGCGGGACATTGCCGAACGCCACGAAAAGGGCCAGCCTGTCCTGGTGGGCACCACCAGCGTTGAAAAGAGCGAATACCTCTCCCGGCTCCTTGCCAAGGAAGGCATTCGCCACGAGGTCCTCAACGCGAAGAACCATGCACGCGAAGCCGCCATCGTTGCCCAAGCGGGCCGAAAGGGTGCCGTCACGGTGGCAACCAACATGGCCGGCCGCGGTACCGACATCATGCTCGGCGGCAACGCTGAGTTTACCGCTGTCGCCGAGCTCGCGAAGCGCGGACTGGACCCTGAAGAGAACTCCGAGGAGTACGAGTCCCAGTGGCCCGCCGCCCTTGAGGCTGCCAAGCAGTCCGTCAAGGACGAGCATGAAGAAGTCCTGGATCTCGGCGGACTCTACGTCCTCGGCACCGAGCGCCACGAATCACGCCGCATCGACAACCAGCTCCGCGGACGTTCCGGCCGCCAGGGCGATCCCGGCGAATCCCGGTTCTACCTGTCGTTGACCGATGACCTCATGCGGCTCTTCAACTCAGGGGCGGCGGAACGGCTCATGAACAGCTCCGTGCCCGACGACGTCGCACTGGAATCGAAGCTGGTGTCCCGGGCAATCGCCTCCGCCCAGGGGCAGGTTGAGGGCCGCAACGCCGAACAGCGCAAGAACGTCCTGAAGTACGACGACGTCCTTAACCGCCAGCGAGAAGCGATCTACAGCGACAGGCGCCGGATCCTCGAAGGCGACGACCTGCATGAGAAAGTACAGTTCTTCGTCGAAGACACCATCACCGCTTTCATCGACGCCGCAACGGCCGAAGGAAACGGGGACGACTGGGACTACAACTTGCTCTGGACCAACCTCAAGACGCTCTACCCTGTCAGCGTTACTCCGGACGAGATCATCGAGGAAGCCGGCGGGAAGTCCAGGCTCACTGTTGAGTTCCTGAAAGAGGAGCTGTTGTCCGACGCACGGCTGGTGTACCAGGCGCGCGAGGAAGCCATCGGCTCCGAAAGCATGCGGGAACTTGAGCGCCGAGTGGTCCTCTCCGTCATTGGACGGAAGTGGCAGGAACACCTGTATGAGATGGACTACCTCAAAGAGGGCATTGGCCTGCGCGCCATGGCACAGCGTGATCCCCTCGTGGAGTACCAGCGTGAAGGCTTCCTCCTGTTCCAGAGCATGATGGAAGCCATCCGCGAAGAGAGCGTGGGGTTCCTGTTCAATCTCGAAGTGGAAGTCACTCCTGCCCAGGACGTGGTGGTGCCGGATGCACAGGGCGGACACACCGAGCATGTCGAACCGCAGGTACGGGCCGCCGGTCTGGAAGCTCCGGAAAAGCC
This sequence comes from Pseudarthrobacter sp. C1, assembly GCF_034720455.1. Classification (NCBI taxonomy): domain Bacteria; kingdom Bacillati; phylum Actinomycetota; class Actinomycetes; order Micrococcales; family Micrococcaceae; genus Pseudarthrobacter; species Pseudarthrobacter sp. C1. The sequence continues at coordinate 252,617 of NZ_JAYESK010000002.1, read as the reverse complement.
TGCCCAGCTGCAGTACACGGCTCCGAGCGAAACCGGTGGCACGCAGACCAGGGTAGAGACCCGTTCCTCCGGCCGTTCCGGAAATCCGGCCAAGGCGGCCGCGCAGGATGCGGCAAAGCGCCCCGCAAAGAAAAAGCGCCGCTGACCACAGAACGACCTGCCTGCCGGCCGCGGTGCCAGGCAATGAGTGCGGGCAGGGCCGGGAACAGTGGTTCCCGGCCCTGCTTTCTTTCCGCTGCGTCGTCAACCAATGACAAGTTCGGTCACCCGCCACACCTGCTTGCTTTGCTCCAGCCGGACGGCAACGGCACGGGCCCGTACGTCGTCCACCACCACTGCGCTGGCCTCGTAAATGCCGTCGGCGACCTCGCAGACCCGGACCGACCTGACAGTCGAGTTGCGATGGAGCCTTGCCAGGGCCGGACTACCCGTACGCGTGAGCTCGCGGCGGATAAGGGCGGCCCGGTGTTGCAGGGCCGCCAGGCAACGGGGGTCAAGGCGCCGGGCAAGCTGATGGATCGGCCGGATCCCGGCAAGTACCTCCATGGCCGCCTGCACTGTGGTGCGGGTGACTGCGCGGACCTCCGCCATGTCGTCGACGGGACGCAAAGGCGTGGAAGCTGCCTGGCGGCCCGGAGACAACGGTGGCGTGGTTGGCCGGCGCGGCGCATGTCCTGCCTCCGCTCCCGGGGCCGTCCCTTGGCCCGCCCAGTTTGTGGTCTTGGCCGTGCGTATCGGTGTCACTGCACTCATTGGTTTCCCCTTGGTTGGATTGCCGTCAGTGGGATGGCGGACGGGATCGGGCTTGGCTCGTAGGGTGTGGCCTGGCTATTCGCGGCCTGGCTATTTGTGGGCGGGTGAAGGTGGCTGAAGAATCTGTCCCGGGAGCAGCACGTCAGGGTTCTGTCCTATGAGTGCCAGGTTGGCCTGGTACCAGCGGGGCCACTGAAGCGCGATGTCCAGGTCCGAAGCACCGTGTCCCAGATGACGGGCAGCGATGTCCCACAGGGTGTCTCCCGCCTGGACGGTGACGCCTTCAACCTCCGCAGGCGCTGCTTCCCGGGTGGCACGGATGGCAGGAGCCGCAAGCATGCCCGGATTCACCACCGGCGGGACCGGTTGCCAGCCGGGGTGGACGGGTGGCGGTGGCGCCGTTGTTTCAACGACGGCGTGTTCCTTCCCTGTATGGACCGGCGCCACGTTGCCGGCCGGTGCTTCATTCCCGGATCGGGTCACTGCACCGGCCAGCGTCTCCGTATGGGCCGGCGGGGATTTGGCTGGATCTTGGGCTGTCGCAGTGGCAGGGCCAGCGGGCGCCGAGGATGAGTGGCCTTGCGTGGGTGCCCACACCGGGCCGGGCGCCGGTACCGAGGCGTGGGCCACGGGTCCGGCCAGGAGTTGAACGGACAGCGCGCCGAGCACCAACCGCTGCATGAAAGCGGGGGAAAGCTTCCGCGTGGCTGCTGCGGCCCGGGCTCTGCCTGTTCTGGCCAGGACGGCGGTAGCGGCCGCGCACGCCAGCGACACGAACCACCAGGCCACAATGCCCGCTCCTGCAATGCCTGCTGCGGCAGCCAGATGAATCTCCACGCCGGGCAGCTGCTGCCGCGCATACGAATCCTTCCACTGTGCCAGCAGCCCCGAGCCGATGAGGCACAGCAAAAGGCCCAACAGGAGGACAGCTGCCGCTGCCACGGCGTCGGCAGACAACCGCCGTGATCCAGGCCTAGCCACAGAACTGCTCATTTGATGCAGTTTGATGTTGTTTGATACGCATAAGGAAAGTTTGAGCCCGTGCGTGCAGGTTTGTCCATACGCTGGAAAGAATTACTTGATGCATTGACCGGCCGCCCGGCCCGGTCCTACGCTGACGCAATGCGCTGGGATGCACTCTTCAATGACATGGAAAGCCAATTTGCCGAATCGGAGCGGCTTTCCCTGGACGCGGAGATCAACGAACGGACCCGGGCGGAGATGGTGGACGTCGGGCTCGCGGACCGGCTCCGCGGCGCCTTGGGGTGCCGCCTCGCCGTGCATCTCGCGTGTGGCGATGTTGTCCGCGGCGCGCTGAGCCACGCCGGCGCGGACGCCTTGGTTCTCGATGAGGAGCGGCACCAGGTCCTGGTCCCGTATGCCGCCGCTGTACGTTATGTGGGCCTGGGCAGGTTCTCCGTGGCTGAACCGTCGGCGGTGCGCAGGGGGCTGGGACTTGCGCACGCGCTGCGCGCTTTGGCACGGGACCGCGCGGAACTGGCGGTGACGTTGGCGCATGGTGCCGGTGCGGTGAGGCTGGCCGGGGTCATCGACCGGGTGGGGAAGGATTATCTGGACCTGGCGACGTTCACTCCGGGAGAGGTGCGCCGCAGCAACCAAGTCGGCCAGGTGTCAGTCATCCCCTTGGCGGCGTTGGCGGCCGTCAGGTCACGGCGGACTGGCGATTCTTAGCCGGCGGTGCTGTTGGCGCCGAAGTCCCGGACGGAGCTCAGACGGACCTGGACTTGGATTCCTGGATCATCCGGCTGGCCTCGGCGTAGCGCTCCTCGATGTATTGCTCCAGCATCTTTTCTTCAACCCGCCATTGGCCGCGGCCGCCCACCTGGATGGCCTTCAGTTCTCCACTGCGGACCAGCGCGTACGCGGCCGGCGAGTTGATCTGAAGCTGCTCGGCGACATCTGCGAGCGTTAGGAACCTTGGCATGCCTCCATTTTGCCATCGAATGGGACCTTATGCTGCTGTTATCCACAGATTGGCCCTGTTTGGCATCGTGACTTTCGTTCCAGCGTCACGGCGGTAACAATGAGGGTGTTTGGACACGGCGAGCAGGGCCGGCGCACATAGGGGGAGAAATTTTCATGGTTCCTGATTCATCCGCCACGGCGGCCAGGCTGAAACGGCCATCATGGAAGGACCCCCGCCTGCTGGTAGGTGTCCTCCTGGTCTTGGTGTCCGTGGCGGGTGTTGTGTTCCTTGTCGGCAGTGCGGACCGGACCACCGAGGTATATGCGGCCCGTGACGGCATCGCCGTAGGGGAGAGGCTGACCCGGGATAACGTTGTGCGCGCAAAGGTGCGCCTGGGTGAGACGGAGGAGCAGTATATTACGGCCGAATCAGGCATCCCCGAAGGGGTGGTGGCGGTCCAGCGCATCGGCAAGCACCAGTTGGTGCCCCGCGCCAGCCTTGGCTCAGTCGACCAACTCGACCGGAAGCCGGTAGCCCTCACCATCGAGGAAACCCTCCCGGCGCAAGCCGTCGCCGGCGCGAGGGTGGACGTTTGGGTTGCGCAGCCGGATGCCCGCAACGGATTCAGTGAACCGAAACTCCTCCTTCCCGGCGCTGAGATCGCGGAAGTAACTTCCGGCTCGACGGCTCTGGGATCATCAAAAACCACCGTCCTGATGGTGTTGGTGGAGGATGGTCAAATGCCGGCCCTTCTGGGGGCCCAGGCCAACGAGGCGAAAATCTCTGTGGTCTGGAACCCGGGCGGCGGTGCCAGGTGAGCATCCCGGTAGTTACCGTCGGCCAGAGCAGGGACGATCTGGTGGGCGGGCTCGAGCGCCTGCATGGACCGGTAACGGTGGTCAGGAGGTGCACGGAACTTCCCGAACTTCTGGCGGCGTGCCAAAGCGGCCTGGCCAGGGCTGCGGTTGTGGCGGACGGGTCCGAAGGACTGACTTCCTCGCTCGTGGACAGGCTTTCGGCAGTTGGGGTGGCAATCATTGCCCTGACTGACAACGCCGACGAAGCCGCCCGGCTGCGGTCGATAGGGGTAGCTTCAGCGCTGACCGGCGTGGAGTCCGCGGCGCTCTCGGACAGGATCGCGGAGGCGGTAGCCCAACTTACAGGGCGGGGGCCAGGTGTTGCCCGGAGAAGCGGCCCGGCTGACCCCGGGGCTGCACTGAAGTCCGTCCAGGCCGAGCCGCCGGCGGGGCCGGATGAACCGGGTCCGGGCAGGATCATTGCGGTCTGGGGGCCGGCCGGAGCTCCCGGACGGACCACCGTTGCTGCAAATATCGCCGGTGAGTTGGCTGCGGAAGGAACGGCCGTGCTTCTTGTTGACGCCGACAGTTATGGCGCCAGCATCGCGGCTGTCCTGGGCCTCCTCGATGAGTCGGCGGGCCTGGCACAGGCATGCAGGCTCGCGGACCAGGGCCTGCTGGACAGGGAGGCGCTCGAGAAGATCGCCGCGCCAGTGGCAACCAAAGCGGGCACCTTCAGGGTCCTTACCGGGATTACCCGGGCGGACCGCTGGACGGAGCTCCGGGCCTCCGCCCTTGCGCTGGTCCTCGAACGCGCCCGGGAGATTGCGGAAGTCGTGGTGGTGGATGCCGGGTTCTGCCTTGAAGCGGACGAAGAACTCAGTTTCGATACGCTGGCCCCGCGGCGGAACGCAGCCACGCTGCGGTCGCTCGAGCTGGCTGACACGCTCTACGCTGTGGGTGCCGCGGACCCGGTGGGAGTGCCGAGGCTGGTCCGTGGCCTCGCAGAGCTCGAGTTGGCTGTTCCGCAGGCATCACCCATTGTTGTGATGAACCGCGTACGCGCCTCGTCGGTAGGCAGAGGGCCGGAGAGGCAGCTGATGGATGCCTGGGAGCGGTACGGTCCCGCGTCTGAGCTTAAGGCTTTCCTTCCCTACGACGTGTCTGCGGCGGATGCCGCACTGTTGGGAGGGTCCCTGCTGCTTGAGGTTGCTCCAGATTCGTCCCTGCGCCACGCCATCCGCAATTTGGTTTGTGCATCCGACCAGCAAAATCGGAAATCCTCTGTATTTTCTTCCACAGCACGGCGCCGGGCGAAGGACTAGGCTCGCCATAAGAGCTGCAAGGGTGCAGCGAATATCTTGTGATGGAGGCGTTTGTCGATGTCGTCTGGATCCAGCGTGGAGGATCAGCCCCTTTCCCTTGTAGGCGATGAGGGCTTCATTGGGGACTACTACCAGCACCTAGCCGAAGAGGACGCCCGAACGTACCCCCGGGACGTGCTGGTTGCCCGTGCCGACCATCACCGGGAGATCGCCTCCGTCCGGAGGCCTGGCCAGGCGAAGGTCGCCATTGCGGACGAGGAAGACAGCAGCGTGGTCTTCGTTGTCACAGATGACATGCCCTTCCTGGTGGACTCGGTCAACGCCGAACTCGTCCGGCAGCATGCCGCCATCAAGCTGGTCATCCACCCCCTCTTCGTGGCTACCCGGAACAGGGAGAGCGGCGAGCTCACCAAGGTCAGCAGGGTCCCGGCGCACCTTGGGATTTCCAGCGGCGACACGGCCGCCATGCCCAGCCTGTCCCACCTCATTGCCCAGGGTGAGAACGCCTCGCACATGGAGTCCTGGATCGCCGTCGAGATCAACCGCGTCTCGGAAGACGCGAAAGCCTCCCTCCTCGAAGGCCTTGAACGGGTCCTCAAGGATGTCCGCGCCGCCGTGGAGGACTGGCCAAAGATGCGCCAGAAGGCCATCCAAATTGCGGAAAGCCTTGACCAGACAGCCAACTCCTCGCAAATCGCCGAACTGCGGCAGGCGCAGGACCTCCTTCGCTGGCTCGACGACGGGAACTTCACCTTCCTGGGCTACCGGGAATACGACCTGGTCAACGTTGACGGGGAAGACGTCCTGGAGCTCCGTGAAGACAGCGGCCTTGGGCTGTTGCGGCCCTCCACCGACTCGCCCCACATTCAGCACTTGACGGACACCGGCCGGAAGAAGGCACGGGAAAAACGCGCCCTGGTCATCACGAAGGCAAACTCCCGCTCCACCGTCCACCGCTCGGCCTACCTGGACTACATCGGTGTGAAGAGCTTTGACGCCGCGGGGAATGTCAACGGCGAGCGGCGCTTTATCGGCCTCCTGGCAACCAGCGCCTACACCGGCTCCGTCCGGAATATTCCGATTGTGCGCGAGAAGGTTGACGCGGTGCTTCGAAGCGCCGGCTTTCCCCCGGACTCCCACTCCGGCAAGGACCTGCTGGGCATCTTGGAAACCTATCCCAGGGACGAGCTATTCCAGATTGAGGTCCCGGACCTAGCCGCCACTGCCCTCGGTATCCAGAAACTCCAGGAGCGTCGGCGCACCAGGCTGTTCCTTCGGCCTGACATCTACGGCCGGTTCATGTCCGCCGTCGTCTATCTTCCACGGGACAGGTACACCACGAACGTTCGCCTCCGCATCGAGCAGGAGCTGCGCGAAACGTTCCAGGCCGTCTCGATTGACTACGAAGCCCGCATGACGGAGTCGGCGCTGGCCCGCCTGTTCTTCCGCATCCGGCTGCCCAAGAACGCAGACATCAGCAACGTCAATGCGGAGGAGCTGGAGAAGCGCCTTGTGCGGGCTGCTCGCTCCTGGAGCGAAGGGATCGCGGAGGTCCTGCGCGAGGGGCGGGACGTTTCTGAGGCAAAGGAGCTTGCCGCCATCTGGTCGGAAGCGTTTCCCGCCAGCTACCGGGTGGACTACGAAGTCGAGGACGCACTCGAGGACATTGCACGGTTCGAGAAGTACGGTGCCGCCGCGGAACGGGCTGAAGGTACTGTCCAGGAGCGCCCCGGCGTGCACGTCTATCTCCCGGAAGGTGCGGGGGCAACACTGGAGGAGGACGCGCGGGTCAAGCTCTACATGCTGGAGCCCAAGAGCCTCAGCCAGATCCTGCCGTACTTCCACAACCTCGGACTGGAGGTCCTGGACGAGCGGCCTTTCGAAATCGAAACGGCGGACCGCCGCGACTTCTTCCTGTACGACCTTGGCCTGAAGTACCCGGCAAAGGTGGACCCGGTCTCCACGGGCCAGCTCCTTGCCGAGTCCTTCGGCGCTGCAGTGACGGGTGCAGCCGAGTCGGACAGCTTCGACCGGCTGGTGCTGCGCGAGGGTCTGCAGTGGCGGAAGATCACCGTGCTGCGGGCCTACGCGCGGTACATGCGCCAGATGGGTAACACCAACTCCTTCGGCTTCATGGCCGATACCCTGCTGGCCAACCCCCGCGTGACCAAGGGGCTGACTGCGCTCTTCGCCGCGCGCTTCGATCCTTCCCTCAACGACGAAGAGCGCAATGAGGCCCAGGCGTCCGCCCGCAAGGACCTGGACCTGGCCATTGAAAAGGTGGAGACGCTCGACGCCGACAGGGTCCTCCGCACGTTCGTCAACCTGATCGAGGCGACGCTCCGGACCAACTACTACCAGAACAAGCCTCACCTGAGTTTCAAACTCGATCCCGCCCGGCTTGAGGGCCTGCCCTTCCCGCGCCCCATGTTCGAGATCTGGGTCTACGCGCCGCGGGTGGAGGGGGTCCATCTCCGCTTCGGCAAGGTGGCACGCGGCGGGCTTCGCTGGTCCGACCGCCGCGAGGATTTCCGCACCGAGATCCTGGGGCTGGTGAAAGCGCAGACGGTGAAGAACGCCGTCATCGTGCCTACGGGGGCAAAGGGCGGTTTCTTTGCCAAGCAGCTTCCCGACCCCACGGTTGACCGCGCCGCCTGGATGGCGGAAGGGATCGAAAGCTACAAGACCTTCATCAGGGGCCTGCTGGACATCACAGACAACCTCCTCACCGAGGGTGACAGCGAAAGGCTCGTGCCGCCGTCGGACGTTGTAAGGCACGACGACGACGATTCCTACCTCGTGGTGGCTGCCGACAAGGGCACCGCGACGTTCTCCGACATCGCCAACGGGCTCGCTGCCGAGTACGGTTTCTGGCTCGGGGACGCATTCGCGTCCGGCGGATCCGTGGGGTACGACCACAAGGCGATGGGCATTACGGCGCGGGGTGCGTGGGAGTCGGTGAAACGCCACTTCAGCGAACTCGACCTGGACACCCAGACCCAGCCGTTCACCGTGGTGGGCGTGGGGGACATGTCAGGGGACGTCTTCGGTAACGGCATGCTGTTGTCCCGCCACATCCGCCTCCTGGCGGCCTTCGACCACCGCCACATTTTCCTCGACCCCAACCCGGACGAGGAAGCCTCTTTTGCGGAGCGGCAGCGTTTGTTCGAGCTGCCGAGGTCCTCGTGGGATGACTACAACAAGTCGCTCATCAGTGAAGGCGGCGGAGTCTTCGCCCGGCAGGCCAAGTCGATCCCGGTTTCGCCCCAGGTCCGCACGGCGCTGGGACTGCCGGCCGAAACCACCGAACTCAGCCCGCCGGAACTCCTCCGCGCAGTCCTCCTTGCCCCCGCCGACCTGCTCTACAACGGCGGCATCGGGACTTACGTCAAGGCGAGCACCGAGACCAACGCCTCGGTGGGGGACAAGGCCAACGACGCGATCCGGGTGGACGGCCGGGACCTGCGCGTCAAGGTGGTGGGCGAAGGCGGAAACCTCGGCATGACACAGCGCGGCCGCATTGAAGCGGCGCTGCAGGGTGTCATCCTCAACACGGACGCCATCGACAACTCCGCCGGCGTGGACTGCTCCGACCACGAAGTCAATATCAAGATCTTCGTGGACCGGATGGTGGCTGCCGGAAAGCTGTCGGCGGAAGAACGCTCCGGCTTCCTTGCATCGATGACCGACGAAGTGGGCCGGCTGGTTCTTGAAGACAACATTGACCAGAACATCCTGCTGCTGAACGACCGGACCAAGGTGGCCGAGTGGAGCCCGAGCTACGAACGGCTGATGGACTGGCTCGAGAAGACGGCCGACCTGAAACGGGACCTTGAGGCGCTTCCCTCCACCGAAGCGCTCCGGGAGCGGCTGCAGCAGGGCCAGGGGCTGACATCTCCTGAACTGTCGGTACTCGCCGCGTATGCCAAGATCGAGCTCGCGACGGCACTGCGGGAAAGCGACCTGGCAGACGACCCCTGGTTCAGGCAGACGTTGCGCGCCTACTTCCCCGCGCAGCTGCGGGAGCGTTTTGACGCTGAACTGGACACCCACCCGCTGCGGCGCGAGATCATTGCCACTGTGGTTGCCAACGACATGATTAACCTCGGCGGCATCACGTTCGCGTTCCGGGTGATGGAGGAAACGTCGGCCAGCGAAGCAGCGGTGGCAAAGGCATTCGTGGCCCTGCGGGAGATCTACGAGCTGGACCACATGGTGGGGGAGCTGAACAGCCTGCCGGCGTCCTTCCCCACCGAGCACTGGAGCGCCGTCCACCTGGACATCCGGCGGTTGCTTGACCGTGCAGTCCGCTGGCTCCTGGGCCAGGGCACGGTCTCCCGGCCGATAGCCGACGTCGTGTTGGAGTTCAAGCCCGTGATGGAGCCGATGCGGGCCCACCTGCTGGACTACCTGCGGGGTGATGACCGGGAACGGGTGGCAGGCTGGCTGGAGACAGCGCGTGAATGGGAGCTGCCGGAAGGCCTCGCCCTGCGATGGGCGGAGCTATTCGAGAGCTTCGTGCTGCTGGACATTGCCAAGATCGCGCATGGGCGCAAGGAGCCTGTGAATGAAATCGCGGCCGTCTACTACACCGTCTTCAACCGGTTCCACGCCGACTCGCTGCTGGAACGGATCAGCAGCCTGCCCCGGCAGGACAGGTGGCAGGCCCTGGCCCGGGCGGCCCTGAGGGATGACCTGTACTCCACCATTTCGGACATGACGATGGCGGTGCTGGACGCCACCGCTGCCAGCGACTCGCCGGAGGCCCGCCTGAAGGACTGGGAGGCTCAAAATGCCGAGCAGCTGAGCCGGGCCAAGTCCATGTTCGACGAGGTCAATTCACTTGAGGCCGACGATATGGCGTCACTGTCGGTAGCATTGAGGCTCTTGAGGTCAATCGTTCGACGCTAGCCAAGCCGGCGTCGCAAATGGAGGTGCAGTGGCAATCTTTACGGACCCTATCAGGGAACATGCTGATTTTGGGCCGGGCGATGCCGAGTGGCTGCACCTCCTGGTGGGGGACTGGCAGATGGTCGCGGACCTGGCGTTCGCGGACCTTGCGCTGTGGTTCCCGCACCCTGACCACGGGTATGTGGCGTTGGCGCATGTCCGGCCCTCCACCACGCACACGGTGTTCCACGGCGACTTCGTGGGCGAGGGCATCCGGTCCGACCTGCAGCCGCTCGTGGACAAGGCATGGAACAGCCGTTCCATTGAACGCTCCAGCGAAACGAACTGGAGCAGTGACATGGCCCTGCGGGTGGAGGCGGTCCCCATGGTCCGCAACGGGCGCACCCTTGCCGTGGTCACCACGCACATGGACCTGTCCAGCTCGCGGATGCCGTCCCGGCTCGAACTGACCTACCGCCAGTGCGCGTATGACCTGCTGCGGATGGGCACGCTGGGGCTCTGGCCGGACTTCGCGTCGCCTACGGGTTCCCGGCGCGGTGCGCCGCGCGTGGGGGACGGGCTGATCAGGCTGGATGCAGAAGGCATCGTGCAGTACGCCAGTCCCAACGGTGTTTCTGCCTTCAGGCGGCTGGGTGACGGGGAATCCCTTGAGGGCCGGTCCCTCGCGGAGGTGACCGCCAGCCTCCTCAAGGACCGCCGCATGGTGGACGAGACGCTCCCCCTCGTAGTGACCGGCCGGATGCCCTGGCGCAGTGAGATCGAGTCCCGGGGGGTGAGCCTGTCCCTGCGCGCGATTCCGCTGCGCGACGAGCAGCAGCGCTTCGGCGCGCTGGTCCTGTGCCGCGATGTGTCCGAGTTGCGCCGGCGGGAAATGGAGCTTGTCACCAAGGACGCCACTATCCGGGAGATCCACCACCGGGTCAAGAACAATCTCCAGACCGTGGCGGCGCTGCTGCGCATGCAGTCCCGGCGCATGGTCAGCGACGAAGCCAAACAGGGCCTGGAGCAGGCGATGCGGCGGGTGGCCACCATCGCGCTCGTCCACGAGACCCTGTCCCAGGGCCTCACCCAGAGCGTGGATTTTGATGAGCTGATCGGACGTCAGTTCCGTCTTTCCGCGGAAGTCGCCTCGCCCTCGCAACAGGTCAGGACGGAACGCTCCGGCACCTTTGGCGAGCTGCCCAGCGACCTCGCCACCCCGCTGGCCCTGGTCATCAACGAACTGGTAACCAATGCCGTGGAGCACGGACTGGAGGGAAGGGCGGGAACGGTCTCGCTGATCGCTGACCGGTCGGAAGGGGATGACGGCGAGGAGCTCACCGTCACCATCGCCGACGACGGCGTGGGGCTTCCCGACACACCCCACGTTGAGGGGCTGGGGCTTCAGATCGTGCGGACCCTCGTGACGAGCGAACTGGGCGGGACCATCCAGTGGCGGCCACGGGAGGGCGGCGGCACTGCCGTCGAGATCCGCCTCAGCCTCGCCGGGAAGTAGGTCGGGAGCCCGGCTACCTTTGCCGGAGCCGGACTACCGAGGAGGAACAACTGAAACAGCCCCGGCTGCAGCCTTGGAAGGTTGCAGCCGGGGCTGTTTGTGCCTGGAGGTTTCCGGTGGGATCAGGAAGCGCGGCGGGCGCGGGCAGCGCGGCGCTTCAGCGCCCGGCGCTCGTCTTCGCTCATGCCGCCCCAGACGCCGGCGTCCTGGCCGGACTCGAGGGCCCACTGCAGGCAGGTATCCACAACGGGGCACCGGCGGCAGACGCTCTTTGCTTCCTCGATCTGCAGGAGGGCAGGCCCGGTGTTCCCGACGGGGAAGAAGAGTTCAGGGTCCTTTTCGAGGCACGCTGCGCGGTTACGCCAATCCATGCTGATCAGTTGCTCCATTTCTGGGAAGAGCCCTTGTGAAATTATTCACTAGTAGCTACAAAGGAAAAGGGCCCGGCGGGGCCCCCTTGGTCATCTGAATCAAGCCTGTCATGTTAACGCTGTGTAAACAAGGGGTAATAACGCTTGATATCCCCCGAAAGCTGAGCGATACATCACACCGGCGCTGCTGGCCCTCACCACTGTCCGACTATGTCCGGTAGGGTGCCAGTGTGTCAAGACCCCCGGTAAACCCAGCAGAGCCCCCTTCACCCGCACCGGACCCCGGCCAGGGCCGAAACGGCCAGCACGATAAGGGCCCGAGTGGCCGGCCCGCGGCGGTGCTTGTGGTGGCCCTGGTAGTGGCCGCGGAGGCCACTGCCCTCCTGGTCGCGGCGGGGTGGTACGGCTACCAGTTGCTGGCGGGGAGCCCTGTCCTGTCATTCTGGGGAGCTGTGTTCACCCTTGTACTCCTGCTTGCCTTCTCCGCCTGGCTGTATGCGGTGGCCCTCTTCCTGAACCGCGGCTTCCGCTGGACCCGGGCTGCTGCCCTCGTAGCGCAGCTGTTCGTTCTGACCATCGGATTTCCAACGGTCAGCAGCGGCCTCCTGCTTGCCGGGCTGGCTATGCTGGTTCCGGCCGTCACTGCCATCGTCCTTCTGTTCCAAAGCAAGGTGATCAGTTATGCGTCGCGCACCGGTGGGGGGACGCCGGCTCTCTAGCAGGTTCTGCCGCCCGGTCCTTTTATTCCGTCCCCGCCCAGGCAACCTGGACCGGGGAGGACCGCCCCCGGGATATCAGCATCCCCCTGCCCGCAGGGGGATCCGGCTCGATGTCGAACCGGACCCCGAACAGGTCGCCCTCCGAAGCGGACCGCGGAGACAGCAGGAGTCCCCGTCCGGCGGCACGGCAATCCATGACCAACGGAACGCGCTGAAGCAGCAAGGGACTGTAATTTGCGGTCAGGACCACAGGGTGGCCGAGGGCGTGCAACTCAGACAGGTCCTGTAAGGCGCCGGCAGGCAAGAGGTCAATGTCGTCTGCCAGCAGCACCGCCGCCCTCGGCAGTTCCCCCTCCCTGGCCTTGGCCAGCGAACACTTCCAGAATTCCTCCGGGTCCGTGCCGCCGTCCGGGCAGGTCCACCGGCCCGCGGCCGGGTTCAGAGCCTGCAGGGTACGCAGGACGTTCGTCTTTCCCGAACCGGCTCCACCGAGGACGGCGAAGACGCCTCCGGCCGGAATCCGAACGGTGACAGGTTGAAGTTCATCGCCACCAACGCCCAGGAGCAGGTCCCGCGAGTGGGCGTCGCCGGCACTCCGGCGTGGTCCCTTCCCGTTCGCAAGCGGCGCTTCGGGAACCGTCGCTCCGACGTCATCCATCCTGGCAGCCAAAGCCTCAACCTCCGAGACTGATACCAGGGAGGGAAGCGGCTCAACCCGGAAAGGCCGGGTCCCCGCCGCAACGACTTCGTTCGGGCTGGTGCCGTCCTGCGCTGCACTGGCCGAAGCGGGTTCGAAGAGCTGGCAGACGGCTGCTGGGCCGCCGACGATCGGCCCGAAGGCCGCGCCCCTGCCTTTGACCGGGGCCGTGGAAGGCATCTTTGGCCATGCCATTCGGCTGTCCTCATTGGAGCCTGCGGGGAAGTAGATGCGGTTGGGAAGTGATCCGCAGAACCGGGCCGTAACCAGTTCCCTCTCACCGGAGATGAGGACCGTGATTCCGGCGTTGGCGCCGTCGCGGACCAGATCCTGGACAAGGTCTTCGGCCCAGGCCAGCGGTCCTGCCCGAAAAGCCGATACCCAGGACCCCCAGCCGGAGATCGCAAGGACAAGCGGAACACAGCTGTCAGCCCGGTTCAGGCGGCTGGCCAGTTCCTGGGCCAGCCGTTCAAGTATGCGGACGGCACGCCGCAGCTCGTGCAGCCCTGCGTGGGCCCCCGTCCGGGTGTGCGCGGCCAGGCCGAGGAAGGATCCGCCGGCGTCCAGGAAATAACAGTGTGATTCCGCTGTATGACCGGCCACTTCACGGGCGGCCAGGTCAAGGGCCTCCGCCGCGCCGGACGCCGGACCTCCGACAAAGGCGAGGTGGCTGTCCTTTGCGGGGTTCCACAGCAGGGGCGTCACCTCTTGGCGCTCGGGCAAGTCCACCAGGCCCAGATCAATGGTCCACTGGCTGGTGCCGTCCTTCGCCGTTGCCCCGGCGGTCAGGCCGCCACGGGATATCTTCCTTTGGGGTTGAGTGAGCTTCCGGGGCAGGGGAGGGGCAACCGGCGGCCGTGGCGCTGCCCCTGCCTGTGAGGCCCAAAGATTTCGAACAAGCGAGACGAGGGGAGCTGCTGCTTCTACCGGTGTCAGGTCTGCGGTGCCGGCGGTGGCCGCGGTGTCTTCGCCCACGGCCTCCAGATACTCCGTGGCGAGCTGTACCTCCGTCTCTTCGACTGCCATGGCACGGCACGCTCCAGTTGCTGCCGCCTGGAATTCCTCCGGCTCCTCCATGCCGCGGGCGATAAAGGCACGCCCCGGAGTTGCCAGCCTGATGCCGGCTGCCGCTGCGGTCCTGATGACGTCGTGGGACTCCATCTCCGACTGGACGCGAAGCGCAATGCTGGACGTGACGTTGGCGCGGATGTCGGCGGTCAGCGCTCCCTGGGGACGCTGGGTCGCCATGACGAGGTGCAGACCGAGCGAGCGCCCGATGGAAGCGATCCGCATGAGTTCGCGGATTACCTCTGGAGCGTCGTCCACGAGCATCCGAAACTCGTCGATGACGATGACCAGATGGGGAAGGGGACAACTAAGGGATGCGCGTGTGGAACGGTAGGCGGTGAGGTCCGGAACCCGGGCAGCGGCGAGGGCTTCCTCCCGGACCCTGATTTCCGCCCGAAGTGATGCGAGGGTCCGTTCGAGTTCGTGGGTGGACAGGTCCGTCAGGACGCCGACGCAGTGGACCAGGCCCGCCAGCGGACCAAGGCCCGATCCGCCTTTGAAATCGACAAAGAGGAAATTGACCCTGTCCGGGGGGTGGGTGAGCGCCAGCGCCAGCGCCAGGCTTCGGAGCAGTTCCGATTTGCCCGAGCCTGTGGTTCCCGCCACCAGCAGGTGGGGACCGTCATTCAGCAGGTCAAGAAGTTGAGGCCCGGTTGCTCCGAGTCCCAGCGGAACGCCTAGACCGCGGGTGCCGGCACTCGCAGCCCAGCGGGCAGCAGTGTCTGCGGGAGTGATCGGCAGCAGTTCGTCCAGTGCGCAGGCAGACGGGACCGGGCGCTCCTGGCCCTCCGGCGGCCTCGGAGAGGCCGCTACCTGCCGACAGAAGCTGCTGAACACGTCCTCGGGTGCCAGGTCCGGGACGAACGCAATGCGGCGTCCCGTTTCCCGCAGGAACGACTGCCGCTCGGCGAGTATCACTTCGGGGACACCCGGAACGGTGTCAGGCTCACAAAACTGGAGCACTTGCCAGCCCAGCCCTGCTGCCTTTTCCCGTAGTCCGTCCTCGTCCATGAGGGACGCTTCGATGGACAGGAGGACACCGTGATCATAGGTGGAACCGAAGCCGTCCGCGAGTGCCTTCATGCCGGCACGCCGGGTTCCTGCGAGGGTTACGCCGGGAAGAAAGCGGGCAGGGAGCGGAAGACTTTCCAGCGGGCCGCAGATGATGATGCGGGTCCTGCTGCCACACGGGTAGCCTGCCAACTGCATGACGAGCGACCTGATCATCGCCTCCGCCACGGTCCGAGGCCCGCGGAACGTGGTGTTGGGGGGATCCGGATCCAGCAGCACGGGGACTTCCCCGACTGACGGAACAATGCGGGGCGCGGTCCCCGACTCGACTTTCAGACAGGCTTCCTGGGCCGCTTGCCCGAGGCGAAGCCACACCCTGCCGTTCCCCTCGGCCCGCGAAGGCGCAACCTGCCCATGGCGGGCAGCCAGCATCAGCAGCGGGAGGGAGGGCCCCGCCCGCTGCCGCCGCTTCCGGTCCTCCTCCACTGCCGACTGGATCCGTTGTGCGAACTCGCGCGCCTGGCGGCGGCCCGTCGCCAGCGGGATGAGTACGGAGACTGCCGAGACGGCCGCGAAAGCAAGGAACATCCACATTCCTGTGAGGACCGCGAGTCCTATGCCGATGGCCAGGGGGAGCACTGCGGTGAGCAGAAGGATTCCGCGATTGCCGGACTCGGTGAGGCCTGGAACGGTGAGGGGCTCCTTAACTGACGTGCCGGCGTCGGCCAGTGCCTTGTCAGGCAGGTCCAGGAAGACGAGCGACATTGCCGTGTTGCCGCAGCGGATGGTGGAGTCAGTGGTGACGCGCGCATGGCGGACCCGTCCGCCGTCCACATAGGTGCCGTTGGCGCTCTCCAGATCAACGATCATGATGTCCTTCTCGGTGACCACCAGGCGGGCATGTTCGCGGGAGAGTTCAGGATCGGGAACCACGATGCGCGTATTGCTTCTGCCTATCGTGTAGGTGCCGCGCCTCAGGGGGACCAGGATGCCTGCTCCGGCGCCGGTGTGCACAGCCAGCGCGATGGGTGCAGCGGGATCAGGAGCCGGACTCCTCGGCCTTCTTCGGCTGGGGGGCTGGCTCCCGCCGTCGACCAGGATGGCGCCATTCACAAGGGGTGCTTTGCCGAGGCTCATGGAACACAGGTCATCCCCGCCGATAGAGACCGCCCCCGTGCCGAACCTCTCCACCAGCAGGGCGTGGATTTTTGCGCCGGAAGTGCCCGGTGGTGCCGTAATGGAAAGTTCCATGGGCGGCCCCGCCGGAAGCGCGTGGGGGCTGCGGACCAGTGTGCAGTGAAGTGTCATGGGCGTGAATCCTTCGGTGCCTTTGAATCCACGCTAGGCAATTGGCATGGTGTGGAACACGGCCTGAATCTTCTATGTGGACAAGTGGCAGGGGCATTCGATTCGACGGGGCCCGCTATCCCTCGGGTAGGCTAGAGCAGCAGACAATGCGCACAATTGCGCTGCCCGCATTCAATCCAGGAGATTTTGTGACCGCTGACCTCGTCATCGTAGGGTCCGGCTTTTTTGGCCTGACAATCGCAGAACAGGCCGCCACTGAGCTGGGCTTGAAGGTCGTCGTCATCGACCGCCGCCACCACATCGGCGGCAACGCCTACAGCGAAAAAGAAGAGCAGACCGGCATCGAGGTGCACCGCTACGGCGCCCACCTCTTCCACACATCCAACGAGCGGGTGTGGGAGTACGTCAACCGGTTCACGACCTTCACGAACTATGTCCACAAGGTCTATGGCGTGCATAAGGGGGAGGTCTTCTCACTCCCCATCAACCTGGCGACCATAAACCAGTTCTTCCGTGCCAACCTGACACCCGGCCAGGCGCGGGAACTCATCCAGGAGCAGGCCGGCGAGCTCGCCGGGACCGATCCGCAGAACCTCAATGACAAGGGCATCCAGCTGATCGGCCGTCCCCTGTACGAGGCCTTCATCAAGCACTACACCGGCAAGCAGTGGCAGACGGATCCCAAGGACCTGCCGGCCGGCATCATTTCGCGGCTCCCGGTGCGGTACAACTACGACAACCGGTACTTCAACGACAAGTACGAGGGCCTGCCCACGAACGGCTACACGGCGTGGATCGAAAAGATGGCGGAGCACCCGAACATCGAGGTCCGGCTCAACACCGATTTCTTCGATGAGTCGCATGAGTACAGCAAGAACAAGGTGGTCGGGAACATCCCGGTGATCTACACGGGCCCCGTGGACCGCTACTTCGACTTCGCTGAAGGTGACCTGTCCTGGCGCACCATCGACTTCGAGGAAGAAGTGCTGGACATGGAGGACTTCCAGGGCACCTCCGTTGTGAATTACAACGACGACGACGTCCCCTACACCCGGGTCATCGAGCCCCGCCACTTCCACCCCGAGCGTGACTACCAGACGGAAAAGACCGTCATCATGCGAGAGTTCTCACGTTTCGCCGAGAAGGGTGATGAGCCGTACTACCCGGTCAACACGTCCGCTGACCGGGAACGGCTCCTGAAATACCGCGACCTGGCGGCGGCCGAGAAGGACGTCCTCTTCGGCGGGCGTCTCGGGACGTACAAGTACCTGGACATGCACATGGCCATCGGTTCGGCACTGAGCATGTTTGACAACAAGATCCGGCCGCACTTCGAAAGCGGCGTAAAGCTGGAAAGCGGAGGCGTCGACGCATGACTGACACGCCGGGCTGGGCAACGCTCCAGAGGGTCATATTCCCTCCGGAATCAGGGGTGGACACCATGTCCCTCTATGCGGACGCCGGCCCGGCAAGCGGCGTTCGGATGCAGGAGAGCAACGAGTTTGCCCGGAATCCCAAGCCTCTTGGAGAGAGGCTGCACCTTGTTGGGGCAAGCCCGAAGGAGGTGCATTTCGATGACCTGGTGTCCCGTTATTCCATTCGTGTGCGTTCAGGCGAACAGCTTTCGCTCGGAACTTACTTCAATGCCTTCCCGGCCAGTTACTGGCGGCGATGGACCCATGTCAGGCAAATCCGGCTTGTCGTTGAGACCTCCGGACACGGTTCGGTCACCGTCTACAAATCGAATGCCCGCGGAACGATCCAGCGTGTTGAAGGCGCAAGGCTGGATGGCGACACGACGACGGCATTCGAGTTGTCCATCAAACCATTCGGTGATGGCGGTTGGTATTGGTTCGATCTGGCGTCGAGCCGCGGCGACCTCGTCCTAAAGCAGGCACGCTGGGAAGGGCCCCAGCCGCTGAGGTCCGGGGAGCGGGCGACGATCCAGATCACTACTATGGACAAGCCCGACTTCTGCCTCGCCAACATTCGCTCGCTCGTTGAGCATCCGGATGCCCTTGAACTGGCGAAGGAAGTTATCATCGTCGACCAAGGGTCACGAAAGGTGGCGCACCAGCCCGGATTCGCAGAGGTTGCGGAGCTCTTTGGCCCAAAACTCAGGGTGATCGACCAGGCCAACCTTGGGGGTTCAGGAGGTTTCGCGCGGGGAATGTACGAAGCTGTCGAAAACGGCAGCGACTACGTTCTCCTCCTGGACGATGACGTCGTCATGGAGCCGGAGAGCATCATGCGGATGATGGCTTTTTCCGGCAGATGCAAGAATCCCACCATCGTTGGTGGCCATATGTTCGATCTCTACAGCAGGAGCACCTTGTATTCGATGGGCGAGACCATCGACGCCCGCCGCTTCTCGCCAGGCCAGCCGCATCAGGATATGCAGATGCGGCACGACTTTGGCGTTTCCAACCTTCGGCAGACGCCATGGCTTCACCGCCGCGTCGACGTAGATTACAACGGTTGGTGGATGTGCCTGATCCCGACGTCCGTCATCCGGACGATTGGCCTGCCCCTGCCCGTGTTCATTAAGTGGGATGACTCCGAGTATGGTCTTCGGGCCAGAGCTGCCGGAATCCGGACGGTATCCCTTCCAGGGGCGGCACTCTGGCACATCTCCTGGATAGACAAAGACGACCTTGTGGGCTGGCAGGCCTACTTCCACAACCGTAACCGGCTCATTACCGCACTTCTCCATAGTCCCTATCCCAAAGGGGGCAACGTCCTTCGGGAATCTTTCCAGGAAGACGTCAAACATCTGGTATCCCTGCAGTACTTCACCGCGCACAATCGTTTGGCTGGAAGGGACGACCTCCTGACAGGTCCCGGGCACCTGCATCCTTCCCTGAGTACAAAGCTCGCGGAGATCAACGAACTCCGTGAGTCATACTCCGACGCAACGATGCGCGAGGACGTGGACGATTTTCCTGCGCCTGCACTGGGCGCCGGCCTCTCGGCCGCTGCCGATGTCCAAATGCCCGCCAAGAAGGACATGGTCCAGTGGGGTTTGACCATGGTGGCGCGGCAGCTGATGAAGCAGCCCCCGCCGGAATCGCTGGAACGCCCCCAGGCGTACCTTGCCCACCTTGATAATCGCTGGTTTCGGATAGCCCACTACGACTCCGTCGTAGTTTCAAACGCGGAGGGTACGGCCGCCTCCTGGTATAGGCGCGATCCGAAAAAGCTCAGGGCAATGCTGACACGGTCGGCCAGACAGCATGCACGACTGTACAAAGACTGGAATGCGCTGGCTGATAACTACAGGTCGGCGCTGCCGGCCCTTGTTTCGATGGAGGCCTGGCGCGCCACCTTCGATGCCGCCGCCCCGGCGCAGGGCCATAAAAATGACCCTGCCACCAGGAGCGCGGGCGCTTCTAAATGAATCTCCCGCCGCTCATCATCTGCTGAGCGGTGGCTGCAACGGGGCTATATGCTTCTGCCGTGCCTGTGCCGGCGGCGTAGTCAAGAGGCGGTAGAGGAAACTACCGCAGGTTGCCAACAGCAGGATGTAGATGACCGCGAGCACTTGCCAGGTACCTGGAGGCTGCCACAGCGGTTCAAACATCTCTGTCCAGTTGACGTGATCTTGAATCCCGATGGTGTAGCGGCGCAAGCCTTCCAGGAACACATAGGCGTGCGCCAATCCCCCAAGAACCAACCCCCAGCGGACCATGGACTTAGTCCAAGGCGTAATACGGAACGGCCGGAAGCGCGTTGCGATTCCAGCCGCCAAGATGAGGGTGACAACCATTGCCAGCGTGTATCTTCCCTGCCAAATCCAACCCAGCTGTTCGCTTGAGCTTGCTTGCAGGGCGGTTGGAACTGCGATAACGGTAACCGTCAGCAGCACCATGACCCAGCGCGCCCTGAGAGGGCGGGCCGTGTAGGCAAGGAACAACATGGCCCCAAACCCCAGGACCCAGGCGTAGAGAGCGGCCGGCGGCGGCAGAGTGTCGATCCACCCAAGGACACCTACGTACTCCACCATGAAGAAAACCGTTTTGTCGAGCATGGCAACAGCTGCACTCTCCGCAGGAATGGGGGCGCCCGCCAGCAGGCTTTCGAAGCTTTTCGCCGACACGACCCACCACAGTGCAAAAGCGCACGATACGCCGACGATGAGCAGCGCTACCTGGAATCTCCTTTGTGCCAGCGTGCGCAGAGAAGCATTGATGCCAAAACAGAGCACAGCGGCGGTCGCGGCAATTGCCAACCACAAGAGGGAAAGCGGACGGGTATGTGCGAGAACTGAGGCGGACAGGGTGAAGACAACTAAGAGCAGAGTGCTGAGCCTAACCTTGCTGGCCGTTTGCTCGGCGATGGCGCAAAGACTCGCGAATACGGCCCCCGTGGAGGCTATCTCCAGCGCATTCGGGTTGATCGAGCCGGTTAAGAAGAAGACAGCTGGTGTCAGTGCTATTGAAGCCGCGATGACTGGCCGGTGGAAACGACGCAAGGACGCGGTGGCTGCGAAGATTGCAGCCAGGAAGAATGCCACCATCCACGTACTGATCAGCCTCATGGCATATATCGCAGTTTCGCCGCTGAGGCCGCGGCTACCCAGGCCGACAATGCCGTAATACACAGGATTGTAGTTTCCGGCGGATGTCTTGCCGGTTCTCCATCCTCGATCGGAGGAGTCGATCGGAGTCGCGCAGTCAGCGGTTACGTTTGATTTTTGCGCGAAACATACATGTTGGTTAAGATCCGCGATGTAACCGGGCACTTGAACCATCAAGGGGGCACCTTGGACTCCGGAGCTGGTTCCCGACAGCTGTCCACGGGCTACTGTTGCCGCCTTGATGGTGTGAGCGGGTTCGTCAGGAATGGACATGAGGGGCGAAGCGAAACTCCATACGCTTCCGATGCATCCAAAGAGCAGCCAGGCAACTATGAGGACTCGGAAGGATGAGGGGGCGGGTCGGTGGGTCTTTAGGTGGTTGAACTTGGCTAACAGGGGAGGGAGCGTCGAATGTGGCATGATAGCTTTAAGCGTACTTGGAGGCTGGCTGTCAAGAGGCTGAACACTCCGTTCCACTGGAGAGGATCAACCCCACGATGCGAATTCCCGGTTCTGGCATGCCGTCATCCAATAAATCTTCCGCCGAGGCAGCTCCTCCTGTGCCACGCCTTGCTATGGTCCTTTACCGGCATCCCGTAGTCAGATTTCTGGCGGTTGGTGGTCTTTCATTTGCGCTTGATCTGGGACTGCTGGCGGTGCTTCACGAAGGGTTCGGCGTAGACCTTTGGATTGCCACGCCCATTGCGTTCGTCGTTAGCCTGGTTTTCAATTTTCTGCTCCAGCGAGTATTCACTTTCCAGGCAACGAACAAGGGAAGCGTCAGTGCAGCAAAGTACCTGCTCCTGGTTCTACTGAACATCGTCGTAAGTGATGTGATAGTTACCGGTTTTGATGCTCTTGGCTGGTCGTATGTTTTGGGCAAGACCACTGCAACGACTCTCACCACGGTTTGGAACTATTTCCTCTACCGGCACTGGATCTTCCGGCGTGAACCGCAGGACGTGGAAACGAACTAGTTCTCTGCCCGGTAGGGGGCTTCCGGGGGGGCAACTCGGGCAACAGACAGCCCCGACGAACGACGCCAAACCCTGAAGGGCCTGCTCCCGGGCACCTTTCATTCCGCAGTGAGCAGGCCCTGCGGCTGGCCGAACACATCCAAGCCCGGCCCAACGGTCCAGCACGATCGACGGTGTGACCACATCCAGTGCCCCGTTCTGAAGGGGCAGGGAGGGCTATGGCGCCGCCCGGGCTGGGTGGAACGCTTCGGCCACGCCCGGGCTTTACACATGTGCATAGCCAAAACAGCCTCCGGCGCTCCTTGTGAGTGCCGGAGGCTTGAAGCGTACGCATCACGGCCTGCCGTGCGGCACCTTTGAATTACATGGACGGTTCCCGCGGCGCCCTGGAGACTTCGGGCTCGGGGGAAACGGGGTGGGAGGCCCCGGATGCGGAAATAAGGTCTGCCGCAGCGTTTCGCTCCGCGTGGGCGGTGGCTCCCGAAGTGGAGAGCCGGCCCGGCCTTCCAGCTCTCACCGAGCGAGCTATCAAAGGCTGCCCGGTGAAGAGGTAGCGGAACAGGATCAGGCCCGCGAGCGCGGTTATAAGAAGGTAAGCGATGGTCAAGGGGAGCCAACCGAACGGCGGCTGCCAGTCAGGCGAAGAGAAAAGCGTCTGCCAGTTGGCGATCTCACTAATGCCTACAACGTAGCGCCTCAAGACATATGCGAAGGTCAAGGTGTGGCAGAAAACAATGAGCCAGAACATGATCCGCGAAACGTGTAAGGCAACGGGGCCGTCCGGGAATCTGAGTTTCCTCAGTCCAAGACCTACGCTGACGAATAGGACCACAACAAGGGGAAGCGTGTAGCGTCCTTGCCAGATGAACCCCATCCCACGCCATAGCGCGGTCTGCAGCAGCGCAGGAACCAGGTAGAGCATTGCGAGGGCAACCCAGTATCCGGTCCAGTTGCGAAGCGGCCGGACACAGAAAGGGATCAGCAGGCCGGCGATCATCAATCCGCCCCAAACCAGCGTCACCAGTTCGGGTGCAGGGGTGTCGAGCCATCCCATGGTTCCGATGTACTGCGGGAAGAAATCGTACGTCCGGTCGAGCATAATCATGAAACCGCGGTACAGGGGGGCGTCGGGATGTGGATTGGCAATTCCCTCTGGCGCCACGCCGACGTTTGCTGGCCCGTTAGCTGCCAGGTACATCCAAACTAACCCCAACAATGCCCCTGGAACGGCCAAACCCACGGCAGCGAGCACCCGCCTGTCCTTAAAGACGGTGACAGTGCGCCGGAACCGGAAAGAGCAGACACCGACGATCAGGGCGCAGAGAAGCCATATCAACGATATTTGCCGGGCGTTTGCGAGTGCCACCGTGGACGCGGCAACAGTGGCCAGCGCGGGGATCACACGTCTTGTGTCCCGCCAGTTGTCGAGGATCACCACGAACCCCGCGAATGCTGCCATGGTGGCCGCAATCTCCAAGGAGTTCGGGTTGATGCCCCCGCCAAGGAACAGGATCATCGGAGTCATTGTCAGGGCCGCAACCAAGACGGGGTACTTTGGACGCCTCAGTTCGGTCAGTGCGGTGAAGCCGGCTGCAAAGAAAGCGGCACAGAGTAGAGCGCTTACCAGCCGCATGGCATAGAGCGCCGGGGCGCCGGACATCAGTAGTGATGGCAACCCGACAACAAAGTAGTACATCGGGTTATAGGAGCCTGCAGAGGTCACAGCAATGTTTGTGAAGGTGTCGTCGGCATAAATGGGAGCTGTGCAATCGGCAGCCTGAGCCCGGTTGAACTTGTAGCAGCTTTGGGCGTGGAGGCTCGCAATATAGTTGGGTACACGTACGTGGACGCCGTGGCCGAACGAGGTACCTTCCTCCACCAGGATCTGGCCGCGAACTACAGCTGCGGCCTTAATGGTATGCGCGGGCTCGTCTGGAGAGCCCATGAGGGGGGTGGCGGCCGACCACAATCCGAACAGCAGAAAGAACAGTGCCGTGAGAAGACCGAAAGTAGGCAGTGGTCGGGGCAACCCACGTCGTCGAACATTTCGGAAAAGCAGGGTCATTGTCCGTCTCCAATGGTGCTGATGAGTGCCAGTCCTTCGCTTGCGGCTTTTTTGCTAGGTGACATGACAAACGCGAATGCGTTGGCGTTCTTCTGGGCATCGCTGCCAAAGACATTTTCGCTGAACGAGCGGCCCAGCCGGCTCAGGGCCGGTTCCGAGTACTCCCTGCAGACGTGCAGGTAAATGACAGTGCCCAGGGCATATCCGGAGCGCCCATCCAACGATTGGACGACTGAGGTTGATGAGGCTTCTACATCGCCCGTACTGACAGCGTCTACCACCGAGGAGGCTTGCAGCCTCCGGGGCTTCCCGTCGAACATCAGTTGGGCTGCAGTAAACCTGTTGCCGATAATGCTTCCATCGAGAATGGAGAGGCCACCATTCGTATCGTCAAGTTTGTCCGCAAGAGCCAGCGGCGGCGACGACGACTGCCCGACTACGTCGGCTGGCCAGCGGTCTTCATGCTCGGGATCCCAATCGGTGCCTGTCCGCTCACTGATGTAGTTGTTGACGGGCCGCACTGTATCCGACGGCCCTTCCGGAACAAGAACAGTGATTGCCAGGTCCGGCAACGCAATTCCAGGGTTCAGCTCAGCCAGCCTCGAATCGTTCCATCGCGTGATTTCCCCGCGCAGTATGGCTGCGAGGGTTCGAGGGTCCAGCACAAGGTCATTTACGCCTTTGATCTTGACCGCAACACCTACCGGCAGGACTCCGGCTGCCAGCGATAATGCGCCCTTATCAGTGCACATACCGCGCACCGCTGCAGCCTCCCGCTCAGGCAGCGGAGCAGAAGTGATTGCAAAGTGCGCTTGTCCGTCCTGGAACGCCTTGAGCCCCGCCGCGGAACCATCGGGCGAGAAGCTGACCGAAGTGCCCTTGACCGCGCTGCCCCATGCCAAACCCCAAGCGCTGACGGCTCCCTGCCCGGCGTTGCTGCCGATGCCGGTAAGAGCGCCCTGGATGGTTCCGGGGGGAGTGGTGGAGCACGAGGTTAGGGTGAAGAGCCCCGACAGTAAAGCGGCGGCCAGGAGACGGGATGTTCGGCGGGAAACAGGAATCACCTGTCCAGCCTAATGCCGACGCGGAGCAGGTACGGGCAGGCTGATGTCTCCCGGCAGTTGCCCATGGTCATGGGCAGGCCGTGATCCGGTAAAGTTTGGCCCCGTCACCTTGTGAATCTATAAGGTCAAGCCCCTGGACATCACTTATGTCGGTTACACCGGGATAGGTTTCGGATCCCGGCAAATCGATCAGGTACTGCGATCCAAAGTCCAAAACGTATTGCACATTCTTTTTCTTCAACGCGCTGCAGACGGCTTCGTTGTCCGGAGCTTCCTTCAGTTCTCGGTCGATAAGCAATGTGTCAGCGTCCTTCTCCGCAAACAGATGAGCCGTCAGTACCCGCCGGTTCGCATAAGCGTAGGCCAAAGAGCTGCCGTTCCAGGGGTTATCGGCGATGACTGCATCCGGAGGAACCTGACTGGGGATTCGTTTCAACAACGCCAACTCGTCAGGAGTCAACAAGTCGGATCCAGCGTCGAACCGATAGACGGTGGCGGCGCCGGCGATATAGTGCGACAAGGGGCCAGCGACAGTTGCGAGCGCAGCGAAGGCAAAGGCCGTAATGGTTGCCAGTGCAGTTGCCCCGGTGTGTGAGCGCCAACGAAACCGGTGTCCGATCACGCGCTGGAGTTTGAAGGCCGCGGCGGAAGCGCGCCAGGAATCCCATATGCGCAGTCCGCCGACCACGGCAAGCGGCGTCGCGAACAGCGGCAGGAGAGCCGCCAGCCGGTAGGTGTCCTGGTACCAGGTCCCCACCAGAGCGTCCCTAAGGGCGCTCTCAGGCAGTGATGCTGCCACGACATAGAGCGCCCCGACGATGGCATAACAGGCGGCGAGCCAACGGAGGCTGCCCATCCGGAAGACCGTGAGCAATCCCGCGATGGACAGGACCGAGACCACCACAGCCGGGATGGCTGACTGCATCGGGCTCATTGTCAGGATCTCACCGACGGCGGCACCCGGCTTAACGGATGGTCCCCAGTTGTCGTACGGAGCAGGGCGGAGCTTGAACCAGAGGGCGGCTGCAACAACAACAACGGCCAACGTCCCGGCAATAAGCAGCCAGGCCCGTCGCGGGTCAGGTTGCCGCAGTTTAGCCCGCTCAGCAAGCCGCCACCACAGCAGGGCAGCGATCGGAAAACCAGCAGCCATAGTGGTGTTAATGGAACTGGTGTGGGCGAAGGCAAGGCCCGCCATCGCGATGGCGAGCGCACAGGTCCAGCTCCGCAGCGGATCCGTACGGGTCCGTCCGAGCCGTGCCAGCCCGGCCAGGGCAGTGATGGCGGCGGGCATCATGCTAATTGCCAGGGCGTAGGGGAACAACGGTCCCCAGACGATCATAAGGAACGGGAACGCCACCTGTGTCCCGGCGACAACGGCTGCAAGGATAAGCGCGGCGGGCCTTCTCGAAACGGTCTTTGCCACCAGAAAAAAGCAGGAAGCGGGCCACAGAACAGCTGCTACGACCAGATTCAGTGCATTTTGCGCTGTAGGGATATCGACGGCGGCCAACTGCACCAGTAAGGCGGCAAAAGAATGCCATGCCGCCGGATAGACAGCATCCAAGCCGCTCACCCCCTGGATAGAAGCAAGGTTCAGCGAGGAAGCATTGCCGGTGTCGAGGATGAACCGGATGGCGTTGAGGTGAAAGACGTTATCGAATACCTGTGAGGGATGCTCAGGTGAGCCGACCAGCTGGATGAAGCGCCAGGTTATCGGAACAGAAGCCAGGGCGATGGCAGCGAAGGGGAGACACTGCCGCCATGACGGGATCCGGGGCATTCGCCACGGAATGCCCCGTGTAATCACCAGTGCGGCCGCGGCAATCAGGGCGCTCACCAGCAGAAACGGCAGGACACTCCAAGGGATCCCCAGTTGTCCGGCAATGACACCCGCAAGGCCTGCGGCCGCCGTCGAATGCAATGGTGCAAGACCAAGGACAGCACCCGGGCGGAATTTCAGGCAGCTGGCAATCAGGGCTCCGGGGACGTACAGCAGGAGGGCTGCCAAAACCACCACCGGGAGGAAGCCGATCCATATCATGGAGTCAATCCCTCCACCTTGTCCTCCGGGGCTTTGGCCCGGATGAGCCGCAAAACGGCTGCGAACTGAATTGCGGTGACCAGGATTTCACCTATCGCCAGGCCAAGGGCCCCGCCTTGGCCGCCCATCAGTCCGGCCAGGACAATCATGGCGGGGAGGCCCACAACGGCACCGGCGATGGTACTGGTGAACACGACCCGCATCTGCTTGGCCGGAACCAGCCAATGGGCGCCAGTCGACGTTGTGACACATACCAGGAGGAATGACAGGCCAAACCAGAAGCACGTCCAAAAGTCCGCAGCCAGTGCCGGGCCAAAAAGCAGCGTGCTGGCCCAAGGCCCGAGGAGGGCCATGATCAGCCACCCGGCGGTACCAAGTCCGGACAGCGCCACCAGCGAAAACTTCCGCCTCTGACGGTGGTCCGTACCAAACTCGCTGACCCAGCCCTGCAGGCTGTTGCCCAACGCGGCAGTAGCCAGTTGACCGATCCGGTACAGCTTCTCGGCCGACACAAAGGCGGCCAGGCCGCTTGCCGACGCAGCAAACTGAACCACCAGTACAGGCGTTGAAGCGTAAGCTCCGGCAGCTACAGTGATTCCTGCGCCTGCCCGCAATCCCCAGATTTCCCTGAAAACAACCGGTAGTGACAGGCCCCTGTAATCCTGGCGGTCGGAGTGGTTCTTGTTGAACCAGAAGGTTCCTGTCAAGCCCAGCACCAGCAATGCCAGCGGGTAGAGATAGATCTCACTCGTCGCGAAAATCAGCGGTATCACTCCGAGCGTCGCTGCCATCCTCGGCAGGACGTCGTACTTGGCTATCCGGCCGGCGTGTCCGGTCGCGATGCAGTACCAGGCCGGCGTCAGGCCCGCCGCCGCCTGGGCGCAGGCCATCAGGAATGCGACCGGGAACTGGCTGGTGCCGCTAGCGAACCCCAGGGCGAGCGCCATCAGGGGCACAGAGCAAACGAACATGAACGAGCGGGTGACGAAGCTGACGGCATAATGCCGGCGCCGCACGCTTTCCTCGCTGGCTGACGCGACGGCGGCGGGTCCCGTGAGGGGCCAGCCGAGCCCGATGACAATGGCGGCAATGGCGCCTACGGCCTGCCCGACAGCCAAAGAGTTCCACGCCGGAGCGCCGCCCACCCTTGCAATGATTGGCAGGAGGATGAAGGAGGCCAGCGAGGCGAGCAAGGGTAACCCGGCGAACGCCGCGATCCTTTTGATCATGCCGTCGCTGCTCCGGGGTTGGCTGGTTTGCTACAGGTAGTCATACGCGTCCTTGCCAAGCCGGCCGTTCACGAACACGTCTTCAACCTCCCGCTTGAACCGGGAACGTTCATTCAGGATGGTTGCCCGGTAGGTGTCCTGTTTTGCCACTTCAACATCGAAGTTTTCGATGAGCCGAGGCAGCATCCCCACGGCTGTTGCCACCTCTTCGTCGCCGGGGGTGATCTTGTGCTCCCAGGGGATGGGGACGTCGGCATAGAAAGCACCTGAGCCCCGGCGGGCAACGACGGTGAGCGCGCCGGACAACGTGGCTTCGCGGGGCATGCGGTCCTTGCCAGGGTGATGACCCAGGTCCAGGTATACGCCGCAGCCCTGGAGGGTTTCGACGACTTCCGCCCGGGTCATTCCTACGATGGGACGCCATTCCAAGGAAGGAGGGCATTGGGCCTTGACGGCTTCGATGATGTGCCCACCCTTGGCGGGGTTGTACGTGACCATGTTGCGGTTGCGCTGAAGGGCTGTGGTCCCCTGGAACTCGTCCGTTGGGGTGTAATCGGAGATGAGTGAGGGTACGACGTCCAGGCGCGTGGCGATAAAGGCCCAGGCATAGGACGACTGCACCAAATGGACAACGTCACGGTCCTTCCGAAGGGACTCCGGATTAACGCGGTTCTTCCACATCCGGGCATAGGGAAAGGCGGCTTCGCGTGCCTTCTTCAAAAGGCCGGCCTGGTTGCGGTGCCACATCCGTTCGGCCATGAACGTCAGGGAATTGTCGATGCTGAGCCACCAGCACATCCGCCGGGCGTGCTTCACTTTCGACATCTCAAAAACATAGGTTTCCGGGAAAACCACCGTGTTCCCGGGCGCATCCACGATTTCAGGGGCTTCCGGTGCGTCATAGATGTTGTACTGTTCCACCCGCGGGTTCCGGGCCGTGTGGGGATGCGGGACGAGAAAGGCATCCTGGCCAAGCTCGCGCAGCATGTCGACGAGCTGGTGGAGGGCTTCCGGCCCCCCGGTCCTGAGTCCCTTGTGGTAGAGGACGAAGATGGTTCCTGAGTTGGTGGTCATGGGTGTCTTTCGATCTCGGCCGGGCCAGGGGGTTGCCCTGAGTACTGGGATTCTTCCTTAGCGCAGGCGGGCGGAGAGGGCGTCGTCTATTTTGCCCATCTTCTGACGGAGCGCATCGCGGACACCTGCCACGGCCGCGACGAAATGCTTCCGCCTATTGGGGCCAAATCCAAAGCGGACAACGTTGCTTTGGATTTCCATGTAAATCCTGCGAAGCACCCACGTTGGCTGTTTCATCGCATACCGGCGGGCAAGGATGAGTGAATTGCGGGTGATGTAGTAAACACGGAACGGCGCGTGGTAGTAGACGAACAGCTTCTTTGAGCCCACGCGGGCATGCCATCCCAGAATTTTCATGGGGCGCGCACTGCCAAGGCTGTGCTCCAGGTTGCATCCCCGTCCCGCGAGGGCACGGAGTCCATGCTCGCGTAAGCGGGCATTGAATTCAGAGTCCACGCAGTCGATGAAAAAGCCCTCGTCAAAGAACCCAACGACGTTGAAGACGCTTGTCCGTACCAAGCTGCCGCTGGTCATGGGGTCGAAGATCTGGGGTTCCTGCCGATCGCCCCAGGTGGGCAGTGGAATATGGTTATGTGACTCCGCGCACACCATGCCCACGCTTCGAGGGTCGCGGGAGGAAGCCGCGGTTTCGAGTGCGGACGTGATGTAATCGCCGGTAAAGCGGGAGTCCTGGTCCATGGTGACGATCCACTCCGGACCCCACCGCTCCACTGCTTCCTTGATTCCAACATTCAGGGCCCGTGCTATGCCGGAGTTAGTGCTCAGCCGTACCACGATTGCGCCGGCGTCCTCCATCTCCGCCAGCGCCTGTGAAACGTCGCCCGGCGAGCCGTCGTCGACGACCACAACGTGGGAGACGAAGCGCAGCAGCCATTTGACGTTGGAGACGTTTTCCGGACCTGGGTTGTATGCGGAAACGACCCCGCACACGTCCTGGTGCGGTTCTTTGGCTTCAAAGTCTGCAGGCGCCATTACTGCGCCGTCCTGGCGTGGCGAAAGCGTCGTCGTACAGCCTCGACAACGTTGCGGAGGAACGCAATACGTGCCCGGACTATCTTTGCGGCGGAGCGGATGCCGTGAGGGGTCAGGTTCCCGCCGTGCAGTCGGTGAAGGATGGTGTCTTCTTCCATGTAGATAATGGAGCGGTTGACATTGCCCACGGTTGCCACCCACTGGTCATGTGATTCAGTCATGTACGAGGGGAAAGGCAATACCTGCTGGAGGATTTCCTGCCGGAGCGCCATGGCACACCCCCAGTGCAACCGGTAGCCCACGACAATGCCGAGGATGTTTCGGAGGTTGTGTGTCGAGTCCTTGGAGCGCAGCCGAATTTCGTGGAACGAGCCCAGCGGACCGTCAAAGTGCCGGCAATTGCTGACAACCATGTTTTTGCCGTCCATGGCGGAGATCATGCGTTCCACCCTGCCAGGGAGCCACACGTCGTCCTGGTCGGAAAGGAATACGAATTCTCCGCGCGCCTCACCAAGGGCCCGTTCGAAAGTGCGGACGTAACCGTTGTTGCGCTCGGCCTGGATGAGCCGGATCCGCGGATCATTGATGCCGGCCACTAGCTGGGATGTCTCGTCGGTGGAGCAATCGTTGACCACTACCAGCTCATCGTGCGGGCCAATTTCGCTCAGGATTGAGTCGATTTGTTCCTCTATATGGCGCGCGCCATTGTACGCCGCCATGCACACGCTCACGCGCGGCTTGGGGGCGGTTTCGGGCTCCATCAGTTTTTCTCCTCAGGCCTCCGGGCGGTGCCAGCGGGGCGGGCAGGTCCCAAGCAGTCTAGCAAGCTGTGCCTGCCCGAATGGACGCATGCCAGTCAACTATAATCGAGGGGACGCAGCCGCCGAGCTCTTCGCGCGGAAACCACGGAAGGAACCTCAGGTCCATGACCGTTGACGTAATGTTGCCGTACTACGGCGATGTCCATCAGATGAAGCTTGCAGCCCGCAGCGTAATGAATCAGGAGAACCAAGACTGGCGGCTTGTTGTCATCGACGATGGGTACCCGGATCCTGAACCCGAACGATGGTTTTCGACCATCACGGATCCTCGGGTTACCTACCTCAAGAACGACCAGAACCTGGGCGCAAACGGCAACTACCGCAAGGCGCTGACCCTCGTAGAAGCCCCTTACGTCGTCATTATGGGCGCCGACGACATCATGCTCCCCAACTATCTCGACGTTGTGGTGAGCGCCTTCGAAGAGTACCCAAAGGCAGACGTTGTCCAGCCGGGGGTGCAGGTAATTGATGAGCAGGGCATCGCGTGCACGCCGCTCGTGGATGCTGTGAAGAAGGTCTATGCACCCAAGACCAGTGAGCGCATCGAACTTAAGGGTGAGGCCATGGCGACAAGCCTGGTGCGTGCCGACTGGGCGTACTTCCCGTCCCTGGCATGGCGTTCAGAGACGGTCAAGCGTATCGGGTTCACCGAAGGTCTCGACGTTGTCCAAGACCTCGCCCTCTTGCTCGATATCGCCGCAGAGCACGGTTCGATGATTGTTGATCCCGTGCTGGCCTTCCTGTACCGCAGGCACCAGGCGTCCGACTCGTCGGTGCGTGCACTGGACGGCAGGCGTTTTGATGAGGAGCGGCGCTTCTTTCAGCAGCAGGCTGAGCGGTTCAGCCGTCTTGGCTGGAAAGGTGCCGCGCGCGCTGCGAGTTTCCACACCACCTCCCGGCTCAACGCTGTGTCGCTAATCTTTAAATCAGTCGGGAAAGGCAAGTTCGATTCACTGCCCCGGCTGGCGAAGCACGTCGTCAGATAGGGAGCAGCGAACAAAAAAGGACGCCTCGGGCGTCCTTTTTTGTTGTTTCACTCACATCCGCGGCCGGGCTCTCCTATTGGCCGTTTTCGGGTTCCTCCCCAGACGTGGAGACCGCTTTCAGGCGGTGTCGAACATCGGCCAGGTCCGCCCTGAGAAGGGCTACTTCCTCGCAAAGGATCCGCACCTCGTCTTCAGCCTGAGACTGCTCCCTCGAGAGGTGCAGGCACACTCCCACCAGGAGGACCAGCGTCATGATGAAGAGGAGGTTTGCCGGTACCTGGATTCCGAGGAGTCCACTGGCTTTCTCCAATACGGAGGGGAAGGCCGAGAGTAGGAGGGTGCCGATACCGATCACGATCCACAGCACAGCGTACTTTTCACGCAGTTTCTGGCGGCGGAGCATTTCGAACACAAAGAACAGGATCGCCACGACGACGATGGAACCCATAAGGAGTGACATGTTGAATTCCTAGTTGGTGGACGGCTCGGTTTTCTTTCGCGTCAGTGCGAACAGCAAAGCCATTCCTGAGCGTCCGAGATAAATGGCGGCTTTGATGGGGTCATGGCTTGGCGTTCCGCCCTGGCGGGCGCGCATTGAAACCCCAACCTGTTTAACGGTGCAGCCGGAACGGATCGCGACAACAAGGGAGTCGATGGTGTCGCCGAGGTATTCCGCAGGATAGTGATCCACGTACTGGCGGATGGCTTTTGTATTTGCGGCCCGAAACCCTGAGGTGACGTCGGTCAAAGTGGTGCCGGCAACACGGGAAACCGTCCACGCCAGTACTTTCATGGCCCATTTCCTGGGTCCACGCACCGTGTAATTGCCCTTGTCGGCGAACCTGGCGCCGATGGCAATGTCGGCATCCTGAAGGCCGTCCAGCACCGTTTTGATATCCCGCGGATCGTGCTGGCCGTCAGCATCGACTTGGATCACTTGGCTGTAGCCATGGTTCTTCGCATATTTGAATCCGGTACGCATTGCGCCGCCGACTCCCATATTGAAAGGAAGCTGGAGGACCATGGCGCCGGCATCACGTGCCACCTGGGCAGTGTTATCGCGGGATCCGTCGTCGACGACCAATACATCGCACAGAGGCCCAAACTCGTACACTTCCCGAATGGTGTTGCCAATGGATTCGGACTCATTCCAGGCAGGCATGATGACCAGTGTTTCGGGCCTGCGGTTGCTTAGTGTCACGGGTTGATCAACTCATTCTTCAAGTATTCGGCCAACCGGTTGCTGGAGGAGGCCGGCTCAAAGCCCGTCGCTTTGATCTTCGTCAAGTCCAACGTGCTTGCGAGGGGGCGGGGCGCGGCGGTTTTACCGCTGAAGTATTCTTCGGTGGTAACTCCGCTCACCGCTTCCCTTGGGCTGCCCGACAGCTCGTAGACGTCGGCGGCAATGTCGGCCCATGACTGCGGCTCACCCTCATTGCTGAGGTTATAGACGCCATATTCAGCTTCGTGCTCCAACAGGTGCTTGATGCCGGCGGCGATGTCCTGGGTGAAGCTCAGCCGGCCGATCTGGTCGTTGACCACTGATGGTGCTACGCCGCGTTCCGCC
The DNA here is from genome assembly GCF_034720455.1 of Pseudarthrobacter sp. C1. Lineage (NCBI taxonomy): Bacteria > Bacillati > Actinomycetota > Actinomycetes > Micrococcales > Micrococcaceae > Pseudarthrobacter > Pseudarthrobacter sp. C1. Next base: position 218,839 of record NZ_JAYESK010000002.1, on the reverse strand, counting down.
AGGGAAGCCATGGTCCGGACAAAGTTGTTGCCGGCTCCGATGACCCAGCTCGTCCGCACAATGTAGTGGCGGGGAACAACGCTCACGATGGCGTCGCCGGCGGCCTTGGTCTGGCCGTAGACGCCGAGTGGGGCGAAGGGCTCGTTCTCATCGTGCACGCGGCGGGAGCCGTCAAAAACGTAGTCCGACGAGACGTGCACCAGTGTGAGGTTGTGCTCGACGGCGGTCCTGGCCAATTGCGCGACGGCCGTGACATTTACGTTCCAGGCGGCCGCACGTCCTTCAGCAGTTTCCGCAGCATCGACCGCCGTGTAGGCGGACGCGTTGATGATCGCCGTGTAGTTCTTCCAGTTGCGGCTGCTGAAGGATTCCGCGGTGGTGAGGTCGAACTCGGCCCTGGACGCGAACTCGACGGATGGGTCGCCGTCGTACAGCTTCCGCAGCGCCTTGCCCAACTGCCCGTCTGCACCGATTACGAGGATCTTCCTGGCTGGCATCGGGGTGACGTCAGCCATCACTGGATGCGCCCTGTCCTTGTCGGAAAGCTCCGCCTGTTCCAGCGGAATCGGCCAGCCGATGGCAGCTGTTTCATCCGCGAGGTTCAGGAAGGTGTACTGCCCCTGCGCGTCAGCGGACCAGTGGTCGTTTACGAGGTAGGAGTATGCAGTGTTGTCCTCAAGGGTTTGGAAGGCATTGCCTACGCCGCGGGGAATGAAAATGGCCTGGCTCGGGTCGATTTCCGCCGTGAAGACTGCACCAAAAGTGGGGCCTTCGCGGAGGTCAACCCAGGCACCGAAGATCCGGCCCGTTGCGACCGAGATGAACTTGTCCCATGGTTCTGCGTGGATGCCGCGGGTGGTCCCGGCCTTTTCGTTGAAGGAGATGTTGTTTTGGACCGGCCGGAAATCCGGCAGTCCGATTTCCAGCATCTTCTCCCGCTGCCAGTTTTCCTTGAACCAACCTCTGTTGTCACCGTGGACCGGGAGGTCATAGAGCACGACGCCGGGAATGGGCGTTTCGTGTGCAGCGAGCTTTTTGGAAAATTCGATCGGCATTCGTTTACTGGCCCTGTTCCTTGTACTTCGCTTCGGTCTGGGCCTTCTGGGGGCGCCACCAGTCCTCGTTGTCCCGGTACCAGGCGATGGTGGCTTCGATGCCTTCGTCGAAGTTGGAGAACTCCGGTTCCCAGCCCAGCTCCTCGCGGAGCTTGGTGGAGTCGATGGCGTAGCGCAGGTCATGGCCGGGGCGGTCCACAACGTGGTCGTAGGCGTCCGCCGCCTGGCCCATGTGCTTGAGAATCAGTTCGACGACGTCCTTGTTGTTCTTCTCCCCGTCCGCGCCGATCAGGTAGGTCTCGCCGATCCTGCCCTTGGCGATAATGGCCAGGACCGCGGAGGAATGGTCGTTGGCGTGGATCCAGTCACGGACGTTTTCGCCCTTGCCGTAAAGCTTGGGGCGGATCCCGTCGATGACGTTCGTGATCTGGCGGGGAATGAACTTCTCCACGTGCTGGTACGGCCCGTAGTTGTTGGAGCAGTTGCTGATGGTTGCCTGGAGCCCGAAGGACCGGACCCATGCACGGACCAGCAGGTCTGAGCCTGCCTTGGTGGATGAGTACGGGCTGGAGGGATTGTAGGGTGTCTGTTCGGTAAACCGCTCCGGGTCATCGAGTTCCAGGTCACCGTACACCTCATCCGTGGAGATGTGGTGGAACCGCTTGTTGTGCTGCCTGGCAGCTTCAATGAGCGTGTAGGTGCCGATGATGTTGGTGTCCAGGAAGGGGCGGGGATCGTGCAGGGAGTTGTCGTTGTGTGACTCGGCAGCATAGTGGACCACGACGTCGGTGTCCGCGACAAGGCGGTTCACCAGGGCCGCGTCGCCGATGTCACCGTGGACAAACTCAAAACGATCCTCGGGGAGGCCCCGCAGCGATGCCAGGTTGCCGGCGTAGGTCAGCTTGTCCAGAACAGTGACGTGGGAGTCCGTATTCTCCAGAACGTAGTGGACAAAGTTTGAGCCAATGAAGCCGGCGCCGCCGGTAACAAGAAGTCGCTGCATAATTCCCAAGGGTACCGGATTTGCCGCCGCACTTAGCGAAGGGAAAGATGGGAGCATGCGCGGAATAATACTTGCCGGCGGTACCGGCTCAAGGCTTCACCCCATAACCCTGGGAGTCAGCAAGCAGTTGGTCCCGGTCTACGACAAGCCCATGATCTACTACCCGCTCTCCACCCTCATTCTTGCCGGGATACGGGACATCCTGATTATCACCACTCCGCATGACGCAGAGCAATTCGAACGCCTGCTGGGGGACGGGTCCCGTTTCGGAGTGTCCATCACTTACAAGCAGCAGCCTTCGCCGGACGGCCTTGCCCAGGCATTCGTGCTCGGTGCAGAGCACATCGGTGATGACAGCGTGGCCCTGGTCCTCGGCGACAACATCTTCTATGGCCACGGAATGGGCACACAGTTGCGTCGTTTCGAGAACATCGATGGCGGGGCGGTGTTTGGCTACTGGGTGGCGGACCCCAAGGCCTACGGCGTGGTGGAGTTCGACTCCGAGGGCAAGGCCATCTCGCTGGAGGAAAAGCCGGCAAAACCCAAGAGCCATTACGCCGTCCCCGGACTTTATTTCTATGACAATGACGTTGTGGAGATCGCGAGGAACCTCAAGCCCTCGGCCAGGGGTGAACTGGAGATCACCGACGTCAACCGTACGTACCTGGAGAGGGGAAAGCTGCAGGTTGAGATCCTGCCGCGGGGGACGGCTTGGCTGGACACAGGCACTTTCAACGATCTTAACGATGCCTCGAACTTCGTCCGGACAACCGAAAATCGCCAAGGACTGAAGATCGGTGCACCGGAGGAAATCGCCTGGCGGCTGGGCTTCCTTACCGATGACGAACTGCGGGAGCGGGCCGAGCCTCTGGTAAAGAGCGGCTACGGATCTTATCTAATCGATCTGCTGGAGCACGGCCACTAGAACATAGTCCATAACGAAGAGCGGGACCCGGAGATCCGGGTCCCGCTCTTCGTTATCGCCCGGCTAGTTCAGCCGGATTGTCGCTCCACCGGAGGCGGTCCAGCTGATGCTTCCTCCCTGGAACGTCTGGCTGCAGGATGTCCTGTCGACTGTGCACGTCTGGCTGCTGGTGGGGTAGGCGAGTGTTCCGTTTTCGAAGCCCTGGCTGGCCCAGCTCTGCTGGATCGGGCCCGGCACCATAAGGTGGGCGCCGCTTCCCGAGGACCACATCACCGTGCCCTTCTCGAAGTTCTGGAAGCAGCCGCCGTTCCTCAGGCCGCAGATTGTGGCACTTGTGGGGTAGCCCAATGACCCTGACTCGTAGCCTGTTGCCGCCCACCGCTCCCTGATCGGCGTTGAAGTCATCGCATGTGCCCCGGTTGTGGGCGAGTACATGACCGTTCCCCTGGCGAAGTTCTGGAAGCAGCCGCTGTTCTTGAGCCCGCAAACCAGTGCACTGACAGGGTAACCAAGCTTCCCGCCTTCAAATCCGGAGCCCACCCAAGCATCCCGGACGGGGCCGAACATCACGGCGTTCGCTCCGGTTGCAGGAGACCACATGACGGTCCCGGTGGAGTAGTTCTGGAAGCAGCCGCCGTCAACGAGGCCGCAGATGACGTCGGAGGCAGGGTAGCCCAGTACCCCGTTCTCGAAGCCGGTTTTCTGCCACAGATCCCGGATCGGTCCCCAAATGCTGGGCTGGGCCCCTGTAAGCGGCGAGTACATAAGCGCGCCCTTGGTAAACATCTGGAAGCAGCCGCCGTCCTTGAGCCCGCAATACTGCGGAGATGCGGGGTAGCCGAGGGTTCCTGCGCCCCACCCCAGACGCTCCCAGCCTGCCGCCAGGGGACCGGCAGGAACCGTTTCCGGGGGCGTGCTGGCTGAGTAGCCCACAACGCCCTTTTCAAACGCCTGCCGGCACTCGATCTGCACTCCGCCGCAGCTCGCGGCGCCGGCCGGGTAGCCCAGCCGGCCGTTCTCAAAGCCGGACTTCTGCCAGTAATCCAGCAAGCGGCCGGTAAGGGTAAAGGCACCGCGGGCCGGGGAGAACATAAGTGTCCCGCCCTGGAACAGTTGATAGCAGCCGCCTTCCCGCAGGCCACAGACTTCCCCTGCCACGGGGAACCCGATGGGTTCCCCGTTCGTCCTGGCCGCTTTCCAGGTCTCGCCCATTCCCATGAAGACAGGCCAGGCGCCTGAGGTTGGCGTCCAGGCAATAACGCCACCGCTGAAGTCCTGGGTGCAGGCTGAGCTGCTGCAGGTGGCCTCCGATTTCGGGTAGCCGAGCAGGCCGTTCTCAAATCCCGCCCGGGACCAGGCATCGAGGAGCGGTCCTGTCTTCACCAGGCGGGCACCTGTGGCAGGGCTCCAGAGGACAGAACCAGCCTGGAAGAGCTGGAAGCAGCCGCCGTTCTTGAGCCCACATGTCTGATCGCTTGTGGGGTAGCCCAGAGCGCCATTTTCGTACCCCTGGGCTGCCCAATAGTCTCGGATCGCTCCGAAAGGTACCTGCGATGCCGGCGACGCCGGCGACCACATGATTGATCCACCTTGATAGTTCTGGAAGCAGCCGCCGTTCTTGATCCCGCAAATGACAGCCGAGACCGGATATCCCATCTGGCCGTTCTCGAATCCAGTCCTTGCCCAGGAATCGCGGATTGGCCCGATCATGCTCGGCTGGGCACCTGACAAGGAGGACCACATAACGATTCCCGATTGGTAGCCCCTAAAACAGCCTCCATCCCTAAGCCCGCAGATCGTGTCAGAAGTCTGTGCTCCGAGCGACGGCATGGATGACCGGAGCGCATCAATGGCCCTGGTCGCGGCAGGAGGGATGCCGCTTGAGGCAAATGCCTTCAAGCCCGCGTAATCCCCGTTCCAGACATTGGAGTCGCCGGCGAAGGGGCCGGTGCTGCTGTACTGCCACATGCTGTAAGTACCCCAGCTGGCGGTGGGTACCGGGCCGGCGTTGTTCGTGGGAGAGCTTGGGTACGCCGCAACCCACAGGGGATAGTCACCAAAACCGGCCGGATTTCCCAGGCACTGGTTCCACCAGCTTGTATTGGTGTAGATAACCGGGAGCCTGCCGGTCAGCGCCTGCATGGTGTTGCCAAAATCCCGAACCCAGGATTGCAGCTGGGCTGGGGCCATGTTGTAGCAGGTATTGCCGAAGTAGAACCCGTTGATGGTGCGTCCCTCGTACGGGTTGAATTCGAAGTCCAGGACGGGCGGCATAGTGTACCCGTCGGCGGACCAGCCCCCGCCGTTTTGCACGAAGTAGCGCGCCTGGTCCGCTCCGGAAGACCAGTTGGGTATGGCGAAGTGATAGGCGCCCCGAATCATTCCAACGTTGCGGGACCCCTGGTACTGGGGGCCGTAGGAGGGGTTCGTGTAGTAATTGCCTTCAGTGGCCTTTACGTAGGCAAAACGAGCGCCCATATTCCACTGCTGCTGCCAGTCCACGCTCGGTTGGTGGCCGCTCACGTCCAGTCCCTGGATGCCAAAAGTGGGCATCCAGGTGCCTTCGGTGGACAGTGACTCCGTGCTCAGCCGCTTGAACGAGTCCGAGGGAGCCGAGGCCGTAACGCGGGCGGACCGCTGCCCCATCTCAGCTCCGCCGACGCCGACTGCTTCCGCCATGGACTGGGTAGCCTCTGCAGTGGGCGGGGCGGCCGGCGCTGCCGCCGGTGCTGTTTCTTCGGGAGAAGGGGGCGGCGTAGAGACCGACGGAGAAGGTGAAACAGTTTGCGACGGATCACTCGTCGGCGAGGAAGTTGTCGGCGTCGGGGCAGGCTCAACGGCGGAGGCAATACCCGCCAGGCCTGGGCCGGCCACCAGGGAAGCGGCCAGCAGAACGATCCCAAGGGACTTCCTGACGGGGCGACGGGACTGAGACAGGTTCCGTTTCATATTGGCTCCGGAGACAATGAGGCGCTCCCACGAGCCCTCATCTGGGTTGCTGTTCCGGCTGGTTCCCCCAGGAACCTGACGGACAGGGGTTTTTGACACTTAACGCGCTCACCATAGCACCGTGTTGCTGGTGGAAACAGTGGTGCTGATGGTGCATGTGTTGATCCTGTGGCTATCTTGCGCTTATCCACAGACAATCCTTATGACTTGGCAGCATGTTGTATGGTCCCTAGTCTTTATCCCAGTTGCACTGCCTCCGCCGGGGGCGGCAGTTGTATTGGGGAACGTATGGACGCGCTTGGAATTGTCGAGGACGAGGTCCGTGAGCTGATCCGTCGTCGAGGGCTGGATCCGCTGCACCAGGCTGGTGAGGTGCGCCGGCTTGTTGAGGCAGCGGTTACCGACTACGACGAGCGAGCGCTCATGGGACCTCTTCCTCCCATAGGTCCACTCGATGCAGCGCGCCGGTTCCTCTTCGATGCTGTTGCCGGCTTCGGCGTGCTGCAGCCCCTGCTGGACGATCCCTCAATTGAGGAGATCTGGCTCAATGCGCCCAATGAAATTTTTGTGGCCCGCAACGGCGAATCGGAACTTACCTCCCTGAGCCTCACCGAGCAGCAGGTCCGGGACCTGGTGGAGAGGATGCTCAAGAGCTCAGGGCGCCGCCTGGACATGTCGTCTCCCTTTGTGGACGCAGCACTTCCCGATGGCTCCAGGCTGCACGTCGTCATTCCCGATGTGACCCGCAAGCATTGGGCAGTGAACATCAGGAAGTTCGTGGTGAAGGCCAGCCGCCTTGAACATCTCGTCGAGCTCGGCACGCTCACGCCGCAGTCAGCCCGTTTCCTGGGTGCAGCCGTATCAAGCGGCCTCAACATCCTGGTTTCCGGTGCAACCCAGGCCGGCAAGACCACGATGCTGAACTGCCTGGCAGCGAGCATCGGCAGCCGGGAACGTGTGATCACCGTTGAGGAGATCTTCGAACTGCAGTTTCCCCTGCGCGACGTCGTCGGCCTCCAATGCCGGCAGCCGAACCTGGAGGGTGAAGGCGAGATCCCGCTTCGCCGGTTGGTCAAGGAAGCCCTTCGCATGCGGCCCGACCGGCTGGTGGTGGGCGAGGTCCGTGAGGCGGAGAGCCTGGACATGCTGATCGCTTTAAACAGTGGCCTTCCAGGCATGTGCACCGTCCATGCAAATTCAGCACACGACGCCGTCACGAAGATCTGCACCCTGCCCCTGCTCGCGGGCGAAAACATCTCAAGCGCCTTTGTTGTCCCCACTGTCGCATCCTGCATCGACCTGGTGGTGCACTGCAGCCGGCACGCCAACGGACGCAGGGAGGTCACCGAGATCCTGTCCTTGGGCCGCCGCGTCGAAAACGGCATCATCGAGTCCTCCCCGGTGTTCACCATGATGGATGGCACCCTGCAGGCCAGGGCCAACTCGATGCCTGCCGCTGAAAAGTTCAACCGGGCAGGCTACGACGTCGCGGCGTTGCTGGATCCGCGATGACGTCAGCATTGCTGGGGGTGACGGCAGGGACGGGCCTCTTCCTGATCTGGTGGTCCTGCTGGGAGTCTCCGGCACACGGTCCGCGGGAGCGGAAGGCCAGCCGCCTGGCCGATCTTCTCGCCTCCGCGGGCGTGGACAGAGTATCTCCGGGCGGATTGTTGGGTACGTGCTTGGGCCTGGGGCTCTTCGTGGCCCTGGTGTTCTACGCCATTAGCCGCTCCTGGCCAATCGCTGGCTGCTTCGCGCTGTTCGCGGCATGGCTCCCCGTCAGTGTCGTGCGCTGGAGGGCGAAAAAGAGAAGCGCCCTATTGCGACAGTTGTGGCCCGACGTCGTCGATCACCTCCGCTCCGCGATACGCGCCGGTTTGCCGCTGCCCGAGGCACTGATTCAGCTGGGGGACAAAGGCCCCGAAGAGTTGCGGCACGTCTTTCGGGAATTCGCCGCCGACTATCGCGCGGGAGGCCAGTTCGATGCGTCGCTGAACAAGCTCAAACACCGGCTCGCCGACCCTGTCGCTGACCGCATTGTCGAGGCCCTGCGCCTCACCCGCGAGGTCGGGGGCTCCGATCTGGGCAGGCTGCTCGGTACGCTGGCCGAATTCCTCCGCGAAAGTGCTCGCACCCGCAGCGAACTTGAAGCAAGGCAGTCCTGGACCGTCAATGCGGCGCGCCTTGCTGTCGCTGCCCCGTGGATCGTCATGATCCTGCTGGCAACGCGGCCGGAAGCGGTGCAGGCTTACAACACGGCTGTAGGCGCGGCAGTCCTGCTCGGGGGACTGGTGGTTTCGCTGGTCTGCTACTCCATCATGCTAAGGATTGGCGCTCTTCCGCAGGATGAGCGGGTGTTGAGGTGATCGGGATTTCGCCGGCGGCAGTTGTATGTGGGGCTGTACTGGGCGTCGGCCTATGGCTCGTCGTGTTTAGATCCCCGCTCATGCGTGCCACCACACTGACAGAACGCATCGAGCCGCAGCTGAGGTCCCAGAACCTCGAATCACGGCTCCTGAACTCCGCGGAGCAGAACCTGACGCCCTTCGGACCGCTCGAAAGGATACTTCGCCCGGTTTTCCGTGACGGCATGGCGGCGCTGGGACGGCTGAACCCCTCGCCGGGAGCCACCGCCCGACGCTTGGCACAGGCAGGCATCAACAAATCTTCCGTCGACTTCCGTGCGGAGCAGCTCCTGTGGGCTGCTGCAGGTTTCGTGGTTTCCCTTGGCTTAATCCTCATAGGAGCAGCAGCCGGGAGGTTCAGCCCCTTGTTTGCGGCCCTGGCAGTCCTGGGCAGCGCCGTGGGCGGCTTCATGCTGCGTGACTATTGGCTGGGCGCGCAGGTCCGTCGGCGGGAAGCACGAATGATGGCGGAGTTCCCGAGTCTCGCCGAACTGATGGCGCTCGCCGTCAGCGCAGGGGAGAGCGCAACCGGAGCGCTTGAGAGGGTCTGCCGCAGTGCCAAGGGCGAACTGTCCCAAGAGTTCTCGAACATTCTTGCCGAGACCCGGGCCGGCAAACCGTTGGTGACGGCACTGCAGGCATTCTCGGGCAGGACGGATCTGGCGCCACTGGTCAGGTTTGTTGACGGCATCATCGTCGCAGTTGAGCGAGGCACACCGCTCGCGGATGTCCTTCGTGCCCAGGCCCAGGACGTGCGGGACACAGCCAAACGGGACCTCATGGAAGCTGCGGGCAAGAAGGAGATCGCGATGATGGTGCCGCTTGTTTTCGGCGTGCTCCCCCTGACTGTGGTCTTCGCCGTTTTTCCCGGGCTTGCAGCCATCAACCTGGGCTTCTAGGAAGACAAGACACGGAACGCAAGAAGCTCGAAGAATCAAATCAGGAAGAGGACGAGAAATGAAAACCATGGGTAACCGCTGGGCATCCCTGCTCCTGGTGTTGGGTGCCCTGCTGGGCACCGGACTTTGCTCAGGAGGGCGCCACGCTGAGGACCATGAGAGGGGAGACGTCCCCGGGTGGGTCATGATCACCTTGATGTCAGCAGTCCTGGTGGCCGCGCTCCTGGCACTTGCCGGACCGGCGCTCGAAGCAATGTTCAACCAGGCGATGGAAACGGTCGGAAGCTAGCCGATGACGCAATCCTCCCGTCGCGCCGGCCAGGCCAGCAACAAATGCGGGTTGCCCGGGGCGCGGGAGCAGGGCTCGGCAGTGGTGGATTTTGTCTTGGTGGGAGGCCTCCTCACCATGTTCTTCCTGGCGATTATCCAGCTGACCTTGATCCTGCACGTTCGGAATACCTTGATCGATGCTGCGGCGTCAGGGGCACGCTACGGAACCCTGGCGGACCGGGGAGCCGCGGACGCAGAGGAACGGACCCGCGGGCTGATTGGCGTAGCCCTGACTTCCGGATTCGCCGAACACGTCAGCACGAGCGAAGTGACCGTCCAGGGGCTTCGCACCCTCGAAGTGACAGTCCGGGCTCCAATGCCCGTGATCGGTCTCATCGGTCCCCGGGAGATGCTGGAGGTGAAGGGGCATGCGGCGGTCCAGCCATAAATGCCTGTGGTCCCCGCTCAGGGCCGGCCTGGGCGAAGCCCTTTGCCGGATACCGCGGGAAAGCGATGCGCCGCAGGAACCTGCCCGCAAGCACGAACAGGGGAGCGCGGTGGTCGAATTCACGTTCCTGGCCCTTCTGCTGATGGTGCCGCTGGTCTACTTCGTCATCACCGTGGGGCAGATCCAGGGCGGCTCCTTTGCCGTGGTGGGAGCAGCCGACCAAGCCGCGAAGGTTTATGTGGCCCAGCCTGACGGAACAACCGCCCAGGCTGCAGCAGAACAGGCTGTCGCCGTCGCCCTTGCCGACTTTGGGCACCAGCCTGAGGAAGCGAGCGTTGCCACATCCTGCAATCCGGCAGACTGCCAGGCCGCAGGCACCGCAGTCACCGTTACAGTGACCCTGGCCGTGCCCCTGCCGTTCGTGCCCTTTAACGATGGTTTCCGGCTGGCGGCGAGCGAGGTACAGGCATCCTCGACTCAACTGGTGGGCCGGTTCCGGTGACCAGCAGGACCGTGACCGGCAGGACACGAGGCGAGGACGGCCAGATGATGGTGATGATCCTCGGCTACGTAACCTTGGCGTTGCTGGTGGCAACGGTGGTGGTTGGCATTTCGTCCGTCTACCTGGAGCACAAGCGGCTGCTGTCGCTGGCCGACGGCGCCTCCCTGGCTGCCGCTGACAGCTACACCCTGGGCGAGGTGGAAGGGCAAGGCGGCAGCCCGTCGGCCACCCTTGACCCCGCCCGGGTCCGGAGCGTCGCAGCCGACTTCCTGGCAAGGAGCCCCGCATCGCAGCGTTTCGACGGCCTGGCGGTCACGGGGGCAACAGGCAGTCCCGACGGCGCCACCGCCGTCGTTGTCTTGACCGCAGCAGTCCATCCGCCGGTGGTGAACTTCCTGGTGCCCGACGGCATCAGGATCGAAGCAACGTCGACGGCCCGCTCGCGGCTGACGCGCTGACTTCCCGGACGCGCAGAATGTATGCGCTCCGGGCGCCAATAGCGCACGCCGGTGCGCTGCCCCGGATAGCGTAGGCTTAAACAACCATGGCCAATATTGATTTTTCTGCTGAAATCCGCGCCCTTCGCGCTACCTACGAGTCCATTGAGCGGGTCTCCGACGTAGACGCACTGAAGGAAGACATCGCCGAATTGAGCGAGCGGGCGGGCGAGCCGGACCTGTGGGACGACCCCGCAGCGGCGCAGAAAATCACCTCACGCCTTTCCCACCGACAGTCGGAACTGGAACGCCTCAACAACCTTGCGTCACGGATCGATGACCTCGAGGTCCTGGTGGAGCTGGGGCAGGACGAGGACGACGCCGATTCCATGGGGGAGGCAGCGGCTGAACTCGAGTCCATCAAGAAGGCCCTGAAGGAACTGGAAGTGGTCACCCTGCTTTCCGGTGAGTATGACGAACGGGAGGCAGTGGTTTCCATCCGCGCAGGTGCCGGCGGCGTGGATGCTGCCGATTTCGCCGAGATGCTGATGCGCATGTACCTCCGCTGGGCGGAACGCCACGGTTACCCCACCACGATCATGGACACCTCCTACGCGGAGGAAGCCGGGCTGAAGTCGGCCACCTTCGAAGTCAAGGCACCCTACGCGTTCGGCACGCTCAGCGTCGAGGCCGGCACGCACCGGCTGGTCCGCATCAGCCCCTTCGACAACCAGGGCCGGCGCCAGACGTCCTTCGCCGCCGTCGAAGTAATCCCGCTGATCGAACAGACAGACTCCATCGAAATACCGGACAACGAGATCCGGGTTGACGTGTTCCGCTCATCCGGCCCGGGCGGACAGTCGGTCAACACGACGGACTCCGCAGTCCGCCTCACGCACATCCCCACCGGCACCGTAGTGTCCATGCAGAACGAAAAGTCGCAGCTGCAGAACCGCGCCGCCGCCATGCGCGTGCTGCAGTCCCGGCTCCTGCTCCTTAAGAAGGAGCAGGAAGACGCCGAAAAGAAGGCACTGGCCGGCGACGTCAAGGCATCCTGGGGTGACCAGATGCGGTCCTACGTCCTGAACCCGTACCAGATGGTCAAGGACCTGCGGACCGAGCACGAGGTGGGCAACACCTCGGCCGTGTTCGACGGGGAGATCGACGACTTCATCGACGCCGGAATCCGCTGGCGCACCGACAACCGCAACGCTGAAAAATAGGCCAGGCGGCCGCCAAGGCCCAAGAGCGAATTCGCCGACACGCCCCCGGATAACAGCGTGATACGCAAAGACTCCTGCGTATAGTCGAGGGGCCGGGGCCCTACTTCCCCCAAACGAAAACCCGCGCACCGGCTGCAGAACTGGGCTGCATCAGAATCAGCCATGCCCTGCAGGGTACTTAGGGCCATGATCCGATTCGAAAATGTCACCAAGGTCTACGACCAGAAAGCCCGGCCTGCGCTGGACTCCGTCAACCTTGAGATTGACCGCGGCGAATTTGCCTTCCTGGTGGGCGCATCCGGCTCCGGCAAGTCCACCTTCCTCCGGCTGGTGCTCAAGGAAGACCGGGCGACATCCGGCGCCGTCTACGTCGCCGGCCAGAACGTCGCCAAGATATCAAGCTGGCGCGTGCCCAGGCTCCGCCGCGGAATCGGCGTCGTCTTCCAGGACTTCCGGCTCCTGCCCCAGAAAAACGTCTTCGCCAACGTAGCTTTCGCCATGCAGGTCATCGGCAAGAGCCGCAGCGTCATCAGGGACACAGTCCCCGAGGTCCTGAAGACCGTTGGCCTCGAGGGCAAAGAGCACCGCATGCCGCACGAGCTCTCCGGCGGTGAACAGCAGCGCGTGGCCATTGCCCGCGCAGTGGTCAACAGGCCCGGGATCCTCCTCGCCGACGAGCCCACCGGAAATCTTGACCCCACCACCTCGATGGGCATCATGGGTGTCCTGGACAAGATCAACCAAAACGGAACCACCGTGGTGATGGCCACCCACGATGACGACATCGTCAACGAGATGCGCAAGCGCGTGGTTGAGCTCAAGAACGGCATCGTCATCCGTGACGAAGCCAAGGCGCTGTACACCTCCATGATTCCCGTTGTCGGCCAGTCGCGCAGGCTCAAGGACGCCAGCGGCCGGGAAAACCCCGAAGCGGGCCTGCCCGGCGAAGGCGAGGGACAGCGATGAGGCTAGCGTTTATCCTCGGTGAGATCGGCAGCGGACTCCGCCGCAACCTCTCCATGGTGGTCTCGGTCATCCTGGTCACCTTTGTCTCGCTCACCTTCGTGGGCGCGGCCGGCATGCTGCAGATGCAGATCAACCAGATGAAGGGCTACTGGTACGACAAAGTCCAGGTGGCCGTCTTCCTGTGCAGTGAAGGGTCGACGGCGGCGGGTTGCGCCAGCGGGCCAGTCACCCCCGAGCAGCAGGAGAGCCTCAACGCCTTGCTGGAATCTCCCGCAGTGGCGCAGTACATCAACGACTTCCAGTTCGAGTCCAAGGAAGAGGCCTACAAGCACTTCAAGGACCAGTTCTCGAATTCGCCCATCGTTGACTCGGTCACGCCGGACCAGCTCCCGGCATCCTTCCGCATCAACATGAAGGATCCGGAAAAGTACCAGATCATCAGCGAGACCTTCTCTTCCCAGCCGGGAGTGGAAACGGTGATCGATCAGCGCCAGCTCCTTGAGCGCCTGTTCTCGGTCATGAACGGCGCCTCGCTGGTGGCCGTCAGCATCGCAGGCGTGATGATTGTGTGCGCCATCCTGCTGATCGCCACCACCATCAGGCTCTCCGCTTTCAGCCGCCGCCGCGAAACGGGCATCATGCGCCTGGTGGGGGCCTCCAAGACAGTGATCCAGCTTCCCTTCATCCTGGAAGGTGTCATTGCCGCCGTCATCGGCGCGGCGCTGGCCTCCGCCACGCTCTGGGCCGTGGCCCACTTCTTCCTGGGCGACTACATGGCCCAGCAGTACCCGGACACAGCCTTCATCTCCGCCGGGCAGACGCTGATCCTCGCGCCGGCATTGATAATCCTTGGCGGATCCTTGGCCGGAATTTCGTCTCTCTTGACCTTGCGCAGATACCTTCGCGTCTAGGTATGCAAACCGAACTAGGAATGCCCATGAACTTAACGGACCAAACGTCGCCGCGACACCGGCTCAACAGCCGCCGCACGGCGCACCGCAAAAGCATTCTCAGCGGCGTGCTGGCAGTCGTCCTAGCCGCGGGCCTGGCCTCATCTTCGGCGCCGGCCTTCGCTGACGAGCTCGAGGACAGGCAGAGGGCACTGGAAGCGGAGGCTGCCCGCGTCCAGCAGTCCCTGGAATTCGTTGATTCGCGCATTGCCAAGGCGGCCAGCGACCTGGTGATCTACCAGGGCCAGTTGCCCGGCGCGCAGCAGGCACTGCTCGAGGCGCAGGGGCGCGTGGCCGGTGCCGTCAAGGAGGTGGAGGCGCTCTCCGCCCGTGTGGACATGGCGCAGCAGAACAAAGCCAAGATCACCCAGCAGCTTGAGACGGACAAACAAAAGATTGCCGACACCAAAAAACTGATCGGCCAGATCGCCACCCAGGCGTACAAATCCGGCGGCGTTCCGTCCAACCTGTCACTTTTCTTCGGGGCCAACAACGGCGGCAGCCTCACCGAAACCATGGACCTGGCGGACCAGGCCATGCGGAGCCAAAACGCCGCCATGGACAAGCTGTCGCAGCAGAACGCGACCAACGTGAACTCCGAAGCCCGCCTGCAGGCCGTGGAAGCCGAGATCAAGGACCTCAAGGCAAAGGCCGACGCAGCCCTTGAGCGGGAGAAGGCCGCCCGTGATGAAGCGGCCGCGAAGAAGGAAGAAGTAGACCGCCTGATCGCCGACACCACCCGCCTTGACGCCGAACTCCAGGCGGCCAAGCCCGGCATCCAGTCCCAGCTCGCCGGCGTGCAGGCCAGCCAGAACGCTGTGGCCGCGGAAATCCAGGAACGCGACAGGAAACTCCGCGAAGCCTGGGAAGCCGAGCAGCGCAGGCTGGCGGCGGAAGCCGCTGCCGCTGCCGCGGCCGCCGCGGCAGCGAGGAACCAGCCGCCGCCCCCGGTGCAGCCTTTTGTGCCCTCTGTAGGATCGCCGTCGGCCTTTGGCCTCCGGCACCCGTTCGACGGCAGCGTTCCCATCACCTCCGGTTTCGGCTGGCGGGCAACCCCGCCGGGCACCATCGACTTCTACGGCCAGGGCGGGTACCTGCACACCGGCATCGACTTCGGCGCCGCCTGCGGCACGCCCGTCTATGCGGCAGCGGCGGGAGAGGTCTTCAGCTCGGGCTGGAGTTCTGCTGACGGCGGCGGCTGGCGGGTCAAGATCTCCCACGGCCTGATCGAGGGCAATACCCTGAACACCATCTACTACCACAACGCCAGCATCGTGGTGTCGAACGGGCAGCGGGTCTCGCAGGGACAGCTGATTGCCTACTCGGGCAACACAGGTAACTCCACGGGCTGCCACGCCCACTTCGAGACCTGGCTGAACGGCGCCGCCGTAGACCCGATGCGCCTGCTGTAGGGCGGCCGTCAGCCTGCCGTAGACTGGTATGACTCCGCGCCGGCCGGGCCGGAGGACATCCGATTCTCGAACTGAGGAGCTTTCCCTTGCCTAAAGAAAGTGGCCGTAAAGTGGTGGCCACCAACCGTAAGGCCCGGCATGACTACCACGTGCTGGACACCTACGAGGCTGGAATCGCGCTCATGGGCACCGAAGTAAAGTCGCTGCGGGAGGGCCACGCGTCCATGGTGGACGGGTTCTGCACCTTCTACAACGACGAGCTGTGGATGGAAGCCATCCACATCCCCGAGTACAACCAGGGGAGCTGGACCAACCACGCCGCCCGCCGCCGCCGCAAGCTGCTGCTGCACCGTGAGGAGCTCATCAAGATTTCCCACAAGGTGCGGGAATCGGGCTACACCATCGTGCCGCTGCAGCTGTACTTCGTTGACGGCAAGGCCAAGGTGGAGATCGGCGTGGCCCGCGGTAAGCGTGAATACGACAAGCGCCAGACCCTCCGCGAGCAGCAGGACAACCGTGAGGCGCAGCGTGAGATGCGGGAACGCAACCGCCGCCGCTAGTGATCCGGCGGCCGGGAATGAATCCCCGGGAACATGCGTTACTATAAGTAGTCCGGAGGGGAAGCCCACCGGTTTGATAACAAAATACGGGGATGATCGGTTTCGACGATGTTAGTCGCGACAGGTGAAGCGGGCCGAGGATGCAGAATTATCTCGTAAACGCTGTCTGCAAACCAATAAGTGCCAATTCTAAGCGCACTGACTTCGCTCTTGCTGCCTAAGCAGTAAGACAGTCCGTCAGCCCGAGGTTGCTATTGCCCCGGAACCTGGCGTCATTTAGATAGCCACTGCTGCTTACCCCCGTCATCGGGGTGAGCGGGACTCTTAGATGACTGGGCCCGGATCAGCCAGCTGTTTGCAGCATGGCTGGGGCCGAGAAAATCCGACGCAAACTGCGCCCGGAGAAGCCCTGACAACACGACATCGGACGGGGGTTCAATTCCCCCCATCTCCACATTTTGAAAAGCCGCAAGGCACACTGAAAGACCCGGACCCCTCGTCCGGGTCTTTCAGTGTTTAAGCGCACGGCCTCAAGAAGCGGCTGTTCACCGACGGCGTAGCCGGTCCGGGACTAGCAGCCGCCGTCCATGGGTTGTCCTCTATAAGATCCGGCGTCGCGGCCCCGGCTGGGCCGGAGGCAGCCGGAGCAGCCAGGAGGTGCCCCATGAACCAGACACGCAAGCCCAGCCCGGAAGAGTTCGACGACGGCCCGCTGGACTCATATTCGGAGACGGTCATGCGGGTGGCTGAGACGGTTACGCCGCACGTTGCGGCCATAGAAATGACCAGCACACGCCGGACCGGCCGGTTCCGCGCGGGAGCAGGTTCTGCAGTCCTGTTTACCGAGGACGGCTATCTCCTGACGAATTCGCACGTGGTGGCCGGCACCACTAAGGGCCATGCCGCGTTTGCCGACGGCAGCCGGACCGATCTCGAACTGGTTGGCGTGGATCCATTGTCGGATCTCGCCGTGGTCCGCGGCAAAGCACCGAGGGTGGCCCCTGCCCGGTTCGGCGACGCTGAGACACTGCGTGTGGGCCAGCTGGTCATTGCGGTCGGGAATCCGCTCGGGCTGGCAGGATCAGTCACGGCCGGAGTGGTCAGCGGCCTGGGCCGTTCCATCCCGGTCTGGGCGGGCGGCAACCGGCGGGTGATCGAGGACGTCATCCAGACCGACGCGGCCCTCAACCCAGGCAGTTCCGGCGGCGCCCTGGCAGACGCGCACGGCAGGATCGTGGGCATCAACACCGCAGTGGCCGGCGCCGGGCTTGGCCTCGCCGTGCCCATCAACACCACGACACGGCGGATCATCGCAGCCCTGCTGAAAGATGGCCGGGTCAGGCGGGCCTACCTCGGAGTGGTCAGCACCCCCATTCGGCTAAACGCCAGTGCGGTGATCAGGACGGGCCAGCGGGAGGGGCTCAGGGTGGTGGAGGTGCTGGCCGGATCGCCTGCAGAACGCGCGGGACTACAGGCCGGCGACATAATCCTTACAGCCGGAAGCCGTGCCGTCAGCAACGCTGAAAGCCTGCAGAAACTGCTGTTCGCCGATGCAATCGGCAAGCCGCTGCAGATCAGGGTGCTGAGGCACGGCAGGGATGAGGACCTCGTTGCCGTACCCGACGAGATGCAGGCAAACGGCCAGTAAGGCTACCGGCGCTTCTTCAAGTGCGCCACCGGGTCCTGGGCGCCCTCAGGGTTCTTCGCCTTCTTCTCGGCGCGTTTTTCCTTGATGGTCTTGACCGGCTTCTTTGCCAGGTTCTGGTGGGGTGTTTTGTCCGGCATGGCGTGCTCCTTACAGCAGGGGACGGGCTGCGTCCCACTTCGTAAGTTACGCCTATTCAGCCCCGAATGTAATGGCCTGGATCGACACGAAATCAGTCCGGAACAGGTACGTCGGCGATGCCCACAAAACGTGTCCCGACGCCGTCGAACTCGCTGCGGACGTACCCCTCACGCGTGCGGGGAACCTCTCCGGAATCGTGGTGCCCGCACACCACGTAGGTGAAGTCCGGCCACCATTTCTTGGGGCGCGCGGCTTCCTCGTAACCGCAGACTGCGCATTCCAGATGGACCCACACAGGGCGTTTGCCGGTGCGGTTTGCGCGGGACTGGACCAGCCAAGGCGGCGGGTTGTCCAGGATTTCACCCAGCTCGGCCTCGGTCATCCACTTCGGAAGGCCATGGCGCTGTGCCATCTCCATGGGTACATCAAGGGCAATGGCCGCGTCGCGTCTGCTAATCATCACCATCCACGATACGGGAGCCCGCCAAATCAGCGCGCCGTCACCACAGCTGACAAGGCAGCCAACGCTAGGAAACCAGGGCGATCCCGGCAGCTGCCGCGCCAAAACCCAGGACCAGGTTGGCCGCAAGATTCACTGCGGCAGCGCCGAATCGTTCCTCGCTGAGCAGCCGCACCGTTGCGGTGGTCCACGAACTGAAGGTGGTCAGCCCTCCGGCCAGGCCCGTGGCCAGGCCGGCCTGCCACTCGGCGCCAAGCCCCAGCCCCGCAGTGGAGCCGTGCGCTGCTCCGATGACGAAGCTGCCGGCCACGTTCACCAGCAACGTGGCCCAGGGCCAGTGCAGCCTCTCTGCGCTGCCTGTGGCGCGTGTACTGCGGATGGAGCTGTGATGCGCAAACCAGCTGTCCACGCCGAAGCGGAGAAGGGCGCCTGCCACGCCGAATATTCCTACCATGACCGCCGCGATCACCGGCGGACCCCGGGGCGCCGGCCAACCAATTTCCCGGCCCGCCACCCCACGCCGGCGGCCGCAAGTCCAAGGAGCAGCGACAGTGCGAGGTAGGCGGACCACACACCATGCTGCCCGGCCCGGGCCAGTTGGTCCACGGAAAAGACCACGGCCGAGAATGTTGTGAAGGAGCCCAGCAGGCCAGGCCCCAGCCCGGCCCGCAGCCAGAAGGCAGTCTGCGGCCGGGCCATCCACATGGTGGTCAGGGCGGCCAGGACAAAGCTGCCGGCCACGTTGATGCCCAGGGTGGTCCAGGGAAAGGCGCCGGGCAGTTCAGGAAACGCAACAGCCAGGCCGTAGCGCAGCTCGGTACCGATCAGGGCGCCGGCCGCCACCGCAAGCCAGGCGCGCAGCCCTACGCCGGAAGTCTTCAGCCGGCTCACACCCTGGGCAAGTCAGCGTCCCCGAGGAGGCAGCCGGGGTGGGGGTGGTCGCTGTGCACCCACAGCGCCGACGTAACCTCGTCAGCGAGGTCGTAGTTCCGTTCGCGGCCCGAATTGCTGATCCGCACCACCAGGGCGCCGCCGAAGGGCCGGCGGCCCACCACCTCAACTTCGGCGTCGAGGTCTATCTCCTCGGCCGCCAGGTAGCGGAGCAGTTCCGGGTTGTCGTCGCTGATCCGGGTAATCCGGCCGGTATGGCCCTCATCAAGTTCACCCATGAGGTGCGCGCGGGGCATGAACACTTTGCCATCGGCGGTGGGGATCGGATCGCCGTGCGGATCCCGCTGCGGGTTGCCCAGCTTGGCTGCCATCCGTTCTATGAAGGTGTCCGAGACGGCATGCTCCAGCAGTTCGGCTTCGTCGTGCACCTCGTCCCAGCTGTACCCCAGCTGCTGGACGAGGTACGTCTCGATCAGCCGGTGGCGCCGCACCATGGAAAGGGCAAGCCGGAGACCGGCGTCCGTGAGCCTGATGGCGCTGTACGGTTTGTGGTCCACCAGGCCCTGGTCCTTCAGCTTGCGGACCATTTCCGATACGGAGGAATTGGCCACGCCAAGGCGCTGCGCCAGCTGGGAGGACGTGATGGGCTTGTCCTGCCATTCGGTGAATGAGTAGATGACCTTGACGTAGTCCTCGATGGAGGAGGAGGGCGCGCTGGTCTTCACGGGATCAAGCCTACCGGCTCGCCGCCGCCATGCGGGGACCGGCGGGGCTGGCGGTGGCGGGCACTCATGCCCTCACCGCCCGCCAGGCCAGGGTGAGGTAAGGCAACTCCAGGTCTTCGTCCGGCGCATGTCCCAGGTGCTCATGCAGGTACCAGTCGAGGTTCGCCAGTACCTTCGCCCGGGTGGCCTCACCCGCACGGAGGTAGTAGCTGCGCGACTTTGTCAGCTCCATCAGGTCGGTGGTGGTGACGGAGTCCTGCCAGTGCGTCAGGTGGTCCTCCAAGCCCTCGAACTCAGGCCCCACCAGCGGCCGGAAACCGGGTTTGTAGACGTCTCCGGCATGCATGATCCTCGAGAGCCGGTGGACCCAGGGGACGGACGTGTCCAGCTGGTTCCACACCAGGCCAAGCGTTCCCCCCGGGCGGAGGACGCGGGCCAGTTCCGTGCTTGCCCGCAGCGCATCGCACCAGTGCCAGGCCTGCGCCACGGTGACGACGTCGAACGCTGAGTCAGGCAGGCCGGTGGCCTCCGCGGTGCCCAGGACAGCCGCGGCGCCGGGATAATGTTCCGCCAGCTGTCCGAGCATGTCGGCTGAGGGGTCCACCGCCGTGACGGACAGCCCCAGCCCCAGCAGCAGTTCAGTGAACTTGCCCGTGCCGGCACCAACGTCGAGCGCGTCCCGGGCGCCCGGAGGTACCAGCCACTGTGCTGTCTCAGCGGGATACCCGGGCCGCACCTGCTGGTAGTGTTTGCCGCCATCCTGGAAGCTCTGGCCCAGCTCCCGCCGCCGGCCGTGATCCAGCCTGGGGCCACCCCGTGCCACGCGTGGCCTCCTTCGTCGGGTCTCGTTGCTACCTTCCGAATTTACCGCACCCGCGCCGGTGTGGCGGAGCGGCAGCATGCAGGCGGGCCGCAGGTCAGTCGTCGATGCAGGGGGCGGCGCCGGCCGTTCCCGGAGTGTTGGGAGCCCAGTGCGGGTAGGTGCGGTTGTCGTTGGCGGGAACCCAGCGGCCCGCGTCCACCACGTAGTCCCAGCCGAGCCCCTTGCTCCGCAGGTCACGGATTCCTGCCAGGAGCCGCTCGGCATCGTCAAGCCGGGATCCCACGCCGAAACTGGCACGGAGGGAACCCGACGGCAGCCCCAGCCGCTTGAGCAGCGGGTGGGCGCAGAAGCGGCCGTCACGCAGGCCCACGCCATGCTCTGCCGACAGGTACGCCGCCACCAGTCCGGCGTCGTAGCCTTCGACCGAGAAGTTGACCACGCCGATGGTGTCCGTATCCGGGTTGGTGTCCTGAAAGATCTGGTGGACGGTCACGCCGTCGATTCCCTGCAGGCCCTCCACCAGGTAGGAGCGGATGGCTGATTCGTGCGCGTGCCAGCGGTCCTGGTCCAGCCCCGCGATGACCTGCGTTGCGCGGGCCAGGGTGGCCGCTCCCAGCACGTTCGGTGATCCGCCCTCATGGCGGGCCGGGCCCGTTGCCCAGCTGACGCCGTCGAGCCTTGCCTCCTTGACGGCGCCGCCGCCGGCAAGGTGCGGTGTTCCGGCGTCGAGCCAGTCCGGCCGGCCCACCAGCACACCGGCGCCAAAAGGCGCGTAAAGCTTGTGCCCCGAGAAGGCGATGTAGTCGACGTCGTCAGCGGTGATGTCGATGCGGCGGTGCGGCGCCAGCTGGGCCGCGTCCACCACGATCCGTGCGCCGTGCTCGTGGGCGAGTGCGGCGAGGGCGCGGACGGGAAGGATCTCGCCCGTGACGTTGGACGCGCCGGTGACGGCGAGCAGGCTTACCCCGCCGTGCTGCAGTTCGGCACGCACGGCCTCAATGGTCCCTGCGATGGTGTCGTCCGCCACGATGCTGCGGTGGGGCACGCCCTGCCATGGCAGCAGGTTGGCGTGGTGCTCAATGTCGAGGTACAGGACGTCGCCGTCGGCCCGGCCGTTCGTGACGGGCAGGCAGCCGGCCAGCAGGTTGAGGGAGTCGGTGGTGTTCCGGGTGAAGATCACGGAATCGTCCGGGCGGCCGCCCACGAACTCCCGGACGATGGCCCTGGCATTCTCGTAGACCGAGGTGCTGATCTGGGAGGCGTAGCCGGCTCCGCGGTGCACGCTCGCGTAGAACGGCAGGATTTCATTGAGGTAGGCGGACACCACGGAGAGCGCCGGCGCGGACGCGCCGTAGTCCAGGTTCGCGTACCGGACGTGCCCGCCATGGATCAGGGGAGCCTGGATTTCGGCGCCCGTGACTGCCGCCAGGGGACGGCCGGCTGCGGCGTGGCGCTGGTCGAAGAGGGCGTCCTGTCCGGGCTGTGCTGCGGCGTCAGGCTGGATTGCGGCGTTGGGGGAGACGGTGGCTGTTGTCACAGAGACCTCACTTTGGAACAGGACTCCGCTGGGGGAATCCGCGCTTGCCGCATCCGTTCCGGACCGGCCTGGTCGTCACCCGGGGCACCCCACCGCGAATGGAGGGTTGCCGGCCAGCAAACCGGGGTTTAGCGCTGGCACTCGTGACCTGGTTAAGAGCGTAGGACATAGCCCGCGCAGGCTAAAAGCCGGCCGGAATGTTAAGGCCTTTGTTACGCGCAGTTGAAAAGGTCCGCTTTTGCCGAAGATAACGACGGCGGGCGCCTCCTTTCGGAGGTGCCCGCCGTTGATTGTTCGGAAGAGGAGGGTCAGAGGAGGTCGTCCAGGTCCGGGTTCAACCGGCGCAGCACCTCCGAGTGAAGGATGGAATTCGTGGCCAGTGCGTTGCCGCCGAACGGGCCGTCCTCACCTTCCAGCGATGTGAACCGGCCGCCCGCTTCAACCACGATGGGCACCAGGGCGGCCATGTCGTAGAGGTTGAGCTCGGGCTCGCAGGCGATATCCACCGAGCCTTCCGCCACCATGCAGTACGACCAGAAGTCCCCGAATGCCCTGGTACGCCACACGTCCTCCGTGAGGCCCAGGAATTCGTTGAGGTTACCGCGCTCCTTCCAGCCGCCAAGGCTCGAATAAGACAGGGAAGCGTCGGACAGTTTGGACACGTTGGACACGCGGAGGCGGGTTGCGGCTGCCAGGGAACGTCCCATATAGGCGCCCATGCCCTTGGCCGCCCACCAGCGCTTGCCCAGTGCAGGGGCGCTCACCACGCCCACCACCGGCTCGCCTTCGTCCACGAGGGCGATCAGCGTGGCCCACACCGGAACGCCGCGGACGAAATTCTTGGTGCCGTCGATGGGATCGATGATCCACCGCCGCGCACCATGGCCGGTGCTGCCAAACTCCTCGCCGAGTACGGCATCGCGCGGACGGGAACGGGAGAGCTGGCCGCGGATGGCCTCCTCGGCCGCCTTGTCGGCATCGGTGACGGGCGTCAGGTCCGGCTTGGTCTCGATGTGGAGGTCCAGCGCCTTGAAGCGGCTCATTGTCTGGTCGTCCACTGAGTCGGCCAGGACGTGGGCCAGGCGCAGGTCATCGTTGTAGCTCGAAGCGGGTTGGATCATGGTTCCAAACTACCGTCTGCGCGCCGTTCTGCCGGGAACCGGGCCCCGTCAGTTGACGCTGCCCAGCTCCTTGGCCTCCTGGGCTTCCATTCGGGGGTCCGTCCCCAGGAGCCGCCGCAGGGAGGCCAGCCTTGCTGAACCGGTGGGTCCGGCATGGCCTCCCGCTACCCACGCGTCCAGCCCACAGTCCACGGCGGTGGCTGTGTGCTTGCAGCCGCGCTCGCAGTCATCCGTGCCGGGGGAGAGGTCCGGGAAGGAGCGCAGGATCCGGTCCGGGTCCACGTGGGCCAGGCCGAAGGAGCGGATGCCGGGGGTGTCGATGATCCAGCTGCCGGACGGCGCGTCAGCGAGGCGCAGGGCGAGGGCGGACGACGACGTGTGCCTGCCCCGGCCGGTCACCGCGTTCACCCCTCCGGTGGCCCGTTCGGCCCCGGTCAGCGCATTCACCATGGTTGACTTGCCCACGCCGGAATGCCCCAGCATCACGGTCACTTTCCCGCCGAGGTGGGTCCGGAGCTCCGCGACGGCGGCCCTGTCCAGGCGGGCGGAGAGCCCGTCGTCGGAGCGGGCATCCACGCCCGAGGCCTGCGCATCCGCCGTCCGGCTGATGATCACGGGGAAGTCCAGGTGGGTGTAGTTGGCCAGCAGCTCCGCAGGATCCTTGATGTCCGCCTTGGTGACCAGCAGGATCGGCTCGATACCGGCGTCGTAGGCGGCCACCAGGGCGCGGTCGATGAAGCCAGTCCGTGGCTCGGGGTTGGCAGCGGCCACCACAATGACCAGTTGGTCCGCGTTGGCCACCACGGCGCGTTCCACGGGATCAGTGTCATCGGCGCTGCGCCGCAGGAGCGTCTTGCGGTCCTGGATTTTCACCAGCCGCGCCAAAGTGTCCGGCTCGCCGGAGACGTCACCCACGAGTGAAACGAAATCCCCCGCCACCACCGGGTTCCTTCGCAGTTCCCTTGCCCTGGCGGCAATAACCACACGCTCGTTGCCCGAGTCCTCACCCACCACAGCCCTGTAACGGCCCCGGTCAACCGTGATGATCCGGCCGGTGACGGCGTCGTCGTGGCTGGGCCTGTCCTTTGTGCGAGGCCTGGAGCCCTTTTTGCTGGGCCGAATCCGGACGTCGGATTCGTCCCAGGAGTCAGTGCTCCGCGCCACCGCTGGAACCTTCCGCCCCCGCCTCGGGGGTGCCGTCCTGCGCAAGCATGTCCGCCCACAACCGGGGGAAGTCCGGCATGGTCTTGGCGGTGGTGGCGATGTCCTCCACCTCGACGCCCTCCACGGCCAGGCCGAGGATGGCTCCGGCGGTAGCCATGCGGTGGTCCGCGTAACTGTGGACGACACCGGCGTGCAGCCTGGCAGGACGGATCACCAGGCCGTCGCTGGTCTCCTCAGCGTCACCGCCGAGCCGGTTGATTTCGGCCACCAGCGCGGCAAGCCGGTCCGTTTCGTGTCCCCGCAGGTGGGCAATACCGCTCAGCCGCGACGGTCCGTCCGCCAGTGCACACAGGGCGGCTACGGTGGGGGCCAGCTCGCTGGTGTCGGCGAAGTCCGCGCCCTTGATGGCCGGTCCGCCCGTGACTGTCAGGACGCCGTCGTGCAGGGTGACGTCCGCGCCCATCCGGGCGAGGATGCTGCGCCAGAGGTCACCCACCTGCTGCGTTTCCTCGGGCCAGCCGGGGATCCGCACGGTGCCCCGCGAGGCCAAAGCCGCGGCGAGGAACGGCCCGGCGTTGGACAGGTCCTGCTCGATCCGCTGGTCAAACGCCCGGATGGGTCCCGGGCTGACAACCCAGTGGTTGGGAACGGAGTCGTCCACGGCAACACCGGCTCCACGCAGGACGGCCACGGTCATGTTGATGTGGTCGAGGCTGGGCACGGGCTTGCCCACGTGTTCCAGGTGCAGCCCCTCGGTGAACCGTGCCCCCACCAGGAGCAGCGCCGAAACGAACTGGGAGGAGGCGCTGGCGTCGATTACCAGGTGGCCGCCGCGGACCTCACCCGTGCCATCCACCACAAACGGCAATGACGACGGCGTGCCGCCCTCCGTGGAGGAAACGGCCACTCCGAGCGACTTGAGTGCCTCGATGATGGTTCCCATCGGCCGCTTGCGGGCGTGGGGGTCGCCGTCGAACTCGCCGGCGCCCCTGCGCAGTGCCGCGAGGGGCGGGACGAACCGCATGACCGTGCCGGCGAGGCCGCAGTCGATCCTGGCCAGGGACGGGGCGGCGTCCGGGTCCAGCGGAACAACTTCCAGGTCGGGTCCGAAGGCTCCGTCCCCGGGCACCTCCGTAATGGTGGCCCCCAGCTGGCGAAGTGCTTCGATCATCAGCGCGGAGTCCCTGGAGTGCAGCGGTGCGCGCAGGCGGGACGGTCCGTCAGCCAGGGCTGCAAGGACCAGGTACCTGTTAGTCAGCGACTTGGAACCGGGTACCGTGACGGTGGCATTGACGGGCCGGGACGCGAAGGGTGCGGCCCAGTGGGGGACAGGCGTGCCGGAATCATCCCGGACGGCGGCTGCTGCGGTCATACGTTGTTATGCCCCCGTGGCCTGTTCCACCGCGCGGCGCACGGCTTTGTCCGCTTTGTGGAGTTTCTTGTTGGTGGTCTTCCTGGCATCCGCCGCGAGGTGGGACGCGCCCTTGCGTGCATCCGCGGCCAGGTGCTCTGCCCGCCAGGCCAGGCCCGGCTTGCCGGCAGTATCCACTGACGCCAGCAGTGCGCCCCCGCTCAACGACAGGTTCTTGAGGAGCTGGTTACGCCGGGTGTCGCGGCCTTCCTTGCTGCTGATGTCTGCGCTGCGCCATTCGACGAACGTGTTGAGCAGGGAAACCACGGTGAGCACAGTGGCCGAAAGCCTGGAGAACTTGCCCAGCCCGAACAGCACGCCGGCACCAACCTGGGTTCCGCCGATGACGCGGGCCAGGGTCTTCTCGTCCGTTTTGAAGGGCAGCGAGGCGGCCGCCTTGCGGAGCAGCGGCGAGAGCTGCTGCGCGGTGTCGTCAGCGTTCTTGAGCTTATCCATTCCAGCAAGGACAAAGCTGGAGGCCAGCATGGGGCGGGCGAGCGTGCGGACAAAGGACATGGATTTCCTCCCGGGTGGACGAACCGCGTCGAATGCGGCGGAGTCCGTCCTAGTCTTGCACTTTTGGGGAATATTTGCCGAGCGCGGGAGGTTATGGATGTCGGATCCGGGAACACCGGTCCGCAGGGAAGTCATGGGTGAAACCATGGAACAGATGGCCGGGCACGGATCGCCAGACGCCGGTCCCCGGCCGGACAAGCAGAGCGGAGTTGGGCCCTTGGCGCGCGTGTTGGACGGAATTGAAGCAGCAGGCCCGGTGGCACTGGACACGTTTAAGTCGGAACCATCAGGGTACGGGCCGCCGCGTGCGCGGAGCCTGACAGTAGACTTGAGGGCAATGAGCACCTTGGATCCGGCCGTCTCGGCCATGTACGAAGCTTCCCATGACGAAGCGAAGAGCAGCCTTGCCGCCGGAACAGAGGCTGCCGATTCCGCAGTTGTCCCGGTGGCCGGGCCTGCCGCGGAAGCGGGCGGGGACCTGGTGGATGTTTCCACTGAATCTGTGGAAGAACGCAGGCTGAGGTTCGAGCGCGATGCGATGCAGTATGTCGACCAGCTGTATTCGGCGGCGATGCGCATGGCCCGGAACCCGTCAGATGCCGAGGACCTCGTCCAGGAGGCCTACACCAAGGCTTTCTCCGCGTTCCACCAGTACAAGCCCGGAACCAACCTCAAGGCCTGGCTCTACCGCATCCTGACCAACACGTACATCAATCTGTACCGCAAACGGCAGCGGGAGCCGCTCCAGTCCAACTCGGACACCATCGAGGACTGGCAGTTGGCGAGGGCTGAGTCCCACACCTCCAGCGGTCTCCGGTCCGCCGAGGCCGAAGCGCTGGACCACCTCCCGGATTCCGACGTGAAGAGGGCGCTCCAGGACATTCCCGAGGAATTCCGCCTTGCGGTCTACTTCGCCGATGTCGAAGGGTTCGCCTACAAGGAAATTTCAGACATCATGAACACGCCCATCGGCACGGTGATGTCCCGGCTCCACCGCGGCCGGAGAATGTTGCGGGACATGCTGGGGGAGTACGCCGCAGAGCGCGGATTCAAGACAGCCGCCGAATCACCGGACGCGGCAGGAAGCACACAACAGGAGAGCAGGAAATGAGCGACTGCCAGGGATTGGGCGATTGCGATGACACCCGGATGCAACGGATCTACGAGTACCTCGACGGTGCTTTGACCCGCGAGGACATCACCGAAATCAAGAACCACCTTGATGATTGCCCGGAATGCACGGAGCAGTACGACCTCGAATGCGTGATCCGCAACATGGTTAAGCGCTCCTGCACCGAGGCTGCCCCGGAAAACCTGAAGAACGCCATTCTTGACCGGATCCACACGATCCGGCCGGTAGACGCGTAGGGCGGCCGCACAGCCGCCGCTGACAACAGCAAAGGACCCCGGAAGCCATGTGGCTTCCGGGGTCCTTCGCTTGAACCGTAGTTCCTGGCATGTGCCTAGGTGTTGGGGCGCTTCCCGTGGTTCGCGCCGCCACGCTTACGGTCACGACGCTTGCGTGCACGCTTGCTCATAGCTGGCCTCCTTCTTACTGTTGGTACTCAAAAGAGCTGCCCTCAAGTCTCGCACATCAAGTAGCTGCCCGCGAACCAGGGACGGCCGCGTGACCTGCGCTTTGTCAGCTGTAAGGCGTACAGGCCTAGGGTCTGAGCGAGTTGCGGATCGAGATGCCGGCCTGTTCGAGGACTGTCCTGACTGTTTCCAGTGCCAGGGGGCTGAGCGGCTGCCTGCCTGCGTGCAGCCGCAGTTCCGCCCTGAGATCGTCCCGGAACCGCTGGATCATCATTTCCGCTTCCTTCAGGGAGCGCTGGCTTTCCGGGGGCAACCTGCCGGGGACCTTGAATTCCGTCGACAGCGCGGTGGCCCGCGCAGCCTCCGCCGTGGCGGCAAGATCCGCGCGCAGGCCCCGCATGTTGCTGCGGATGTCGTCGCGGAGGTTGTCGGCCAAGCGCCGGACGGAGGCGGAGATTTGGCTCTCCACCCCGGCCAGTTCGTCACGGCGCCGGTTCAGCTCAGCCAGTCCGGAAGCGGTGATGCGGTAGTTTGTCCGGCGCCCGGCGGATTCCGTGGCCACCAGACCCTCCTCCTCAAGTTTTCCCAGCCGCGGGTAAATGGTTCCGGCGCTGGGGGAGTAGGTGCCACCAAACCTTTCCTTGAGTTCCTTGATGAGCTCGTAGCCGTGTTTGGGACCTGACTCAAGCAGTGCCAGCAGGTAGAGGCGAAGCGCGCCGTGGGCGAATACCGGGGCCATTAGGAGCCGGCTTCTGCACTTTCAACCGCCGGGCCGTGGAAGATGGAGGTTTTGCCGGACACCGTGTTCGTCCGCACCAGCATGAGCTGTCCGTCCGGGCCCGCAATGGTTTCCACCTTGCCGCCGACCACCGTGTACCGCTGGTCTCCGATCACCACCGCACCGCTGGCAGACTTGGCCACGATGTCCACGCCGACGTCATGGGGCAGGCGGATGGTGAGGTCTCCGGACACCGAGTTGGCCCCGAAATCGTGCGTGAAGCCCAGGAGGTCAAAGCTCATGTCCCCGCTGACGGTGTTGGCGCGGATATTGCTCAGGTGCCCGGACGCGGTCACTTCGCCGGAGACGCTCTTGGCGGTGAGGACACCGGTGTGGTTCCGGGCGGAGACTTCTCCGCTGATGGTGCTGATGTGCAGTTCACCCTCGGTACCGTCCGCCATGACCGAGCCGGAAACCGTGTTCAGGCGGGTCTGCCCTTTGATGCCGGACACCAGCCCGTCACCGCTGACTGTTCCCGCCTCCACGCGGACGTGGGCAGGAACGGCAATACTGATGACGGCTGAATTCTCGCTGTTGTGGCTGACGGTCCCCATCAGGTTCTTGAACCAGCCCTGGGGTCCGTGCAACTGGTGGCGGACCTCCAGCCGGCCATCGCTGAGGGATACCGCCACCGGGTCTCCCTGGACATCCGCGATCTCGATCCGGGCTACGGGTTCCTCGTGCGTGACCACGTCGAAGCGGCCCTGGACCATGCCCAGCTTCAGGGACTCCACGCCGTCGACGTCGATGGTCTGCGGGCTGGTGACAGTCCATTCTTGATCAGTCACGGGGTCCTCCAAAAGGCGATATATCGTGTTGACCCTTCCAAGCTACCCGCCCATGGAAACAGCGTCAAGATATATCGCGAATCGGGCCTACTCCGGGACGTCCATGCCGAGCCACTGGAACCAGCCCCGGTGAAGAACCAGCCATGCCATCAGTCCGTAACCTGCCTGCCCCGGAGTTCCCCCGTTGGCTGCCAGGTCCTGGCGCCACTGTTCGTGGTTCAGGAGAGGGGAGAAGGTGTCAACGTACAGGTGCTTGCGCCGTGTTGTGACGTCGGCGAAGGCCGTGTTCAGCTCATCCAGGCGCCTGTTCCGGTTCGGGTCCAGTGTGGGGGGCGGCCCCACGACGAAGACCTCAATCCGGTTCTGCGACGCCGAATCCAGGATGTTGGCCAGGTTGAGCCTGCTGCGCGCCGTGGAGAGCCCAAACTCGATGTCACGCCCGGAGAGTCCGATGACCAGCCTGTTTTCGGCGTGGTCGCTGAACCGGCGGCCGGCTTCCTCGAGCCACCGCGCGGCCAGGCCTTCCGTGCCTTCCTGCGGGCATGGGAGGGCGTAGCTTTCCAGGAGCATGCTGTCCCGGGGCGTGCGGGCGAGGACGCGTCCCAGCCAGCCGAGCGCCCGGGGATCACCCAGTCCGGCCAGCAGTTCATCTCCTACAGCTGCAATGCGCAGCTTCCTGTCTTCCACACGTTCCTCTTTACGTCAGTGCCTTGCCGCTGCAACCGTGGATTCAACTGCCGGCCACGGAGCGGCGCCTGTGCATTCGTTGGGCTGTCCATCTCGCGCCGTGCGTTTCATCGGCGCTGTGCACTCCATTAAACAGAACTGCCCGGCCGGAGTCTGGGATTTCGACGTCCGGCCGGGCAGCCTTACTGCTTTACTTCCGTGCAAATGCCTGCTTCAGGAGGACGTCCTGCTCAGCGGCGTGCCGCTTCATGGACCCTGCAGCGGTGGATGCCGAGGCCGGGCGGGAGACCAGCCGGATGCGGCGATCGAGGGCGTCCGGCAGGTTCAGGCCGATGAATGGCCACGGCCCCTGGTTGGCGGGCTCATCCTGGGCCCAGACCACCTCGGCGTTCGGATACTTGGCCAGCTCCTTTGCGATCTCCTCGTGCGGCAGCGGGTAGAGCTGCTCCACGCGGACAATCGCGGTGGTCTTGTCACCGGTCTTTTGCCGCGTGGACAGGAGGTCGTAGTACAGGCGGCCGGAGACCAGGAGTACGCGTTCGACGGCGCCTCCCGCCAGCTGCTCGTGCTCGCCGATCACAGGGCGGAAGCTGCCGGTGGTGAAGTCCTCCACCGAGGATGCGGCCGCCTTGAGGCGCAGCAGCTGCTTGGGCGTGAAGATGATGAGCGGCTTCCGCGGACGGCTGTAGGCCTGGCGGCGCAGCAGGTGGAAATGCGAGGCGGCCGTGGTGGGGTTGGCCACGATCATGTTCTCTTCGGCGCACAGCTGCAGGAACCGCTCGATCCTTGCGGAGGAATGGTCCGGTCCCTGGCCTTCGTAGCCATGGGGCAGCATCAGCACCAGCGAGGAGCGCTGGCCCCACTTCTGCTCAGCGGAGGAGATGAACTCGTCGATGATGGTCTGCGCGCCGTTGACGAAGTCGCCGAACTGCGCTTCCCAAAGGACCAGCGCGTCAGGCCGCTCAACGGAGTAGCCGTATTCGAAGCCCATGGCCGCGTATTCGGAGAGCAGGGAGTCGTAGATCCACAGCTTCGCCTGGTCGTCGGAGAGATGGCCCAGTGGCAGCCATTCCTTGCCGTTGGCGCGGTCGTGGAAGACGGCGTGGCGCTGCACGAACGTGCCGCGGCGGGAATCCTGGCCGGCAAGGCGTACGGGGACGCCTTCCATGATCAGCGAGCCGAAGGCCGCGATTTCACCGAAGCCCCAGTCGATGCCGCCTTCACGGGACATCTGTTCACGCTTCTCGAGCAGCTGCTTGAGCTTGGCGTGGACGGTAAAGCCCTCGGGGACCTCCACATGGGCCTTGCCGATCCGGGCCAGGGTCTCGGCGGAGATTGCCGTGGAGGCAGGGGCATTGACGCCGGAGTCCGACTGCTGGGAGATGGGACGCTCGATGTCCGAGACGGCGGCAGTATCCGCCGTCACGATCGGGATGGGGGAGGTCTGCGCCGCGTGGGTTTCGGCAAAGACGCGTTCCAGGCGCTCCTGGTAGTCGCGGAGCAGCTGTTCGGCCTCTTCCTCGGTGATGTCGCCACGGCCGATGAGGGACTCGGTGTACAGCTTGCGGACTGAGCGCTTGGCCTCGATCAGGTTGTACATCAGCGGCTGCGTCATCGAGGGGTCATCGCCCTCATTGTGCCCGCGGCGGCGGTAGCAGACCATGTCGATGACAACGTCCTTGTGGAACCGCTGGCGGAACTCGTAGGCGAGCTGTCCGATGCGGACCACGGCTTCGGGGTCGTCGCCGTTCACGTGGAACACCGGTGCCTGGATCATCTTGGCAACGTCCGTGGAGTACGTGGACGAGCGGGATGACGAGGGGGCCGTGGTGAAGCCCACCTGGTTGTTGACCACAACGTGGATGGTGCCGCCGGTGCGGTAGCCACGGAGCTGGGACAGGTTGAGTGTTTCGGCAACCACGCCCTGGCCGGCGAAGGCGGCGTCGCCGTGGACCATGATGGGCAGGACCGGGAAGGACTCACCCTGGTCCAGCCGGTCCTGCTTGGCGCGGACGATGCCTTCGAGGACGGGGTCCACGGCTTCCAGGTGGGAGGGGTTGGCGGCCAGGTAGACCTTGGTTTCCTTGCCGTTGTCCGAGGTGAACGTCCCCTCGGTGCCAAGGTGGTACTTTACGTCGCCGGATCCCTGCACGGAGCGCGGGTCCTGGGTGCCTTCGAACTCCCGGAAGACCTGCGCGTAGGTCTTTCCGGCGATGTTGGTGAGCACGTTGAGGCGGCCGCGGTGGGCCATGCCGATGGCAACCTCGTCCAGGCCGTCGTCGGCCGCGTTGGACATGATGGCGTCCAGCAGCGGGATCAGCGATTCGCCGCCCTCGAGGGAGAATCGCTTCTGGCCTACGAACTTGGTCTGGAGGAAGGTTTCGAAGGCCTCGGCTGCGTTCAGCTTGGAAACGATGCGCAGCTGCTCTTCGCGGCTGGGCTTCGAGTAGGGGTGCTCCAGCTGGTCCTGGAACCACTTGCGCTCGGCAGGCTCCTGGATGTGCATGTACTCGATGCCCGTGGTGCGGCAGTATGCATCGCGCAGGACACCCAGGATGTCGCGGAACTTGAGCATGGGCTTGCCGCCGAAGCCGCCCGTGGGCCATTCGCGGTCCAGGTCCCAAAGTGTCAGGCCATAGGTGAGGACGTCGAGGTCGGGGTGCTTGCGCTGGACGTACTCCAGCGGATCGGTGTCCGCCATCAGGTGTCCGCGGACGCGGTAGGAGTGGATCAGCTGCTGGATCCGGGCCACCTTGTTGATTTCGTCGGCCGGGTCCACCTGCTTGTCGGCGCTCCAGCGCACGGGCTCGTAGGGGATGCGGAGGGACTCGAAGATTTCGTCGTAGAAGTCCTGCGCACCCAGCAGCAGCTGGTGGACCAGCTTCAGGAACTCGCCGCTGCCGGCACCCTGGATTACCCGGTGGTCGTAAGTGGACGTCAGCGTGAGGACCTTGCTGATCGCGTTATGGGCGATGATCTTTTCGCTGGCACCCTGGAATTCCGCAGGGTAGTCGAGGGCGCCGACGCCGATGATGGCGGCCTGGCCCTTTGACAGGCGGGGCACCGAGTGGACCGTGCCAATGCCGCCGGGGTTGGTCAGCGACACCGTAGTGCCCTGGTGGTCCTCCGCGGTCAGCTTGCCGTTGCGGGCACGCTTGATGAGGTCCTCGTAGGTGTGCCAGAACTCGGAGAAGTTGAGGGTCTCGGCCTTCTTGATGTTTGGCACCATGAGCAGGCGGGTGCCGTCAGGCTTGGGCATGTCGATGGCGATGCCGAAGTTGACGTGGGCCGGCTGGACCGCAACCGGCTTGCCGTCCACTTCGTCGTAGTACACGTTCATCGACGGGAACTGGGAAAGGGCGCGGATCACGGCATAGCCGATGAGGTGCGTGAAGGAAACCTTGCCGCCGCGGGCGCGGGCGAGGTTCGAGTTGATGACCACGCGGTTGTCGATCAGCAGTTTGGCCGGGATGGCGCGGACGCTGGTGGCGGTGGGCACCTGGAGGCTGGTGACCATGTTGGTGGCGATCGCCTTTGCCGGTCCGCGAAGGACGGAGACGACGTCCTCTTCGGGGGCGGTGGGGGCCTTGACGTTCTTGGGCAGCTGCGCGGGGATGGGCTGCGAGCCGGTTCCGGTCCCGGTCTTCTTGCCGCCGTCGCGGGCTTCGGTGGCGGGAGCCTTCTTTGCCGGGGCTGCAGCGGACGCCGGCGGCGCGGCAGGAGGTGCCGGAGGCGCGGCGGGGGCAGCGGCCGGCGACGGTGCCGGGGCTGCGGGGGCGGGGTTTACGGCAGGCATTTCCCGGGTGGCAGGGTGGGCTGCGGCATGCGCCGGATGTCCGTTGGAAGAAGAACTGTTGCCCGACCCGAACGATTCAAACAGCGGCCACCACTTGGCATCCACAGCGTTCTTGTCCTGCTGGTACTGCTCGTACAGTTCGTCAACGAGCCACTCGTTTCCGCCAAATTCCTCTGGTAGACGGTGGCTAGGCTGCTCTGGCACTTGAAATACGCCTCTTCCATGAGTTTGATTTCTCTCCGGCCCCACGGTGCCTCAGCAACACGTTCGAACCGATCTCTGCGTCCTCTGAACCCAGACCTTTGCAAGTCTAGTGAGCATCTTGTCTTAACTGCCAATAAGGGTGATTCAAATCATGAAGTGACGCCGGGATCGCTGAATGTGGCGTTATGCACCACGGTCGAGCAGCGCCCTGCCGTGGCAAGAACCAGGCTGGGGGAGCTGCCGGCGGGCCGGCGGCGGCGGGGCGGGGGGTGCTGCTCCTGTAGACTAAAAACCTTATGGACAGTAAATCTAGGTGCCGGCCTGGGGGCTGTCAGCGGAGCATGAAGACCAGCTCCGCGCAGTCCACCCGCAGAGCCGGCAAACCCCGAACACGAGCCCATCATCCGCCGGCAGCCCGGCCGGCCGTAGCCCCCGCGGAAAGAGCGTCGGTCTCTGCCGACCATCCTCCGCCGGGAAGATCGTCCAGTCCCCGGCTTCCCCTTTTAAATGCCACGCCGTCGGCAACCGCCTCCCGGGCGGGATGCTGAATGGAGTGGCTACTCCTCGCAGCAGGACTGCTGCTCATCGCCGGTACGGGTTTCTTCGTCGCCGTCGAGTTCTCCCTCATCGCCTTGGACCAGGCAACGGTCCAGCGCGCCATTGACGACGGCGACACGGCCGCCGCGCCATTGCTCACCTGCCTGAAGTCGCTGTCTACGCAGCTGTCCAGCTGCCAGCTGGGCATTACCCTGACCACCCTCCTCACCGGCTACGTGATGGAGCCCTCCTTGGGCCGCCTCCTGGAGGCCCCCCTGGCCGCCGTCGGACTTGCCGGCGTCGCGGCCTCCTCCATTTCCCTGGTCCTGGCCATGGTGATCGCCACCCTGCTCTCCATGCTCCTGGGCGAACTGGTGCCCAAGAACATGGCCATTGCGCTGTCCTTCCCCGTAGGGCGGGCCCTGGCGCGGCCGCAGCTGATGTTCACCGCCGTCTTCAGGCCTGCCATCGTGGTGCTCAACGGATTCTCCAACAAGGTGCTGAACGTTTTTGGACTGGAGGCAAAGGAGGAAATCTCCGGCGCCCGGACGCCCGCGGAACTTGCATCCCTGGTGCGCCGTTCGGCGGCGATGGGAACGCTCGACGCCGGCACCGCCAACTTCGTGGCGCGCACCTTGAACTTCTCCACGAGGACAGCGGCGGACGTGATGACGCCGCGCATCCGGGTGGAGACGATCGACGCCGACCAGCCGGTCTCGGATGTGGTGGATGCCGCGCGCCGGACCGGATACTCCCGTTTCCCGGTCATCGGTGACTCCGCGGACGACATCCGGGGGCTGGTGCACGTGAAGAAGGCGGTGGCTGTTCCCTGGGACCGCCGCCCGAACCTGGAAGCCGGGGCCATCATGACGGAGGTCCTGAGGGTTCCCGAGACCATCCACCTTGACGCGCTTCTGGCAGAACTCAGGGACGGCAACCTGCAACTCGCAGTGGTCCTGGATGAGTACGGCGGAACTGCCGGCATCGCCACCCTTGAGGACCTGGTCGAGGAAATCGTGGGGGAGGTGGCGGATGAGCACGACAAGGTCCGCCCGGGACTGCTGCAGAGTGCCTCCGGCGACTGGTACTTCCCGGGCCTGCTTCGCCCGGACGAGTTGTCCGAGCAGATTCCGCGGCTGACCGTCCCCGACGAAGCGGCCTATGAGACCGTGGGCGGGTACGTCATGAGCAAGCTGGGCAGGATTGCCGCCGTGGGGGACACGGTTCCCGTTGGCGGGGGGACACTGAGTGTCACCAGGATGGACGGCCGCCGGATTGACCGGATCTGCTTCCACCCGGCCGTTGAGCCCGAGCCCGCGGCCACCGATGACAAGACGAAGCGCAACGGCAGGTCCAAGCGCAACGACAGGACAGAACAATGAGCGACTGGGCCGGAATCGTCTGGCTGGGGATCCTGCTGCTTGGTAATGCGTTCTTCGTTGCCGCTGAGTTCGCGGTCATGTCCGCGCGGCGAAGCCAGATCGAGCCGCTGGCCGAGGCCGGGTCCAAGCGTGCGCAGACCACCCTCCGCGCCATGGAAAACGTGTCGCTGATGCTGGCATGTGCGCAGCTTGGCATCACCGTGTGTTCGCTGCTGATCCTGCTGGTGGCTGAACCTGCTATCCACCACCTGCTGGCCGTCCCCCTGGAGACCCTTGGACTGCCGATGGAGATCGCCGACGTGGCGGCCTTCGCCGTTGCCCTGATGCTGGTGACGTTCCTGCACGTCACCTTCGGCGAGATGGTGCCGAAGAACATTTCGGTAAGCGTGGCGGACAAGGCGGCGCTGCTGCTTGCCCCGCCGCTGATGTTTGTTGCCCGGCTGGTCCACCCCGTGATCTCGGTCCTGAACTGGTCCGCGAACCACATCCTCAAGCTCCTCCGCATTGAGCCCAAGGATGAGGTGAATTCCTCCTTCACCCTTGAGGAGGTGCAGTCGATCGTGCAGGAGTCCACCCGCCACGGCCTGGTGGACGACGACGCCGGGCTGATCACCGGCGCGCTGGAGTTCTCCGAATACACGGCCGCGGACATCATGGTGCCGCTGGACAAGCTGGTCATGCTGAAGGCGTCCACCACACCGGTGGAGTTCGAAAAAGCAGTCAGCCGCACCGGGTTTTCCCGATTCCCCATGCTTGACGAGGACGACATGCTGTACGGCTACCTCCACGTCAAGGACGTGCTCTCCATCCCCGAGGAGGCGTATGGGCTGCCGATAGCCGAAAGCCGCATCCGGTCGTTGGCCAACCTGGCACTGGACGACGAGATTGAAAAGGCGATGTCCGTCATGCAGCGCACTGGCTCGCACCTGGCCCGGGTGATCGGCCCGGACGGCAACACCCAGGGCGTCCTGTTCCTCGAGGACGTGATCGAGCAGCTGGTGGGCGAGATCAGGGACGCCACGCAGGCCACCGGCATCCGCAGGCTGGGACAGCCGAACGGCAGCTGACCCGAAGGCGCCCTTCCCGGCCAGTTCGGGGAAGGCGCCTTTTCTGCCGGCCTTCCGTCCTAAATAGGAATGATTCCCATTTAGGTATAAGCTGGACTGGTTGTTTTCACCTTCCCTTTTGAATGAGGTTCCCGTGCGCCGTACCGCCGCTGCCCGATCGTCCATGGCCGCCCTTGCCGGGCTAGGCCTCCTGCTCACCGCGTGCAGCCCGCAGGCGGAACCGTCAACGCAGGCTGCCGACGGGATCAACGTGGTGGCGTCAACCAACGTCTACGGGGACATCGCCAAGACAATCGGCGGTGACAAGGTCAGCGTTACGGCCCTCATTACCAAGACCAGCCAGGATCCGCATTCCTACGAAGCCACTGCCCAGGACCGGCTGGCAGTGTCCAAGGCGGACCTTGTCCTGGAAAACGGCGGCGGTTACGACGGCTTCATCCACACCCTGGCACAGGACAGCGGCCTCGACGACGCGAAGGTGCTGAACGCCGTCGAACTTTCCGGCCTTGCCCACCCGGAGGAGGAAAAGCCCTCCGCTGGGGCGACCACGACGGAACCAGCAGCGGGGGATGACTCCGCGCACGGCCACGGCGAAATGAACGAGCACGTCTGGTACAGCCTGCACGCCATGGAGCAGCTGGCCGACGGCATCGCCGCCAAGCTCGGCGAGCTGGACCCCGCCTCTGCTTCGACCTTCCAGTCGAACGCTTCCGCCTTCAAATCCAGCGTTGAAGAGCTGCACATAAAGCTCGATGCCCTCAAGCCTGCGTCAGCCGGGGCCCAGGTTGCCGTCACCGAACCCGTGCCCCTCTACCTCCTTGAGGATGCCGGGCTGGTGAACGCCACCCCTGCGGACTACACTGCTGCGATTGAAGAAGGCTCCGACGTGCCGCCTGCAGTCCTCAAGGCGGCAACCGACCTGGTGGCCACGAAGTCGGTGCGGCTCCTCGCCTACAACAGCCAGACCGAAGGCCCGCAGACGGAGTCGCTGAAGAAGGCCGCGGAAACTGCCGGGGTTCCGGTGGTGGATTTCAACGAAACACTGCCTGAGGGCAAGACGTACCTGCAGTGGATGACGGACAATGTGGACAACATCAGCAAAGTTCTGGAGACAAATAGTTGAAACCCCTGGTCAGCCTTACCGGAGCGTCCCTGAAGTTCGGTAAGCGGGCGCTCTGGGAGGACCTGGACCTGGACATTAAGCCCGGCGAGTTCTTCGCCGTGCTTGGTCCCAACGGAAGCGGCAAGACCACATTCCTGAAGGTCCTCCTAGGGCTCCAGGACCTGCACCGCGGCCAGGCCGTCCTGGGCGGCCGCCCCGTGGAGCGCGGGAGCAGCCTGATCGGCTACATCCCGCAGCAGAAATCGTTCGCTCCGGACACTCCCATGCGTGCCAGGGACCTCGTGGGCCTGGGCGTTGACGGCCACCGCTGGGGCCTGCGCCTGAACACCGCCAAGGCCAACCGCAGGATTGACGAACTCCTTGAACTGGTTGGTGCCACGGAATACGCAAAAGTCCCGGTGGGCCAGCTCTCCGGCGGCGAGCAGCAGCGGCTCCGCGTGGCGCAGGCACTTGCCACGGATCCGCAGGTCCTGCTTTGCGACGAACCACTGCTCTCCCTGGACCTGCACCACCAGCAGGCGGTCAGCGCCCTGATCAACAAGCAGTGCCGCGACCAGAACAGCGCCG
Organism: Pseudarthrobacter sp. C1; assembly: GCF_034720455.1. NCBI lineage: Bacteria > Bacillati > Actinomycetota > Actinomycetes > Micrococcales > Micrococcaceae > Pseudarthrobacter > Pseudarthrobacter sp. C1. Next base: position 179,936 of record NZ_JAYESK010000002.1, on the reverse strand, counting down.
TTGTGTTCGTGACGCACGAAATCAACCCCATCATCGACTACGTGGACCGTGTCCTGTACTTGGCCGGCGGACGCTTCAGGGTGGGAACCCCCGAGGAAGTCATGACCACGGAAGTCCTCTCCGGCCTCTACGGCAGCCACGTTGAGGTTATCCACGCGAACGGCCGCATCGTGGTGGTGGGCCTCCCTGACGCCACAACCCACCACCATGCGGAGACGCACGCGGCGGGAGAGGCTGCCTGATGGACGCGGACAGCATCCTTGGCGCGATCTTCAGCTTCGAGAACTACGGCGAGCTGCTGGTCCTGGTCCAGAACTCGATTTGGGCAGGTGCCGTCCTTGGCCTGCTGGGCGGGCTGGTTGGCACCTTTGTCATGAAGCGCGACCTGGCCTTCGCGGTCCACGGCATATCCGAACTCTCCTTCGCCGGTGCCGCCTTTGCCCTGCTGGTCGGCGCGAACATCGTCTTTGGATCGCTCATAGGATCGGTTGCCGCCGCCCTGCTTTTGGGCCTGATGGGCGTCCGGGCCAGGGACAAGAATTCAATCATCGGCGTGATCATGCCGTTCGGGCTGGGACTTGGGATCCTGTTCCTGTCCCTTTACGAAGGACGGGCTGCCAATAAGTTCGGCCTGCTGACCGGGCAGATCGTGTCCGTGGACACGGTGCAGCTCCAGGCGCTTGCCGGTACCGCCGTGGTGGTGATGCTGGCCCTGGTGGCCATTTGGCGGCCGCTCAATTTCGCCAGCCTGGATCCGGAACTGGCGGAGGCCCGGGGTGTTCCCGTCCGGACGCTTGCCATCGTATTCATGGTCCTCCTGGGCGTCTCCGTAGCGCTGTCCATCCAGGTGGTGGGCGCGCTCCTGGTCCTCGCCCTGCTGATTACCCCGGCCGCGGCGGCGCTGCGGGTGACGTCTTCACCGGTGGCGGTGGTGGTGCTTAGCGTGGTCTTTGCCATGACGGCCACGGTGGGCGGGATCCTGCTGGCCCTGGGCGGGCGCATCCCCATCAGCCCCTACGTCACTACCCTGTCGTTCCTGATCTACGTGGTGTGCCGGGTGGTCGGGTCGGTGCGGGCCGCAAGGGGCATCAACGGGCGGGTCCTGGCCGCATCCTGAAAGGCGGCCTGCCTACAGGCCTGCCGCCTGCATGGTCGCCGACCTGGCTGCGTGCCTAAAGGATGCCGGCGGCCTGGCGCACTGTGCAGTCAGGGCAGAGCCCGAAAATCTCCACCGTGTGGGCCACGTCGGTGTATCCGTGTTCTGCCGCGATGCGCGCCGCCCACGTCTCGACGGCGGGGGCCTCCACTTCCACGGCCTTTCCACAGTTGCGGCACAGCAAGTGGTGATGGTGCCCGGTGACGGCGCAGCGCCTGTACACCGCTTCACCGTCGCCGTTCCGCAGAACGTCCACCAGCCCCTCGTCCGCGAGAGACTGCAGGATCCGGTAGGCGGTTGCCAGCGAGACCGGGGCGCCCTGGTTTTGCAGGATCCGGTACAGCTCCTGCGTGCTGACGAAATCGTCGAGTTCATCCAGGGCGGCGCTTACGGCCCGGCGCTGCTTCGTGACGCGCTGTTCCTTGCCGCCGCCCGGCACGGGGGACGGGGTGGTGGAATCAGCCTTGGCGCCGAAGGGCATGGGTGGACTCGCTTCCTCAGGATGGTGGCAAAGATACAGATTACCAGCCGGAGCGTCGTGGACACGGTCCCGCGGCGGACCCTAGGCTGGCGCTATGAAGCTGACCAAATACACCCACTCCTGCGTCCGCCTTGAAAAGGACGCCCGGGTCCTGGTCCTGGATCCGGGCAACTTTTCCGAGTCGGCGGAGGCCCTGGAAGATGCGGAGGCGGTCCTGGTCACGCATGAGCATGCCGACCACATCGACGTTCCGGTTGTGGTGGAGGCGTTGCGCGCAAACGGGGCGCTGGCGGTTTTCGCTCCGGCGCGGGTTGCCGGCCAGCTGCAGGACAAGGCCACGGGCGAAGCCGCGCGCATCCATGCCGTGAACCCTGGCTCAACATTCCAGGCTGCCGGCTTCACCGTCCGCAGCTTTGGAGGCCAGCATGCCCTGATCCACCCGCAGATCCCCGTTGTCGCCAATATCGGATACCTCATCGACGACAACGTCTACCACCCGGGGGACTCCTTCGTCATTCCGGACGGGACCAGCGTCCGGACCCTGTTGGTTCCCCTCCACGCGCCGTGGAGCAAATCCGCCGAGGTGCTGGACTTTGTGATCGGCGTCCGGGCGCCGAAGGCGTTCCAGATCCATGACGGACTGCTCAACGAGAACGGCCTGAAGATCGTGGAAGGCCATGTCCAGAGGATCGGCGCCAAATACGGCACCGAATACACCCATCTGGCTGCCCGGGAGTCGGTGGAAGTTTGAACCCCTTGATCGACGTGGCCGGCCTGCAGGCCCGCCTTGCCGAACACCGGCGCACGGTGCTCCTTGACGTCCGCTGGGTCCTGGGCGATCCGCACGGTTACCGCCACTACCTGCAGGGGCACCTGCCGGGTGCCGTGTTCGTGGACCTCGCCACCGAACTTGCCGCCCCGGCAGTTCCGGAGCGCGGGAGGCACCCGCTGCCGGCCGCCCGGGACTTCCAGGAAAGCGCCAGGCGCTGGGGCATCCGCGACGGCGACGTCGTGGTTGCCTACGATGACAGCGGCAGCATGGCCGCGGCACGCGTGTGGTGGATGCTTCGGAACGCCGGCTTCGCGGACGTTTACCTGCTCGACGGCGGCCTGGCCGCCTGGCGTGCCGCGGGCCTTCCGGTGGAAGCAGGACCGGTTGTCCCGGAGGCGGGAGACGTGACGCTCGCGGACGGAAACATGCCGGTGCTCGACGCCGCTGCCGCGGCCGGCTGGCCGCACGCCGGCCTCTTGCTGGATGCCCGTGCCGGGGAGCGGTACCGCGGGGAGTTTGAGCCTGTTGACCCCCGGGCCGGACATATCCCGGGTGCGGTCAGCGCGCCGACGTCGGAAAACGTGGACAGCAGCGGGCGGTTCCTGCAGTCTGACGCCCTCCGCCGCCGTTTTGAGTCGCTGGGCGTCCGGGACGGAGTGCGCGTCGCGGTGTACTGCGGCTCCGGGGTCACTGCGGCCCATGAGGTGGCAGCCCTGGAACTCGCCGGCTTTCGGGCTGCACTGTATCCGGGCTCGTTCTCGGAGTGGTCCAACAACCCGGACCTGCCGGTGGCAACCGGCGCAGAGCCCGGCCGCCCAAGCGGACCGCCGAGTGGAAACACGGCTGCGGTCAAGGGTAGCGTCCCACTATGACTCCAGGACGCCCCGTACCGCCGCCCCTTGCCAAACCAGTCGCCCCGGAACCTGCCGCTCCTGAAGCAATTGCTGTCGACGGCGGCCGCCTCGCTGCCGCGTACGGCGCGACGTCACCGGACAGCGGGCTCGTGCCGCTGACCCTTGCCCGGCGCGCTCCCGGGGCGGACGACGTCGAAATCGCCATCGAGTTCTGCGGGCTGTGCCACTCGGATGTGCATGCAACCCGCGGCGAGTGGGGCGGCAAGGTCTGGCCGCTGGTCCCGGGACACGAAATTGTGGGCACCGTCAGCCGGGTGGGCTCCGCGGTGACGGATTTCGCCGCTGGCGACCGCGTGGGTGTGGGCTGCATGGTGGACTCGTGCCGCGAATGCGAAAGCTGCCTGGACGGCCTGGAGCAGTACTGCGAAAGCGGCATGACCGGCACGTACGGGGCCGTTGACCGGCGGAACGGCGGCGCCCTGACGCAGGGCGGCTACTCCTCCTCCGTGGTGGTGGACCGCCGCTACGTCCTGCGGGTGCCGGCAGCCCTCGATCCCGCCGCCGCTGCCCCACTGCTGTGCGCCGGCGTCACCACGTTCTCGCCGCTTCGGCACTTCGACGTCGAAGAAGGCGACGTTGTGGGCGTGGCGGGGCTGGGCGGACTCGGCCACATGGCCGTCAAGTTCGCCAAGGCAATGGGAGCGAAGGTGGTGGTGTTCACCACGTCGGAGGCAAAAGTGGCGGCTGCCGTGGAGCTGGGCGCGGATGAGGTTGTCCTGTCCCGCGACGAAGCGGCGATGGCAGCGGCCAACCGCAGCATCGACCTCATCATCGACACCGTGGCGGCCCCGCACGACCTGAAACCGTTCTTCCGGACCCTGCGGGTGGACGGTGCGCTCTTCCAGCTGGGCCTGCCGTCGGAGGCGATGCCGCCGGTGAACCCGGGCGCGCTCATCGGGCGTCGGCTTTCCTACACCGGCTCGCTGATTGGCGGCATCGCCGAAACCCAGGAGATGCTGGACTTCTGCGCCGGGCACGGTGTTGCTGCGGACATCGAGGTGGTGCGGGCAGACCAGCTGAATGAGGCCTACGACCGGATGGTGGCAGGCGATGTGAAATACCGTTTTGTGCTGGACACCAGCACCTTGCAGGGACCCGCCAAGGAGGCAGACGCATGAGCACGCTTTTCACCAGGATCCTGAACGGCGAAATCCCGGGCCGCTTCGTGTGGCGGGAACCGGATGTTTCCGCTTTCCTCACCACCGGTCCGCTGGCTGACGGCCACACCCTGGTGGTACCCACTGAGGAAGTGGACCGGTGGACGGATGCGTCGCCGGAAACGCTGGCGAAGGTCATGGAGGTGGCCCGGCGGATCGGTGCCGTGCAGGTGGAGACCTTCAAGGCCGCGCGGGCCGGGCTGATCGTGGCGGGTTATGAGATCAACCACCTCCACGTGCACGTCTGGCCCTCAAGGAGCATGGCCGAGTTCAATTTCGCGACGGCGGACCAGAACCCCGATCCGGACATCCTCGACGCCAACGCCGAGAAGCTCCGCCAAGGGTTGCGGGCCGCCGGGTACGGCGAGTTCGTCCCGTCCTAGGCAGCCCGTCCCGGTCCCGCTCCCGGTTTCCGCCTAGGCCGGGGCAAGTGCCTTGTTGAGCACGGCGCGGATCCTCTTCTCCGACACCGAATACGCTGTTCCGAGTTCAACGGCGAAGAGGCTCACCCGGAGCTCCTCGAGCATCCAGCGCACCTGGGTTAACTCAGGGCCGGCCTTCCGTCCGGGGAGCAGGGCCGATACGGCGTCGTCGTAGTCGTCCTCGAGCCGCTGCACCGCGGCCATGTTCAGGGCGTCGCGCTGGACGTTGCCCGGCAGGCGTTCCAGCCTCTTCTCAATGGCCGTAAGGTACCGGGGGAGCTGGCTCAGCTGGGCGTAGCCCGTCCGTGCCACAAAGCCGGGGTAGACCAGCTGTTCCAGTTGGCTTTTGATGTCGTTGAGGGCACTGATCAGCGCCAGGCTGGTGGTGCCCTTCAGCTGTTTTTCGATCCGCCGGGTGCTGGCCAGGATACGTTCCACCACGGCGGTGACGCTGAACACCGTGTCGATCAGTTCGGCCCGGACCACCTCGTACAGCCGGTCAAAGGACTCCCGGTCCCAGGGCAGTTCCGCGGGCGTGAGCTTGTCGATGGCGGCCAGGGCGCAGTCCGCGATCAGGCTTGAGACCGAGCCGTGCGGGTTTTGGCTGAAAGTGAGTTTCTCCGTGTTGCTCAGGTGCTCCAGCACGTACCGGTCAGGAGCCGGAACGCGCAGGGCCAGCAGCCTGACCACTCCGCCGCGCATTGCCTCCTGCTGTTCCTCGGCAGTCTGGAAGACACGCAGGGACACCGACGTGCCCTGGTCCACCAGTGCCGGATAACCCGTCACTGTATGGCCGTTGACCGTGCTGCTGACCTGGCGCCGGACCGTTCCGACCGTCCATTCGGTGAGCCCGTCCTGTTCCCGGAAGCCGGGTGGGGCTCCGGCCCCCGGCACTTCGGCAGGCTGCCGCGCCGCGGATGATCCGGCGTCGTGCGTTTTCCCTGCTTTTTTGCCGTTGCCGGCGCCGGGCGCGGTGGAGGCAGGCGTGGCCCCCAGCGACTCGGCGATGGCCCGCCGCGTTGCCGGGGCCAGCTTCTCCTGGAGCGCGGCGAGGTCCTTGCCCTCGTCCAGGACTTTGCCCTTGCTGTCCACCACCTTGAAGCTCACCCGCAGGTGCGGGGGCACCGCGTCCCAGTTCCACGAACCCGGCGGGATGACGTGTCCCCGGATCCGGCGCAGGGCAAGCTCAAGGGAAGGTTCGAGTTCATCCACGGCGGGATCGAAATCGGCTTCCAGGAGTGCCACCGCCTGCCGGGCAACGTCCGGGGCGGGAACGAAGTTCTTCCGGACCTGCTTGGGCAGGGATTTGATCAGGGCCGTCACCAGCTCAACACGCTGCCCGGGTATGAGCCAGCGGAAGGCCTTGTCATCCAGCTGATTAAGGAACAGCACCGGCACCTCGGCCGTGACGCCGTCGGACGGGTTGGGCGGCGAACCCGGAGCCACCGGGTGGAATTCGTAGCTCAGCGGAAGCTCGAAGCCCTTGTGCAGCCACGTTTTGGGGTAGGCGGAGTCGTCAAGGTCGTCCGCGTCGTCGCTGAGGAGGAGGGATTTGTCGTAGTCCAGGAGGTCCGGGTTCTTCTGCCGCGCTTCCTTCCACCACTTGTCGAAGTGCCTCTCGGACACCACGTCAGGCCCGATCCGCGCATCGTAGAACTCGAACAGCGTCTCGTCATCCACCAGGAGGTCCCGGCGGCGCATCCTGGCCTCCAGTTCCTCCACCTCATTGAGGAGGGCCCGGTTGCGGTGGAAGAACTTGTGGTGGGTTTTCCAGTCGCCTTCCACCAGGGCATGGCGGATGAAGAGTTCCCGGGCGACGACGGGGTCAACCCTGCCGTAGTTGATCCTGCGCTGGGCGATGATGGGCACGCCGTAGAGGGTGACCTTTTCGTAGGCCATCACTGAACCTTGCCGGGTGGACCAGTGCGGTTCGCTGTAGCTGCGCTTCACCAGGTCCGGGGCCACCTGCTCGGCCCATACAGGATCGAACTTCGCAGCCACCCTCGCCCAGAGGCGGCTGGTCTCCACGAGTTCCGCCGCCATCACGAACGTGGGCGACTTCTTGAAGAGGGCCGAGCCGGGGAAGATGGCGAACCGGCTGCCGCGGGCTCCGGCATACTCGCGCTTGCGTTCGTCAAGGATCCCGATGTGGCTCAGGAGCCCGGAAAGAAGGCTGATGTGGATGCCCTCGTGGTTGCCCACCGGATCGGCTAGCCGCTTGTTGTCGAGGCTGATGCCCAGGGGCCGGGCCAGCTGGCGCAGCTGGGCAAACAGGTCCTGCCACTCCCGGACCCGGAGGTAATTGATGAACTCGGCCCGGCACATCCGGCGGAAGGCGGACGACGAGAGCTCCTGCTGCTTCTCCTGCAGGTAGTTCCAGAGGTTAAGGAAGCCGGTGAAGTCCGAGTTCTCGTCCTTGAACCGGTTGTGCTTTTCCGCCGCGAGTTGCTGCTTGTCTGTTGGACGCTCGCGCGGGTCCTGGATGGTGAGGGCCGCGGCCAGGACCATCACCTCGCGGACGCAGCCGCGTTTGCCCGCCTCCACGATCATCCGGCCCAGCCGGGGGTCCACCGGCAGCTGGGCGAGCTTCTGCCCGACGGCGGTGAGCCCGCCGCCGCTTTTCGCCCCGTCCGTGCCGTTCTGCGGCCGGGAGGCAGCGAGGGCGCCGAGTTCGCGGAGCAGCGTGACACCGTCGTTGATTGCCCGCGTTTCAGGCGGCTCCACGAAGGGGAAGTTTTCGACATCCTTGGGGCCGCGCGCCACTCCCATGGCGGTCATCTGCAGGATGACGGCGGCGAGGTTGGTCCGCAGGATTTCCGGGTCGGTGTACAGCGGCCGCGAATCGAAGTCTTCCTCGGAGTACAGGCGGATGGCGATGCCGTCCGAGACGCGGCCGCACCGCCCCGAACGCTGGTTGGCGGACGCCTGCGAGACCCGCTCGATGGGCAGCCGCTGGACCTTGGTGCGGTGCGAGTACCGGGAGATGCGGGCGGTGCCGGTGTCGATCACATATTTGATGCCCGGCACGGTGAGCGAGGTTTCGGCGACGTTGGTGGCAAGGACAATCCTGCGCTTGTTGCCGGGGTGGAAGACCTTGTGCTGTTCCTGCAGGCTCAGCCGTGCGAAGAGCGGAAGGACTTCGGTTCCGGCCAGCCGGCGGTTGGACTGGATGCGGGCCTGCAGCGCTTCGGCAGCGTCGCGGATTTCTCGCTCGCCGGAGAAGAACACCAGGATGTCGCCCGGCGCTTCCAGGGCAAGTTCGTCGACGGCGTCACACACGGCGTCAAGCGGATCGCGGTCTTCCTCGAGTTCGTCATCGGAACCGTTCTCGTCGTCAGGGCCGGCTCCGCCTGGCGGCTGGGAGAGCGGGCGGTACCGGATTTCCACCGGGTAGGTCCGCCCGGAGACCTCGACAATGGGTGCGGGTTCTTCCGGTGTGCCGAAATGGTTGGCAAAGCGCTGGGGGTCGATGGTGGCGGAGGTGATGATCACCTTGAGGTCCGGCCGCTGCGGCAGGATCCGCTTGAGGTAGCCCAGGATGAAGTCGATATTGAGGCTTCGCTCGTGGGCCTCGTCGATGATGATCGCGTTGTACTTGCGCAGCAGTTTGTCCCGTTGGATTTCTGCAAGCAGGATGCCGTCGGTCATCAGCTTGACCTTCGTGGCGCGGCTGACCTCACCGGTGAAGCGGACCTGGAAGCCCACCTCCTGGCCGATGTCCACGCCAAGTTCCTCGGCGATGCGCTCGGCCACCGTGCGGGCGGCCAGCCTGCGCGGCTGGGTGTGGCCGATCAGCCCGTTTTCGCCCAGGCCAAGTTCGAGGCACATCTTTGGTATCTGGGTGGTCTTACCGGAACCGGTCTCGCCGGCGATGATGGTGACCTGGTTCGCCGCTATGGCTGCCATCAGGTCTTCGCGCCGCTCGGAGACCGGCAGCTCGGCGGGATAGGAGATGTGAAGTGTCATGTCTGCTGACAGTCTACTGCGGGAGCCCGGGCTTCCCGTCTGTACTGCCGGCAGTTGTCCGGCGCCTTTTGGTCCTGCCCGCTAGAAGACGCGGAGCGTGTAGTTGATGCTGGGGAGGTCCAGGGCGGACCAGGCTTCGTGGGATTCGACAGGAGGCGTATGCCCCCGGCCGTCACGCAAAAGCGCCGAAACGGTGGCGGCGGCCACGAGGAGGATCAGGAGGACGAGGAGGGTTATGAGGATTTCCATGACTCCATGCTTCTCCTCCCCGCAGCCAAGAAAAAGTGGCAGAAATGCCCAAAAAGCTATAATTCCTGCCACAATGGAAGCATGCTCAGATCAGTGGCCCTCATCGTGGTTCCCAACTTCTCGATATTCGAGTTCGGTACTGCCTGCGAGGTCTTCGGTATCGACAGATCCGGCCGGGGGAGCGGCGTCCCGGCCTTCGACTTCCGCGTCTGCACGCCGCAGCCTGGTAACGTCCGGCTCAAGTCCGGCCTGTCCCTGAACGTCGGCCTGGGACTCGAGGCAACCGACGATGCGGACCTGGTCATCATGGCGCCCTACGGCAGGGACGACGAGTTGCCCGAATCCGTCCTCGAAGCGCTCCGGGCTGCCGATGCGAGGGGAGCCTGGGTAATGTCCATCTGCTCGGGCGCTTTTGCCTTGGCCCGCGCCGGCTTGCTCGACGGGCGCCGCTGCACCACCCACTGGCACTACTCAGGCCAACTGGCTGCAGAGTATCCGCGCGTACAGGTGGACGAAAACGTCCTCTACGTGCAGGACGGCAACATCATCACTTCCGCAGGCACCGCCGCCGGGATCGATGCGTGCCTGCACCTTGTGCGCGTCGAACTGGGGGCGCAGGTGGCGGCCGCGATCGCCAGGGACATGGTGGTTCCCCCGCACCGTGACGGCGGCCAGGCGCAGTTCATCGACCGGCCAATGCCAGCCTGCGGTTCCGCTCCCATGGAGGAACTGCTGCGCTGGATGGTGGAGAACCTGGACCGCGAGCACACGGTGAACGAACTGGCGGCACGGGTCCACATGTCGCCGAGGACCTTTGCACGGCGGTTCAGGTCGGAGACCGGAGCGACGCCTGCCGCCTGGCTCAATTCACAGCGTGTTCTACGCGCCCAGGAACTCCTTGAGTCCACCGACCTGAACATCGAAGAAATCGCCAGGGAGTCCGGCTTCGGGCACCCTGTCCTGCTGCGGCACCACTTCGCCAAGGTCCTGGACACCAGCCCGCAGTCATACCGCCGCGCTTTCCGCGGCCAACTGGCTGTGGCGGGATAGCGCCCCTTGCACGCTAACCGGGCGCCGGTCCGTTGCGGCGTTGTTTGGCGCGGATTTCCTCGGCCGCTTCCCGCGTACTGTCCACGAGAATCCGCCAAGGTCCGGTGACGGCCTGCTCAGGCAGGGCTGCCCGGCGCTGCCCTGCCCGGATCGAATAGATGAACCTGTCCGGTTGGGCTTCCGCAAACTGCTCGGCAGCTGCCTTCGGGGTCCTGGGTACTGAATCCCACGGGCATGCCTCCACGATGGGCTGCCACTGGCTGATGGCGCTCTTGGATTGGGCTTCCACAGTCCACACCCGTGGTATCGCGGCGATTCCTCCGGTGCGCTCAACACTGATCTTCATGGCCTGGTCCTTGGGCTTGCCCTACAGCCTGGCTGCCGCCCCGAAGTGCGGCAGCCAGGCGTCCGTTAAAGCTTGACCTTCACAGTTTCCCACGCCTTCCGGACGGCGTCATGCTCGGTGGATCCGGAACCGAAAAGCTCCACGGCGGATGCGGCCGTGGCACGCGCAAAGACCCTGAAGGTCGCCGTGGGAGGCAGTGTTCCGCCCGTGAGTGTCTCGTACCAGATGCGCCCGGGCGAGTCCCAGGCGTTTCCCCCGAGGGTCTCCGCCACGAGGTAGAAGGCGCGGTTGGGGATGCCGGAGTTGATGTGGACCCCGCCGTTGTCGGCGCTCGTCTTGACGTACGCGTCCATGGAGTCCGGCTGGGGGTCCTTGCCCAGCACGTCGTCGTCGTACGCCGTGCCGGGGGCCTTCATGGAACGCAAGGCGCTGCCCTGCACTTCGGCTGTGAAGAGGCCCTCGCCGATCAGCCAGCTGGCCTCGGCAGTGGACTGGTTTTTGACATACTGCTCGACCAGTGCGCCAAAGACGTCGGACATGGATTCGTTAAGGGCCCCCGCCTGGTTGCGGTAGGCGAGCGCGGCGGAATACTGGGTGACACCGTGGGCCAGTTCGTGGCCGATGACGCTCAGGGACCGGGTGAACCGTTCGAAGACCTCGCCGTCGCCGTCGCCGAAGACCATCTGTTTGCCGTCCCAAAAGGCGTTGTCGTACAGCTTGCCGAAGTGGACCGTTGCGTCCAGCGGCAGCCCGCGTCCGTCGATGGAGTTGCGTCCGAACACGTCCGCGTACAGGCGGTGCGTGTGGCCCAGCCCGTCGTAGGCCTCATCGACGGCAGGGTCATCCGTGGCGGCTTCACCCTCCTTGCGGACCAGCCTGCCGGGGAGGGTCTCTGAGCCGCCGGCGTCGTAGATGGCCCGGGTTGACGGTCCCGGCTTCGCCTGGCGGACGCCTGCCGGAATGCCCGGCACAGGCTGGGACCGTGCTGAATGGAACGACTCCACATGGCCCAAAGCTTCCTTGGCTGCCCTGGCCGCGGAGGAAAACTCCGGCGCACCCTGTTTGGCCAACCGCCTCAACAGGTATGGCGGAACGATGGAACAGAACGGAACGTGCATGGCGTACCCCCTCGACTTGGTGATTTCAGCCTACGAGGGCGCACCGACAATCCTTCGCAGGCTCACGTACGGAAGCAGGCAGCGTGCACGGGCGTATGGGAGCAGAAAACCCCGCCACTTCATTGAAGTGGCGGGGTTCTTCTGGTGCCCTCGATAGGATTCGAACCTACGACCTTCTGCTCCGGAGGCAGACGCTCTATCCCCTGAGCTACGAGGGCAATCCGGGGTTTCCTGCCGTTGCTGGCGGGACGTCCTAGAGCTTAGCAGGAAGGTGGCCCGCAAGGGAAAATCGCTACCGCTCCGCCACCCCGTGCGCGGTCCCGGGCCGGAATCAGTAGCCGGAGAATGAGTCCACGTGGAGCCGGCGGGCCCCTGCCTGCTTAGCCGCCCGCCGCAGCGAGGCGACGCTGGCCGGTGAGCCCGAGACGTAGACGTCCCGCTCCGCGATGTCCGGGACCAGTGCCCGGAGGGCTTCGCCATCCAGCCGCGTGCCGTCCCAGGAGGCGGCGGCCAGGTCCGGCGGCGGCGCGGAACCATCCGCAGTGCGCACCAGGACGCGGATGCCCGCCGCCCGCAGTTCCTGCGCATAGGCAATCTCGTCGGCGCTCCTGGCAAGGAGGAGGAGGACAGCGTCCCGTTCCCGCAGTCCTCCCGAAGACAAGTGTGAAAGGTAAGGCGTGATGCCGATTCCGGCGGCAATCAGCAGTACCGGCTTCCGGGGATCCCGGGGGAGGACAAAGTCTCCCCCCACGGACGTGGCGGTCACTTTGTCCCCGGGCTTCAGCGCAAGGAGGACCCGCTTCGCCGGGGACACCGGCTCAGCTGTCCGCACGCCAAACTTCACCAGGCGGTCGTCCGGCGAACCTGTCAGGCTGAACACACGACGCCGTCCCTTCCGGTCCGACTTGACCTGCGGCAGGTCCAGCTCCATGTACTGCCCCGGCACAAAGCGGACCGGCCGGGACGGTTCGAAGGAGAACTCCGTAGTGCTGGGTGTCAACGCCCTGGTTCCGGCAAAACGAAGGGACACGCTCCCATGCTGGCCCGCCAGGAAAGCCAGCAGATTGCCCAGCAGGAGCGCCGCCTCCGGAGAGTTGGCCAGGAAACCGACGTTGTAGGGGACCGCGAAAACAACACCTACCACTGCAGCCAACGCCAGCTGCTGCCAGCGCCGCGGCGGCAGTGTCAGCGGCTCGGTAAGCATGAACCCCGCAAAGAACAGCAGCGGCCGCTGGGCAAAGGACTGCCACAAGGCCATGCCCGCTGACAGCCCGGCCTGGATCAGTTCGGAAGTGATGATCGCGGCGGCAACAACGGTGAACACCGAAGCCATGAGGAACTTCCGGGTGCGGTACAGGACCAGCAGGATCCCGGGGACCAGCAGCCACAGCATGGCCGGCGTGGCGGCCCACCAGGTTGCGATATTCAGGCCGGTGAGGCCCGTGACGAACGCGCCGGCTGCGGCGGGGTTGAACACATGCCGGCCGCGCCAGGCGAGGGCGTATTTCGACGCCGATGCCAGCACGCACGCCAAAGCCACTCCCGCCACATCCATGGGGGCGAAGGAGGGCCAGAACAGGAAATAGAGAAGCAGCCCGGTGATCAGCGACGACTCGGAGTGCGGCCGTACCCGGAACAGCACTGCCAGCGCCCTGTTCGACGCGTACGTCAGCCCAAGGCAGAGGACCAGGTGCGCCAGCATCTCCGGAATGCCGAAAGTCAGCCAGCCCAGGGCATCCAGCAGAAGGCTGTATCCGGCGAGGGCCGCCAGGACCAGGAGGATCAGCCGGTACATGGTGAACCGGCCCAGCACGGTATCCAGCAGGCCGGCCACGGACAGGGCCGGTCCGGCCCCCGGCGCTTCAACGGGGCTCATGAAAACAGTGTCCCTTCAAATCCTGCGGAATGGGTGGCGCTTCCGTCCGAGAAGACCGTCAACCAGGAAAAATCGAAAGACCGCTGGAGTTCGTCACCAGGGAGGAAAAAGAGCGCGGTTGCCAGGGCATCGGCCAGCATGGTGGTTTCCGCCAGTGTCCACGTGGCCACGGCGGTCCTGACAGGGCGACCGGTCCTGCCATCCAGGACGTGGTGCAGGCCGTCGCCCCAGGCGCGCCGGTTTGCGGCAGATGCACAGAGTGCCCGGCCGGCCAGCTGCACCACCCCGATGGCCTGGGCTTCGTTGTAGGGGTGTTCCAATGCCACCGGAACGGGATCCGGGCCACGCGCCAGGAGGTCCCCGCCGGCATCGATGATGAAGGCCTCCACGCCTCCCGCCTCAAGCTCCGCCGCCAGCAGATCCACGAGCAGGCCCTTGCCGGCGGCCCCGATGTCCAGGACGGCAGGAGCCTTCGTGGTGAGGGTGGTGCCGGCCCAGTCCAGTACGTCGTCCCAGGCCGGAGCAGGCAGCGGGGAGCCGGACGGCCGAAGCGAGTAGCCGGCGTCGTAGCCCAGGCGCTCCAGGCTGGTGCCGATGAGCGGGGTCATGGCCCCGCCGGTGAGCTGGTAGAGGGTGCGGTAGACCAGCCCGAGCGGTCCGGCCTCGGCGGGAAACTCGTACCGGCCGGGTTCCCTGGCCATCGCGGTGACGCGGGAATCGTCCCGGAAGCGGGACCAGTCGGCGTCGAACCGTTCCACCACGTCCAGGAGGCGGGTCCGCAGGGCCGGACCGAGCAGCCCGGGCGCAGAGACCTGCCAGCGCGTCCCGATCCCCTCAAACGCAAAGTCCTCCCGGTCCCCGTCCGGCACGGCCTACCGGGCCTCCGACTTGATCTGCTCCAGGGCCTTGTTGAAACCGCCGCTGGTGAGGGAAGAGCCCGCAACCTTGGACACATTGAGCTCGTCGATGTTCCTGCCAACCACCTGGGCCGCGATGCCCCCGGCAAACTCGCCCTGGAACTTGCGGGTATTCGGGTTGGACGGATGCTGGGTGATCTGCACGTCCGTGACGGTCCCGGCGGCGAGCGTGAGCTGGACGCCCACTGTCTCCGTACCGTTGGGCGACACGTAGGTGCCGTCGGCGCTGTACGTGCCGTCCTTGTATTCCGCCCCGCCGGCCGCCGTTGTCGACGCTCCGGTGGAGGGGGTGGTTGCCGCGGTGCTGCTCCCGGCTGACGGCGCGCAGCCTGCCACCGCTCCCGCCAGGGACAGGCCGGCGACTCCGGCGTAAACACTTTTACGGACTGAGGGTCTCATCAGGGTTCTCGTTTCATCAGGGGACGCAGGAAGGGATCTGCTCAGTGCTTACTGTGTTGTCAACGCAAAAGCCAGCGTATTGGTTCAACCCGTGCGAAGATTTCCGGTTTCCTGTGGATCGACAGGGTGCAGGAAGCGCCCTGGATTCCTTTGCTGTGACCGGCCCCCGGTAGTCTAGAAGGGTGACTCCCGAAGAACTCTCCCTCGCCATATCCGCCTGCCTGAAGGATGCTGTCGCCGCCGGTGACATCGCCCTTGCAGCATCAGCTGTCCCTGATGAGGTGCGCGTGGAGCGACCCAAGAACCGGGACCACGGCGACTGGGCCACCAACATTGCCCTGCAGCTTGCCAAGCAGGCCGGCACCAGCCCGCGTGAATTCGCCACCATCCTCAGTGCCCGGCTGAAGTCCATCGACGGCGTTGCCGCCGTGGACATCGCGGGGCCGGGGTTCCTGAACATTACCGTGGATGCGGCTGCCGCCGGCGCCCTGGCCAAGGTGATTGTCGAAGCCGGAAAGCAGTACGGCACCAACTCCGCGCTCGCCGGCCACACGGTGAACATGGAGTTTGTCTCGGCCAATCCCACCGGTCCGCTGCATATCGGGCACACCCGTTGGGCGGCGTTGGGGGATTCGATCGCGCGCGTGCTGCGTGCGTCCGGGGCGGATGTGACCGCTGAGTATTACATCAATGACGCCGGCACGCAGATGAACGTCTTCGCACACTCCGTCTACAACCGGCTGCACGGCCTCCCCGTGCCCGACGGCGGCTACCCCGGACAGTACATTGCGGACCTTGGGCATGAGGTGCTGACGGAGCACCCGGACATCCGCGAACTGACTGAAGTTGCGGCCCTTCCGGTGATCCGCGCCGCTGCCTACGAGGCGCAGATGAAGGACATCAAGGCCACCCTTGCGGACTTCGGCGTGGAGTTCGACGTGTTCTTCTCCGAGCAGGAGCTGCACGACGCCGGCGCGATCGAGAGTGCAGTGGCGCGCCTGCGCGAGCAGGGCCACGTGTTCGACGACGGCGGCGCGGTCTGGCTGCGGACCACGGACTTTGGCGACGACAAGGACCGGGTGATGATCCGGGCCAACGGCGAGCCGACGTACTTCGCAGCCGACGCCGCCTACTACCTGTCCAAGAAGGACCGCGGCTATACCGAGAAGATCTACCTCCTCGGCGCGGACCACCACGGCTACATCAACCGGCTCAAGGCGATTGCCGCGTGCGCCGGCGACGACCCCGAGGTCCACATCGAGGTGCTGATCGGGCAGCTGGTGTCCGTTAACGGAGCGAAGCTGTCCAAGCGCGCCGGAAACATCATTGAGCTCAAGGACCTGATCGACTGGCTTGGGAAGGACGCCGTCCGCTACTCGCTGGCACGCTTCCCCGCAGATTCGCCCCTGACCCTGGACCCGGAGCTGCTGAAGAAGCACAGCAACGAAAACCCGGTGTTCTACGTCCAGTACGCCCACGCCCGCTCCCGCGGTGCTGCCCGGAACGCCGTGGCGGCCGGAGTGGAGCGCCAGGTGGACGGCAAGGACAGCTTTGACGCCTCGCTGCTGGACCACGCCACCGAGAACGAGCTGCTTTCCTACTTGGGCAGTTACCCCTCGATCGTGGCCAAGGCCGCCGAGCTGCGCGAGCCGCACCGTGTGGCCCGCCACCTCGAGGTCATCGCCGGCGCCTACCACCGCTGGTATGACGCCTGCCGCATTGCGCCCATGGGCGACGAAGCGGTGACGGATGTCAACCGCACCCGGCTGTGGCTCAACGACGCCACGAGCCAGGTACTGGCCAACGGCCTTGACCTGCTTGGCGTTTCCGCGCCGGAACGGATGTGATCCAATGACTGCACAGGACCCCATTGCCGGTTCTCCGCTAGCCCCGGGCTGGCTGTCTGTCCCTGCGGACCTGAATGCCCTTGAGCCAAAGATGTGGGCACAGGATGCAGCCAGGAACGAGTCCGGTGAACTCACCATCGACGGCATTCCCGTCAGCGAGCTCCAGCGGCAATATGGAACCCCGCTCTTCGTCATGAGCGAGACCGACTTCCGTGCCAGGGCACGCGCCTTCAGCGACGCCTTCAACAATGCGTTCGCCGATGTCTGCGGGGGAGTGGACGTCTACTACGCCGGCAAATCATTCCTGTGCACCGCCGTGGTGCGGTGGGTCGAGGAGGAGGGGCTGCGGCTGGACACTGCGTCCGGCGGCGAGCTGGCCGTCGCGGCAAAGGCCGGGATTCCCGGCGCCGACGTGGCCCTGCACGGCAACAACAAGTCCGACGGCGAGATCCACCGTGCGCTGGACATGAAGCTGGGCCGGATTGTGGTGGACAGCCTCAGCGAACTGGTCCGGGTGGGCGCCATCGCTGAACTGCGGGGGGAAAAAGCCAAGGTCATGCTCCGGCTCACGCCCGGGGTCCACGCGCATACCCACGAATTCATTGCCACGGCCCACGAGGACCAGAAGTTCGGCCTCTCCATGGCGGCGGACACCACCGAACAGGCCGGGCTGTCCGCTGCCGAAGAAGCAGTGGCAGCCGCTGCCGCGCACCCGGGCATTGAACTGCTGGGACTGCACTGCCACATCGGATCCCAGATCTTCGAGCCGGACGGCTTCGCGATGGCTGCCGAGAAGCTCCTTCGCTTCCTCGCCGCCATGCAGGAAAAGTACTCCATTGTCCTTCCGGAGCTGGACCTCGGCGGCGGCTACGGCATCGCCTATACCCCGGTGGACACCCCCCGCCCCGCAGCCGAGATCGCGGAGGCGATGGCCGCCGTCGTCCGTTCCACCTGCGCAGCACTGGGCATTGACTCGCCCCGCATCTCCATCGAACCCGGACGCGCCATCGTGGGCAGCACCACGTTCACCCTTTACGAAGCGGGGACGATCAAAACCGTGCGCGTGGACGCGCCGGCCCCCTCCGGAGCCAGTGACGGAGGCAACAACGTTACGTATCCGCGCCGGTATGTTTCGGTGGACGGCGGCATGAGCGACAACGCCCGGCCCGTGCTCTACGACGCCGATTACTCCGCAATTCTGGCCTCCCGCGCGTCCGCGGCGGCTCCGCAGCTGTCCCGCGTGGTGGGCAAACATTGCGAGAGCGGCGACATAGTTGTTAGAGATGTATATCTGCCCGAGGACGTGGCAGCCGGTGATCTGCTTGCTGTACCGGGGACCGGCGCCTACTGCTGGGCCCTGTCAAGCAACTACAACTATCTGGCCCGGCCGGGCGTTGTCGCGGTGCGCGACGGATCTGCCCGGCTGATTGTCCGCGGGGAAACCGAAGAAGATCTGCTGAACCGCGACATGGGAGCCTGAATGACGGAATTGCGAACCCTGAAAGTAGCCCTGCTGGGCTGCGGCAACGTTGGGGCCCAGGTTGCGCGGATCCTCATTGAGGACGCCGACACCCTTGCCGCCCGCACGGGCGCGAAGCTGCAGTTGAGCGGCATCGCCGTGCGCAACGTCAATGCCCCCCGCGACGTGGACCTGCCGCAGGAGCTCTTCACCACCGACGCCGAGACGCTGGTCAAGGACGCGGACCTGGTGATCGAGCTGATGGGCGGCATAGAGCCGGCCCGCACGCTGATCCTTTCTGCCCTTCGCAACGGTGCCTGCGTTGTCACGGGCAACAAGGCGCTCGTGGCGCAGGACGGCCCCACCCTGCACGAGGAGGCTGACAAGGCGGGCGTCCAGCTCTCCTATGAGGCCGCCGTCGCCGGTGCCATCCCCATCCTGCGTCCCATCCGCGACAGTCTCGCCGGCGATCGGATCACGCGCGTCCTGGGCATCGTCAACGGAACCACCAATTTCATCCTTGACCAGATGGACAGCACCGGAGCCCAGTTCGCCGATGCCCTCGCCGAAGCGCAGCGCCTTGGCTACGCCGAGGCGGACCCCACTGCGGACGTCGAAGGCCACGATGCCGCCGCCAAGGCCGCCATCCTTGCCTCGCTCTCCTTCCACACCCGGTTTGCCTTGGAAAACGTCCACTGCGAAGGGATCACCTCGGTCACTGCGGCGGATATTGCAGCGGCCAAGGACGCCGGCTTTGTCATCAAGCTGCTGGCGATTGCGGAGAAGCTTCCCGCAGCAGGCACGGATGCCGACGGCGGCGAGGGCGTCTCTGTGCGCGTGCACCCCACGCTGCTTCCCCGGGAGCACCCGCTGGCCGCCGTCCGCGGCGCCTTCAACGCGGTTTTCATCGAAGCCGAGAATGCCGGCGAACTGATGTTCTACGGACAGGGAGCCGGCGGTACCCCCACTGCGTCCGCTGTCCTGGGCGACCTGGTCTCGGCCGCGCGCAGCCTGGTCCTCGGCGGACCCGGCCGGACGGAAACCACCACCGGCCAGGTTTCGGCGCTGCCGATCGACGCGGCCGTTACCAGCTACTACATCGGGCTCGACGTCGCCGACCAGCCGGGCGTGCTGGCCAGGATTGCCCAGCTCTTCGCCGAGCACGGCGTATCCATCGAGATCATGCGGCAGACCATCCACCGTGACGCGGAGTCCAACGTGGAATCCGCCGAGCTGCGGATCGTCACCCACCGCGCGTCAGAGGCTGCCCTAGCGGCCACCGTCGAGGCCGTGAAAGGCCTGGACGTCATCAATTCAGTTACATCCGTTCTGCGGGTAGAAGGAGTCTAAGTGGCTCACCAATGGCGCGGCGTCATCCGCGAATACGCTGACCGTCTGCCCGTGACGGAATCCACCAGGGTCATCACCCTTGGCGAAGGCGGCACACCGCTGGTGCGCGCGCAGAAGCTTTCCGAGCTCACCGGTTCCGAGGTGTACCTGAAGGTTGAGGGCATGAACCCCACGGGTTCCTTCAAGGACCGCGGCATGACCATGGCCATGACCGCCGCCGTCGCCTCCGGGGCAAAGGCTGTAGTCTGTGCCTCCACCGGTAACACCTCCGCCTCTGCTGCCGCCTACGCCACCGCTGCC
The DNA here is from genome assembly GCF_034720455.1 of Pseudarthrobacter sp. C1. NCBI lineage: Bacteria > Bacillati > Actinomycetota > Actinomycetes > Micrococcales > Micrococcaceae > Pseudarthrobacter > Pseudarthrobacter sp. C1. Next base: position 160,157 of record NZ_JAYESK010000002.1, on the reverse strand, counting down.
GGCCTGAAGTGCGCTGTCCTGGTGCCGGAAGGCAAGATTTCCATGGGCAAGCTCAGCCAGGCCATCGCCCACGGCGCCACGCTGCTGCAGGTGGACGGCAACTTCGACAACTGCCTGGACATCGCCCGGAAGCTGGGGGAGTCCTACCCTGTGTTCCTGGTGAACTCAGTCAACCCGGCCCGCATCCAGGGCCAAAAGACCGGTGCCTTCGAAATCGTCGACGCGCTGGGCGACGCTCCGGACATCCACGTCCTGCCGGTCGGCAACGCCGGAAACATCACCGCTTACTGGAAGGGCTACAAGGAGTACTCCGCTCCCTTCGAGTCCGAAACGGCCGGCACCCTTCCCGCCGTCTCCACCAAGACCCCGGCCATGTGGGGTTTCCAGGCGGCTGGCGCGGCCCCCTTCGTCGCCGGCCACCCCATCACCGAACCGGACACCATTGCCACGGCCATCCGGATCGGCAACCCCGCCTCCTGGGACGGCGCCATTGGCGCCCGTGACGAGTCCGGCGGACTGATTGACGCAGTCACGGATGAGGAAATCCTGAATGCGCACCGCTGGCTGTCCGCACGCGAGGGCGTTTTCGTGGAGCCCGGATCCGCCGCAGGCGTGGCCGGGCTGCTGAAAAAGCACGCCGCCGGTGAAGTCCCGTCGGGCAAGACGATCGTCATCACCGTTACGGGCCACGGCCTCAAGGACCCCCAGTGGGCCCTGCGCACCGAGGACGGCAGCGATGTGCAGCCGGTCAAGGTACCCAACGACGTCGTCACGGTTGCAGCCGAACTGGGACTGGAAGACAAATAACCGTGGAAACCACCCTCACTGTGCCTGCCGAGTCCGCAGCAGCTGCGCCGGCAGTCCCGGCCGGCCAGCTGGTGACCGTTCGCGTGCCCGCCACCAGCGCGAACCTGGGCCCCGGGTACGACAGCCTGGGGCTCGCCCTGTCGCTGCACGACACCCTGACGGTGGAAACCCTGGGCAGTGGCGAGCTGCACTTCGACCTCAGCGGCGAGGGGGCTGAAACACTTCCCCGCGATGCCACCCACCTGGTGGTCAGGGCCCTCACGGAGGCCCTGCACCGCCTGGGCTTCCGGCACGAGGGGCTTCGGATCACGGCGGACAACGTCAACCCGCACGGGCGGGGGCTCGGGTCCTCGGCGTCGGCAGTGGTAGCTGCCGTGACCGCAGCCAATGCCCTGGTTCCTGAGGCTGCCCGCCGCGGGAAGGACTGGATCCTCCAGCTCACGTCCGAGATGGAGGGGCACCCGGACAACGTCGCACCCGCCATTTTCGGCGGACTGGCACTGTCCTGGCAGAACAATGACCAGTACAGCAGCACGCGGGCAACGGTGTCGGAATCGGTCATCCCCGTTGTGGCGGTGCCTGACTTCGAACTTTCCACGGAGGCGGCGCGGGCCCTCTTGCCGGCCTCGGTGGGCCACCACGCGGCCGCAATGAACGCCGGCCGCGCCGCGCTGCTGATCCACGCACTGACGGCCAAACCAGAATTCCTGCTGGCCGGCACCGAGGACTACCTGCACCAGAGCTACCGGGCGGAGGCAATGCGCCCGTCCGCAGCGCTGATCGGGGCGCTGCGCACGGCGGGATATGCCGCCGTCGTTTCGGGCGCCGGGCCCACCGTGCTGGTCCTGGCTGACGGCGAGGCTGAGGCTGCCGCCGTTGTGGCTTTCATCGAGGACTTCATCGCAGCCAACACGCCGGATATGGCATGGCGGGTGCTGAAGCTGGCAGTGGACGTTGAAGGTGCTAAGGTGGAGATGCACCGGCGGTAATTCCGCCTATCTGATCTCCTCCAGCATTCATTTGCGATTTGATCTCCTACTGCGCAATCTATTCCGGTGCCGCCTGCTTGGTCTGTCGCAGGAATCTGTAGCTATAAAGCTGCCCCTGATGCGTCAGCCCATCCCTCCGCCACGGGCGGAGTGGAAGGTGAATCAGTATCCGGCCCTGCTGGCCGATCTCCAACCGGCAAGGCCGAACAATCCGGCTGCAGATCTGAACTGCAGCCCAGATCAAATCATCGCGTCCAGCTCCTCGTCTGGACGCCGTCGAGGGGGAAGGATCCTTCGTGACCGAAACCACTGAGCTGTCGCCAGCTGTGGAACTATCATCTTCTGCTGCCGAATCGCCGGCCGCACCCGCCAAGAGCAGTGGCCTCGCAGGCCTTAAGCTCGCCCAGCTGCAGGCACTTGCCAGCCAGCTCGGTATTTCCGGCGGTTCCCGGATGCGCAAGGGGGACCTGGTCTCAGCCATTTCCGCCCATCGCGCCGGCACCCCGTTGACCAAGGCTCCTGCCAAGGCAACCGAGAAGCGGGCCGAGAGCATTGCCGCCCCGGCCGTCTCCGCCCCGGCTGCCGCCGCTCCGGCTGAGACTCCGGAAGCGCCCGCTGAAGGCACCCGCGCCCGCCGTGGCCGCAGCCGCCGCGCAGTGAGCGACGGAGTGGTGGCACCGGCCGCCGCTGAGCCCGCTGCTGCCGAAACGGGCCCCGCCGCGCCGGTGGAAGCGCCTGCGGAGGCTCCCGAAGCAACTGAAGGCGCCACCGAGCGCCGCCAGCCGCGTACCCGTAACCGCCGCCGCGGCGAAGCTGCCGCCGCAGCACCCCAGGGTGCGGAGGCCGCCGAGGCTCCTGCCGTGCAGGCCGACGTCGAACAGCGCCCCGCAGCACAGGCCGCGGAACAGCGCACCTCAGAACTGCGGACGTCAGAACAGCGCACCGAAGCTCCGGCTGAGGGCGATGCAGGCCAGCGCACCGACCGCCGTGAAGGCGGCCGCACCCGCGGCCGCGACGGCGGCCCGCGTGAAGGCACCGAGAGCGGCCGTGACAACGCAGGCAGCCGCGAGGCCGGCCAGCGCGAAGGGTCCCGCCGCGAGGACAGCCGCGACAGTGACGACTCCGACGGCGGCAGCCGCCGCAACCGCCGTAACCGGCGCGACCGGAACGATCGCAATGACCGCTCGGGCGGCCAGGACCGCGACAACTCCCGCAATGACCGCTTCCGCGACCGCAATGACCGCCGCCGCGGCCGCGCCCAGGGTCCGGATGTCGACGACGTTGAGGTCACCGAGGACGATGTCCTCCTGCCGGTAGCCGGCATTTTGGACGTCCTGGAGAACTACGCGTTCATCCGTACCTCCGGTTACCTGCCGGGCCCTAACGACGTCTACGTCTCCCTGGCCCAGGTCAAGAAGTACAACCTCCGCAAGGGTGACGCCGTCGTCGGCGCCATCCGGGCGCCCCGCGATGGCGAAGACCGCAGCCAGCAGTCCGCCCGCCAGAAGTTCAACGCCCTGGTCCGCGTCACTTCCGTCAATGGCAAGACGCCGGAAGAGCTCAAGGACCGCGTCGAGTTCGCCAAGCTGGTTCCGCTCTACCCGTCCGAGCGCCTGCGCCTGGAGACCGATCCCAAGAAGATCGGCCCCCGTGTCATCGACCTCGTGGCGCCGATCGGCAAGGGCCAGCGTGGCCTGATCGTCTCGCCGCCGAAGGCCGGAAAGACGCTCATCCTGCAGTCCATCGCCAACGCGATCACCACCAACAACCCTGAGGTCCACCTCATGATGGTGCTGGTTGACGAACGCCCCGAAGAAGTCACGGACATGCAGCGCACCGTCAAGGGCGAGGTCATTGCCTCCACCTTCGACCGTCCTGCCGACGACCACACCACCGTGGCCGAACTTTCCATCGAACGCGCCAAGCGCCTCGTGGAAATGGGCATGGACGTTGTGGTCCTCCTGGACTCCATGACCCGCCTGGGCCGTGCCTACAACCTGGCGGCACCGGCCTCGGGCCGCATCCTGTCCGGTGGTGTCGACTCCGCGGCACTGTACCCGCCCAAGCGTTTCTTCGGTGCAGCCCGCAATATCGAAAACGGCGGCTCGCTCACCATCCTGGCCACCGCGCTCGTAGAGACCGGTTCCAAGATGGACGAGGTCATCTTCGAAGAGTTCAAGGGCACCGGCAACATGGAGCTCCGCCTGTCCCGCCAGCTGGCTGACAAGCGCATCTTCCCGGCCGTGGACGTCAACGCGTCCGGCACCCGCCGTGAAGAGAACCTGCTCTCGCCCGAGGAAGTCAAGATCATGTGGAAGCTGCGCCGCGTCCTCTCCGGACTCGAGACCCAGCAGAGCCTTGAACTGCTGACCAACAAGATCCGGGAAACCCAGAGCAACGTTGAGTTCCTCATGCAGGTCCAGAAGACGACGCTTGGTGCGAAGTCGGATAACGACAAGTAGCTGAGTCACCGCTCAAAATATGCCGGCCCCGCCCCTACGCCGGGTGGCTTGCGATCTACGATCCCAAGCCACCCGGCTCCGGCAGGCCCGTAAGGGAGATGACGAGGGCCCCGACCTGAGCTTGCGAAGGTTGGGAGTCATCGACTGCTCCCTGGCCGGCATATTTTGAGCGGTTCGTCGTTAACGGTTCCGCACCAAGAGACGCGACGCGGGGTCACTTTTGGCCCTCCGGGAGCCCTGGATTGGGCGTTAACTGACCCCGCGTTGCAGTAACTAGACTTGTACAAGTCGAAAGAGGTTTTAAATGTTTGAGTCCGTACAGGGCCTGCTTGATGAGCATGACTCCATCCAGGCGCAGCTGGGGGATCCTGCTGTTTATGCTGACCAGCGGCTTGCCCGGAAGCTGGGGCGGCGGTCGGCTCAGCTTAATGGCATTGTTGAGGCCTACCACAAGTGGGAGGCCATCCGGGATGACCTTGCTGCTGCCAAGGAGATGGCGGCCGAGGACCCTGAATTTGCTGCCGAGGTTCCCGAGCTTGAGGCCGCGCTGGAAACTGCCGCGGCCAAGCTGCGGCGGCTGCTCATTCCGCGGGATCCTGACGACGCCCGCAACGTCATCCTTGAAGTCAAGGGCGGTGAGGGCGGCGACGAGGCTGCGCTCTTTGCCGGCGACCTGCTGCGCATGTACACCCGGTACGCGGAATCGCGCGGCTGGAAAACCGAAATCATTTCCGCCACGGAATCCGACCTTGGCGGCTACAAGGACGTCCAGGTGGCCGTGAAGGGCAACTCGAACGATCCTGCCGAGGGCGTTTACGCCCGCCTGAAGTTCGAGGGCGGCGTACACCGCGTCCAGCGCGTTCCCGTCACCGAATCCCAGGGCCGCATCCACACCTCGGCGGCCGGCGTGCTGGTCCTCCCCGAGGTGGACGAGCCCGAAGAGCTTGAGATCAACCAGAACGACCTCAAGATCGATGTCTACCGGTCTTCCGGCCCGGGCGGCCAGTCGGTCAACACCACGGACTCTGCCGTGCGCATTACCCACCTTCCCACCGGAATCGTGGTGGCCATGCAGAACGAGAAGTCGCAGCTGCAGAACCGTGAAGCCGGCATGCGCGTGCTGCGGGCACGCATCCTGGCTCACCAGCAGGAGCAGATCGACGCCGAGAACTCGGCCCAGCGGAAGTCGCAGATCCGCACCATGGACCGCTCGGAGCGCATCCGCACGTACAACTACCCGGAAAACCGCATCGCGGACCACCGCACCGGCTACAAGGCATACAACCTGGACCAGGTGATGAACGGCGACCTGGAACCCGTCATCCAGTCCGCAATTGAGATGGACGAACAGGCTCGCCTGGACGCCATCGGCGATTAGTCCTTCCGGCACATCCCAGACATGACACTTGAGCCAGGCCAGTCGCTTGCGGATGCCGTCGCCGAGGCAACAGCCATCCTCCGGGACGCCGGCGTGCCCAGCCCCCGCGTGGACGCCGAACTGCTCGCCGACCACCTCCTGAGTGTCGGGCTCGGCCGCCTCCGCGCCATGATGCTTGGCGATACTCCAGCGCCGGAAGGCTATGCGGCCCTCGTGGCGGAGCGTGCCGGCAGGACGCCGCTGCAGCATATCACCGGTGTGGCGCATTTCCGCTACCTCGAACTGGCCGTGGGGCCGGGGGTCTTCATTCCCCGCCCGGAGACCGAGTCCGTGGTGCAGTTGGTGATCGACCACGTCATCGGCGTGCCGCACCCGCGCATTGTGGACCTTGGTACCGGATCCGGCGCCATCGCCGGCTCCATCGCCCACGAGGTGCCCGGCGCCGAAGTCCACGCGGTGGAGTTCAGCCCCCTCGCCCACGCCTGGGCTGCAAGGAACCTGGCGCCCCTGGGCGTCAACCTCGTCCAGGGGGACCTGCGGGACGCGCTGCCGGAGCTCAACGGAACTTTCGACGTGGTGGTGTCCAACCCGCCCTACATCCCCGCCGAAGCCATCCCCAACGAACCCGAAGTCGCCCTCCACGATCCGCCCGAAGCGCTGTACGGCGGGGGAGCGGACGGGATGGAACTTCCGACGGCGGCCGCTGCCTCCGCGGCCCGCCTCCTGCGGCCCGGCGGCTACTTCGTGATGGAACACGCGGAAGTCCAGGCGGGCTGGATCTCGGCCATGCTGGCCAGGGCAGGGAACTGGACCGGAATCAGGACGCATCTGGACCTCAACGGCAAGGAACGCGCCACCAGCGCCCTGCTCGCGGATCCGGACTACAGGGAATGAAAGAATAGGCGAGTGACCACTACCTACGACTGCACCAGTGACGACGAGCGCGCCAAGGGGCTGGAGCACGCCCAGCGGGCCATCAGCGAGAAGAAGTGCGTGGTCTTTCCCACGGACACTGTTTACGGCATTGCCGCCGACGCCTTTTCGCCCCAGGCCGTGACCATGCTGCTGGTATCCAAGGGACGCAGCCGCACCATGCCACCGCCCGTGCTGATCCCGCGGATCAATGCACTTGATGGACTGGCTACGGATGTGTCCCCGGACGCCCGCAAGCTTGCGGAGGCGTTCTGGCCGGGCGGCCTGACCCTGATCCTGCACGCCCAGCCGTCCCTCGACTGGGATCTGGGTGAGACCAAGGGGACGGTGGCACTGCGCATGCCTGACGACGAGATCGCCCAGGAACTGCTGACCCTCACCGGGCCGCTCGCCGTATCCTCTGCGAACCGGACGGGCCACGTGCCCGGTCAGACGGCCGCCGCCGCGCGCGAGCAGCTTGCCGATTCCGTGGAGGTCTACCTGGAAGGAGGCTTCCGGCCGCAGGAAGGCCAGGACGCCGTGCCCTCCACCATTGTTGACGCCACGGGGCCGCACCTGCGCGTGGTCCGCAACGGTGCCGTAAGCCTTGACCAGCTCCGGGAGCACGTTCCGGGTGTTCTGGGCCTGGGGGAGATCCCCATGGCTGAAGAGGAACCGGTGGATGCAGGACCCGCTGACGCGTCGCCTGCGGTTGCGGCTCCCGTGGCGGAGGAGCAGGCCGCCGCGTCGGTCCAGCCCCCGGCAGGGTCCTCCGCCGTCGAACCCCCCGCTCCCGCAACCCCGGCGCCGGCGCGGGACACTGAATCTTGATGGCACTGGACCGCCAGCAGGTCCCGGTGCTGGATGTTGAAGCAACCCCGCTGCGCGTTCCGGAACTGGTGGCGGAACTCAGCCGCTACGTCCAGGAAGGCTCCACCCGGACGGTGCTGGGCCATAACCTCCACAGCGTCACGCTGACCCTCTCGGATGAGGGCTTCCGCGACCTCTACCAGCGGAGCGACGTGGTCCTGCTGGACGGGGCTCCCGTGCTCTGGCTGTGGGGGAGGACAGGCAAGGCTGAAGGCCCCGTCATGGACTACAGGCTGGGCTCGACCGACTGGCTTCCGGCGCTGGACCAGGTGCGGGGACTGGAGCGGATTGCCGTGCTTGGCGCCGGTGCGGAGGCCAACGCCGGCGCCGTCAGGAAGCTGCAGTCAATCGTCCCCGGCGCAAAGGTTGCAGGCTTTCCGGGGGAGGGCTGGGATGACGGGCTTGAGGATGAAGCTGTGGCCTGGCTCCACCGGCAGCAGCCGCAGCTGGTCCTGATCGGACTTGGCATGCCCCTGCAGGAAAAAGTCCTGCAGCGGCGCCTTGGCGAGATGCCGCCCGCGGTCTACTGCGCCGTAGGCGGAGCGATCGAACAGCTTGCCGGCTTCCAGAAGCTCGCCCCCCGGTGGCTGGGCAGGCTGGGACTGGAGTGGGCGTGGCGCCTGCTGCTTCATCCCCGCCGCGTGGCGTACCGCGTGCTTGGCGAGCCCTGGGTGCTGCTGTGGCTCCTGGCCGCCCGCGGGCTGAAGCGCCAGGGGCTGGCGCGCAGGAGCTAGGAACCGCAGCCTAGAACTTCTGGTCTTCCAGCGGCGCGAACCCCTTGCCCCGGAGGCCGGTGGTGAAGGACCTGGCCCAGCCCAGGAAGCCGGGAAGGTCCCGGTGCTGCAGGAAGTAGCCCAGATAGCCGCCCACATCCGCAACGAAGGACCTGACGCGGAAGTACCGGCGGATCAGATAGCCGCGGTTCCGGTAGTAGTAGTACCGCTTGAAGGCCGATTCCGGAACAATGACGTGCCAGCCGGCGCCGAATACATGCTGGGTCTCCGAAAACGCGTGCGGGTGGGTGATGGCGGTAGTGGTCACTGTGCCGAACCTGATCCCCGCCTTGCGAAGACGGATGGTGAAGTCAACCTCGTCGCCGCGGATAAAGAGCCGCATGTCGGGCAGGCCCACTTTGAAGAAGACGTCGGAACGGATCAGCGCCCCGTTGAAGAAGTGGCCGTCGTTGGGCAGGAAGCCCAGCTTTTCCACCTCGGCGCGGCTGTGCGTGACCTTGCCGTCCAGGCGGAAGAAAAAGGAAAGCCGGTCGGGCTGGCCCGGCGCCGTCACCAGCGGAACCACCGCTTCCAGGTCCCGTGCCTCAGCCTCACGCACCAGCGTTGCAAGGCATTCCGGATCAGCCGGCTCGGCGTCGTCGTCCATCATCCAGATCCATGTGGCACCGCTGGCCACGGCCTTCAGCGCCGCCAGGGCGAATCCGCCTGCTCCACCGAGGTTTGCTTCCGAGCGGACGTAGTCGACATTCGGGTGCTTGGCGGCGACGTCCGCGGCCGGGGCCGTGCCGCTGTCCACCAGGCAGATCGTCTCCACGGGTGCGCTCTGCGCGTTGATCGCATCCAGCAGGACAGCCAGTTCATTGGGCCGGTCGAAGGTCACGGCAGCGACGGCTATGCGGGGGGTCATTGGGGTCCTTTCAGCATGGCTGACAGGGATTTCCCCGCTCGCACTGCGCCGTGTGGCGCGAAGCCATGATGCTGTTGGCGCTAGTATCTTTGACTAGAGTCCACTGTAATACAGCCCTGTAAGGCACTGCGTTTTGTAAGACACTGCGTTCTGTAAGGCACTGCGTTTTGTATGGCACTGCGCATACGGAAATGCGTACTGCCTGCTGCGCGCTCGGCGACGGAGAAGTTTCATTTATCGAAGAACAGATTCCCGGCCAGTGAGCCCCTCGACCAAGGACCAGCTGCCGGCACGGTTGCCCTGCTTCAGCCTCCCCCCTGAAACGGCCCCCGCCCCATGATCATGTACCTGCTGATGGGGCTGACGGCTGCCATCGTGTCCTACGCGGCCACCTGGGCAGCGCGGGTCGTCGGCCACCGGCTGGAACTGCACCTGCCCATCCGCAGCCGCGACATGCATTCGATCCCGGTGTCGCGGCTGGGCGGCGTGGCGATTTTCCTCGGAGTGATGGTTGCGCTGATTGTTGCCAGCCAGTCATTCTTCGTCAAGGACATCTACCGCAATAACTTCTCCCCCTGGGGCGTCCTTGCCGGTGCTGCCGTCATCGTCCTGGTGGGCGTGGCGGACGACCTGCTGGACATCCGCTGGTGGGTGAAACTCATCGGGCAAAGCGCCGCGGGCCTTACGGTGGCCATCTGGGGAGTCCAGATGACCATCGTCCCCTGGGTGCCGGAAGCGATCTACCTCGAAAACGAGACGGTACGGGTGCTCTTGACCGCGGGGCTGATCGTCACCACGATGAACGCCTTCAACTTCATCGATGGCCTGGATGGCCTCGCCGCGGGTGTGGCCATCATCGGCGGGACCGCGTTTTTCTTCACCGCATACTGGGTGCACCGCAACGCCGTGCTGCTGGACTATTCGGACCTCGCCACCCTGATCACCGCCGTCCTGGTGGGCAGTTGCCTGGGCTTCCTCCCGCACAACTGGTTTCCGTCCAAAATCTTCATGGGCGATTCCGGTGCGATGCTGATCGGGCTGCTGATGGCTTCTGCCGGCGTCGTGTCCACCGGACAGATCACGTCGGGGCTGTATGACAGGGCCAACGGTATCTCCACCGTGATTCCCATCCTGCTTCCGTTCGCCGTCCTCTTCCTGCCGCTGCTGGACCTGGGCCTGGCCGTGGTGCGGCGCACCGCCCGCGGCCGCTCGCCCTGGTCCGCGGACAAGGGCCACCTGCACCACAAGTTGCTGGACATCGGCTACTCGCACCGCACCGCGGTGATCCTGATGTACCTCTGGACCGGCATCCTCTCCTTCGGCGGACTGGCCTTCGCCATCTTCCCGTGGCAGGTGGTGCTCGCCGTGGACCTCTTCGCCACCCTTGTCATGGGCCTCGTCACCGCCTGGCCGTACCTTGCCCGGCGCGGCGAAGAGACGCGGGCGTAACCTCGATGCCAATTATTTCTATCTCGTGTAGAATTTAGGGGCAGCCAAAGCTGCCCCTCCAAACCTGCCTGCCGGCGAACCGCCTGTTGGTGCCGACGATTGGGATCGAATGACCTCCAACGCCGAGTCCGGACCTCCGTCCGGCAACGGAAGTGTTGGCGCATCCGGCCCCACTCCGTCGCTCTGGCTGCACCTCCTCAAGCTGAGCTCGATTGCCTCTGCCGCCGGCCTGCTCCTCTGCGCGGCCGCAGCCGTGCTTCTGCAGGGCGTGAACGCCGCCCTGTCCAGTACCGCGGGTGGGCTGCTGGTCATGCTGTTCTTCGGAATCAGCCTCCTGGTGGGACATTTCGTGGGCCGCGGCAACCCTTCGGGCGCCATCGGCATGTTCGTGGCAACCTACTTCGTCAAGGTGGTCGGCTTCGCCGTCGTGCTGTTCGTCGTAGGGGCTCCGCAGTGGCTGCAAGGGCGCTGGTTTGTGGCCGGAGCGGTGACCGCAGTCGTCCTGTGGCAGGCTGCTGAAATCTACGGTTTCAGCAAGGCGCGCCTGCAGATCTACAACGAGCCGGAACAAGGAAAACCATGATGCGTGATCCGAAGAAGCCCAACAAAGGCCGCAACGGGAACAGCGGATCGAGCGGTTCTGCCCCCGGTGTATCGAGCGACGGAACCAGCGGCGCATACAACGCCGGCATGGCCGTATTCAGCTACATCATTGGCGGAATCATCGTCTGGAGTTTGATAGGGTGGGGACTGGATTACGTGTGGGGAACGCGCTGGATCGTGCTCGCAGGCGCCCTGCTTGGAGCCGTCGGAGGTTTCTACCTTTCCCACATGCATGGCCTTACCAGTTCTCGAAACAATGCTGGGGAGCGCCGTGCTTCCAGCGGGCCGTCCCAGGACGGCGACACTAATGCCAAATAATTTCACAGGGGGAACAGCAGGCCTTCCGGCTGCCGGTCCCCGCCCAACGCCCAATGATGGACACTGCAGAGAGGAAACGCGTTGATCGCGCTTGCGCTCCCGGCCCAAGATTCAGGAGAGTTTACTCCTCCTGGTATTAACGAAATGCATTTGCCGGCAATCCTGCCGTGGGGTGCCGCAGAAGGATTCTCCAAGCAGATGCTGCTGGTCCTCCTCTCTGTCGTCTTTATCGCCGTCTTCTTCGTGCTTGCCGCACGCAAGCAGCAGCTGGTACCCGGCAAGCTCCAGTTCGCCGGCGAGGCCGCCTACGGCTTCGTCCGGAACGGAATCGCCAAGGACATCATCGGCGGCAGGGACTTCATGAAGTACGTCCCGCTGCTGTTCAGCCTCTTCTTCTTCATCCTGGTCAACAACATCTACGGGGCCATCCCGTTCTTCCAGCTCCCCACGTTCTCGCACGTGGGCGGCGCCTACGTGCTGGCCGGCATTGTCTACGTCACCTGGATCGCCATCGGCGTCAGGAAGAACGGACTCCGTTACTTCAAGCTGGCCACCGTGCCCTCCGGTGTTCCGTGGTTCATCCTTCCGATCGTCATCCCGATCGAGATCATCTCCAACTTCCTGGTCCGGCCTGTTACGCACAGCCTCCGTCTGTTCGCCACCATGCTCGCAGGCCACCTCATCGTGATGATCGCCGGCTACGGCATCGAGTTCCTCGTCATGCAGGAGAACCTCCTGCTCAAGGGAACCTCGCTCCTGGTCCTGGCCGGGGCGATCGCCATGTACATGCTTGAAGCCCTGATCATGGTCCTGCAGGCCTACGTCTTTACCCTGCTGACTGCGATCTACATCGAAGGCGCACTTCACGCCGACAGCCACTAGGCACCCTCCCTGCCGGCAACCCGCCGCCGGGCACTAAGACTTCCCCTCGCGGGGATAGAGCAAACCAAACAACCTGCCACATGGGTGGCATCTTGAAAGGAATAAAAATGGAAGGCAATCTCAACCTCGTAGGTTACGGTCTGTCCGCAATCGGCGGTGGTATCGGTGTTGGTCTCGTATTCGCTGCCTACATCAACGGCGTTGCACGCCAGCCGGAAGCACAGCGCGTCCTGCAGCCGATCGCATTCCTCGGCCTTGCGCTGACCGAAGCCCTCGCCATCCTCGGCCTGGTCTTCGCCTTCGTTCTCTAGTCCTTAGAGCGAAGCGAACTTACAGAACCGAGTAGATAAGGACGGGTGAAATATGAATCAGCTGATCATCTCAGCCGCCACTGAGGGCGAAGTCAACCCCCTGGTTCCCAATATCTGGGAAATGGGCGTTGTCTTCGTGGGCTTTGCCATCCTCTTTTTCATCGTGGTCAAGTTCGTTGTCCCGATGTTCGAAAAGACCTTCGCCGAGCGTGCCGAGGCCATCGAAGGCGGCATTGCAAAGGCTGAAAAGGCCCAGGCTGAGGCGTCTGCTGCACTCGAAGAGTACAAGCAGCAGCTGACCGACGCCCGCACCGAAGCCAACCGCATCCGTGAGGAAGCCCGCGCCGAAGGTGCCCAGATCCTCGCGGATCTCAAGGAGAAGGCAGCTGCAGAGTCTGCCCGCATCACGGCCCAGGCCCACGCACAGATCGAGTCCGAGCGCCAGGCGGCCGTTGTGTCCCTGCGTTCCGAGGTCGGCACCCTGGCCACCACCCTGGCGGGCCGGATTGTCGGCGAAGCGCTCAGCGACGACGAGCGTGCAGCACGGGTCGTGGACCGTTTCCTGGCAGATCTGGAGACCCAGAACGCAGGTGCAGCTAAGTAATGGCAGGCGTATCGAGCGAATCGCTGGCAACAGCGCTGGCAGAGTTGGAAGCCAAACTTCCCACCGCGTCGCTGCAGCTGGCAAAGGAACTCTTCGGAATTCTGGGAATGGTGGACAGCTCGGCTGGCTTGCGCCGCGCCCTGACTGACCCGTCCCGCAACGGTGGCGAAAAGTCGGCGCTGGTCAAGCAGCTGGTTGGCGGGAAAGTCTCCGCTGATGCTGCAGAGATCGCGGGCGGACTGGCCAGCTCGCGCTGGGCAACGGCCCGTGACATCGGCGATGCACTCGAGACTCTTGCCGCAACGGTGGTCATTTCCGTTGCTGAAAACAAGTCGGCCGTTTCTGCCTCCGGAATCACTGGCCTGGAAGAACTGGAAAACGATCTGTTCTCCTTCAACCAGGCCGTTGCCTCCAGCCACGAGGTGCAACGTGCTCTGTCCGAACCACAGGCCAGTGCTGCGGCCAAGGCCACACTGGCCGCGAAGCTGGTGCCAGCTGCAAGCGAGGAAGCTAAAGTGCTCATCTCGCAGGCCGTCACCCAGCCCCGCGGCATCAAGCCCACGCGGCTGGTTCAGCGGTTCGCCGAACTGGCGGCCAAGCGGCAGCAGCGCTGGATTGCAACGGTCAGCGTGACCCGTCCCCTGACGCAGACGCAGCTTGACCGCCTCCAGGCGGGCCTGAATGCCATGTACGGGCGGGAACTGAAGGTCAACCTCAATGTTGACCCGTCACTTATTGGCGGCATCCGTGTCCAGGTTGGTGACGAAGTGCTCGACGCTTCGGTCCTCGCCAGGCTGGGCCAATTGCAGCGCCAGCTGGCCGGCTAGCCGGACAAGCACAACCTAACTGATAGAAACCCCGGTCACCGGAAACGGTGATCACAAAACAGGAGAGCAGGGACTGCAGATGGCCGAATTGACCATCAACGCCGACGACGTCCGTATTGCGCTGAACGAGTTCGCGGCGTCCTACGAACCCGGAAACGCAGAACGCGTAGAGGTCGGCCGCGTATCTACCGCTGGTGACGGCATCGCCCGTGTTGAGGGCCTTCCCTCGGTCATGGCGAACGAGCTGCTTCGCTTTGAGGACGGCACGCTGGGCCTGGCCCAGAACCTCGACGTCCGCGAAATCGGCGTCATCATCCTCGGCGACTTCACCGGCATCGAAGAAGGCCAGGAAGTCCACCGCACCGGACAGGTTCTGTCCGTTCCCGTGGGCGACGCCTTCCTTGGCCGCGTTGTCGACCCGCTGGGCATGCCCATCGACGACCTCGGCGAGATCAAGGCCGAAACCACCCGCGCGCTGGAGCTCCAGGCTCCCGGCGTGACCCAGCGCAAATCGGTGCACGAGCCGATGCAGACCGGACTCAAGGCCATCGACGCCATGATCCCGATCGGCCGCGGCCAGCGCCAGCTCATCATTGGCGACCGCCAGACCGGCAAGTCGGCCATTGCGATCGACACCATCATCAACCAGAAGGCCAACTGGGCTTCGGGCGATGTGACCAAGCAGGTCCGCTGCATCTACGTGGCCATCGGTCAGAAGGCGTCCACCATCGCCGCCATCCGCCAGACCCTCGAGGACAACGGCGCACTGGAGTACACCACTATCGTGGCGTCTCCGGCATCCGACCCCGCAGGCTTCAAGTACCTGGCACCGTATGCAGGTTCCGCTATCGGCCAGCACTGGATGTACGGCGGCAAGCACGTCCTCATCGTGTTCGATGACCTCTCCAAGCAGGCCGAGGCCTACCGTGCAGTGTCGCTGCTGCTCCGCCGCCCGCCGGGCCGCGAAGCCTACCCCGGCGACGTGTTCTACCTGCACTCCCGCCTGCTGGAGCGTTGTGCAAAACTGTCCGACGAACTGGGTGCCGGTTCCATGACGGGCCTGCCGCTGATCGAGACCAAGGCGAACGACGTGTCCGCCTACATCCCGACCAACGTCATCTCCATCACCGACGGCCAGATCTTCCTCCAGTCGGACCTCTTCAACGCCAACCAGCGCCCCGCTGTCGACGTTGGTGTGTCCGTTTCCCGCGTGGGCGGCGCCGCACAGGTGAAGTCCATGAAGAAGGTCTCCGGTACGTTGAAGCTGGATCTGGCCCAGTACCGCGACATGCAGGCATTCGCCATGTTCGCGTCGGACCTGGATGCCGCATCCCGCCAGCAGCTGACCCGTGGCGCCCGCCTGATGGAACTGCTCAAGCAGGGCCAGTACTCGCCGTTCCCGGTGGAGAACCAGGTTGTGTCCATCTGGGCCGGCACCAACGGCTACCTGGACGACGTTCCGGTTGAGGACATCAGCCGCTTCGAGTCCGAGTTCCTGGAGCACCTGACGCACAAGTCCTCGATCCTCACCACGCTGGCGCAGACCAACGTGCTGGACGACGACACCGCAGCAGCCCTGAAGTCCGCCATCGTGGACTTCAAGAAGGGTTTCTTCGGCGAGGGCGACGACCGCTTGGTAGGCGCCGGCCACGAGGAGCATGAAGCCATCTCCGAGGGCGAAGTCGACCAGGAAAAAATCGTCAAGCAGAAGCGCTAGTTCCGCTGGCCGGATGTGCCGGGCCCAAGGGCCCGGCGCATCCGGTCTAAGGAATGTTAGGAAAGGATAAGTATGGGAGCCCAGATCCGGGTCTACCGCCAGAAGATCAGCTCGACCACGTCGATGCGCAAGATCTTCAAGGCGATGGAACTGATCGCTACCTCGCGCATCGGCAAGGCCCGTGCGCGCGTAGCAGCTTCACTGCCTTACGCGAACGCGATCACACGCGCCGTTTCTGCTGTCGCAACTCAAAGCGAAATCGACCACCCGTTGACCACCGAGCCGGATCAGATCCGCCGTGCCGCTGTCCTGGTAATTACCGCGGACCGTGGACTGGCAGGTTCGTACTCGGCCAGCGTGCTCAAGCAGGCGGAAGGTCTCATCGAGCTGCTCCACGAAGAAGGCAAGGAAGTCAAGACGTACGTCGTTGGACGTAAGGCCCAGGCCTACTTCGATTTCCGGAACCGTGAATACGCACGGGTCTGGACCGGAGGGACGGACGCACCCGAATTCGCCACCGCGCGCGAAATCGGCGAAGCACTGCTGTCCGAGTTCGCAACCGACTACGAAGAGGGCGGCGTGGACGAGATCCACGTGGTGTACACCCGCTTCAAGTCCATGGTTACCCAGGAGCCCACTGTCATCCGCCTGCTTCCGCTGGAAGTAGTGGAAGAGCAGGCCGCTTCTGAATCGGACCTGTTGCCGCTGTACGAATTCGAGCCGGAAACCGAGCAGGTTCTTGATGCCCTGCTGCCGCGCTACATCGAGTCACGCATCTTCGCGGCCATGCTGCAGGCTGCGGCTTCGGAGCTTGCTGCACGCCAGCGGGCCATGAAGTCCGCCGGCGACAACGCCACGGACCTCATCAAGAAGTACACGCGTCTGCGCAACACGGCCCGCCAGGCTGAAATTACGCAGGAGCTTTCCGAGATTGTTGCCGGCGCCGACGCCCTCGCGTCCTAGCCTGCAGCAGGTCGGATTCCGCAGGACCTGCACCACCACAGATAAACTTAAACCCACGCCATCTACTGAGTGAAGTGAGAGAGATGACTGCCACTGCTACCGAACACGTAGCCGCAACGTCCGGTGCCACCGGGCGCATTGCGCGCGTAATCGGCCCGGTTGTCGACGTCGAATTCCCGGCTGACGCAATCCCGTCCATCTACAATGCCCTCACCACCGAGATTACTCTCAACGGTGTAACCAAGACCATCACGTTCGAGACCGCCCTGCACCTGGGCGACAACCTCATTCGCGCCATCTCCCTGCAGGCTACCGACGGACTGGTCCGCGGCACCAACGTAGTGGACACCGGCGCCCCCATCTCCGTACCCGTTGGCGACGGCGTCAAGGGCCACATCTTCAACGTGCTGGGCCAGCCCCTGGACGTTGCAGAGTCGGAACTGGACATCAGCGAACGCTGGCCGATCCACCGCAAGGCACCGAACTTCGCCTCGCTCGAAGGCTCCACCGAGATGCTGGAAACCGGCATCAAGGTTATCGACCTCCTCACTCCCTACATCAAGGGTGGAAAGATCGGCCTCTTCGGCGGCGCCGGCGTGGGCAAGACCGTTCTGATCCAGGAAATGATCACCCGTGTGGCCCGCAACTTCGGTGGTACCTCGGTATTCGCCGGCGTCGGCGAGCGTACCCGTGAGGGCAACGACCTCTGGGTTGAAATGGAAGAGGCAGGCGTCCTCAAGGACACCGCCCTTGTGTTCGGCCAGATGGATGAGCCGCCGGGAACGCGCCTCCGCGTGGCCCTGTCCGCGCTGACCATGGCGGAGTACTTCCGCGATGTCCAGAACCAGGACGTGCTGCTCTTCATCGACAACATCTTCCGCTTCACGCAGGCAGGTTCCGAGGTCTCCACCCTCCTCGGCCGCATGCCCTCCGCCGTGGGCTACCAGCCGAACCTGGCTGATGAGATGGGCCTCCTGCAGGAGCGCATCACCTCCACCAAGGGCCACTCCATCACCTCGATGCAGGCCATCTACGTCCCCGCGGATGACTACACCGACCCGGCCCCGGCAACTACCTTTGCGCACCTGGACGCGACCACGGAACTTTCCCGTGAAATCGCCTCCCGTGGCCTGTACCCGGCAGTTGACCCGCTGACGTCCACCTCCCGCATCCTGGACCCCCAGTACATCGGCAAGGACCACTACAACACGGCTGTCCGTGTCAAGCAGATCCTGCAGAAGAACAAGGAACTCCAGGACATCATCGCCATCCTCGGCGTTGACGAACTCTCCGAAGAGGACAAGATCGTCGTGTCGCGTGCACGCCGCATCCAGCAGTTCCTCTCGCAGAACACCTACACCGCCAAGCAGTTCACCGGCGTCGAAGGTTCCACGGTTTCCATCAAGGACACCGTCGAAGGCTTCTCCGCCATCTGCGACGGCGAGCTCGACCACATCGCAGAGCAGGCGTTCTTCAACGTCGGCGGCCTGGATGACGTAGAGCGCCAGTGGGCCAAGATCCAGGAACAGACCAAGTAATATGGCTGAGCTTGAGGTTGAGATTGTCGCAGCGGACCACTTTGTGTGGTCCGGAGCGGCCAAGATGGTCAAGGCCCGCACCAGCGATGGTGAAATCGGAATCCTGCCCGGCCACTCGCCCCTGCTGGCGATCCTGGCCGAGGGTGAACTGGCCATCCAGCCGGTTTCGGGAGACCGGATTGCGGTAGAGGTTGACGGCGGGTTCTTCTCCGTCGACAACAACCGTGTGGTTATCGTTGCTGACAACGCCCAGCTGGGCGGCTCGGCTACCGCTGGGATCCGCTAGCATCACTTTGATGGACGCACCGGGTCTGTTCATCGCCTTGGCAGTCGCTTTTGGATTGCTGATATTTGCACTGTGCCTTTCGGGGGTGCGCCGCTTCAATCTGCGGCGTGCCCTCGGCACGGTGGACGCCTCCATTTGCATGGCTGGAAACAGCTGGCAGATGGGGGTTTGTCGTTATCAGGACAACGACCTTGAATGGTTCCGGCTGCTTTCCCTTAGCGTGCGGCCCAAGCACAAGTTCAAACGGCATTCCCTGGAACTGCTCGGCCGGCGGACGCCCACGGAGGCCGAGGCTGTCAAGGTGCAGCCCGACGTCGTCATTGTTGAACTGCGGTACGAAGGCCAGGACATGCGCCTCGCCATGAACTTCGACGCCTACACGGGCCTCTCTTCCTGGCTGGAAGCCGGCCCGGTCATCGGCATTGGGACTTGGCGCTAGCCAACGTGGACTGGTTCTTCGACATCCGGCTCATCGACGGGCCGCTATATTGGGCTTCCCTCGCCCTCGGGGTGGCCGGTGCCGCGTACCTGCTGCTGCCCCCGTCCGCCGTCGCCAGGCGGAGCTGGTTCTTGAAAGTCATTGCGGCCGCGGCTGCCGCCTTCGCCCTCGTGGCTTCCATCCACTGGGCTCTCATCAACGTCTTCTCGATCTTCCCGGAGAACATTCCCGATACCGTCCTCCTGTGGGTGGTGCCCGGCGTGGCCGCCCTGATCCTCCTCCTCCTGAGGATGCCCCGAAACACGTGGCGCCGGCGTACGGCCGGGTTGGTGGCCGCCCTTTTGGTGACGGCACTTTCGGCAGTGCAGATCAACGCCTATTTTGGCCTCAACAAGACGGTCAGCGATCTCTTCGGCACAGCACTCGCGAGGATCCCGACGCTGGAGCAGGAGCTGATGCGGCAGCCGGGACAGTCCGACGGCGCTACCCTCCGCGGGTGGGTGCCGCAAGGGGACGTCCCTGCCGAAGGCGAGCTGCGGAAGGCCTTCATCCCTGGGGAAAAGTCCGGGATGAGCGCCCGGGACGCGTACATCTACCTGCCGCCCGCCTACTTCGCCAAAAACCGGCCAGCCCTGCCGGTGCTGGTCCTGATCGCCGGACAGCCGGGCGGCCCCGCGGACTGGCTGACCGGCGGAGCTCTGGGCGGGCACATGAATTCCTTTGCGGCGGCGCACGGCGGCCTGGCACCGGTGGTGGTGATCCCCGATCCCAACGGCTCGCAGTCTGCCAACACCATGTGCATGGACAGCCAGATAGCGCAGGCTGACACCTACTTGTCACGTGACGTGCCGGCCTGGATCAGTTCCACCCTGGCCGTGGACACCAACCATAGTCAGTGGGCCATTGGCGGCTTTTCCTTTGGCGGCACCTGTGCCCTGCAGATGGGAACCCGGCACCCGGATCTCTTTCCGGCTGTCCTTTCGTTCTCCGGGGAAGCTGAACCGGCCATCGCCAAGGAGCGGCAAAAAACCATTGACGCTGCCTTTCCGGGGAGGCCGGAGGAATTTGAGCGGCAAACCCCCCTGGCCATCATGAAGGAACAGCGCTTCGAATCCAGCGGCCTGTACTTGACTGCCGGACAGAACGACCCAGAATTTGTGGGTTATCTCCGTACTCTGGCCGCCGCGGCACGGGAGGCCGGCTTTGACGTCCGCGCCTACGAGGTGGAACAAACAGGCCACTCCTGGGACACGTCCTCCAAGCGCCTTGCCGATGCCCTGGAGTTCCTGTCCGCCCGCTGGGGGATGGGGCAATGACAACGGGACATAAGGTCCGGACAGGATCGCTCGCCTGGGCAACGGTGGTCCGCCCGACACTCGACCGTGCCATCAGTGCCCTGAAGTCAATGCCCTTCTCAGTGGCGGTCCTGCTCGTGTTCCTCGCCACCGGTGCTGTCACCGGCAGCTTCCTTGCCGGGCCCCCGGAGCAGTTGCTGGACGGTGCAGGCGTCAGCGGACCGGGGCTGCGGGCCGGCAACTGGTGGTGCCTGTTCACCAGCCTCTTCTTCGCCACGAACCCGCTGGCCTATATTTCCGCGTCGCTGATGATCCTCCTGCTGCTGGGGCTTGCCGAGCGGAAACTGGGAACCGTCGCAGCGGCCGCCTTCTTTTTCGGAGGACAGTTCGGTGCCGTAACGCTCTTCCTGCTGATCACGCAACTGGCGGGATACGTGGGGGACGGGTGGCTCGACCGGATGGCCGACGACATCCTGATCGGACCCTACCCTGCAGTCCTCGCGGCAGGTCTGGCAGCCTCCGGCCGGCTGCCGGTCCTCTGGCAACGCCGGCTCCGGACAGCTGTGCTGTCCATCTCCCTGCTGCTGGTGCTGTACATCGGGCATGCAGAAACGGTGATCGGCCTGATCGGTGCCATCCTGGGACTCCTGGCCGGCTGGTGGATCCAGGGTGATCGCGGCCAGCTCCACCGGCACCGGTCAACCGGCCGCGAAGCACGGAACCTGCTGGCCCTGACGGTGGCAGTCTTTGCGGTGGGGCCCATCCTCACCGGAATCGCCCGGTCACCCACAGGCCCGCTGGCGCTCCTGCGCGACGTAGTCCTCAACCCGATGCCAACCCTGAGCCAACTGGAGTTCAACTGCGGCGCAACCGTGGAGTCGTCCTGCCTTGAAGCGGGCCGGGCAGGCTTTGCCGGGCCCTTCGGACTCGCGCTTGCGGTGGTTCCGGTCATCCTGCTGCTGATCTGTGCGGACGGCATGCGCCGCGGCCGGCGCCTGGCCCTGAACATCGCCATTGTCATCCAGCTTGCGGTCACAGCCCTTGCCGGCGTCTATCTTGCGCTGTTCGCACTGATCCCGTCCAGGCCGCACAGCGCGTCCGCCACACCCATGGCGTCGGCGTTTGCCCATGTGCTTCCCCTGGTGTTCGTCCCCCTGCTCCTGGCGGTCCTTTTGTGGCTCAACCGGCGCCAGTTCCGCGTCCAGACGCGGCCTGCTGCCCGCCGGACGCTGGCCGCAGTCGTGGGAGGAACATGGCTTGTCCTCGCCGGAGCATACGCGGCGGCCTGGTTCTGGGCCGGCGGTCTGCTACGCGACGGCGGCATCCTGGCGCTCTTTGCAGAGCTTGCGCGCCAGTACGTCCCGGTTCCCATCCCGCAGTACTACCACCGGGTGTTCGCCGACCGGAACAACCTGGAAGCGGTGCTCTTTGCCTATTCCGGACCCGTGTTCTGGGTTGTCGCGCTGGTCAGCGTGTGGTGGGCCCTGCTCAGCGGCCACCACGGCAACGACTCCGGACGGCAGGACAGGATCAAAGCACGCGCCCTGCTCCACCAGGGCGGCGGACCCCTGTCCTGGATGGCGCTGTGGGAACCCAACACGTACTGGTTCAGCCCCGACGGCCGCGGCGCCGTGGCGTTCCAGCGGCACGGCAGCGTGGCTCTGACACTGGGCGGCGCTTTCGGGCCGCCAACTGCACAAGGGCGGGTGACCGAGGGTTTCCTTGACTACTGCAGCCACGAAGGCCTCATCCCTGCGCTCTACTCCTGCGATGATTCGCTCTGGCCGATGCTGCGGGAACGCGGTTTTTCCAGGGTTGCCGTTGCCCAGGAGACCAGGCTGGCCGTCCGTGAACTCGAATTCAAGGGCAAGGAGTGGCAGAACGTCCGGACCGCACTGAACAGGGCAGCCAAGCTGGGGGTTCAGGCTGTTTGGGGAACGTACCAGTCCCTGCCGCCGGCGCTGCGGTCCAAGCTGATAGAGGTCTCCGAGGAATGGGCGGCCGGAAAGACCGTTCCCGAAATGGGTTTTACCCTCGGCGGCATCGACGAGCTCGACGACCCGGAGGTGCTGTGCTGCCTTGCCGTGGATGCCGGCGGCACGGTCCACGGGGTGACCAGCTGGTTGCCGGTTTATGACGGCGGGGTCCTGGTCAGCAGGACGCTTGACGTCATGCGCCGCGGCGCCGACGGATTTCCCGGGGTCATGGAATTCCTCATCGCCTCTGCCGTGCTTGAGCTGCGCAGTTCGGTTGAGGTGATCTCGCTCTCGGGCTCACCGCTGGCCAGCCTTCCCGAATCCCCTGCCGGTGACGGCTCCCGTTCTGAGGCCCCCGGTGAAGGCGAAGCGGACAACCTGGTCCGGATACTCGACCTCGTGGGCCACGCACTGGAACCCGTCTACGGATTCCGCTCCCTGGCCGCATTCAAGTCGCGCTTCAAACCCGAATACCGTGCGCTTTACCTGTATTACCAGGACGCGTTGTATCTGCCGGCGATCGGCCGGGCATTGACCCGCGCGTACCTGCCCGGGCTTTCCCTTCCGCAGGGCGCCCGCCTCGTGCGCAAATTGGTGAAATAGCTGTCCTGATTAACAACAATGGTCCCCGGCATAATTGCCGGGGACCATTGTTTCGCTGCCCGGCCGCAGCTGCGGCCGGAATGCGGGACTAGACCAGCGTTACGCCGGTAGCCTGGGGACCCTTGGCGCCCTGGCCGATTTCGAACTGAACGCGCTGGTTCTCGTCGAGGGTCTTGAAGCCGCCGGTCTGGATTTCGGAGTAGTGGACAAAAACGTCCCCATCCGAGTCATCCGGGGTAATGAAGCCGAAGCCCTTTTCAGCGTTGAACCACTTGACGGTTCCCTGTGCCATTTATTTCTCCTCATTATGGAACTTTTTAAGATCGGCACACCTCGTGCCGGCCTTGGTCACTCCGCGAGAAGAATCCTGAATTACCGTCCCGGAAAGGGAAGCGGCGTTGCAGGAGCTTCGCGCTCGCAACATGTCTTGCGAGCATGAAAAACACCTACACAAAGACTGAGACAAGAATTTCATGCCCGTTCCCGCAGGTCAACGGTTTGCACGGCGAAACGGACAAATTTTCGGCAAAAGACAGGTTAATGCGCATGTCAGGAGCTTATTCAACCGGGGTTTGAACACCTTGGCCCTGCAGTCAGAAAAGCCGTGACTCGCTGTCGTCAACGCCGCGCATGGCATCGTAGTCCAGGGTCACGCAGTCGATCCCGCGGTCGTTGGCCAGGACCTTTGCCTGCGGCTTGATTTGCTGGGCCGCAAAAATCCCGCGGACCGGGGCAAGGAGGGGGTCGCGGTTGAGCAGTTCGAGGTACCGCGTCAACTGTTCCACCCCGTCGATGTCACCGCGGCGCTTCAGCTCAATGGCCACAGTGGCGCCCTCAGCGTCGCGTGCAAGGATGTCCACCGGGCCGATGGCGGTGAAGTATTCCCGGCGGATGAGGGAGTAGCCGGCTCCCAGTGTTTCAATCTGTTCCGCCAGCAGGCGCTGCAGGTCCGCTTCCACGCCGTCCTTGATCAGCCCGGGGTCCACGCCGAGGTCGTGGGAGGACTCGTCGAGTTTTTCGTGGATGTTGATGATGAGCCGGTCGTCGGTTTTGGCGGACTGGACGGTCCACTGCTCCACCACCCCGAGTTCGAGGTCCACGTCCTCGGGGGAAATCACCCTGAGCGTGGCCGGCGGGCTCATCCAGTTGAGCGGTTTGTAGGAACCGCCGTCGGAGTGGACCAGGACGGAGCCGTCGGCCTTCACCAGCAGGAGCCTGGTGGCAAGCGGGAGATGGGCTTTGAGCCGGCCAACGTAATCAACGGAGCATCGGGCTATGACAAGTCGCACGCCGTACAGACTACCGTCTGCCGGGTGCAGGCTCCGCCGGCGGTCTCCGGGCGGCTGCGGCCGGCTCCGGCCGGTTGAGGAGCCTGCCGGCCCGCCGCTGGGGCAGAATGGAGGCATGCCGCGCTCCAACCGCCCCCGCCGTCCCGTTTCCGGAAAGGGTTCCGGGTCCGGAAGAGCGGGCGCCGGAAAGAAGGGCGGCCAGGACGTCCCCGAACTCGACCTCGAACGCGCACGTGCCGGCATCGTGCGGCGGGAGACTGCGCCCGACGGCGAATGGATGGTCCGCACCATGACAGCCAAAAACGCCGAGAAAACCTACATCTGCCCCGAATGCTCCACCGCGGTGCTGCCCGGCGTCGCCCACCTGGTGGTCTGGAAGGATGACCACCTGTTCGGGGCCGCGGCCGGCCTGGCCGAACGGCGGCACTGGCACACCAACTGCTGGATGTCGCGCAGTTACCGCTACCGCTGACGGGCGGGCAAAGATGCGCCCGCTGTCGCTAAGCTGGCAGGCATGACTTTTGATCCGGCGTCGTACGAATTCCACCAGGCCGCAGGGCCCGCTCCCATCCGTGCCTCAACCGTGCTGCCCGCCAAACGCGAGCTGGTGAAGCTGGACACGGAAGACGGACACACCCTGGTGGCCGAGCTGGCGCTGCCGGAATCCGGCCCCGTGAATGCCACGTTGATCACCCTGCATCCCCTTCCAACGCACGGCGGCTTCATGGACTCGCATGTCTACCGCAAGGCGTCCTACCGGCTGCCGGCGCTTGCCGGCATCGCCGTGCTGCGGTTCAATACCCGCGGAACCACGTCCCCGCACGGAACCAGCAGCGGGGCCTTCGACGAGGGCGTCGGGGAACGCCATGACATGGAGGCCGCGGTGCGCTTCGCCGTCGAACGCGGCCTGCCCAACCGCTGGCTGGTGGGATGGTCCTTCGGTACGGAACTCGCCCTGATGTACGGAGCCGTGGAACCCGTGGCGTCCCTGGTTGAGGGCGCGGTCCTGCTCTCGCCCCCGCTGCACCGCGCCACAGATGAGCACCTGCGCCTCTGGGCCGCATCAGGAAAGCCGCTCACGGTCCTGGTGCCGGAGCACGATGACTTCCTCAAGCCGGACGAGGCCGCAGCCCGCTTCAGCCTGGTCCCGCAGGCCCGCGTGGTGGGCGTGGACGGCGCCAAGCACCTGTGGGTGGGGGAGAAGTACGCCTCCCGGGTGCTCAACGAAATTGTGGATGACGTCACCGAGGCGGGATCGGGCGCTGCCGGACTGCCGCACGAATGGAACGGGCCCGCGGCAACAGCGTCAGCCTAGGGAACGGCTGGGGCCGGTCCGGTGACGCACATCTAGTGCTGGTCCTGCCTGACGATGTAGATCTCCCTGACCAGCAGCAGGACGGCGGCCGCCGTCGGAATGGCGATCAGCGCGCCGAGCACGCCCAGCAGGCTGCCGCCGGCAATGACTGAAATGACGGCCACGGCGCCGGGGACCGCCACGGCCTTCTGCATGATGCGCGGCGAGATGAAGTAGGCCTCGAACTGCAGGTAGGCGAAGTAGCAGATACCGTACACCGCTGCCGCCTGCCAGCCCTCGGTGAGCGAAACCAGCAGTACCACGATCCCCGCAATCATGCCGCCTACCAGCGGAATGAACGCGAGCAGGGCCACCACGAACGCCAGCAGCAGGGCGAAAGGGATGCCCACGATGGACATCACGATGAAGGCGAAGGTGGCGTTCAGGAGGGCAACCACCGCCTGGCCGATCACGTAGTTGCCCACCGATCGGGTGATTTCCTCGGACAGCGCTTCAACGCGGTGCCGCCGGGAACGCGGCGCCAGCCGGTAGCCCCACTTCTTCATTGCGGGCAGCGCAGCGAGGAAGTACAGGCTCAACACCAGGACGATCAGGGTGCCGAAGAGGCCGTTGGCCACGGTGGAGCCAAAGCCCACCACGCCCCCGAAAATCCCGCCCATCGCGGCGGGGTCGTTGACGAACTTCTCCAGTTCCTCTGTGATCCGGTCGCGCACGCCGAACTGGTCATCCAGGCTGCGGAAAAAGTCGGAGTCGATGAAGTCCCGGATCCACACCGGTGCCTGCTCGACGATCTGGGTGACCTGCTCCACGATGGTGGGAATGAGCGTGGCAAAAAAGCCGACGACGGCGCTTATCAGCACCGTGACGGACACCAGGATTCCGGCGGGGCGGGGGATCTTCCGGCTTTCCAGCCAGCCGACCACAGGTTCCAGCCCCAGCGCGATGAACAGCGCAGCCACAATCCACAGCAGCAGCTGCGTGGTGTTGGAGCCGATCCAGTAGACCAGCAGGGCAAGTCCGACGCCCACCGTGCCCATGAAGCCCAGATAAAGGGGATGCTGCGGCGAGATTCGGGGGCCGGGGCTGCCGAACTGCGGCTGTACCGCGCTGTCCCGGCTGGCGTCTTCCCCGTTCTGGCGGGAGTACTCCGGCGGCATTTCAAACCGGAGCCTGGGTTGGGCGCCGGGGAGTGGCTGGCGCAGGCGGTGAAGCAGCAGCCCGAGGGCGGCCGCGGCGGGCCTCTTCCGGCGGGCAGCTGCGGGACCCTGCGGAGCGGCTGCCGGCGGCTGCCCACCCCCCGGGTTCTCTGGCGCCGCGGAGGATTCGTCCGTCTTGTCAGTCACTGGTTTTAGGGGCCTGTTCCGTTGATGGCACCGCGTCGGCGGGCCGGTGTGATGATCATCGCAAACACTATCAGCAGCCTTGTCAACAGCAGCGGAACGGCCCGGCCGGCGACCCGCTGGCGGTCCTCGCAGAAGCCCCGATCCGGGCCTTCGATAACAAAACGGATACTATTGAAAGGAAACCCCCGCTGATGATAGGTGTTCCCTTGCGTTTAAAGACTGCAGTCGCACTCGTGCTGCTCGGCCTCCTGACACTTCTGGCCGGCATCGGCCAGAGAACCATCTGGGCCCCCTCCGAGACTTTTACGGCCGCCGCTCCGGTGGATGCTGCCGAGGCCCCGCTGACCGTGATCGACCAAAACCTGCGCACCCTTCACGGCGGGACCGTCAAGATCAAGATCGAGGGCGACGGCAACTTCCTCCTGGCAGCGGGCCGGCCGGACGACGTGGAGGCGTGGGTGGGCCAGACTGCGCACAACACCATCACCGGCGTGTCCGGGGACGAGAAGTCGCTGCTGGTTGAGCACGCCGACGGCGAAGCCACCGCGCCCAACCCCGCCGGCTCGGACCTCTGGGTTTCCACCGAGAATGCGATCAGCGAGCTTGAATACTCGTGGACAGCACCGGCGGACGGCGACTGGACACTCCTGCTCGCCTCCGACGGAACCAAGCCGGCGCCGGCCACCGTTTCCATGACGTTCCCCAACGACACGTCCACCCCGTGGGCCATCCCGCTGATCATCCTCGGCTCGCTGCTGATCCTGGGTGGAATCGCCCTGGCCCTGCTCTCCGCCCGCAGGCGCAACGGCGAAGGCGACGGCAAGGGCAGCGGCTTTGCGCAGCGCGCCCGGGCCCGCAACGAGGCACGGTCCTCGCGGGTAACCATGGCGGCCGCCGGAGTAGTGGCTGTTGCCGTCGTGGCCGGAAGCGGTGCCGCCGCCAGCGCCACATCGCCGGCGCCTTCCCCGGATCCGTCTTCCGCAGCTTCGTCTGCCGCGCAGGGGCAGTCCGGTCCGCCCGTCCTGCTGGATGCCCAGTTCCGTAGGATCCTGGAACAGGTTTCCAGCGCCGTTGACGCCGGCGATGCCGCAAAGGATGCGGCCAAGCTCGCGGACCGCGTGGGCGGCACTGAGCTTGAGGTCCGCACCCAGAATTACAAGATCCGCTCCCAGGTGGGCTCCTACGAGCCCCGCATGCCGGTCCGCTCCACCAAGCTGCTCACCACCGTGGTGACCAGCGACCGCGAGTGGCCGAGGTCCGTTATGGCGGTGACCCAGGGCGACGGCAACGTGGTGCCGCAGCTGCTGACCTTGGTCCAGCCCTCTCCGCGCGAGAACTACAAGCTGGTGGAAACCAACCCGCTGCAGCCCGGAACCACCTTCCCCACCATCAACCGGGACGGCACGGAGACCCTGGCCGCGGGCGACAAGACCGGCCTGCTCTACAGCGGCGAGGAGGCCATGTCCGGCCTTGCCGACCGACTGACCACCGCTGAGTCCGCCTACAAGGACAAGCTCGTGGAAGGGGAGTCCTCGCCGTACATTGCGGACACCCTGTCCTACCAGGCCGAGGTGGTGAAGGCCGGCGAGAACGGCAACTTCTCCTTCACCCACAAGGTGGCTCCGGAAAATACGGTTGTTTTCCGGACGGCTGACGGCGGCGCCCTGGTCCTGGGCCGGATCAACTTCGGCTTCGAGGGAACCCCCAAGGCCGCAGGTGACAAGCTCACCATTGGTGACGATGCCGCAGCCCTGGCCGGCGGCAAGGAAACCACCACCGGCATGGTCCTGACCTTCGCCGAGTCCGTGGCCGTGTACGTGCCGCCGGCAGGGTCAACCGACCCGATGAAGCTCGTCGCTGCGACCCGCGGACTGACGGGGGCCAGCTTCAAGTAACCCCGGTTCCTTCAGTAGCCCCGGCAGCGGCCGGAGTGGCTAGAGTGGAAAGCATGAGTTCGCCAGCTTCCCGCCCAGTCCCTCCTGCCGCTGCCAACCTGCTTAACCTGCGCGGCGCCGTCGACCTTTCCACGCTGAAGCAGCGCCCCGCGTCCCCGGCCGGGACCGGAACGCCGCAGGGCGGAGCCCCCGATGCTCCTGGCTCGCCGGAACTGAAAGTCAACGTCACCGAAGGCAATTTCCAGCAGCTGGTGGAGCTGTCAGCGCAGGTGCCGGTTGTTTTTGCGCTCTGGGCCTCCTACTCGCCGGAGTCCGCAACCATGCTGGACGTCCTGGAGCGGGTGGTGGCAAGCTACGGCGGCCGCCTGGTCCTCGGCGCCGCGGACATCGAGGCGTTCCCGCAGTTGGCCCAGGCCTTCCAGGTGCAGGCCGTGCCCACCGCGGTGGCCGTCCTCAAGGGCCAACCCGTACCGCTCTTCCAGGGCGGCGCAGACGAACAGCAGGTCCGCAGCCTCTTTGACGAACTGCTGAAGGTGGCTGCGGCGAACGGCGTGACCGGCAGCCTGGGTGCCGGTGCCGCTGAAGACGACACCCCCGCGCCCCTGCCGCCGCTGCACCAGGCGGCTTTTGACGCCATCGAGGCGGGGGACTACGCCGCAGCAGCCGATGCCTACCGCCAGGCACTGACCGAGATGCCCTCGGACCACGAGGCGAAGGCCGGCCTGGCCCAGGTGGAGCTGATGGCCAGGCTGCAGCCGCTCTCCGCGCAGGACAGCGAAGCCCTGCGGGCGCTGGCGGCCAACGAACCGGACAACCTTGAGGCGCAGCTGGGCGTGGCGGACCTGGATGTGGCAGGCGGCCACGTGGAGGATGCGCTGAACCGGCTGGTCACCTTCATCGGCAGGAACTTCGGCCCGGAACGTGAAACTGCCCGCGTCCGCCTGCTGGAGCTGTTCGACGTGGTGGGGTCTGCGGACGAGCGGGTGGGCAAGGCGCGCCAGGCACTCGCGAGGGTCCTCTTCTAGTGCCGGCGCTGTTCCAGCCGCTGAAGCTCCGGGGGCTGGAGCTCCAGCATCGGGGCTGGGTCTCACCCATGTGCCAGTACAGCTGCGATCCCGACGACGCCCCCGGCGTGCCGAACGACTGGCACCTGATGCATTTGGGGTCCTTCGCGGCCGGCGGCGCAGCGCTGATCCTCACCGAGGCAGCGGCCGTCAACGCCGAGGGCAGGATCAGTCCCCGGGACGCCGGGCTCTACAACGACGCACAGGCCGAGGCCTGGCAGCGGATCACGTCCTTCGTGCACCGCCACGGCCCGGCGGAGGCCAGGATCGGCGTGCAACTCGCCCATGCCGGCAGGAAGGGATCCACCTACTGGCCGTTTTCCGGCAGGCAGGGCAGCGTGCCGGAGTCCGACGGCGGCTGGACCACTGTGGGTCCCTCGGCATCGGCTTTTGACGGCTATGCCGTTCCCGCCGCGATGACGGAGGAACAGATCCGCGGCGTCATCGGCGACTTCGCCGCGGCTGCCGGGCGTGCCCTGGACGCAGGCTTCGACACCATGGAAATCCATGCCGCCCACGGGTACCTGCTCCATCAGTTCCAAAGCCCGCTGATCAATACCCGCGACGACCAGTGGGGCGGGGACGAAGCCGGCAGGAACCGCCTGATGCTCTCGGTGGTGGACGCGGTACGGGCGGTCATTCCGGAGTCCATGCCGCTGCTCCTGAGGATCTCCGCCAGCGACTGGGCGGACGGCGGTGTGGACCTTGCCGCTTCCGTGCGCCTGGCCCGGCAGGCAGCCGAACACGGGGTGGACCTCATCGACGTTTCCAGCGGGGGTGCCGTGGCTCATCAGCACATCAAGGCCGGCCCCGGCTACCAGACCGGGTTTTCCGCCGCCATCCGCAAGGAAGCCGGAGTGGCCACCGGGACCGTTGGCCTGCTCACCTCCGCGGGGCAGGCAGAACACGCCCTTGCCACGGGACAGGCTGACGGCGTCCTCATTGCCAGGGCAGCGCTGCGGGACCCGCACTGGTGGCTGCGGGCGGCCTTCGAACTGGGCCACGACATTGCGTGGCCGCCGCAATACGAACGGGCCGTTCCCCGGCACTCATTCTGATGTCCGGCTCGATGGAGGCCCGCCGGCAGCACAAAGGCGCAGCTGGATAAAGGGGCGTCGCCACGCCTTGTTTACTCCTCCCGCGGGAGGACCCCGAAGGGGTGGGCTGAGGGCTACGCTGGCTTCATGACTGCTCCGCAACCCGAGCCGGCGCTGCCACCGGACCCGGCCGCGCTTCCCGGCCCTGCGGCACACCTGCCTGCCTTGTCCATCAGGGGCCTGGCCAAGCGCTTCGGCGGCAAAATCGCCGTGGACGGCATCAGCCTGGACGTGCCGGCAGGTTCCTTTTACGGGATTGTGGGCCCCAACGGTGCCGGCAAGACCACCACGCTGTCCATGGCCACCGGCCTGCTTCGCCCGGACTTTGGCACAGCGGTGGTCCATGGCGTGGACGTGTGGCAGCGGCCGCTGGAAGCCAAACGGCTAATGGGCATCCTTCCGGACGGCGTGCGGCTGTTTGACAGGCTGACCGGGGAACAGCTGATCACCTACGCCGGGCTGCTGCGGGGAATGGACAAGGATGTCGTGGCCACGCGCGTTGCGGACCTGCTCGCGGCCATGGACCTCCAGGATGACGCCGGCACACTGGTGGTGGACTACTCCGCCGGCATGACCAAGAAGGTCGCGCTGGCCTCCGCCCTGATCCACGCGCCCCGGCTCCTGGTCCTGGATGAACCCTTCGAGGCGGTGGACCCCATCTCCGCGGCCAACATCCGCTCGATCCTGGACAAGTATGTTGCCTCCGGCGGCACCGTCATGGTGTCCAGCCACGTCATGGACCTGGTCCAGCGGATGTGCGACCACGTGGCAGTGGTGGCCGGCGGCCGGCTGCTGGCGGCGGGAACGGTGGACGAGGTGCGCGCCGGGGCAACACTTGAGGACCGGTTCGTCCAGCTGGTTGGCGGCCGCAGCCACACGGAGGGCCTGGAATGGTTGCGCACCTCCTGAGGCTCAAGCTCACCCTGCTGCGCAACGGCCTGCGGCGCAGCCCCTTGCAGCTGGTGGGCATGGCCTTCGCCGGACTGTACGCGCTCGGCCTGGTGGGCATGCTGGTGGTGGTCCTGGTACTGCTGCGCAACGCGCCGCACGATCTCGCCTACGCCGCCGTGGTGCTGGGCGGGTCCGCTGCCATCCTGGGCTGGGGAATCGTGCCGGTGGTGGCGTCGGCAACGGACATGACGCTGGACCCTGCGCGGTTCACAACCTTCGCCATCCCCATGAACCAGATGCTGGCGGGACTGGCCCTGGGCGGCCTGATCGGAATTCCCGGGCTCGCAACGTCCCTCGTTGCCCTGGCTACGGTGGTGACGTGGTCCCGGGCGGTCCTTCCCGCGCTCGCTGCCTTCGCCGGAGCAGTGCTGGGGGTGATGACCTGCGTGGTCATCGCCAAGGTGGTCACAACGGCGACGGCAAGCCTGGCAGCGTCACGGCGCTTCAAGGACATCAGCGCCGTCGCCTTCATGGTGCCCCTGGTCCTGATGGGACCCATCGTGGCCGGGGTAGGCCAGGGCATCTCCTCGTCCGCCGGGTTCCTCCCCGGCTTTGCCCGGATGCTGTCCTGGACGCCGCTCGGAGCCCCATGGTCCATTGCCGGTGACGTCGCCGCCGGCGAGCCAGGCGCGGCAGCCCTGAAGCTGCTCCTGTCCGCGGCAACACTTGCCGCCCTGGCGTGGGCCTGGAAGGTCCTGCTGGAGCGGGCGCTGGTGACTCCTCCCTATGCGGGAAGCGGGAAGAGGAAAGGCGGCAAGCTGGGACTTTTGGGGGTCCTGCCCGCGGTCCCGGCCGGGGCGGTGATGGCCAGGTGCCTCACGTACTGGTTCCGGGACCCGCGGTATTCGGGCTCGCTTGTGGTGATCCCGTTGCTTCCCGTGGTGCTGCTGTTCCAGGGCAGCCAGACCGGGGATTACACCAGCCTGGCTTTCCTCGCCCCGATGTCCGCGTTCATCCTCGCCTGGTCCATCTCCGCCGATGTGTCCTATGACAACACCGCGTTCGCCCTCCACCTGGCCACCGGCGTCCGGGGCGTGGCGGACCGGCTGGGCCGTGCCCTGGCCTGCCTGGCGTTCGCCCTGCCGGTGGTGCTGGTGTTTGCGCTGGGGTACTCCGCCTTCACGGGGGACTGGGGTGCCCTGCCCGGCCAGCTGGGCCTCAGCCTGGGCGTCCTGTTCACCGGCCTGGGCCTGTCTTCGGTTGTCTCCGCACGCTACACCGTGGCCGTTCCCTTGCCGGGCGACAGCCCGTTCAAAAAACCGCCGGGCAATGTGGGGCAGACCCTCGCGGTCCAGTTCGGCGGACTGGTGCTCCTGATGGTCCTGGTCCTGCCGGAGGCCGGGCTCCTGGCCGCCCAGCTGGTCACCGGCAACCGGATCTTCGGCTGGATCAACCTTGGCGCAGGGACGGCCCTGGGCCTGTGCCTGTTCGTGGCAGGCGTGCGGCTGGGCGGAAAATGGCTGGATGCCCGCGGTCCCGAGCTCCTGGCCCAAGTGGCCGTCAACCGCTGAAAACTTCGGAAAGGAACAGCATGGAAGTAGTCATCCTCAACGGCAGCAAACAGATCGGTAAGCTCGCCGCTGACGCCATCGAGGAACTCCTGCGGCGCAAACCGGGTGCTGTCCTGGGCCTGGCAACGGGTTCGTCCCCGCTGCCCGTCTACGATGAGCTGGCCGCCCGGCACGACCGGGACGGCCTGGACTTTAGCCGGGCGCACGCATTTGCCCTGGACGAATACGTGGGCCTTCCTGCCGGCCATCCCGAGTCCTACCGCGAAGTCATCCGGCGTGAATTCACCAACCGGGTGAACATCTCCCCGGAGAATGTGCACGGACCGGACGGGACAGCCGAGGACATTCCGGAGGCCTGCCGCGCCTACGAGGAAGCCATCAGCGCCGCCGGCGGAATCGACCTGCAGCTCCTGGGAGTGGGGACGGACGGCCACATCGCGTTCAACGAACCGGGGTCCTCCTTCACCTCCAGGACCCGCATCAAGAGCCTCGTCGAACAGACACGCCGGGACAACGCCCGGTTCTTCAACAGCCTGGCCGAGGTCCCGCACCATGTCCTCACCCAGGGCCTCGGAACCATCATGGAGGCGCGGCATGTCATCCTGGTGGCAACGGGCGCGCGCAAGGCCCAGGCGGTCCGCGACTTCGTGGAGGGTCCCGTCTCGGCCATCTGCCCGGCGTCGATCCTCCAGTTCCATCCGCACGCCACCGTCCTGCTGGACCAGGCCGCCGCCTCGGCGCTGAAGCTGGCGGATTTCTACCGCCACACCTATGACAACAAGCCCGCCTGGCAGGGCCTCTGACCACCGGCTGGCCGCTGGCTGACCGCGGGCCGGCAGCCAGGGTATCCGGCGGAAAAGTACGACGGCGGCCGGTTCCGGGCGGCGCGGCGGCAGCGTCCGGCGTCGAACGTGGCGCCGCTCGAACGGCTAAGATGGTTCGCATGACTAGCATGACGGACCCTCTCGAGAACGACCCGATGCGCGAGCTTTCCGGGGCTGGATCGTCCACAGCCACCATTGAGCGCGAGGAACTGCGCCAGGAAGTGGAACCCGGGGACCGGGAGCGCTTTTCGCACTATGTGCGCAAGGAAAAGATCATGGAGTCCGCGCTGACCGGGGACCCCGTCATCGCCCTGTGCGGCAAGGTCTGGACGCCGGGCCGGGACCCGCAGAAATTCCCGGTGTGCCCGATGTGCAAAGAGGTCTATGACGGCCTCCGCCCGGGCAACGACGGCGGCAAGGGTCCCGGAGGGGACTCGGGCAACAACAAATAGTGACGGAGACGCTCTTTGGCGGCCCCACCCTGCCTCCGGCTTATCCGGAACGCGCAGCCTGGGGAACCGCCCCGAAACTCCGTGCCTGGCAGCAGGAAGCGCTTGACCTATACCTGAGCAACAGCCCCCGTGATTTCCTCGCGGTAGCAACCCCCGGCGCCGGCAAGACCACCTTTGCCCTCCGCGTGGCCTCCACGCTCATCGACTCCGGCGCCGTGAACAGGGTGACCATCGTGGCGCCCACGGACCACCTCAAGCGGCAGTGGGCGGATGCGGCGGCCAGGGTGGGAATCGCCATCGACCCCAACTTCAAGAACTCCGACGGCCAGCACGGCCGCGGCTTCATCGGGGTGGCCGTCACGTATGCCCAGGTGGCCAGCAAGCCGCTGCTGCACCGTGCCAAGACCGAGGCCGCCCGCACCCTGGTGATCCTGGACGAGATCCACCACGGCGGCGAGGCCCTGTCCTGGGGCGACGGCCTGCGCGAGGCGTTCGACCCCGCAGTGAGGCGCCTCTCCCTGACCGGTACGCCGTTCCGCTCGGACACCTCGCCCATCCCGTTCGTCGAGTACGCCGAGGACCGGGACGGGATCCGCCGCTCCAAGGCCGACTACACCTACGGCTACGGCAACGCCCTGCGGGACCACGTTGTCCGCCCGGTGATGTTTATGGCCTATTCGGGGCAGATGCGCTGGCGGACCAGTGCCGGTGAAGAGATGGCGGCGTCGCTGGGGGAGGCCGCGGTGACCAAGGACATCACGTCACACGCCTGGCGTACCGCCCTAAACCCCGCAGGCGAGTGGATTCCGGCTGTCCTGGCCGGTGCGGACAAGCGCCTCAGCGAGGTCCGGCGGACCGTCCCCGACGCCGGCGGCCTGGTGATTGCCACGGACCACGAGGACGCGCGCGCGTACGCCGGGCAGCTCAAGAGGATCACCGGGGAGTCGCCCACGGTCATCCTTTCCGACGACGCGAAGGCGTCGAGCAAGATCGAGGAATTCACCGCCAGCGAGAAACGCTGGATGGTGGCGGTCCGGATGGTGTCCGAAGGCGTTGACGTGCCGCGGCTTTCCGTGGGCGTGTACGCCACATCGACTTCAACGCCGCTGTTTTTTGCCCAGGCTGTGGGGCGTTTCGTGCGTGCCCGCAAACGCGGGGAAACGGCGTCGGTCTTCCTGCCCTCGGTGCCGCAGCTGATGGCCCTGGCCAACTCCATGGAGGCGGAGCGGGACCATGCCCTGGACCGCCCCGAGAAGGAAGACGGGGACGGCCTGTTCAATCCCGAGGACTCGCTGATGGCCGAGGCCAACCGCGAGGACAAGGCGTCGGACAGCCTGACCAAGGGCAAGTTCGAGGCCCTGGATTCACAGGCGTCCTTTGACCGTGTGCTGTTCGACGGTGGCGAGTTCGGCACGGGCGGCGAAGTGGGGTCCGACGACGAGATGGACTTCCTGGGCATTCCCGGGCTGCTGGACGCGGAGCAGGTGGGCACGCTGCTGCGGCAGCGCCAGCATGAGCAGCTGAACCGCAAGAACCGGAAGGCTCCTGCGGCGGCCGAAACCCCGGCGCCGGCCGTCCCGGACCACCGGATGCTGATGGACCTCCGGAACGAGCTGGCCAAGAACGTGGCCGCCTGGTCAGCCCGGACCGGTACCCCCCACGGCGTGGTGCACACCAAGCTGCGGACGGTGTGCGGCGGACCGCCCGTTGCCCAGGCGAACGAGGAGCAGTTGCAGTCGCGTCTGCGGAAGCTCCAGGACTGGTTCATCGGCCGGAAGTAGCGGCCGAAGCCGCCAGGGCCACTCAGGCGACGTCTACCCCGCCGAGTTCCATTTCGGCCACGGCGTCCTCCAGGTCCTCCGCGATCCCCGCGGTCAGGGACCGGAGGACGGTGACCGAGTAGCCTGCCTGGACGGCGTCCAGGGCGGTGGCCATGACGCAGTAGTCGGTGGCGATTCCTACCACCACAACGTCCTCGACGTCGTGGCTTTGCAGCCAGTCATCCAGCCCGATAGCGTCCTCGTCGGGGGCGAATTTTTCCTCGCCTGCCGGTCCGGGCAGGGCCCCGGGCCGGCGTTCCCCGGTGGGCACTGCGTCTTCAGGGGCCAGCAGGCCCTCGAAGCCGGAGTAGGCAGCGGCGAACTGGCCTTTCTGGAAATACGCCTGGATGTATTCGGTGTCGAGGTCCGGATGGAGTTCGGCGCCCCGGGTCCCGGCCACGCAGTGCGGCGGCCAGCTGTCCTTGAAGTCCGGTGTGTCGGAGAAGTGGGCGCCCGGGTCGATGTGCCAGTCCTGGGTGGCCACGATGTGGTCGAACTCGCCGTGGTGGGCGTCCACGTATTCGCTGATGGCGCCGGCAACGTCCGCACCGCCGGACACGGCGAGCGAGCCGCCTTCACAGAAATCGTTCTGGACGTCGACGATGATCAGTGCGCGGGACATCAGTCCTCCTCAGTTGTCTTCATAGAGAGTCGGGATGGCAGCTTCACCGCGCTGCAGGCGGTTGAC
Organism: Pseudarthrobacter sp. C1; assembly: GCF_034720455.1. Lineage (NCBI taxonomy): Bacteria > Bacillati > Actinomycetota > Actinomycetes > Micrococcales > Micrococcaceae > Pseudarthrobacter > Pseudarthrobacter sp. C1. Next base: position 123,038 of record NZ_JAYESK010000002.1, on the reverse strand, counting down.
CACCGGGGGGAGTTCCGCCATGGAATCAGCATGGCGCTGGCGTGCGCGAAGCACCCCTTCATGGCCGGTCCAGCCCGGCATCACCTCGCCGTTCTTCATGAACTGCTGGAGCAGCGGGCGGTCATTGCCGTCATCCTCGGGCCGGTGCCCCACGCCCACCACTTCGGCAGTGGCGATGCCGCGTTCATCCAGCTTGCGCAGCGCGTATTTGCGGCCGCCCACACTGGCCTTGTTCTTGGCCGCCTTGGCGACGGAGACGAAGTTTCCGTCATCGTCCGTGCGGCTGACCAGTTTGTAGACCATGCTGGCGGTGGGTGCGCCCGAGCCGGTGACCAGCGAGGTGCCCACCCCGTAGGAATCGACCGGGGCGGACTGCAGGGCCGCAATGGCGTACTCGTCGAGGTCGGACGTGACCACGATCTTGGTGTTCTCGTTGCCGAGGTCGTCCAGCAGGCGGCGCACCCACTGGGCCTGCGCAACCAGGTCCCCGGAATCCAGGCGGACCGCTCCCAGCCGGGGACCGGCAAGGTCCACTGCCGTGCGGACGGCCGCCTCGACGTCGTACGTGTCCACCAGCAGGGACGTATGGTGCCCGAGGGACGCAATCTGCGCCTCGAACGCGTCGCGTTCGGTGTCGTGCAGGAGGGTGAAGGAGTGGGCGGCGGTGCCCACCGTCTTGATCCCGTAGCGGATGCCGGCCTCAAGGTTGGAGGTGCTGTCGAACCCGGCAATGATGGCCGCCCTGGCGGAGGCGGTGGCCGCTTCCTCGTGGGTGCGCCGGGAGCCCATCTCGATGCAGGGCCGGCCTCCGGCGGCACTGACCATGCGGGACGCGGCAGAGGCGATGGCGCTGTCGTGGTTCAGCACGGACAGCAGGTAGGTCTCCAGCATGCAGGCTTCGGCGAAGGTGGCTTCGACGATCAGGATGGGGGAATTGGGAAAGTACGCTTCACCCTCCGGGTAGCCCCAGATATCCCCGGAGAAACGGTAGGAGGCCAGGTATTCGAGGGTCTGGGCATTGACTACCTTGGTGCGCTCCAGGAACTCCAGCTCCGCTTCCCCGAAACGGAAGTTGGCGATGCCCTCAAGCAACCGTCCGGTGCCGGCCACGATCCCATAGCGCCGGCCGTCCGGCAGGCGGCGGGCGAACGCCTCGAACACCGATTTGCGGTGCGCGGCCCCCGAGTGGAGCGACGCCTGCAGCATGGTCAGCTCGTAGTGGTCGGTGTAGAAAGACGTGCGGGGATGGTCCCAGCCGGCGGAGGTACTCACGAAAGTTACTCTAGTCCCCACCGGCTCCCGCGTCTCGCTCCGCTTCGCCGCGGGGCCCTCGCCGGTGTGGGCCTATCATCCCCATAGAATGGACAGATGACCATAAGCGTTGCGCCCGGCCCCGATACACGGGAGGGCACCCGGACCGGAACAGCGGAATCCACCGATTCCCTGACGGCACCGGACATCCCCTGGAACCTGGTGATCTGGAACGATCCCGTCAACCTCATGAGTTATGTGAGCTACGTTTTCCAGAGCTACTTTGGCTACTCGGAGAGCAAGGCGAACAAGCTCATGATGGAGGTCCACAAGAAGGGCCGGTCCATTGTTGCCTCCGGCAGCAAGGAGCAGGTGGAGCGCCACGCGGTGGCGATGCACGGTTTTGGCCTGTGGGCGACGGTGGAGAAGGCCAGCGGCGGGAACGGCGGCAGCACCCGCAAATCCGGCGGACCGGGCCAGGGCAAGGGGAAACGTGGCTAAGGCATTCAAGTACGGACTCAAGGGCATTACCGGCTATCTTGAGCCTGCGGAGCGGGACCTGCTGCGCAGCCTGATCAGTGACGTCATTTCCATGCTGCAGCCGGAGGAACGGACGGGGCAGGATCCGCTGGCTGCCCTGATCGGCCTGGACATGGACGTCGCCGAGCCTTCGGACCGCGCCGTTAAGCGGCTCCTTCCCAACGTCATGAAGGACGACGCCGGCGCGTCCCTTGAGTTCCGCCAGCTCACCGAGCGGTCGCTGCGGGAGACAAAGATCGGCGCCCTGCAGGCGGCCGCCCTGGACCTGGACAAGGACGAGATTGTGCTGACGCCCGAGGGGGCGAAGCACTGGTCCATGGCGCTGAACGACGTCCGGCTTGTCCTGGCCGAGCGGCTGGACATCCAGGATGAGGAGGATGCCGAACATGTCCACCTCATGCAGGACTGGTCCCAGGCGGAGGACGTGGAAAGCTACCTGGCGCTGGTCTACAACTTCGCCACCTGGCTCCAGGAATCACTGGTCCAGGCCATGCTGCAGTCCCTGGACGCCCGCCGATGAGCGGCGCCGGCCGGTCTCCGTCCCCGTGCTGTGACACACCAGACATGAGCTGCTGGCCACAAGATCACCGCCGGGGCTGCAGGGAAGCCCTATCCTCGAATAATCATGAGTAGAGCCTCGAGCATTGATCCGCCGGCAGGCGCTGCAGCCGGGTCCGCCGCAAGCGACACCCCTGCCGCCGCCGTGGAGTCACGGCCCATCGGTGTCTTTGACTCCGGCGTGGGCGGCCTGACGGTGGCACGGTCCATCATCGACCAGCTGCCCAATGAGTCCATCCTCTACGTGGGGGACACGGCGCACGGGCCCTATGGCCCCCTGCCCATCGCGGAGGTGCGGGCAAACGCCCTCGGTGTGATGGACGAACTCGTGGACTCCGGCGTCAAGCTGCTCACCATCGCCTGCAACTCGGCGTCGGCCGCTGTCCTGCGGGACGCCCGGGAGCGCTACACGGCCAAGTACGGCATCCCGGTCATCGAGGTCATCCAGCCGGCGGTGCGGCGTGCCGTTGCCGCTACCCGCAGCGGACGGGTCGGCGTGATCGGCACCTCCGCCACGGTAGGGTCCCGGGCCTACGAGGACACGTTTGCCGCGGCTCCCGACCTGGCGATCACCTCCGTGGCGTGCCCTGAGTTCGTCAGCTATGTGGAGGCCGGCGTCACCACCGGACCGGCCCTTCTTGCTGTTGCCGAGGAGTACCTTGCACCCCTCAAGGCGGCCGGCGTGGACACGGTGGTCCTGGGCTGCACGCACTACCCGCTGCTCACGGGGGTCATCTCCTACGTCATGGGAGCGGACGTGACCCTCGTGTCCAGCGCCGAAGAGACCGCCAAGGACGTCTACCGCGCCCTGGCCACCCACGGTCTCCAGCGCACGGACGCCACGCCCCCGGAGCACCACTTTGTGGCCACCGGCGACGCCGGCCAGTTCGAGGCCCTGGCCAGGCGGTTCCTTGGCCCGGAAGTGCTCTCCGTCCGGCACGTGGACCATGTGTCCGCGCAGTACCCCACCGGCAGCCTTGCCCGGATCACCCCCGAGATGATCGCTGCCGCCCAGGGCGCCGCCGCCCGTCCGCGGATCTCCAACTTCGTTGGGACGTCAGTGACCGGGGGGCCGGGCCAGTGAAGCTCACCATCGTCGGCTGTACCGGTTCCTTCCCCGGCCCCGGATCGCCCGCATCCTGCTACCTCCTGACCGCGAACGACGGCGAGCGGACCTGGAAAGTGGTCATGGACCTGGGCAGCGGCGCACTGGGTGCCATCCAGCGGTACACGGACCTCGAGGACATCGACGCGATCTTCCTGACCCACCTGCACCCCGACCACTGCATGGACCTCTGCGGCCTGCACGTGGCCGTCCGCTGGAAGCCCGGCGGCTGGGGCCGGGGACGGATTCCGGTCTGGGGACCGGCCGCCACTGCAGACCGGATGGCCACCGCGTACGGGCTGCCGCTGGACCCTGGCATGCATGAGGAATTCGACTTCACCAACTGGGCCGAACGCCAGCCGGTCACCGTGGGTCCCTTCACCGTGACCCCCTTTGCCGTGAACCACCCCGTGGAGGAGGCCTACGCCCTGCGGGTGGAAGTGGTGGAACCGGACAAGGAGGGAAACACCGTCTCCCGGACCCTGACGTACTCCGGTGATACCGATTCCTGCGCCGGGCTTGAGGAAGCCGCGAAGGACGCAGACCTCTTCCTGTGCGAAGCTGCATTCGAGGAAGGCCGCGACGACGGAATCAAGGACGTCCACCTCACCGGCAAGCGTGCGGGGGAGGCCGCCGCGGCGGCGGGGGCACGCCGGCTCCTGCTGACGCACATTCCGGTATGGACGTCCCAGACCACCGTGATGGCCGAGGCCCGGCCGGTGTTCGGCGGCGATGTTGCGGTAGCGGTTGCCGGCGTCCACTACACCATCTAGGCCCCGAAACAGGGTCAGGCGTCGGCAGCACCTGCAGTGGATAAGCTAAAGGCATGACTTCTGAAGCAACTGCAGTGCCCATCGTGCGCGCCGACGGCCGCGCTCCCGACCAGCTCCGGCCCATCAGCATCACGCGCGGATGGTCTTCCCAGGCCGAAGGATCGGCCCTGATCGAGTTCGGCAACACCCGGGTCCTGTGCACCGCCTCCCTGACCGCGGGCGTCCCGCGCTGGCTCAAGGGTGAGGGCCGCGGCTGGGTCACCGCCGAGTACGCCATGCTGCCGAGGGCCACCAACACCCGCTCCGACCGCGAATCGGTCAAGGGCAAGATCGGCGGCCGCACCCACGAGATCTCACGGCTGATCGGCCGTTCGCTCCGCTCGATCATCGACACCAAGGCCCTCGGCGAGAACACCATCGTGCTGGACTGCGACGTCCTCCAGGCCGACGGCGGAACCCGCACGGCAGCCATCACCGGCGCCTACGTTGCGCTCGCTGATTCCATCCGCTTCGCCCGGGACAACAAGCTGATCGCAAAGAACGCCCAGCCCCTCATCGACACCATCGCCGCGGTGTCCGTGGGCATCATCGACGGCGTTCCCATGCTGGACCTGCCGTACGTGGAGGACGTCCGGGCCGAAACGGACATGAACGTGGTGGTCACCGGGTCCGGCAAGTTCGTGGAGGTGCAGGGCACGGCTGAGGGCGCACCCTTTGACAGGGCAGAACTGGACCAGCTCCTGGACCTTGCCCTGCTGGGCACCACGCAGCTCGCGGCCATCCAGCGCGAAACCCTGGCAGACACGCTGTGAGCGCGGCCGCCGCCGCCCCGTGGCAAGGTGCTGCCCCCCGCCTGGTCCTTGCCACGCACAACAAGGGCAAACTCCGGGAACTGCGTGAGCTGCTGCGGGGACAGGTGCCCGGGCTCGACGTCGACACGCAGGTGGTGGACGCGGCGGCTGCAGGCGCCCCGGACGTCGTCGAAACAGGCGTGACGTTCGCCGAGAATTCGCTGCTCAAGGCGCGCGCTGTCGCCGAGGCCACCGGCCTGGTGGCCATCGCCGACGACTCCGGCCTCGCCGTGGACGTCATGGGCGGAGCACCCGGGATTTTCTCAGCCCGGTGGGCCGGCAGCCATGGCGACGACGCCGCCAATCTCCGGCTCCTGCTCAGCCAGCTCTCGGACGTTCCGGACCACCATCGGGGCGCCGCCTTCGTCTGCGCGGCGGCCCTCGCGGTCCCGGACGCGGACGGCACCCCCGGACGCGAGGTAGTGGAATACGGGCAACTCGAAGGGATCCTGCTGCGCGAGCCGCGGGGGAACGGCGGCTTCGGCTACGATCCGGTACTCCAGCCCGCGGGGGAGGACCGCAGCTGTGCCGAGCTGTCCGCCGAGGAAAAGAACGCCATCAGCCACCGGGGCAAGGCGTTCCGCGCGCTGCTGCCCGCCATCGTCGAGGCCCTGCAGGCGCCAAAGTCCTGACGCCCGCCGGTGGACGGCTCGCTGGGCAAACAAAAAAGGTGTGCACCCCGCCGGAGCGGGGGCACACCTTTTGCGTAGGATCTCTGGTCGGCTTCCTAGGGCAGGCGCGGCGTCTTCTGCTCGTCCTCGGGGGCGTGCTCTTCGATGAACTCGTCCACCGGATCGGTGCCGTAGGCCTTGGCCTGCCGCTTGGCGGAGAGGCCGCGGAGGACCTCCACGCCGATGGGGAGGACCGAAACCAGGACGATCGCGATGAAGATGATGTCCAGGTTCTCGCGGACCCACGGCACGCGGTCACCCAGCAGGTAGCCCAGGAGCGTCACGCCGCCGCCCCACAGCACTGCACCGATGACGTTGAAGAGGAAGAACTTCTTTTTGCTCATCTGGGCCACGCCCACGATGACGGGAACGAAAGTCCTGATGATGGGGACGAAACGGGCCAGGATCAGTGCCTTGCCGCCGTGCCTTTCGAAGAAGGCGTGCGCGTTTTCCACGTTCTCGCGCTTGAAGAGGCGTGAGTTTGGCTTGTTGAAGATGGCGGGGCCGGCCTTTGAACCGATGAGGTAGCCGGTCTGGTTACCCACGATGGCCGAGATGATGATCAGCAGCGCGAACAGCAGCACGTTGAACTTGATGGTGTCCGTGGCCACCAGCAGTCCGGCGGTGAACAGCATGGAATCACCCGGCAGGAAGAAGCCAACCAGCAGGCCGGTTTCCGCGAAGACAATCCCGCAGACAAGCAGGACCACCCAAGGTGCCAGGGCGGGATCGGCCAGGAAGACCTGGGGGTTCAGCCAGTCGGGCAGGAAGGAGGCCAGCTGGGGCTGGACCGGTCCTGCCCCGCCCAGCATGGACACGGCGAGGTCATTCATCACAGGAAAGTTCACCCCTCAAGGGTACTTGACAGAGCTGTGCCTGCACGGAGGGGCGGCATTCCGGCGGTAAGGTGGGGGCCGTGGGTTTGGACTTTACGGCGATCGACTTCGAGACTGCGAACGGCTTTCGGGGCTCGCCCTGTGCAGTCGGCCTGACCAAGGTCAGGGGCGGCCGGATCGTCGAGGAAGCTTCGTGGCTCATGCGGCCGCCGCAGGACCACGACCACTTTGACTACCACAACGTCCGGATCCACGGCATCCGGGCCGAGGACGTGGCCGGCAAGCCCCGCTTCGGGGACCTCTTCCCCGAGATCGGGGCCTTCATCGGCGACGACATCCTCGCGGCGCACAATGCTGCCTTCGACCTGGGCGTGATCCGTTCCGGCCTGGAGGTCTCGGGCCTGCCGGGGCCCGCTTACGACTATGTCTGCACCGTGATGCTCTCCCGGCGGTGCTATTCCCTGGTGTCCAACTCCCTGCCGTTCGCCGCGGAGGAAGCCGGCGTTCCCCTGGTGAACCATCACGACGCCGCCGAGGACGCGCGGGCGTGCGCGGGGATCCTGATCGACATAGCCCGCAGGAACCAGGCCAACAGCATCCCCGAACTCTACCTCTCCCTGGGACTGGTGATGCCCCGGCAACAGGCTTTCCACCCCGCGACGGATGCGCTCTCCAAGCCGAGCCTGGCCGCCCTCTCGGCTGCGTCCGGCAGCACTGCTGCGCCGCTCCGGTCCTTCCAGGCGGGCTGGCCGGAGGAGGGCGCCAACCCGCTGCCCAACCCCGACGCCGAGCCCGGCCATCCCCTGTACGGGCAGACCGTCGTCTTCACCGGGCAGCTGTCCATGGGGCGCCCGGAGGCGAAAAGGCGCTCTGCGGACGTCGGCGCCCGGCCCGAAAGCCGGGTAACCGGACGCACCACGGTCCTGGTGGTGGGCGACGGCTTTGTCGCCGCAGACCTTCGGTCCGGCAGGCTGACGGGCAAGGCCCGCCGGGTCCTGGAACTCCATGAGCGGGGGCAGGCCATCGAGGTGCTCTCCGAAGGGGAGTTCCTGCAGATGGTGGGCGGTTTCGCGGCCGCGGGCATAGCCTGAGGTGCCCGCCGGTTCATCCGGCGCAACAAACCTTGGTTGCGGGACAGACCGCTCCTAGCCTTGGCTCATGAGTTCCGTGTTCGCCTTCCCGAATCCCGTCAATGAGTACGCCGCACGCGTGACCGCGGGCCTGGTTGTGCTGCTCGCGGTTGTGACGGCAGCGAGCGGCTCAGTGTGGGGCCTGCTGGCCATCGCCGTCGGGTTCTGGCTGCGCGTGCTGTTCGGGCCGAGGGTTTCGCCGCTGGCACTCTTGTCCGTGAAGGTCATCACGCCGCGGCTGGGACGGGTGAAGCTGGTCCCCGGACCGCCCAAGCGCTTCGCGCAGGGGATTGGGGCCGCAGTGTCCACCACCGCCCTGGTCCTGTTCGTGGCCGGGGCAGCGCCCGCAGCATGGGCAACACTGGGCATCCTGGTCGTCGCGGCGTCACTTGAGGCTTTTGCAGGCTTTTGCCTGGGGTGCGTGATCTTCGGGTTCCTGCAGCGGAACGGACTGATTCCAGAGGACGTCTGCGAGGCGTGCAACAACATCAGCCTTCGGCGGTCGTAACCCCCACCAGCAGATCGGCCATGCCGCGGACCGCCTCGGGCGCTTCCAGCGATCCGAGCCAGTCTGCGGGCAGGCACTCCTCGCCGTAGAAGGCCCCCAGGATATTCCCGGCCAGCGAACCGGTGGAATCGCTGTTCCCGCCGTGGTTCACCGCCAATGCCAGCGCCGCCCGGAAGTGCCGGACGGGCAGCGTGCCTGCGCCGGCGTCGTCCGTGCCCTGGTTGTCCCCGCCCGTACCGCCTGTGCCTGGCGCAGTGGCAAGCACCGCGTAAAGCGCGACGGCGAGTGCTTCCGCCGCGGTCCGGCCTTCCCCCAGTGCCTCCGTGAGTTCCTCCGGGCTGACTACGCCCTTGCCCGCGAGCCGGAGGGCGTAGTCCAGGCGGTCGGGCAGTTCCGGTGCCACCTCGTTGAGCGAACGGGAGCGGGCGGCCACTGCGGCAGCCGCCTCGTGGAGCCCTTCGCCCGTGACGAGCCGGTGGATCAGCAGGCTGAAGATTCCGGCACTCTGGCGCGCCGCCGGGTGCCCGTGCGTCAGGGAGGCGGCGTCTGCACTCAGCTTATAGACGGCGTCGGGCGTGATGTGCGGGACCAGCCCGAACGGCGCCGACCGCACCACCGTTCCGCAGCCCTTCGACACCGGATTTACCGGGCGGAAGACAGTCCCCATCTCACCTGTGGCCAGCCCGGAGATGGACGCCTTGTCCGGACGCCGGCGCTCGTGGAGCACTGCCTGGCGGTCGATCCACCGCGGCTGGGGTGCGGGGGCCGCCGCAGGGGCAGACTCTCCCTGCGTGGCCAGCCACCGGAGGTACGCGAGCCACAGGCAGGCGTTGACGTCCGCGCCCACCCCGGAATTCGCCCACTCAAGTGCCTCCACCAGTCCGTCAACCGTGTAAAGGGTCAGCTGGGTCTCGTCCGAAAAGGGGCTCCCGGACAGCTCATGGAAACCGGTAAGGCCGTGCCCGCCGAACCGGCGCCGGATCTCCTCCATCGAGTCCGTGCCGACGGCATAGCCCAGGGCATCGCCCAACGCGCCGCCCAGCAGGCAGCCGTGGATGCGTGATCTCAGTGCGGGCGCGGACGGGCCGGGTTCAATGCTCATGCTGCAAATTTACCGCGGCAGCGGCCGGCTTCCTGACGGGTGCCGGCCATCGCCGTCCGGGTCAACGCGCGGGCGCGGCAAACGCCCGGAAGCAGCTGGAATAATGGAGGGGTTGCCCGGCGGCCGCACCGCCATCTCCTGCCTACCAAAGGGTCCACCATGAGCACCCCCGCCCTTGACCATCACGACGCCTTGCTGCCCCGCGGTCCGGAGGCCTCACGCCCCGGACTGCTGCCCAGGCTGGGGGCCGAGGCCTTCGGCACGCTGTTCATCGTGGTGGCCGGCCTCGGTGTTCCGCTGTTCACCATCCCGGACTCCAGCCCCCTCCCTGCGGCGCTTGCAGCCGGCCTGGCCGTGACCGCCGCGATGCTCGCCTTCTCGCACGTTTCGGGCGGCCACTTCAACCCGGCCATCACCGTGGGGCACCTCCTGGCCGGACGGATCCGGGCCGGCGCCGCTGCCGCCTATGCCGGTGCCCAGCTGGCCGGTGGACTGGCCGGTGCCCTCGCCCTCTTCGGTATCCTGCGCACCCTCCCGGGGATTGCGGACAGCCGCACCGCTTTCGACACCGTCACGGCCGGCTTTGGCGAACACTCCATCATCCAGGCGCCGCTCGCTGCGGTGCTGCTCCTTGAAATGCTCGGCGCCGCAATCGTTGTTGCGGTCTTCCTGGGGACGTCCGGCAGGGACAACTCGCAGGACGGCGGCGGCCGGTCCGCCGCTGCCGTGGCGGTCGGCCTGTCCTTTGCGGTCCTCCTGCAGCTGGGCCAGTCGGTGGGCAACCTGCCGTTTAATCCTGCCCGCGCAGTCTCGTCCGCCCTTTTCAGCTCGGGCTGGGCTGCCGGGCAGCTGTGGGTTTTCCTGGCTGCCCCGGTGGTGGGCGCTGCCCTTGCGGGACTGGTGTTCCGGAGCTTCGGAGCGGCCGCTGGCGGACGCCGGCCGGCTGTCAGCGCGGTCCCCGGGACGCAGGGCGCAGACGTGTCCCCGCCCGCAGTGCCCGCCGTTTCCGGTGCGGACGGACGCCCCGATCCACGCACGGACAAGCCCGGGCCGGGGACCAGCGAAGCCCAGGACTTCTTTGAAGGAACGCGGGGCTGATCCCGGTGCCCGCGGCGGTTGCCTTCGCTGTCAGTGGCAGCCGATAGCTTAGGAACATGCGGTTACTACACACTTCGGACTGGCATTTGGGCCGGTCTTTCCACGGCGTCGGGATGCTGGACGCCCAGCGCGCCTTCGTTGACCAGCTGGTCGGTGCCGTCAAGCAGCACGGCGTGGACGTTGTCCTGGTGGCGGGGGACGTCTATGACCGCGCCCTTCCCGGCGTGGACGTGGTACGCCTGCTTGACGAGGCCCTGGTGCGCCTGACCGCTGCCGGCGCCAAGGTGGTGCTGACCAGCGGCAACCATGATTCCGCCATCCGCCTGGGCTTTGCGTCCCGGCTCCTGGAACGCGGGGGAGTGCACCTCCGCACCAGGATCGAGGACCTGGACGAACCGCTGCTGCTGCCGCTGGGGGACGCGGCTGCCGGGGAAGGTGGCAAGGCCGTGCTGGCCATCTACGGCATTCCGTGGCTCGAACCCCGGCTCGTCGCCGAACAACTCGGTGCGGACACCCCCAGCCACTTTGAAGTTACCCGGGCCGCAACAGGGATGATCCGCGAGGACATCAAGCGGCGTTCAGCATCGGCCACCGTTCATTCCGTGGTCCTGGCCCACACCTTCGCCAGCGGGGGGATCAGCTCGGACAGTGAGCGGGACCTCAGCATCGGCGGCGTCGGGGCCGTACCGCTGGACCTCTTCGAGGGCTTCAGCTACGCCGCACTGGGGCACCTGCACGGACGCCAAACCCTGTCGCCCCAGGTGAGGTATTCGGGCTCGCCGCTCGCTTACTCCTTTTCGGAAGCCACCCACCAGAAAGGCGGCTGGCTCGTGGACCTCGGCGCGGACGGAGTCACCTCAGTGCGGGAAGTCCTGTGGCCGGCGCCGCGCGCACTGGCCGTGCTGCGCGGGCCCCTGGCTGAGCTGCTGGAATCGCCCGCGCACCAGTGGGCCGAAACCGCCTACTGCCAGGTCACCCTGACCGACGCCCAGCGGCCCGCCCGAGCCATGGAGCGGCTCCGTTCCCGGTTCCCGGACACCCTGGTCCTTGGTTTCGATCCGGAGGGCGGAGCCCAGGCCGCCGCCTCAAGCTACAGCAGCAGGCTGGCCGAGGCGCCGGACGACCTCGCGGTGTGCTGCGGCTTCCTGGAACATGTGCGCGGCAGGGAACCCGATGCGGCCGAAAAAGCCGCGGTGGCTGCTGCCCTGGAGAACGTCCGGCTCCTGGAGGCTTCACGATGAGGATCCACCGCCTCCTGATCTCCGCGTTCGGGCCCTTTGCCGGTACCGAGGAGATTGACTTCGACAGGCTCAGCGCCCATGGCCTTTTCCTGCTCAACGGCCCAACAGGCGCAGGAAAGACCAGCGTCCTGGATGCCATCTGCTTTGCCCTGTACGGCTCCGTTCCCGGGGCCCGCCAGGACGGGAAAAGGCTCCGCAGCGACCATGCGGAACCGGCGCAGGAGCCTGCCGTCGCCTGTGAGTTCTCGGCCCAGGGCCGCCGCTTCGAAGTGACGCGGTCCCCGGCCTGGGACAAGCCGAGCGCCCGGGGGAAGAACGGCTTCACCACGCAGCAGGCCAAGACGCTGCTGCGTGAACGCGTCAGCGGAACCTGGACGGAAAAGTCCGCCCGCAATGATGAGGCAGGCGCAGAGATTCTGGCCCTGCTTGGCATGGACCGGGAGCAGTTCACCCGGGTGGTGATGCTGCCCCAGGGCGACTTCGCCGCTTTCCTCCGTTCCAAGGCCGCCGACCGGCTGGAACTTCTGCAGAAGCTTTTTGGTACCGAGCGGTTCGAATCGGTGGAGCAGGAACTGGGCCGCCAGGCGCAGGCAGCCAAGGAGGAAGTCTCCCTCCTCGCCGGCCAGCTCGAAATCCTGGCGGCGCGGGCGGAGTCGGAGACGGCCCCCCTGGGGCTGGACGGGGCCGGCGCTCCATCCCCGGATGATGCGGTGGCCCGGCTTGAATGGCTTGAAAGCGCGGTAAACCGGCGGCTGGCGGAACTCACGGGCCAAGCGGAACGGGCGGAAGCCGCAAGCACCGAATGCAGGGACGCCGTGGAAGCGGAAGCAGCGCGCGGGGAGCGGCGCCGCAAACTCGATTCCGCCGCGGCCCGGAAAGCGGCCGTGGACCAGGGGGCGCAGTTGCTGGAGGAACAGCTCCTCCGGCTGGCCCGGCACCGGAAAGCCGAGGTCCTGCACGGGCAGCTGCTGAACGTTGATGCCGGTGCCGCGAAGGTCCGGCGGGCCGCTACTGCCGTGGAGTCCGCCTTTACGTTGCTCAGCATGGCCGCAGGGGAAGACCCCGAGTTGGCCCAACTGGAGTTGGGAATTGGCGCGGTCCCGCCTGCGGACGGGGCAGGAGCCGCTGCCGGCTGCGCCGCCGAACTGGGGCGCCTGCGTTCGCTCCTTGCCGTCGTGGAGGCCCGGGTGCCGGACGAGGACAGGCTGCTGGGCCTCCGGAAGCGCCACAGCGGGCTGGTGAAAAAGCAGGAAGAACTCGCCGCCGTCCTCGTGCAGGCGGGGAGCCGCTCCGAAGAACTCCAGGCCGAGCGGCGCCGCCTCCAGGACGGGCTGCAGGATCTCGAGCAGCGAGCGGGTGCCGAGGCCCTGCGGCGGAAGGAAGCCGCGGCCGCGGAGGAGCTGCTCGACGTCGTCAGGCGCTATGGCGGGGCCGTTGCTGTCCGGGACCAGGTCAAAGTCCGGTACGACGGGTTCCGGGACAGCCAGCTGGAAGCAAAACGCCACTGGCTGGACCTCAGGGAAGAGCGGCTCGCAAACGCGGCTGCTGAGCTGGCCGCCAAGCTGGTACCGGGCGAACACTGTGCCGTCTGTGGCAGCACCGATCATCCCGCCCCCGCCGCAGGCGGTCCGGGTGGTCCAGGGCTCGCGCAGGAGGAGGAGGAAGCGCGGCGTGTCCACGAGGCGGCGGAGGCCGCCTGTGCCGTGGTTGCCCATGAACTGGCAGAAGCCAGCCAATTGGTGGCCGTCCTGGCGGGCCAGGGCGGGGAAACAGCCGCGGAAGAGGCCGAAAACGGCGCGGTCCGCGCGCGCCTGGCAGCTGCCGAGGCAGAGGCCGCGGTCAAGGAACTCAGCGCTGTCCGGTTGCGGCTCGAGAAGCTTGAGGACGCTGTCGAAGCAGCACAAAAATCGAGGACGGACGCAGAAGCCGAGCTTGCCCGGACTGTGGCCTCGCTGGCCGATGTGACCGAACAGTCCGCCGCCCTTGACCAGGCACTGGCCGGGCTCAGGGGAAGCCACCGGAGCCTGGCCCAGCGGCTGCGCGCGCTGGAAAACGCAGTGGCAGTCCTCAATAAGGCGGTTGAAGCACAGGCCCAGCTGGAACAGGCGGAGGCCCAGGTCACCGAGGCGCGGGAGCAGCTGGAACAGGCTCTTCCTGCCGCCGGCTTCGCAACCGCCGGCGAGGCCCGGGAACAGCTGCTTGAGGCCGCCGAGGCAACTGCCCTCCAGGCCAGCGTGCGGGCCGCCCAGGACGAGCAGGCAAAGGTAGCGGAACTGTTCGTTTCCGCGGATGTTGTGCTGGCACTGGAAGAAAAGTCGGCCGGTTACGAAGTGGACCCGGCGCGGCTTGCGGCGCTCCGGGAAGCTGCGGCCACCGCCGTGCAGGAAGCCCGGGACGCGGACCTTGCTGCCGGCATGGCGTCCAGGTGCCTGGCCTCGCTCCGGGGTATCCGGGCCGAGTACAGCGATCTGGCAGGATCGGCGCGGCAACCTGCCGAGCGGGCACAGATGCTCGCGGGCCTGGCGGATGCCGCAGCAGGCCGGGGCGAGAACACCTACCGGATGAGCCTGAACAGCTATGTCCTGGCCGCCCGCCTGGAGCAGGTGGCCCTGGCGGCCTCGGAGCGGCTGGTGGCCATGAGCGATGGCCGGTACCTGCTCCAGCACACTGATGCCAAGGCCGCGCGCGGCGCAAAGTCGGGGCTTGGCCTGGAGGTAGTGGACCAGTGGACCGGGTTCCGCCGGGACACCTCCACGCTGTCCGGAGGCGAGTCGTTCATGGCCTCCCTGTCCCTGGCGCTCGGGTTGGCGGACGTGGTCCAGCAGGAGGCCGGCGGAGTGGAGATCGAAACCCTGTTCGTGGACGAAGGGTTCGGCAGCCTGGATGAGCAGTCCCTCGAACAGGTGATGGACGCCCTTGAAGGCCTCCGGGACGGCGGCCGCGTGGTGGGGCTTGTCAGCCACGTGGCAGAGATGAAGCAGCGGATCGGCGCCCAGCTCCAGGTACTGAAAGGCCGGAACGGATCGACGCTGCGGATCTCCGACGCGGTGGATGCTCCTTTGTGACCGCGCCGGCCGTCTCGGCAGCCGGATATAATTGGACAGTTACCGGGTTGCGCGCATCGGGAGGAGGGACGGTGTGCACAACATGAACGAGCCCGGAATTGACTTCATCCACCTCACCTGACAGCCCGCAAGTAACTGTCCCTGCCGGCCAGCCGTCGCCTTTCCCTGCACCCGTCCACGTCCCTGAGCCGCCTGGCGCCGCCAACCAGCCAGCTGCCAACCCGACGTCCGCCAACCCGGCTCTCGGCGGCAGCCGCTTCGCCCGGCTGCCCCATCTTGCCGGCCGCAGCTTTATTCCGCTGGGGCTGTTTGCGCGGCTTCCGCTGGCCATGCTGACAGTCGGGACACTCACGCTGGTTACGTCAGCCAGCGGTTCCTACGCACTGGGCGGGACGGCTGCCGGTGCGGTCGGGATCGGTTCGGCATTGGGCGCTCCGGCCTTGGGAGCCTTGGCCGACCGGCGCGGACAACGTCCCGTGCTGTTGATCGCGTCCCTCCTTAATACCGCGGCAGTGGTGGCCCTGATGCTTGCGGTGTGGGCCATGGGGGAGTTCGGCGGTGTCACTGCGGCGGTGCTGGCGTCCGCCTTCGTGTCCGGTGCAAGCTGTCCGCAGGTCGGACCGCTGGCCAGGGTGCGGTGGATGGCCCTGGCCTCACGGGGGCCGGCCGCGGACAGGGCGAAGGACCTGCACACTGCCCTTTCCTACGAAAGCACCGCGGACGAAGTGACTTTTGTCCTTGGGCCGGCCCTGGTGGGAATCCTGGCCAGCCTGCTGGCGCCCTGGCTGCCCCTTGCCCTTGCGGCCGCCATGACCATCACCTTCGTTCCGGCCTTCGCCGTGCACCGCACCCATCGTGCCGTTCCGGTCATCAGGGCTGCTCCGGCGGGCAGCGCGGCCCGGACCGCCGCGGACCGGCGTTCGCAGGGTGCAGGAACCGCTGCCGGGCGCCTCCCGGCAGCGGTGGCCCTGCCGGTGCTTGCCATGGTGTGCATGGGAACGTTCTTTGGCTCGACGCAGGCGGCCCTGAGCTCGTTTTCGGGATTGTTTGGAGGCTCGGAGGTTGCCGGCCTGCTGTACGCCTCGATGGGCCTGAGCTCGGCCGCGGCGGCATTGTCGGTTGCCTACTGGCCGCAGGCCTTCAGCCTGTCCGGGCGGTGGGCGCTTTGCGCCGGGCTGATGGCCGCGCTGGCCCTGCTCCTGCTGCTGCCGTCCTCGATGCCCGGGATGGTGGCGGCGCTGCTGGTCCTGGGCCTCCCGGTGGGGCCGGTCATGGTCACGGTCTTTGGCGTCGGCGGTGCCGTCGCTCCGGCGGGCCGGCTCGGCACCGTAATGACGGCGCTGGCCAGCGGCATCGTGGCCGGCACTGCCCTTGGCTCGTCCTTGGGCGGCCAGCTGGCCGAACTGCACGGCTACGCAGCGGCGTTTGTTGTCCCGGTCTGTGCCGCAGCGGTCCTGGCACTCCTGGGTGCCGCGTCCGGCGTTGTTCTTCGCCGCAGGCCCTAAGCCAGTTGCCGCTCGATCCTGGCGGCGCTCTCCACCAGAGCCGCGCCCACCGTCGCGGGGTCATGGGATGAGCGGATATAGACGACGGCGAGGGCGGCCGGGCGGCTGCCGGGTACCCGGACGGGCGCAGCCAGGGACGATACGCCGGCGATGACCTCGTCGTGGCTGGCCGAGTATCCGGCGCGGCGGGCCTCGGCGGCCTCGGGGCGGTAGGGGATTCCCGTGGCCAGCCGGTCCCATTCGGCCTCGGTGAGCGCCGACTGGATGGCGATGCCCGGGGCGCCGGCGTTGACGGGATGGCGGGTGCCGGGGTGCTGGGCCACAGTGGCGCCCGAGTGCCTGGGTTCCACCGTGAGCAGGGTGATGCAGTCGTGGTGGTCCCACACGGCCACGAACGCCGTCATATCCAGGGTATTGGCGAGTTGCGTCAGCTCCGGAAGGGCTGCCGCCTGCAGGTTGCGCGAAACCCCGCGTGCCAAGACAGCCAGCCCCGGCCCCGGCTGGACCCGCCCGGCGTCGTCCCGCACCAGCAGCGAGTGGTCCTCCAGGGTCCGGAGGATGCGGTATGCCACCGACCGGTGCACGCCCATCGCGTCCGCCAGTTCCGCAATGGTCAGCGGGCCGGGCGCTGCCGCGAGGATCTCCAGGGCGCGGATTCCCCGGGACAGGGTTTGCGACGCGGACGCCTGGGCCGGCGCTGCTCCGGCCGGCGCTGCAGCGGTGGGATTCATGGTGACCATCCTAGGTGGCAGGTTCCGGCAGGGGGTGCCGGGGATCCGGCCAGGCGCGCGGTGTCCTCAATTCGAAAGGGCAATTCAAATATAGAACTGGGTGATCGCGGAGCCCAAACGTCAGGTCGGCTTTCCTGCAGGTTCCCGCAGTTCAACCGGCTGCGCATAAAAGTTTGCGCGGGCCGTGTTGTGCCTCACATTTTCGTAGTACCCTACTAACTAACTGACCGTTCTGTCGGTAATCCTGATGGCGTCCCGGCAGCGCTGCTGCCTTGAACAATGGAGTTTCAATGACCACACCTTCCAAGGTGGACACACTCGCCGGTCCCAGCACCCGGCGGGAGGAACGCAAGGTCCTCGCCGGCACCCTCGTCGGAACCACCATCGAGTGGTACGACTTCTTCATTTTTGCCCAGTTGACCGCAACGCTGCTGTCGCCGCTGTTCCTGGCACCGCTGAACCAGTCCAACCCCGGGCTGGCACAGATCCTCTCATTCGCCCTGATCGGCATCAGCTTCCTCTTCCGGCCCCTCGGCGCCGTGGTGGCCGGCCACCTGGGCGACCGCTTGGGCCGCAAGGCGATGCTGGTCTTCACCCTGGTGATGATGGGTGCAGCCACCGCCCTGATCGGCATCAGCTTCCTCTTCCGGCCCCTCGGCGCCGTGGTGGCCGGCCACCTGGGCGACCGCTTGGGCCGCAAGGCGATGCTGGTCTTCACCCTGGTGATGATGGGTGCAGCCACCGCCCTGATCGGCATGCTGCCCACCTACGCCCAGATCGGCGCCTGGGCACCTGTGCTGCTGATCACGCTCCGCATCATCCAGGGCTTCTCAGCCGGCGGCGAGTGGGGCGGCGCGGCGTTGATGGCCGTTGAACACGCGCCCCTGAACAAGCGCGGCCTCTTCGGTGCCTACCCGCAGATCGG
The DNA here is from genome assembly GCF_034720455.1 of Pseudarthrobacter sp. C1. Classification (NCBI taxonomy): domain Bacteria; kingdom Bacillati; phylum Actinomycetota; class Actinomycetes; order Micrococcales; family Micrococcaceae; genus Pseudarthrobacter; species Pseudarthrobacter sp. C1. The sequence continues at coordinate 105,148 of NZ_JAYESK010000002.1, read as the reverse complement.
CGTGCCCATCGGCATGATCCTGGCCACCGGCCTGCTCTTCTTCCTCAACACCAGCATGTCCAAGGAGGACTTCGCGGCCTGGGGCTGGCGCGTGCCGTTCCTGCTCTCCATCGTCCTTATCGTGGTGGGCTACCTGATCCGGCGTGCGGTGGCCGAAAGCCCCGTCTTCCGGGAGATGGCTGCCCGGAAGCAGGAAAGCAAGGCCCCGCTGGGCGAGCTGGTCCGCAGCCACAAGAAGCCGGTCCTGTACTCCACCATGATCTTCATCGGGAACAATGCGGCCGGCTACCTGCTGATTGCCTTCTTCATCGCCTACGCCACCAGGACCTTGAAGATGCCTACCGCGGAGGTGCTGCTGGCCACCACCCTGGCCTCCTTCGGCTGGCTGATCTTCACCCTTGCAGGCGGCTGGCTCTCGGACCGCATCGGCCGGGTCAAGACCTTCCTGACGGGCTACGCCATCATCTTTGCCTGGATGATCCCGATGTTCGCCCTCATCGACACGAAGAACATCTGGTTCTACGGCCTGGCGCTGTTTGTCCTCACCATCGGGCTTGGGCTGTCCTACGGGCCCATGTCAGCCATGTACGCCGAGATGTTCCCCGCGAATGTGCGGTACTCCGGGATTTCCATCGGCTACGCTTTCGGCGCCATCCTGGGCGGGGCATTCGCGGCGACCATCGCTGAAACGCTGCTGCAGTCCACCAAGTGGACCGGGTCCATTGGCATCTACATCATGGTCCTGTGCGTCATCTCCGCCATTGGTGTGGTTCTGGCCAAGGAAACCAAGGGGCGGCCACTCGGCGTCAGCCACCACTAATCCCACCACCGCCCAGTGCAGGACGACGGCGGGCCGGACCATGGCGGTCCGGCCCGCTTCGCCGTCTGGGCCGCCTGTGCCGTGCCGGTTCGTCTCCTTTGCCATACTGCGAAAGGACATGGCCTGCGGTGTTACTGCTCCAGGATGCTGATCGCATCGTCGTCGGACAACTGCTCAAAGTGCCGGTAGAAACTGCCGACCGCGCGGAACTTTCCGGGCAGGTGCAGGCACAGGACGGCGTCGCATGCGCGCTCCACGGAGGCCTCTGCCTCAATGGAGCCGACCGGGGCAGCCGCCACGACGGTTGCCGCACCGCCGTCGCGCACTGCTTCCACTGCTGCGCGCATGGTGGCTCCCGTCGCCAGGCCGTCATCGACCAGGAGGACGGTCTTTCCGGCGAGGTCGAGGTCCACGCCCGGATAGAGCTCCGCGCGGCGGAGCAGCTCGGCGCGTTCCCGCTGCTCCACGGCGTCGAGCCATTCCTGGCGGACGCCGTGTTCAAGGACGCGGTCCAGCAGGGGCTTGTTGACCAGCCGGACGGTTCGGCCGTGGACCCAGGCCAAGGCGCCGTAGGCTGTTTCTTCATGGCCGGGAATTCCGAGCTTCCGGACCAGGACGGTTCCGAGTGGAAGATGGAGGGCCTTTGCCACCGCGGCTGCCACGGGGATTCCCCCGCGGGCCAAGCCAAGCACAAGGGTGTCGGGCCGCTCCCGGAACTGCGGAAGGATGGCCGCAAGGCGTTCGCCGGCGTCCGTACGGTCTTCGAAGAACGTGCGCATCAGTCCCTCCGCGAAAAGGCTAGACGGCCAGGAAGGAAATGGCAGCCTGCTTGAAGGCCCTGCTCGTCACAGCGTTCGTATGGTTCCTGCCGGGCAGGATAAGCTGCTCGGCCATGGAACCGGCCTTCCGCGCCAGTTCTTCAAGCTGCGGCAGGCTGGCGGCCCGTTCGTCCATTTCCCCCGCCACCAGGAGCATCGGCACGTGGGGAACTGCCTCTGCGGGGTCGTACGGCTCGGCCTTGATGGCCTCCACCAGGGAGAGCAGCGCGAAGATGTTGTTGCTGGGCAGCAGGAGTGCCATCTTGAGCAGCCGGGCCGTGGACTCGTCGGCGATGGGTGTGCCGTCGGCAAGGTAATCCTGCGCGGCGCGAAGGTCGAACTCGGCCAGCGGATCAGAAATGTTGGGGCCGCCAAGGACAAGCCGGTGGGTGATTTCCGGCTGGGTGGCGCCGAATTCCCAGGCGAGCCTGGAGCCCAGCGAGTAGCCCACAATGTCGAGGCCGCTGGAAGGGTCACCCTCCTGCAAAGGCCGCACGCCGGCGTCGAACGCTGTTTGAAGCAGGTCTGCGCGGATCCTGCTGGGGGAGTAGGAGTCCCGGTCCTCCGGGGCGCCGCTGCGGCCGTGGCCGGGCAGGTCCACCGTGATGACCCGCCGGCCGGCGTCCAGCAGCGCGGCCACCCACCCGGTGTCCTCCCAGTTGAGCTTGCTGGAGGAGGAGAATCCGTGCACCAGCAGGACCGGGCGGAACCCGGCATCAACCGCAGGATCATGCACCGCCACGTAGAGTTGCGGGTCCGTGCCTTCCACGGTGTGCGTGTGCTGTTGGCCGGTGTGCCTGCCGCTCATGGTGTCAGTCCTCATCAAGTACGGCGCCCAGGCGGACCCGGCGCTTCGGAACCTCGTGCTACTGGTTTTACTCTACCTGCCGGCCGCCCGGCTGTTTCCCCTCACCGGCGGCAGCCCCCGGGCGGCGGGTCCGGGCGGTGAGCCGGGCGCCCGCCGCGCAGGCCAGGGCAATCGCGGCGATAAGGGCAAAGGTGCTGAAGAGCTGGAGGCGGCTCTCTTCCGCGCTGAACCCCACAGCGAAAATGACGGCCAGCAGGACAAGTCCCAGGATGGTCAGCCCGGGGAAACCCTTCATCCGGAGGGGCAGCGGAATTCCTGCCCGGTCCGCCCGCCGCCGCAGGATCAGCTGCGAGACGAGGGCGCTTCCCCAGACCACCAGGCAGGTGGAGCCCACCAGCTGGAACAGGGCCGGAAGGATCCGTTCGGGGAACAGCAGCTCCAGGACGGTGGCGATGAAACCGAAGGCGACCGATACCCCCACCGCGAGCATGGGGACGTTGGCGCCGCCCAGGCGGGTGAGGATGCGGGGCGCTGCGGAGCGCTGTGCGAGGGAGCAGGCCATCCGGGACGCCCCGTAGAGATTGGCGTTCAGTGCGGAGAGGAGTGCGACGACGGCCACCAGGGTGATCGCCGTTCCGGCGCCGGGGATTCGCGCCGCGTCCAGCACGCCGGCGAAGGGTGAGGCGAGGCTTTCCGAGGTGGCCGGAAGGACGGCGGCGATGACGAACACGGAGCCGATGTAGAACACCAGGATGCGCCAGACAACAGTGCGGATGGCCTTGGCCACGCTCCGCTCCGGATCCTGTGTTTCGGCCGCGGCAACGGACACAATCTCCGTCCCGCCGAACGCGAAGATGACCACGAAGAGTGCGGACGCAATGCCGCCCAGCCCCTGCGGCGCAAAGTCGCCGGTGATATTGGACAGTCCGGGTGATGTGACGGGCAGCAGGCCCAGGAGGAGGGCGGCACCCACGGCCAGGAACAGCACGATCGCGGCAACTTTGAGGATGGTGAACCAGAACTCGAACTCGCCGAAGTTCCGGACCCCCGCGAGGTTGATGCCGGTAAAAACCACCATGAACACCAGTGCCAGCGCCCACACTGGAATGACCGGCCAGACGGAGAAGAGGAGTGCGGCTGCCCCGAGCCCTTCGGCGGCGATCACCACTACGAGCTGGAGCCACCAGAGCCAGCCGATCGTGGCGCCGGCCGTCTTCCCCAAAGCGCGTTCCGCGTAAACGGAGAAGGCGCCGCTGTTGGGGTTCGCGGCAGCCATTTCGCCCAGGGCCCACATGACCAGGATGATCAGGGTGCCGGCCACCAGGTAGGAAATGAGGACGGCGGGGCCGGCGGCCTGCACTCCCGCGCCCGAGCCCAGGAACAGGCCGGCGCCGATGGCGCTGCCGAGCCCCATCATGGTCAGCTGCCGGGGCTTCATGCTGTGGGGAGGATGCGCGGGCTTTCCGGTGGGCCGGGCTGTGGTGGACTTCATCGTCATGTGCCGTGAACCTTCTTGGGGTTTGGATGGTGCCGCCTTGTGGGACCTCTTGAATTTACCGTTTACGGTCCCGTAGCGGAATTTGATGCCCCCGGGCGGCGGGAACCCCGGGACGGCAAACTTCCGAAATAGTTGGCGTTTATGGAGCGGCAGGCCGTAGAATTAGTTTTGGTCAAAATGACCATAACTCAGTCGGGCGCCTTTGCGGAGGGCGAGCCCCTGGTCCCCGGAAAGGCGGTGGGACATGTACTCCAGTTCTGCCAACGTCTCCGAGCGCCAGGCCGCGCCGCCGTCGCTGGCCATCTCCACGGTCATCTTCGCGCTCCGCCCCAGTGAAAAATCCGGGCGCCCTACGCTCTGGCTGCCGCTGGTGCGAAGGATCCGGGAACCCTTCAAAGGACTATGGGCGCTGCCGGGCGGCCCGCTGAGCCACGCGGAGTCGCTCCAGGACGCGGCCTCACGGAACCTGAGGGAGACAACAGGACTTGCCCCCAGCTACCTGGAGCAGTTGTACGCGTTCGGCGGGCTTCACCGCTCACCCACCCAGCGCGTGGTTTCGATCGTCTACTGGGCCCTGGTCCAGCCGACCGAAGCCGCGCTCGCGGATGAGTCCGAGAACGTCCGGTGGTTCCGTGCGGACCGCCTTGGCGAACTCGCCTTTGACCACAACGCGATCGTGGACTACGCGTTGTGGCGGCTGCGCAACAAGTTGGCCTACGGCTCCGTGGCCTACCACCTGCTGGGGGAATACTTCACCCTGGCCCAGGTGCGGGAGGTTTACGAAGCCGTCCTGGACCGCGAGTTGGATCCGGCGAACTTCCGCAGGCAGCTCAAGTCCACCCCCGAAATAGAGGAAACGGGCGAGTACCTCCAGGGCGGCAAGCACCGTCCACCGCGCCTCTACCGCTTTACCGGCCGGCCCGGCCTTGACCCAGACAACAGGAGCACACCATGAGCAGCGTCAACACGGCAATCCAGCTGATCACGCGCGAGCAGGCCGAAAACGGCGCCACCGCAAAGGGCAGCACCTGCAGCCCGGCCCTGGCCAAGGGCCCCTGGGACTACGACCTTGCCGAGGCGCTCGCCGGCGTTCCCGCCTACGGCCCGGGTGCCTCCAGTGCGGACGTGGCTCCCGCCGCCACCCCCCGCCAGGGCCAGCTGCCCGAGGAATACAAACTGGCCAGCGACGCCGAGCTGGGCGAAAGGATCCTGGCCGCGAAGGCTGCGCTGGGGGACCGGGCCGTCATCCTGGGGCACTTCTACCAGCGCGATGAAGTGATCCAGTACGCCGACTTCGTGGGCGACTCCTTCCAGCTGGCCAACGCCGCACTCACCCGTCCGGACGCAGAGGCGATCGTTTTCTGCGGCGTCCACTTCATGGCCGAAACCGCTGACATCCTCTCCGCCCCCGGGCAGGCCGTCATCCTGCCCAACCTGGCGGCCGGCTGCTCCATGGCGGACATGGCCGACGCCGACTCCGTGGCTGAGTGCTGGGAGCAGCTTGAGGAGATTTACGGCACGGAGCCCGACGCCGAGGGCCGGGTTCCGGTCATCCCCGTCACCTACATGAACTCCTCCGCCGCCCTGAAGGCCTTCTGCGGCGAGCGCGGCGGCATCGTCTGCACCTCCTCCAACGCCAGGACGGTCCTTGAGTGGGCGTTCCAGCGCGCCCGGCGGGTGCTGTTCTTCCCGGACCAGCACCTGGGCCGCAACACTGCCAAGGCCCTGGGTGTGCCGCTGGAGCAGATGCCCATGTGGAATCCGCGCAAGGACCTGGGCGGCAACGACGAACAGGCGCTGCTCGATTCCCGCGTCATCCTGTGGCACGGGTTCTGCTCGGTGCACAAGCGCTTCACCGTGGCCCAGATCGAGAAAGCCCGCGCCGACTTCCCCGGCGTCCAGGTGATCGTGCACCCGGAGTGCCCCATGGAGGTGGTGGACGCTGCCGATTCGGCCGGCTCCACCGACTTCATCAGGAAGGCCATCGCCGCGGCCACGGAACCCACCACTTTTGCCATCGGCACCGAGATCAACATGGTGAACCGGCTCGCCGCCGAATACCCGCAGCACACCATCTTCTGCCTGGATCCTGTGATCTGCCCCTGCTCCACCATGTACCGCATCCACCCGGGCTACCTTGCCTGGGTGCTGGAGGAACTGGTGGCCGGGCGGATCGTCAACCGGATCACGGTGGCGGACTCCGTCCAGGACCATGCACGGACCGCGCTCGAGCGCATGCTCGCCGCCAGGCCATAATGTCCGCCGCGCCCATTGTGCCCGGCACGCGCCGGCGGCTGGTCGTCGTCGGCAGCGGTATTGCCGGACTTTACGCCGCACTGCTGGCGGCCGACGCCGGGGCAGACGTGGTGCTGCTGAGCAAGGGCCAGCTTTGCGAGAGCAACACCTGGTACGCCCAGGGCGGCATCTCAGCCGTGCTGGACGAGCCCACCCCCGGGGACACCGTTGCGGCCCACATTGCCGACACCCTCCAGGCAGGTGCGGGACACTGCAACGAAGAGGCAGTCCGGCTCATGTGCACGGAGGCCCGCAGGGACATTGCCGGGCTGGAACGGTTCGGCGTGGTCTTTGATCCCGGTACAGACGGCGGCCCGGCATTGGGGCTGGAAGCCGCCCATTCCGCCCCGCGGATCCTGCACGCGGGCGGCGACGCCACAGGCGCGAAGGTGGCCGCGGCCCTGATCCGTGCAGTGCTGGCCCGGCAGGCAGGCGGCTCCCTGGCACTTCATACCGGCGCCCACGCCACAGCCCTCCGGCAAACGGACGGCCACGTCAACGGCGTCCAGTTCCTGCAGGACGGCCGGACACTCACACTGCGCGGGGACGCCGTGCTGCTCGCCACCGGCGGAGCAGGCCAGCTGTTTGCCCAGACCACCAACCCCGTGGTGGCCACCGCCGACGGCCTTGCGCTCGCCGTCCGCAGCGGGGCAGCAGTGTCCGACCTGGAATTCTTCCAGTTCCACCCCACATGCCTGGTGCCCGGCGCCGGCACCCCGGGCCCGGGCACCGCACGCGGGCTGGACCAGGATCCGCTCCTCATCTCCGAAGCCGTCCGCGGCGAAGGAGCCGTCCTTGTCGATGGCAACGGGAAGCGATTCATGCGGGCTTACCACCCCGGCGCCGAACTCGCCCCCCGCGACGTGGTCTCCCGCAGCATTGCCCTGCACCTTGCCAAGCTCGGCGATCCCAACGGCCACGTCTACCTCGACGCGCGCGTCATTGAGCAAGCAAAGGGTCCCGGATTCCTGGCAATGCGGTTCCCCACCCTCACGCAGAGGACCCTCGACGCCGGCATCGACTGGACCCGCGAACTGGTTCCGGTGGCACCCGCGGCCCACTACTGGATGGGCGGAGTCCTTACCGACCTCCACGGGCGCACCACGGTTCCCGGACTGTATGCGGCCGGGGAAGTTGCGTGCACCGGGGTCCAAGGGGCAAACCGGCTGGCCAGCAACTCCCTCCTGGAAGGACTCGTCTTCGGCCGCCGCGCTGTTGAACACTTCCTATCTCCTGACGTTCCCGGCTGGGGTGCGCCTGCCGGCGCTCCTCCGCTCGCTGGCTCGGCCGCGGGCGGCCTCCCCTTGACGCTCGCTTCCGGAGCCCCGGAAGGCGCCGAAGACGGGTCCGCCTTGGGTGCGACTTCAGCAGGCGCCGGGGCCGGGTTCGATGCACTGGGTGGGAGCCGGCCGTCCAACTTCGGTGGGGGGAGTGAGCCGTTCTCCCGTGAGGCCCTGCGCCGGCTGATGACTGCCAAGGCCGGGGTGCTTCGTTCCGGGGAGCTGCTCCGGGAAGCGGGGGACACCCTGGGGCGGTGGGCCGCCGTCGTTCGTCCCGGCACTGTTGCCCCTGCTGCGGACGCCCGACTGCATGAGGACCGGAACCTGCTGCTGGCAGCGCAGCTCCTGGTGGCTGCGGCCCAGGAACGCCAGGAGTCCTTGGGCGCCCATTACCGCAGCGATTGCCCGGAGGATGCTTCCGGCATCAGGGAAGAATTCGACACCACGTACCCGAACCGCCCGAAAGTGAGCGTCCTCCATGACTGAAACAACCCTGCTTGACCTGGCGCTGCCGTCGGCGCCGGTGCGGGAGATCCTGGAGCGCGCCTTCGCCGAAGACGCTCCGGCGGGGGACATCACCTCCCAGCTGCTCATCCCCGCCGAAGCCCGCGCCACCGCCGTGCTGAACGCCCGCGTGCCCGGCGTCTTCAGCGGCGCCACCGTGTTCCGAGACGCCATGCTGCTGGCGGACCCGGACACGGACGTGGAACTGCTGCGGGGGGACGGCGACAGGTTCGACGCCGGCACGCACCTCGCGAGGGTCAGCGGACGGGCCCGCTCGGTACTGCTTGCCGAACGCGTGGCCCTCAACCTGGTCCAGCGGATGTCCGCGATCGCCACCAGGACCGCGGAATTCGTTGAGCTCACCGAAGGGACGCCCGCCCGCATTACCGACACCCGCAAGACCACCCCAGGACTGCGGATCCTGGAGCGCTTCGCGGTGCGCTGCGGGGGAGGCGCCAACCACCGGTACAGCCTGTCGGACGCGGTTCTCGCCAAGGACAACCACCTGGCCGTCATGACCGGAGGGGACCCCGCCAGGCTCACGGGACTGCTCCTGGCCGCCAAGGCGCAGCTGGGGCACACCACGCACTTCGAGGTCGAGGTGGACCGGATGGACCAGATCGAACCTGTCCTGGCGGCGGGCGTGGACACCATCATGCTGGACAACTTCACCGTGCAGGAGCTGCGCGCCGGCGTTGCCCTGGTCGCAGGCCGGGCACGGGTGGAGGCCAGCGGCAACGTCAACCTCACCACCGTCGCGGGAATTGCCGCCACGGGGGTGGACGTCATCTCCGTTGGCGCGCTCACCCACACGGTGGCCGCGCTGGACCTCGGCCTGGACGTGGAACTGACGGCCGGGTGAATACACCATGATCTTCCTTGATGCTGCCGCCACCACCCCGGTCCGCCGCGAGGTGCTGGACGCCATGTGGCCCTACCTGACCGGCGAATTCGGAAACCCCTCCAGCCACCACACCCTGGGCCAGGCTGCCGCCAGGGCGCTCGCGGATGCAAGGGCCTCGGTGGCAGCGGTCCTGGGCTGCCGGCCCGGCGAGGTCACCTTCACCTCCGGCGGCACCGAAGCGGACAACCTGGCCGTCAAAGGCATTGCCCTGGCGCGGCAGGCAGCCGACCCCGCGCTGAACAGGGTGGTGATCAGCGGCGTCGAACATCCGGCCGTTGAGGAGTCCGCACGGTACCTGGCACGCTTCCACGCCTTCGAGGTTGACGTGGTGCCGGTGGACGGGACCGGGCAGGTCACTCCCGAGGCGCTCCTCGCAGTACTGCGCCCGGAAACCGCGCTGGTCAGCATCATGTACGCCAACAACGAAGTGGGGACGGTCCAGCCGGTCGCGGAACTGGCCGCCGCAGCACGCAGCCACGGGGTTCCCTTCCATGCGGATGCAGTGCAGGCGGCGGGCTGGCTGCCCCTTGACACCAGGGCGCTGGGCGTTGACGCGATGAGCCTTTCGGGCCACAAACTGGGGGCACCCAAGGGCTGCGGGGTGCTCTTCGTCCGCGGCCGCACCAGGATCGAGCCGCTGATCCACGGCGGCGGCCAGGAGCGCGGCCGCCGTTCGGGGACGGAGAACGTTGCAGGTGCCGTGGGGCTGGCCGCCGCGCTGGCACTCGCCCAGGCCGGCCAGGAGGAAGAACGACGGCGGGTGGCCGCCCTGCGGGACAGCTTTATTGACGCCGTGCTCACGGGGGTACCGGGGGCGGTGCTGACCGGGCACCCCGCAGAGCGGCTGCCCTCCGTGGCATCGTTCTGCTTCCCCGGAACCAGCGGCGAATCGGTGCTCCTGGAACTGGAGCGCCAAGGGGTGGTGTGCTCGAGCGGCTCCGCCTGCGCAGCCGGATCAGATGCGCCGTCGCCGGTCCTCACGGCCATGGGGTTCGAGGCTGAGGTGGCCCAGACAGCGGTCAGGTTCAGCTTTGACGCAGCGGTGGCGGGGGAAGACCTGGCGGTCGCCGCCAAAGCTGTCCGGCAGGCAGTGGCAAGCGTGCGGACCCTCGGCTCCTAGCCGTTACGGATGCCCCCGGTGCGACCTGCTAGTAGAGCTCTCCGACGGGGATATCCACGGCCAGCCGGTTTGACGGGCCCGGCAGGGGGCACGCCCAGGCCTCGTTGTAGGCGCAGGACGGGTTGTAGGCAAAGTTGAAGTCCAGGACAAAGGGGGCATCCGGTCCTGTCCCGTGGACGCCGTGGAAGGCTCCCTTGATGGTGTCCAGGAGGTAGCGGCCTGCCCCGTAGCTTCCGCCGGGCTGGCCTGCGGTCGCGTCGCGGAAGGGCACGAAGATGCCGCCGCCGTAGCCCCGCAGCTTCCACACGGCGAGCTGCCCCATCTCGGGGAGGTCGAACGTGCCCATCCTGACGAAGTTCACCACGCCGTCGGTCCCGGTTTCGATGCTCATTTCCCGTCCGGCACCTTCCTTGGTCAGCGGAACGTGGAAACGGAAAATCGGATCATAGTCCGCAGTCTTCAAGCCCCCGAAGCGTGCTTTCTCCTCGGCAGTCAGCGGGGATGCAGGGTGCGTGGCGAACATGAGGTCCCGCTGGTGGCGCCAATACAGATGCGCTTCCGCCGGACTCTCGGCCGAGACTTTGCGGACATTGGCGTACAGGCCAAAGGTCCGGAGGCGCCAGTCGGCGATGTCGACGGCGGAAATGTCCGCCAAATCTTCTTCGGCCGTGCCGTGGTGGGCTTCCATAAGCACCAGCCTAGTCCCCGGCGCCGGAGTTGCGCGTCCGACGGCGACACGCATCCCTGCCATACGGCTTCCGCGCATCGGCGCAGGCCGAAACACCGTCCGGGGAAAGGACCCGACGCTGCCGCGTCCCGTTAGGCTGGCTGCATGGAAGGCATGGCAACATCAAGGGCCCTGGCGGGCGCATCAGTGCTCGTGGCCGGCGCGCTCCTGGCAGGATGCTCCACACCGTCAAACAGCGGGCCGGGATGGACAGCGGAGCCTGGCGGGCCGGGCACCGCGGCCGCCTCCACCGCGCCGGCGGAAGCATCAGCGTCAGCAACGGCCTCCGGAAGCGCCACGCCCGGTGCCACGGAGTCCGCTACGGCCGGGCCCGTGGCCACGGCTTCCGCCTGGAAAACCTTCTCGGACCCTGCAAAGAGCGTGAGTTTCGAGCTGCCGCAGGAGTGGATAGCGCAGTCGGTGGCCCCGGAGGAGGGTGCCCTGCCCGGGGCCTTGAAGGTCGAGGTGAAGAAGCCCGACGGCACCTTCATGGCGGCACTGCGGACGGGACTCCCGCCGTCGTCCGCTGAATGTCCGCAGGACGCGCGGCGGCCCTACACCGTGATCAGCAGCGTGCCGTCGGACCTGAAAGCCGAAGGCGGGGAGGGAACCATTCCGCCCAGGGTTGTGTTCAGGGTGATCCAGGGGTACCGGTACTTCGGCTCGTACGGGGTCACGAACCTTGTGGGCGGGGCGGACGGCCAGGCCTGCGAACTGCGCAACGTCATCCGGGGCCCGGCCGGCAAGGGGGACTACTCCTTCGGTGACCTGGTAGCCGTCAGGGCATTCGCGCCAGACGAAAAAGTGGCACCCGCCAAGGCGTTCGACACTCTTGGCCAGGCCGCACAGTACGTCGGTGACAGCAGCGACTTCGCCAACGTCCAGCGGATGCTAATGTCTCTGGAGATCAAGAACTAGTCCCCGTTCCCGGCCCACATCAACGGCCGCGACAACCGGCGACTTCCTTCCACTGCCGACACCCCCGGAGAGTCATGGAACGCACTGTTTCCGCACGCCTGGTTTTCAGGACCACAGCCAACACCAAGGTGGCCATGGCCATAGCCGCGGCGAGGAACGACGGCTATTCCTCGTTTGAGGAAAGCCTGTCCATCACAGCCGGCGGCCGGCAGGTTCCCGTGTCCGAGGTGCCGGATCACCACGGCGGCAGGCTGCACTACATGGAGTTCACCGACCCGGCCGAAGTGACCGTGGAATACTCCGCGACGGTGGCGGGGAAGGCACTGCCCGAGGAAACCGGGCTGGCCGACCGGATCCGGTACGTCCGGCCCAGCCGCTACGCGGAATCTGACCGCCTCTTGCCCACCGCGTATGCCGAGTTCGAAGGACTCTGCGGCGGCGAACTGCTGCTCGCCGTCCGGAACTGGGTGAACGGGGAACTCCGGTACATGAGCGGCTCCTCCCGCGGCACGGACGGTGCGGTGGAGACACTCCTCAGCCGCCGCGGGGTGTGCCGCGACTTTGCGCACTTGGCCATTGCGCTGCTGAGGTCCAAGGACATACCCGCACGCCTGGCGGCCGTGTACGCCCCCGGCCTGAGCCCCATGGACTTCCACGCCGTGGCCGAAGCATACGTGGAAGGCGCATGGCACGTCATCGATCCCACCGGGCTGGCCCCGCGGGAGTCGATGCTGCGGATCACGGCGGGCAGGGACTCGGCCGACACGGCGTTCCTGTCCACGGTGGGCGGAAGCCTGACGCTGAACCAGATGCAGGTCACCGCCGTGGTCAACGGAGACCTCCCGGTTGAGGATCCCGCCCGGCTGGTGGCGCTGGGCTAGCTCGGTTCCTGCCGGGGCGGGCGCGGTCCCAGGGAGCTCCTGAGCTTGGTGGTGAGCCTTGTCAGTTCCTTCTGCTCAGCCGGTGTCAGGGCGGGACCCAGGACGGCGGAGATATCGCGCACGTGCTCGCGCCCGATCTCCTTCTGAAGCTCCCGCCCCTCGTCAGTCAGCTTCAGGAGCACGCCGCGGCCATCCTCCGGTGCCGGCATCCTGGCCACGAGCCCGCGCTTCTCCAGCCGCTCCACCAGGCGGCTCAGGCTGGACTGGCTCAGCAGGACGTTGTCATTGAGCTCGTTGAGCCGCAGCCAGCCTGACGGGCAGCGGGACAGCGTGAACAGGACGTCGTACTCGTTCACCGCGAGCTTCCGGAACGCAGGCCCGGACTGCAGCTTGCGCATCACCGCCACCTGGGCCCGGAACAGCGACTCCCAGGTCTCTGCTGCGAGGCGGACCGGCGATTCAGGAGCCTTGCCGGCCATCACGCCTCCGCAGCAGACTTCTCGGCGTCCTGCGCTGCCAGCAGCGCGGCAACCCGGCCGGCGTGCGTGGGCGGCTCAGGAATGTGCGCGGGCTTGCGGGCGGCGTATTCCTTGCGCAGGACGGGCAGGACTTCCTCGCCGAACAGGTCCAGCTGCTCCAGCACCGTCTTCAGCGGCAGGCCGGCGTGGTCGATCAGGAACAGCTGCCGCTGGTAGTCGCCGAAGTACTCCCGGAACGTCAGCGTCTTTTCGATGACCTCCTGCGGGCTGCCGACGGTCAGCGGCGTCTGGGAGGTGAAGTCCTCCAGTGACGGGCCGTGCCCGTACACAGGGGCATTGTCGAAGTAGGGGCGGAACTCCTTGACGGCGTCCTGGGAGTTCTTCCGCATGAAGAACTGGCCGCCCAGGCCCACAATCGCCTGGTCCGCCTTGCCGTGGCCGTAGTGCTCGTAGCGCTCCCGGTAGAGGCCGATCAGCTGCTGGTAGTGCTCCTTGGGCCAGAAGATGTTGTTGGCGAAGAAGCCGTCCCCGAAGTAGGCCGCCACTTCCGCGATCTGCGGCGTGCGGATGGAACCGTGCCACACGAAGGGGGCGACGCCGTCAAGCGGGCGGGGCGTCGACGTAAAGTTCTGCAGCGGGGTCCGGAACTTGCCGGACCAGTTGACGGTGTCCTCGTCCCAGAGCTTGCGCAGCAGGCTGTAGTTCTCGATGGCCAGCTCCACGCCGTCCTGGATGTTCTTGCCGAACCACGGGTACACCGGCGCGGTGTTGCCGCGGCCCAGGACCAGGTCCACCCGGCCGTCAGCCAGGTGCTGGAGCATCGCGAAGTCCTCGGCGATCTTGACCGGGTCGTTGGTGGTGATCAGCGTGGTCGCCGTTGAAAGGGTGATCCGCTCGGTCTGGGCGGCGATGTAGGCAAGGGTGGTGGTGGGGGAGGAGGAGAAGAACGGCCGGTTGTGGTGCTCGCCCAGGGCGTAGACATCCATCCCGATTTCCTCCACTTTTTTGGCGATGGCCACCGAGGCCTTGATGCGTTCGTTCTCGGTGGGGGTCCGGCCCGTCGTGGGGTCCGTGGTGATGTCGCTGACGCTGAAAACACCGATCTGCATGATGTGCCTTTCCGTTCCTGGACTGCTGGCTTGTTCCCAGTGTAGTCCAATTTAGATGCATTTGCATCTATCGACGGGTACAACGCGTCCTGCGGGAAAATATTCCGGGCCTGCCGTCGGCGCTGCCTATTCGGGGCTTCCGGGTGCAGCGCGCCTGCCGCTGGTTTTCCGCACCATGCCGGTGGTCCAGTCCCGGAACTCCTCATCGACGTCAGCCCCGGGGCCGAATTCCGGCCTCGCCTGCAGTTCCCGGAGCAGGGCCTTCCTCTCGCGCCGGCCCTCCACCAGCCTGTACAGGACAGGCACCAGGACCAGGGTGAGGGCCGTGGAGGAGATGAGCCCTCCGATGACCACCACAGCCAGGGGCTGCGAGATAAAGCCGCCGCCGCCCGTGAGGCCCAGCGCCATGGGGGTGAGGGCGAACACGGTTGCAAGGGCTGTCATCAGGATGGGACGCAGGCGCTGGCGCGACCCGTGCGTGATCGCGTCCGCAACGTTCATGCCCGGCCGTCCGTCGCGCGGCTGCCGGTACTGGTTGATGAGGTCGATGAGCACGATCGCGTTGGTGACCACAATGCCCACCAGCATGAGCATGCCGATCAACGAAGGCAGTCCCAGCGGGACCCCGGTGACCAGGAGCAGTGCGACGGCCCCGGTGGCCGCGAACGGCACCGAGACCAGCAGGATCAGCGGCTGGATGAGCGACTTGAAGGTGGCCACCATGATGACGTAGACGATGGCGATTGCCGCCAGCAGCGCGAGCCCGAGCTGCTGGAAGGACTCCTGCTGCTGGGTGGTGGCACCGCCGATTTCGGCAGTGACGCCCGCCGGCAGCTGCACTTCTTCGAGCCGTTTCTGGACCTCCGCGTTGACGGCGCCCAGATTGGAGCCCGACGGCGTCACGGAGATCCGCGCTGTGCGCTGGCCGTTGCTGGCGGTGATGGATACAGGGACGTCCACCTGTTCAACCGCGGCGATGGTGCCGAGCGTGACAGGGCCCCCGGCTGCCGGCAGGGGGATTTGCCGGACGGCGTCGATGCTGGTGAACCTGGTGCCTTTGCCGATCCGGACCGGGAAGTCATCCGTGTCGATCCGGACGGTTCCGGCGGGGATGGGGCTGATGGTGGTTGCGAGCACGCCCGCAACCTGTTCCTCGTTGAGCCCGGCGGCGACGGTCTTCGCCCGGTCAACCTTGACCTGGACCACCGGCTGGCTTGCCGCGAGGTTGGTTGCCACCTCGCTGGTGCCCGGTACGCCGGTCATCGCCGAAACCATGGTGTCGCTGGCCTCGCGGAGGTCGGCGGTGGTGGCGGCCTTGAGCGTGATGTCCACCGTGGACGATGTGCCGAAGCCGCCCTGTTGGGTGCCCACCGAGACCTTCCCGGAATCGGGGACCCTTGCCAGTTCGCTCCGCACCGTCTCCTGCAGCCGTGCCTGGTTCGCCTTTTCGTCCGTGACCACCGTGAACGTGGAGTTCGAGGACCCGGTGGAGGTGAGCGCGGCGAACCCGGCCTGCGCGTTGCCGGACGTCACCTGGACGTCCTTCACGCCGTCGATGCCTCGAAGGACTTCTTCCAGCCGGACGGCCGCTGCACTGGTGTCCGCCAAACTGGTTCCGGCGGGCAGTACCTGGCGGACCGTGAGGCTGTTCTGGCCCGAGTTACCCAGGAGGTTCGTGGCCAGCAGGGGCGTCATGGCCGCCGTTGCGCCAAGCACCAGGACGGCGGCAACAAGGGTGAGCACCGGATGCTTCTGGGTTTTGGTGAGGATGGGCAGGTACCCGCGCTGGAGCCTGCTCCGCTGTTCCGCTTCCAGCGCCCGTTCCCGCACCTCGTCCGCGTTGCGGCGGGCAGCTGCTGAACCTGCCGCAGCCGCACCGGCCGCGGCGCCGGTGTTCTTCAGGAACCAGTACGCCAGCACCGGGACGATGGTCAGCGAAACCAGCAGGGATGCAAGCAGCGCCATGGTGACCGTGAGGGCAAACGGCCTGAACAGCTCGCCCGCGAGCTCACCCACGAAGGCAATGGGGAGGAAGACCGCAACGGTGGTGAGCGTGGATGCGGTAATGGCCCCCGCCACCTCCCTGATGGCGGTCAGGATGGCGGTGACCTTGTCTTCGCCGTAGCTCAGGTGCCGCTTGATGTTTTCAATGACCACAATGGAGTCGTCCACCACCCGGCCGATGGCGATGGTGAGCGCGCCGAGCGTCAGGATGTTCAGGGAATATCCGGTGGCGGACAGGCCGATAAAGGTGATCAGCAGCGAGAGCGGGATGGAGACTGCCGTGACCAGGGTGGAGCGGGTGGACATCAGGAAGACAAGGATGACCGCCACCGCGAAACCCAGCCCCAGCATGCCCTCGGTAGTGAGGTCCTTGATGGATTTTTCGATGAACGGTGCCTGGTCGAACACCGGGGTGAACTTGGCGTTCGAGCCAAGTTCGGCTTCGAGTTCGTCGAGGGTGTCCCGGACTGCGTGCGAAATGCCCACCGTGTCGCCTTCAGGCTTTTTGGTGATGGACACGGCAAGCGTTTCCGAACCGTTGGTCCGGGTGATGGAAGTGCGTTCGTCATCCTTGAGGGCGACGTCCGCCACGGCGCCGATCGTGGCGGCGTTCCTGGCCCCGGCAAGCGGAAGCGCCTTGATGGCGTCCAATGAATCGACCGGGCTGCCGATCTGCAGTGACAGCGTCTTGCCCTGCTCCTCCAGCGTTCCGGCCGGGATCAGCGCACCGTTGTTGGCCATCGCATCCCGGATGGAGGCGATGGTGGCGCCCGATGCCGCCATCGCGTCGGGCCGGGGAAGGATCTCGATGTGCTGGGTAGCGCCGCCTGTCACGTCGGCGCCCCGGACGCCGTCGATCTTCTGCAGGCGGGGCACGCTCAGCCGCTGGAGGTCGGCGTTGAGTTCGCTGAGGCCCTTGTCCGAGGAAACCGCCAGGAAAACGATGGGGAAATCATTGATGCTGCCGGCGAAGGCCTGCGGTTGGACGTCCTCGGGCAGGGTCCGCTTGGCGTTGGAGATGGCCCGGTCAATCTGGTTCCGTGCCCGGTCCAGGTTGGAACCGTACGTGAACACCATGGTGATCTGGGAGACGCCGTTGCGGGACGTGGAGGAGGTGGATTCCAGCCCCTCCACGCCGTTCAGGGCAGTCTCCAGCGGCCCGCTCACCTGCTTGTCCACCACCTCCGGGGAGGCACCCGGCATGGCGGTCAGCACGGTGATCTGCGGGAACTCGATCGACGGGATGAGTTCCTGCTTCAGCGACGACATGGTGATCACGCCAAAGACGGACGCGAAGACAGTAACCAGTGCGATCAGGGCCCGGTTCGCAAGTGAGAGTTGTGCCAGCCGGAACATCGCATGGTCTCCTGAGGGGTTGACTGACGGATACGGACCCGGACGTGCCGGCCGCCGGCCCCGGCAGGGTCAGCGGCTGGCGGAAACGCTCTCCAGCTGAAGCGACTTGGCTGTTGCCTTTTCCAGCTCGACGGCAAGCTCCGGGTTCTCGTCCAGCTTGACCCCGTAGCCGGGCATCATGTCCTTCAGCTTGGACTGCCAGCCCTTGAAGTTCCGCGGGAAGGTCTTCTTCAGCAGTTCGATCATGATAGGGACCGCAGTGGATGCTCCGGGGGACGCGCCCAGGAGCGCGCCGATGGAACCGTCACGGCCGGCGATCACTTCAGTTCCGAACTGGAGGATGCCGCCCTTCTGCGGATCTTTCTTGATGATCTGTACACGCTGGCCGGCTGTGATCAGTTCCCAGTCACCATCCTTGGCCTCCGGGTAGTACTCACGCAGCGCTTCGACTTTGTCGCCGTGGCGCTTGGCCACTTCCTTGACCAGGTACGCGGTGAGGTCCATGTTGTCCTTCGCCACCGCCAGCATTGGAATGATGTTGCTCGGCCTGATGGACCGCGGAAGATCGAGGTAGGAACCGTTCTTCAGGAAGTTGGTGGAGAACCCGGCATACGGTCCGAACAGCAGCGAACGCTTTCCGTCCACGTACCGGGTGTCAAGGTGGGGCACCGACATGGGCGGCGCGCCCACCGATGCCTGGCCGTAGACCTTGGCACTGTGCTGGGCGGCGATGGTCTCGTCCGTGCAGCGGAAGAACTGCCCGGAGACCGGGAACCCGCCGTATCCCTTGCTTTCCGGGATGCCCGAAGCCTGCAGCAGGTGCAGGGCGCCGCCGCCGGCACCCACAAACACGAACTTGGCGTGGATCTTGCCGTGCTCGCCTGACTTGGGGTACTTCAGCGAAAGGTCCCAGCCGCCGTCGGACGCCCTGGAGATGCCCGTGACGTCATGGCCGAAGTTGATTTCGACGCCGTTGTTCCCAAGGTAGGTGGTCAGTTCGCGGGTGAGTGCCCCGAAGTCGACGTCGGTGCCCTCTGCGGCGCGGGTAGCGGCGATGCGCTGCTTGGGATCGCGCCCCTTCACGATCAGCGGCGCCCACTTGGCGATCTGGCCGTGGTCCTCGGAGTACTCCATGCTCCGGAACAGGGTGTGGGGCTTGAGTGCCTCGTACCGGGTCCGCAGGAAGCGCGTGTGGTCCTCGCCGATTACGAAGCTCATGTGCGGCACGGTGTTGATGAAGCCCTTGGGCGAGCCGATCAGGTTCCGGTCCACCAAATGGGACCAGAACTGGCGGGACAACTGGAACTGTTCATTGATCTGCAGTGCCTTGGAGGGGTCCACTGAGCCGTCTTTGGCTGCAGGGGAATAGTTGAGTTCGCAGAGGGCAGCGTGGCCGGTGCCGGCATTGTTCCACGGGCCGGAGCTTTCCAGCCCGGGCTGGTCCAGCCGTTCGAACAGGGAGATAGTCCAGTCCGGCTCCAGCTGCTTGAGGAATGCCCCCAGTGTGGCGCTCATGATGCCGCCGCCAATCAGGACGACGTCGGCATGTGGGGTCTTGGAAATGAAGGTCACGATCAGTCTCCGATTGCAGCGGCTCTGGCTGTCACAGAATATCCCCGGGCAGCGGACATACTGAAATTGGGCCGCTCCGTCAAGGCTTTAGTTGCACCTTCGTGAAAACTTCATTTAAGACCGGCGACGCCGGATAGCTCAGGACACGGTCGGACAGGGCCAGGGCGGAGATGGGGAAGGCGACGGGGACTGCGGGTACGGTCGCCGCAATCTGGGCGTTGATGGTGTGATATTGCTCATCCCGTTCCTTGCCTTCGGGCAACCCGCGCGCCCGGTTGATCTTCGAAAAGACCTGGGGATCATGGTAGCCAAACTCGCCGTTCTTCTCCCCGAAGAGGGGGCCCACGAAATTATCGGCATCGGAGTAGGAGCCGTTCCAGCCCAGGAGATGGAGCGCGTGGTCGCCGGGGGACTGCACCTTCTGCAGGTAGCCGTCGGACCAGTCCACCGGAACCGGCTGGATGTTGAATCCGACGGCGGTGAGCTGGCGGCTGATCTCGGCATAGACCTTCTCGGGGGTGGGCAGGTAGGGGCGGGTGACGTTCAGGGGGTAGTAGAACTTGAGTTCCTCGCCGGCGTACCCGCCCTCCTTCAGGTACTCCTTGGCCTTGGCGGGGTCGTGGCCCAACTCCGGGGCCTCGTTGTTGAATCCGCTGATCTTGGGCGGGACGAACTGCGTGGCCTTGGCCGTGTTGTCGATGAAGAACCTGCGGATCAGGGTCTCCTTGTCGATCGCCATTTCGATCGCCTGGCGGACCTTCAGGTTCTGGAGCACGGGGACATCCTGGTTGATGCCCACGTACATGACGGAGAAGGGGTCGCGCTGGACGATCTGCTTTCCGCGCTTGACCAGTTGGTCGAAGTTGCCCACCGTTACGGCGTCATAACCGTCGATCTTGCCGTCGAGCAGGGCCTGGAGCCTGGCCTGCGGGTGGTCGTAGGCGACGAAGTTGATGGTGGAAATCTGGCCGCGTTCGCCCCAATAGGACTTGTTGGTGGCCAGCGTCACGCTTCCTTCGTCCCAGGAGGAAAGGCTGAACGGACCGGTTCCCACCGGCTTGGTGCCAAAGGCGGAGACGGGCTGGCCGCCGCGGCTTTGGTCTAGGACGTCGGCCTTGCCCGCGGCGAGGGCGGCAGGGGAGGCCATGGCAAAGGCCGGCAGCGTAAGGGCCTGGAGGAAGGCGGTGAACCGCTGGGTAAGGTCAATCCTCACAGTGTCCGCTGAGAGTGCGGTGCAGCTTTTGAAGATGGAGAGCTCCGGCTCATCCGAATGCGCCTTGAAGACACCCTTGAAGGTTCCGCCCGGAGCCTGCCGCCTCAACTCCGCGGAAAAGGCGAACCAGCGGTTGAAGTTGACGCAGACGGCCTCCGCGTTGAACGGGGTCCCGTCCTGGAAAACGACGTCGGAGCGGAGTTTGAAGGTGTAGGAACGGCCTTCGTTCGATTCAGTCCACTCCGTGGCGAGCAATGGCGTGGGCTTTCCGGTGATTTGGTCCACTCCCACCAGACCTTCGAGGATCTGGCGGGTAATGCGCTGGGACTCGACATCGTTGGACAGGGCAGGATCCAGGCCCAGGGGCTGGGCAGCAGTTCCAAAATTGAAGGTGGCGGCGGGCTTGGCGGCGGTTGTTGCGCTGGGGGAGTCCGACGACGGCGAGGGGGCGGGGACGGCCGTGCAGGAGGTCACGCCCAACGCCAGGAGGACAGCGCCCGTCTTGATGACTGTCCGCCGCGAAGTACTGCTGGGCACTCGTTTATCACCTCTGGATCTGCCGGAGCCGCCGCGTGCGGACCGAAGCCCAGTCTAATAGACGCCACCTGCAGGTCCCTGGCGCCGCCGGGTGTTCCGGCCCGCGGGGCCGCCGCGGCCTCCGCGGCACAGGGAAGCCGGGGGCCATCCTTTCGGCAGGCCCCCGGCTTCGCTGTTCCCGCGGACGCGTTGGGGTGTCCGCACCTGGTGGTTACTTGGGCATCAGCACCGAGTCGATCAGGTAGACGGTGGCGTTCTTGGTCTGGACGCCGCCGCAGATCACGTTGGCGTTATCAACCTTGAGCTGGTCACCGCTGCCCGTGACAGTAACGGAACCGCCCTGGACCGTAGCGTGGGTGCCGGCGATCTTGTCGGGGGTGATCTGGCCGGGAACCACGTGGTAGGTCAGGATCTTGCTCAGGAGGGCGTCGTCCGTCTTCAGGGTTTCGATGGTGGCGGCATCGATCTTGGCGAAGGCGTCATCCACCGGAGCGAAGACCGTGAACTCGCCGCCGTTCAGCGTGTCCACCAGGTCAACCTTGGGGTTCAGCTTTCCGGAAACGGCCGCGGTGAGGGTTGTCAGGATCGGGTTGTTGGACGCTGCAACCGCCACCGGATCGAGGGCCATGCCTTCAACGGAGCCTGCACCTGAGGGGACCTTTTCGGCGTAGCCCGCGCAGCCCGGGCCAACCAGGTTGGCCGCCGGATCCATGGCCGCAGCGGAGGCGGTGGCGGACGGTGAAGGCGCCATGCTCGTAGCCGCCGGCGATTCCGCGGGAGCGGAGGAGCCGGACGTCGATGCCGAACCGCCACAGGCGGTGAGGCTGAGCAGAGCTGCTGCTGCTACGCCTGCGACGGTGAAGGTTGTGCGCTTGATGGTCTGCATTTCGGTTCTCCTTGGATTGTGGCGTCTGCCCGCCGCGGACACACTGTCGGACGGCGTCGTTCGAATCTTGCTGGTGGGCACCTGCCCTTGGCCGGTGTCTCACTGGGTATTCGGCCGGGGGTGGGACGCGGATGGGTGCATTCCAAGGAGTTTTTCGGCGGCCTGCGAATTTTGCCGTGCATACGCGCAGGTGGCGGGCCGGTTAAACGGAGTGGTCCCCCGGCCACAGCCGGGGGACCATATAGTGCGCAAGGGGGGACTTGAACCCCCACGCCCGAAGGCACAGGAACCTAAATCCTGCGTGTCTGCCAATTTCACCACTCGCGCAGGGCTTCCTGCCGCCGTTTCCCTTCGGCAGGGCCCGACGGCGGATGCCAGTGTCCATTGTAGCGTCGCCACGGCAGGGCCTTGGTTAGCGCCGCATGGTCAGGCGTCGAGGTTAAGGTCCCGCCGCAGCTTGGCAACGTGGCCCGTGGCCCTGACGTTGTACTGGGCCAGCGCAACCTTGCCCTCGGGGTCCACCACGATGGTGGAACGGATCAGTCCCTCGTAGGTCTTGCCGTAGTTCTTCTTCTCGCCCCAGGCACCGTACGCCTCCGCAACGGCATGGTCCGCGTCCGAGAGCAAGGGAAAAGTGAGCTCTTCCTTTGCCGCGAACTTCGCCAGTTTTTCCACCGGATCGGGGGAGATGCCCAGCACGTCGTAGCCGGCCGACTGGAGAGAGGCAAGGTTGTCGCGGAAATCGCACGCCTCCTTGGTGCACCCCGGTGTTGCGGCTGCCGGGTAGAAGTACACAATGGTGTGGCGGCCGGGGCGCCCGGACAAACTGACGTCCGCGCCGGAAGAGTCCTTCAGTGTGAAACCGGGCGCGTCGTCGCCGGTTACGAGTCTGTCAGCCAATGTTTTTCTCCTTTTCGCGGGCGGGACACACCAGCCTAGTAAGGGCAGGGAACCAGTGCTAATCGGCACTTGGCTATACTTGCTGCATGCCTGATATGGATCACTGGCCCACGGGGCGCCTCTTGTCCACTGCTGCGCGCCTCGTTGAACACTCCTGGAATGAAAAACTGGGTGCCATCGGCCTCACCCATGCGGGAGTCATTGCCATCGAGGTTCTCGATGCGCAAGGCCCCATGACCCAGGCGCAGCTTGCGCAATACGTTCGTGTCCAGGCGCAGACTATGGGTAAGACGCTCAGCCGCCTTGAGGCCCACGGACACATCGTCCGCGTCCGCAGCACGTCGGACCGCCGGAGCCATGTGGTGTCCCTCACCGAGCAGGGCAAAGAAGCCGTTAAGGCCGCGGTGGAAATGGAACGGTCGGTGCTGGCGTCAGCCTCAATTGATCCGGACTTGCTGCGTCAGGAACTCCAGGCTGTCGTGCGCGAACTGGCCAGCCAGTTCGCCACAACCCCCAGCTCCGCCAACGGCGCGCTGGTGGAGAACACACCCTAGAAGTAAGACGCCGGACTAGTCGCCGGCGGGCAGGCGTGACTGCGGCCTCCACGGGCTGCGGTCACGCCTTTTTTGTTGCCCGAGGACGGCCCCCGGCCACCGCCGCCACGTCGGCGCCATGCAGGTCCCTCCGCGGTGGCCAGGGGCCGAAACAAGTGGGGACACAACAAAACAGCCTCCTGCTCGCGTTTCCGCGAGCAGGAGGCTGTTTTCCCAATCGTGCACCCCCCGGGACTTGAACCCGGAACCCATTGATTAAGAGTCAATTGCTCTGCCAATTGAGCTAGAGGTGCATCTTTTTGCTGTGATCACCGGGCTTTTCTTTCCCGGTTGATCTCCGCAACGACATGAAACTCTACACGAACTTTTTGCGCATGTGAAATCGGGTGGAAAGCCGGGCCCGCATCGCGGGGGAGGGGGCAGAACCAGCACAAAATCAGGGTTTTTGTTGCCGGGTGGGAGCCGGAATCCGCCCTCCGGCGTCCTGGCGACGACGCGGATCGTGCCGCACGGGCCTGTGAAATGGGCCACAGGGCAGCAGTGAAACCGATGGTGGTGCCGTAGGCGCCGGCGCGGGCCTTACTCGAGCCGCCTCCGGCGGGGAACCCGGAAGCCCGCGGCCTCGGCATGGGCGGCCGACTCAAACCAGACCTCAGCCCGCGCCTGGTCATATTCGGGATGCCCCTCCTCGTAATAGACCATGGTTCCGGCGTCACCCTTGACCGTGTAGCCGGCCGGTCCGCTGCCATCCGCTCCCGCGGCCGCTGAGCCCGCCCCGTAGGGTTCATCCGCCGCCAGGTGTCCTGCGGGTTCCGTCGCTGCTGCGGCCTGGGGCTGTCGGGCGTGGTCGGCTCCGTTTTCAGTCACGGCGGACGACTGGGTGCGGTCCGCCGTTTCTGCCGCGGGAGCGCTGTCGGGAACGACGGCAGCTGTCGGCGTTGCGGGCGCGCCGCCACCGGCGGGCTGGCCGGCGGCAGAGGCACTCGCAGCACTACTCTCAGCACCACGTGCAGTGCCGTTTTCAGTACCGGCACCCGCCGGCGTGGAAGCCCGGCCCGCCGGACCGGCGTCGTCCAGGTCCTCCACCGCCGCCGTCTCGGCGCCCGGGAGGGTGGGGGCCTGCGGCTCCGTGTATTCAGGGTGATGGACCGGCCGGGATGCCGGCGCCGGTTCTGCCGGCTGGTCCGCGGGAGCCGGGGAAGGAGCCGCCATGGACGCGCCACCGGTCCCGGCCGGGCTTTCCTGCAAAGGACTTTCCTGCGGCCCGCGGTGCGATGCTCCGCCGGCTGCAACGACAGAGGAGCCCGAGGCCTCGGACCATTTGGTTTCCCACTCGTCCTCGTCCTGGCGGCGGCGCTCGTCCTGGCCGGGTACTGGCGGGACTGCAGCCGATGCCGCCGTATCTGCAGGTTCCTCTGCGGTGGTCGGCGCTGCAGGTTCGGCCGGACGGCCGAAACCTGCTGCGCCGGGAAGGCCGGTGGTGCCGGCTGCTTCAGCAGAGGCAGCGGCGCTTCCGCCCGAGAGCGCTCCGTCGGTGCGCGTGCGCTCGGCGCCGGACTCCCCGGACGGCTTGGATGCACTGTTGCGGTTCAGCAACCACCACACAACGCCGATGATGACAATGATCAGGATGATCCAGAAAACGAAATCCATGGCAGGCCCTTCAGTCCGGATGGCAAGGTGTCTTTTCCTGACGCTACGTCCGGCGGCCACGACTGTCCAGATTGACGGCAGTGGCTGTTGCGCGGCGCGGGGCATGGAAGACGCCCGTGAGCCGGCGCCCGGCGGGACGGGCCTCGAACGACTCGTCTCACTATGCGGGATGGCAGTCCATGATCCGGCATCGAATTTCAGGCTTTTGGTATTGAGGGGCGTGAACCTGTCGTTCCGGTGTGCAGCCGAGCCCTAGACTTTCCCCTATGAGTGACGCCCAGATCGCAACCGAGAACAAGCCTGACATCAAACCCCGGAGCCGGGTCGTAACGGACGGAATCCACGCGGCGCCCGCCCGCGGCATGTTCCGGGCGGTCGGTATGGGAGATGACGACTTCGCCAAGCCCCAGGTCGGCGTCGCCAGTTCCTGGAACGAAATCACTCCCTGCAACCTCTCCCTGAACCGGCTTGCGCAAGGCGCCAAGGAAGGCGTCCACGCCGGCGGCGGGTTCCCCATGCAGTTCGGCACCATTTCGGTTTCCGACGGCATCTCCATGGGCCATGAGGGCATGCACTTCTCCCTGGTGTCACGCGAAGTCATTGCCGACTCCGTGGAGACCGTTATGCAGGCGGAGCGGATTGACGGTTCGGTCCTGCTGGCCGGCTGCGACAAGTCCCTCCCCGGCATGCTGATGGCAGCTGCCCGCCTGGACCTGTCCAGCGTCTTCCTTTACGCCGGTTCCATCATGCCGGGCTGGGTCAAGCTTGAGGACGGTTCCGAGAAGGAAGTCACCCTCATCGACGCATTCGAGGCCGTTGGTGCCTGCGCCGCGGGCAAGATGAGCATGGAGGACCTGACCCGCATCGAAAAGGCCATCTGCCCCGGCGAAGGTGCCTGCGGCGGGATGTACACGGCCAATACCATGGCCTGCATCGGCGAGGCCCTGGGCATGTCCCTGCCCGGCTCGGCCGCCCCGCCCTCGGCAGACCGCCGTCGTGATGAATTCGCCCGCAAGTCAGGCGAGGCAGTGGTCAACCTGCTCCGCCAGGGCATCACTGCGCGCGACATCATGACCAAGAAAGCGTTCGAGAACGCCATCGCCGTCACCATGGCCTTCGGCGGCTCCACCAACGCCGTGCTGCACCTCCTGGCGATCGCCCGCGAGGCCGAAGTTGAGCTGACGCTGGATGACTTCAACCGCATCGGCGACAAGATCCCCCACCTGGGCGACCTCAAACCGTTCGGCCGCTACGTCATGACCGACGTGGACAGGATCGGCGGCGTGCCGGTGATCATGAAGGCACTGCTCGACGCCGGCCTGCTGCATGGCGACTGCCTCACCGTCACCGGCAAGACCGTGGCCGAGAACCTCGACGCCATCAACCCGCCGGATGTGGACGGCAAGATCCTGCGCGCGCTGGACAACCCCATCCACAAGACCGGCGGCATCACCATCCTGCACGGCTCCATGGCGCCCGAGGGCGCAGTGGTGAAGAGCGCAGGCTTCGATGCCGATGTCTTTGAAGGCACCGCCCGAGTCTTCGAGCGTGAACAGGGAGCCCTGGACGCCCTGGACAACGGCCGGATCCACGCCGGAGACGTCGTCGTTATCCGCTACGAAGGCCCCAAGGGCGGTCCGGGCATGCGCGAGATGCTCGCCATCACGGGCGCTATCAAGGGCGCGGGCCTGGGCAAGGACGTCCTGCTCCTTACCGACGGCCGGTTCTCCGGCGGCACCACAGGCCTGTGCATCGGCCACGTGGCCCCGGAAGCGGTCGACGGCGGCCCCATCGCCTTCGTGAAGGACGGTGACCGTATCCGCGTGGACATCGCAGCCCGCAGCTTCGACCTGCTGGTGGACGAGGCCGAGCTCGAAGCCCGCAGGGTGGGCTGGGAGCCGCTCCCTGCCAGGTACACCAAGGGCGTGCTCGCCAAGTACGCCAAGCTGGTGCACAGTGCCAGCACAGGCGCATACTGCGGCTGATGCCTTCCCCTTGCATGAGGCGCTGAGCGCCTCATGCAAGGGGCCCCTCGGCATCACCCTTGTTAAGCCCTTCCGGGCCAGGGTGATTGGCTGTAGGTTTTGATCCTTCCGCTGGAGGATCAATAAGTGGACAATGGGGTCCACATGGTGAGATCGTGGCACGGCTCGTTGACACGCATCTCGCCCAGAGGGAAAACTGAACGCATGACTTTCGTTACCAGCTGCGCTGTTGCAGAAGCAGTCGTCGTCCTTAGCAAGCGCGTGGCCCACTAGCCCCGGCAACGAACTGTCACGCGCGAACCCCTCGAAGAGCCGCCAGGCTGAGGGGTTTTTTTATTTCCCGCAGTTTCCACGAACCACAGATGATCCACAAGGAAGAGTCCGATGAGCAAAGGATCGCCCATCAGCCCCTCGCTGATGGCCACCAAGTCCGCCGGAGCCGCCAAGGCTCCGGACCGCGCCGACCGGACGGCTGAGAACGCCGTCGTCGCCGAGCTTGCCGCCGTCTCTCCTGTCCTTGGGCCGAACAACGTCGTACCCCCGACGGTGATGACCGGCTCGCAAGCAATTGTCCGCTCGCTCGAAGAACTCGGCGTCGACGATATTTTCGGTTTGCCCGGTGGCGCGATCCTGCCCACCTACGACCCCTTGATGGCCTCCAGCATGAACCACGTGCTGGTCCGTCACGAACAGGGAGCCGGCCACGCCGCGCAAGGCTACGCCATGGTGACCGGGCGGGTGGGCGTCTGCATCGCCACCTCGGGCCCGGGCGCCACCAACCTCGTTACCGCCATCATGGATGCCCACATGGACTCCGTTCCGCTGGTGGCCATCACCGGCCAGGTGTCCAGCGGTGTGATCGGCACCGACGCGTTCCAGGAAGCCGACATCGTGGGCATCACCATGCCCATCACCAAGCACTCGTTCCTGGTGACCGACCCCAACGACATCCCGCATGTCATGGCGGAAGCGTTCCACCTCGCTTCCACCGGGCGCCCCGGTCCCGTCCTCGTGGACGTGGCCAAGGACGCCCAGGTAGGCGAGATGACCTTCTCCTGGCCGCCGCGCATCGACCTGCCCGGTTACCGCCCGGTCACCCGAGGGCACAACAAGCAGGTACGCGAGGCCGCCAAGCTGATTGCCGCGGCCAGCAAACCTGTGCTGTACGTGGGCGGCGGTGTCATCAAAGCGCACGCATCCGCTGAGCTGCTGGCACTCGCCGAGGCCACGGGAGCCCCGGTCGTCACCACGCTGATGGCCAAGGGCGCGTTCCCGGACTCGCACCCGCAGCACATGGGAATGCCCGGCATGCACGGCACTGTTTCGGCGGTGACTGCCTTGCAGCAGTCGGACCTGCTGATCACCCTCGGTGCCCGGTTCGACGACCGCGTCACCGGCGTGCTGAAGACGTTCGCACCGATGGCCAAGGTCATCCACGCGGACATCGACCCGGCCGAAATCTCCAAGAACCGCACTGCGGATGTGCCGATTGTTGGTTCGGTCAAGGAGATCATTCCGGAGCTCACCGAAGCCGTCCGCACCCAGTTCGAGGCGTCGGGCACCCCGGACCTCACCACCTGGTGGGCCTTCCTCAACAACCTCAAGGAAACCTACCCGCTGGGCTGGACCGAGCCGGACGACGGCCTGACCGCCCCGCAGAAGGTCATCGAGCGGATCGGCGCCCTGACCGGTCCGGAAGGCATCTACGTGGCAGGCGTTGGCCAGCACCAGATGTGGGCGGCTCAGTTCATCAAGTACGAGCGCCCGCATGCGTGGCTCAACTCGGGCGGCGCCGGCACCATGGGCTATGCCGTGCCGGCTGCGATGGGCGCCAAGGTGGGCGAGCCGGACCGGGTGGTCTGGGCCATCGACGGCGACGGCTGCTTCCAGATGACCAACCAGGAACTGGCCACCTGCGCCATTAACAAGATCCCCATCAAGGTTGCCGTCATCAACAACTCCTCCCTGGGCATGGTGCGTCAGTGGCAGACCCTCTTCTATGAAGGCCGCTACTCGAACACCGACCTGAACACCGGCCACGACACCGTCCGCATCCCGGACTTCGTCAAGCTGGGGGAGGCGTACGGCTGCGCCTCGTTCCGCTGTGAACGCGACGAGGACATCGACGCCACCATCCAGAAGGCCCTCGAAATCAATGACCGCCCCGTAGTCATCGACTTCGTGGTGAGCCCCAACTCCATGGTGTGGCCGATGGTGCCCGCCGGCGTGAGCAACGACCAGATCCAGGTTGCCCGCAACATGACCCCGGAATGGGAAGAAGAGGACTGACCATGAGCCGCCACACACTTTCCGTCCTGGTGGAAGACAAGCCGGGCGTCCTGACCCGGGTTGCGAGCCTCTTCGCCCGGCGCGCCTTCAACATCAACTCCCTGGCCGTCGGCCCCACCGAGGTTCCGGGCATTTCCCGGATGACGGTCGTTGTCGACGCCGACGGCGACCTCATCGAGCAGGTCACCAAGCAGCTCAACAAGCTGATCAACGTCATCAAGATCGTTGAGCTGACTTCCGAATCTTCCGTACAGCGCGACCACATCCTGGTCAAGGTACGTGCGGATGCCGCAACACGCCTGCAGGTTACCCAGGCCGCAGACCTGTTCCGTGCCGCCGTCGTCGACGTGTCCACAGACTCGTTGGTGATCGAGGCAACCGGTACCCCGGAGAAGCTCGCAGCGCTGCTTTCAGTGCTGGAGCCCTTCGGCATCCGCGAAATCGTGCAGTCCGGCACCCTGGCCGTTGGACGGGGATCCCGCTCCATGAGTGACAGGGCGCTGCGCTCCGCTTAGGCCCTCAAGACCCCGCGCGGCAGTACGCAACGCCCGTAACCGCACCACGCAAGACACCTATCTACAATCCACTCAAGAGGAGTTACGCAAGTGACTGAAATGTTCTACGACGACGACGCCGACCTGTCGATTATCCAGGGCCGCAAGGTAGCCATTGTTGGCTACGGTTCCCAGGGCCACGCCCACGCGCTTAACCTGCGCGATTCCGGCGTCGAGGTTGTTATCGCCCTGAAGGACGGCTCCAAGTCCGCACCCAAGGCCGAGGACGCAGGCTTCACGGTCAAGAACGTTGCCGACGCCGCCGAATGGGCCGACGTCATCATGATCCTGGCGCCGGACCAGCACCAGCGCTCGATCTACAACGACTCCATCAAGGACAAGCTGAAGCCCGGCAAGGCCCTTGCCTTCGCCCACGGTTTCAACATCCGCTTCGGCTACATCCAGGCTCCGGAGGGCGTTGACGTCATCCTCGTCGCCCCGAAGGCTCCGGGCCACACCGTGCGCCGCGAATTCGAAGCCGGCCGCGGCATCCCGGACATCATCGCCGTCGAACAGGACGCCACCGGTTCCGCCTGGGAGCTGGCCAAGTCCTACGCCAAGGCCATCGGCGGCACCCGCGCCGGCGTCATCAAGACCACCTTCACCGAAGAAACCGAAACGGACCTCTTCGGCGAGCAGGCCGTCCTGTGCGGCGGCGTGTCCCAGCTGGTCCAGTACGGCTTCGAAACCCTGACCGAAGCCGGCTACCAGCCGCAGATCGCCTACTTCGAGGTCCTCCACGAGCTCAAGCTCATCGTCGACCTCATGTGGGAAGGCGGCATTGCCAAGCAGCGCTGGAGCGTTTCGGACACCGCTGAGTACGGCGACTACGTCTCCGGTCCCCGCGTCATCACCCCGGAGGTGAAGGAAAACATGAAGGCCGTCCTGGCCGACATCCAGTCCGGCGCCTTCGCCAAGCGTTTCATCGAGGACCAGGACAACGGCGGCGTCGAATTCAAGGCCCTGCGTGCCAAGGCTGAGCAGCACCCCATCGAGGCTGTTGGCCGCGAACTGCGCTCCCTCTTCGCCTGGCAGCAGCAGGACGTGGACTACGTCGAAGGTTCCGCAGCCCGCTAAGGCTGGCCCAACGTGCCGTTATAAAGTCAGACTGTGAGGCCGGGTTCACACTTAACAATGTGAGCCCGGCCTTTCCGTCGGCCTAGACTATTTTTATCCCCCGGACTGCAACGCAGAGGATCAGCCGTGTCAAAACCCGTAGTACTGCTCGCCGAAGAACTTTCCCCCGCTACCGTCGAGGCCCTGGGCCCGGACTTCGAGATCCGCCAGACCGACGGCGCCGACCGTTCCCAGCTGCTCTCCGCCATTGGCGACGTTGACGCGATCCTGGTCCGCTCGGCAACGCAGGTGGACGCCGAGGCGATCGCCGCTGCGAAGAACCTCAAGGTCATCGCCCGTGCGGGAGTAGGCCTGGACAACGTGGACATCAAGGCAGCCACGCAGGCCGGTGTCATGGTGGTGAACGCGCCCACCTCCAACATCGTCTCGGCAGCAGAACTCACGGTGGGACACATCCTCAGCCTGGCCCGCCACATCCCGCAGGCCAGCGCCGCCCTCAAGGACGGGGAGTGGAAGCGCTCCAAGTACACGGGCATCGAACTCTTCGAAAAGAAGATCGGCATCATCGGCCTCGGCAGGATCGGCGCCCTCGTCGCTGCCCGCCTGAAGGGCTTTGACACCAAGATCCTCGCCTACGATCCGTACATCACCTCAGCCCGTGCGGCACAGCTCGGCGTCCAGCTGGTGACCCTGGATGAGCTCCTGGCCCAGGCGGACTTCATCACCATCCACATGCCCAAGACGCCGGAGACGGTGGGCATGCTGGGCGCGGACGCCTTCAAGAAGATGAAGAGCACCGCCTACGTTGTCAACGTGGCCCGCGGTGGACTGGTGGACGAGGAAGCACTCTTTACGGCCCTGCAGGACGGCGAAATCGCCGGCGCCGGCGTGGACGTCTTCTCCAAGGAGCCGAGCACCGACCTGCCGTTCTTCAAGCTGGACAACGTGGTGGTCACCCCGCACCTCGGGGCCTCCACCGACGAAGCCCAGGAAAAGGCCGGCGTTTCGGTCGCCAAGTCGGTCCGCCTCGCCCTCGCCGGTGAACTGGTGCCCGACGCCGTGAACGTGGCAGGCGGCGTCATCGCCCCCGACGTCCGCCCCGGCATCCCGCTGATCGAGAAGCTGGGCCGGATCTTCACAGCCCTGACCCATGCCTCCCTGACCCAGTTCGACGTTGAGGTTGCCGGCGAGATTTCATCCCTCGATGTCAAGGTCCTGGAGCTGGCCGCCCTCAAGGGCATCTTCGCCGACGTCGTGACCGAGCAGGTCTCCTATGTCAACGCGCCGGTCATCGCCGAGCAGAGGGGCATTAACGTCCGCCTGATCACCACCCCGGAAACCGAGTCCTACCGGAACGTCCTGACCCTCCGCGGCGCCCTCAGCGACGGCAGCCAGATCTCGGTGGCCGGTACCCTGACCGGACCCAAGCAGATCCAGAAGCTGGTGGGCATCAACGGGTTCGAGGTGGAAATCCCGATCAGCGAACACCTGGTGGTAGTGGCCTACACCGACCGCCCGGGCGTGATCGGAACGATCGGCCATATCCTGGGCATGAACAACATCAACATCGCCGGCATGCAGGTTGCGCGCTCTGACGAGGGTGGCCAGGTGCTCGCGCTCCTGACCATCGACAGCTCGGTGCCGCAGCAGGTCCTCGACGCCATCAAGGCCGGCATCGGCGCCGAAATGGTACGTGAAGTGGACCTGGAGGACTAGTCCAAGGCAGCGAAACGCCGTACCCGCCGGACCCGCTTCGGCGAGTCCCCGCAAGGCCACGTATGATTGGCCGGTCTGCTTACAATGGCTTGGTCCTGATTCAGGACCGGGGCCGGCAGGCCGGCCAATTACCTTTTGCACATCAGTCCGTAATAGTCCATGTCCGCCCCGCGCGGACTCGAATGTGCGCACGCATTCCAGGTTTCAGGGAGTTCCATGAACGCCGTCCAGAGGTTCATCAGAAGCAGGGTGCTGCTGTTGACCGCGGCCATCTTGATCGCAGCCATGTGCTTGTCGGTCCTCGTCCAAAGCCAGTCACAGGCTGCACTCAACAGGACCGTGGATGAAAATTCACGGGGACTCTATGACATCCTGGTCCAGGCCAAGGCGCCTTCCGGCGCGCTGATGCAGCCGGAGATCGCCAACGGGACCGGAGGCATCAGCTTTGAACAGCTGGAAGCCATCAAAAAGCTGACCGGAACCTCCGTGGCAGCCCCCATCAGCCTCGTCTCCCGGGTGACCCAGAACCTCGAGTCGCCCCGCCTGGAGGCCATGGACTACCTGGGCTACAACGCCGGGCTGGCCGGCACCGCAACCGCCGACCAGGCCGCCGGGGCAACCGCCCCGGACCAGTGGCCTGCCGCCGAATCCGTGCTGAGCGACGAAAGCAAGAAGTACCGCCTGACCGCCAGCGCCGTCAGCTCCGACGGCGTCTCTGAGCAGACGCTGTTCAAGTCCACTGCCGAAGGCACCCTGGGCAAGGCCAAGCTCGTTGAAGAAAAGGCCGCCGGAGGCAGCAGTATCAGGATCGCTGCACCCAAGGATGAAACGGGCATCAAGTTTCCCGCCCCGGCCGGCGGCTCCGAGCACAACCTCTTCAACCTGTCCGTATCACTGCCCCTCGCCCCTGAGGTAACCGAATCGGTGGTTGCTGTCGATCCGGCCGCAGAGCGCGCCCTCCTGGGTTCCGCCGGTGACTTCCTGGCTCCGCTGGAAAAGGCGCCGCCGGCCGACGCCCGCGACGCCGGGGCAATTGGACGCTACTTTGAGGGACTTTTCACCAACGGCATCAGCCTGGACCAGCTGAAGGAAGGGCCGGACTTCCTCGGCGTCAAGCTCAAGTACTGGGCACCGCTGATGACGCAGTACCAGCAGGCCAAGCGGACCGGGCAGCTGACTGCCGACTCCCAGGCCATTCCGCTGATCGTGCGCTCCGGCACGTCGCTGGACCTCAAGTACAACGTCAAGATCGAAGAGATTGACGGCGCCGGCAAGGTCGTCAAGGACGTCGGTACCGTTTCCCGGTCCCTGGACAAGGATTACCTCCCGTTCGTCTCCAAGGACCCCTTCGTCCTTTCCTGGCCGGGCTCCACGGACCACTCATCCCTGCTGGGGAGCACCGGCAACTTCAACCAGGGCCTCTACACCCCGGCCACGTGGAGCACCGACTTTGCCGCCGCACCCAAGTACACGGACGGCGAAACGGCTGCGAACGGCGCCGTGGACAAGGCAGCAGTTCCCGGCGAATGGGTGACCGTCAACCGGCTGCCCGAGAAGAGCGCCAACGGCGCCCCTGTTGACCAGACCCAGCGCGAACCCGTGGACGAACGTTCCTACCGCGAGAACCTCGAAACGGGGTCGCAGGCAGCTGCTCCGCTGGCGATGGTCTACGGCACGTTCGACCCCTCTGCCGTTGCTGCCGCCGCCGGCGACGTCAACAAGCTGCCGCTCGGTGGCTACGACCCCACCCCGTTCACCCTGGTCAAGGACGCTGCCGGAAACGATGTCCCGGCCACGGAGCTGGAACCTTCCCTGAGCGCCACCGGCCTGGCCAGCCAGTCCGCCGGTGCCATCACCGATTACTACGGGCTTGCCGCTGCCCGGGGTTACACCGACAACGCCAGCGTGATCGACGCCGTCCGGGTCCGCGCGAAGGCGCCGGGCAGCTGGAAGCAGGCGCAGCCCGACGTCGAGAAGCTGGCGGGCGAAATCCGCTCGATGGGCCTGGAAGCCACCATTGTGGCCGGTTCCGCACGCGAGGATGCCAGCATCTTCGTTCCCGGCTACTCCAAGGACGGCGCCGGGAAGGAATCCGCCCTGGGCACCGTCCGGCAGTCCTGGGTGCGGCAGAACGCTGCCGAAGCCGTCACCGGATCCTTGTCCGGCACCAACGTCACGCTGCTCTTCCTGACGCTCTGCGGTGCAGCCCTCCTGACGGGGGCATCCACCGTCAGCTACATCCGCAAGCGAAGGAGCGAAGCCGGAACGCTCCGGGCCATGGGCTGGACCCAGCGCCGGGTGCGCCGGTGGGTGCTGGAGGAGTTCGGAGTGGGCGCCGTCCTGCTGGCCGTCGCCGGGACCGTGCTGAGCCTGGTGAGCTGGAGCCTTGCCACGGCCCTCGTGTCCGTGTCCGTCCTTGTGCTCTACGCCGCTGCGGCCTTCTTCGCAGCGCAGCAGCTGCGCCACGGCCACGTCGTGGACCAGGAGCCGCAGCATGACGAGCGGCTCATTCCGGTGGACTCGCCGCTGACTTTCGCCAACCGCCAGCTGAGCACCAACAAATTCAACACGATCTCCCTTGCCCTGGCCGTAGGCGTGTTCGGCGCTGCAGTGGGCGGCCTCATCGCCTTGCTCATTGACATTCCCCGCGCTGCCGGCGCCAGTGCCCTGAGTGGCCTGGCCGCAGCCAGTGTTGCCCTGCCCAGCATCCTCCTTGCTCTTTCGGGCGTGGCTGTCGGGCTGGTGCTCACGCTGGTCACCGGGCGGTTTGAGCTCAACGCCAAGCGCCAGTACCTCGGCATCCTCGAGGCGATGGGTTGGAACCCGGACATGCTGCGCCAGGTCCGGCTGTTCGAGAATGCCCTGGTGGGAACCCTTGCCCTGCCGCTGGGCGTGCTGGGCGCCCTGGGGATAGGCCTGCTGCTGGCGCCGTACGCTGCACTGTGGGCGGGCGTGGCAGGCCTTGTGGCTGTACTTTGCTGGATACCGATTGCAACGAAAGTGGTCCAATGACAAACCCGACGAATGTCCAGCGGAGCCGCCGGTCCGGCTCCGCGGAGGTCCCCCTGCAGACCCGCGCCAACACCATCGTCAAGGCCGCCGACCACGGGACCCCGCTGGAACTGAACGACATCACCATCCGCTACGGCGGGGGCAAGGGCGGTGCCGAAGCCGTCAGCGTGGTGGAAGGCTTCGATCTCACCCTGCACGCCGGCGAGATGCACTGCGTTGCCGGCCGCAGCGGCTCCGGCAAGACCAGCATCCTCACCGTCGGCGCGGGACTGACGCTGCCAACGTCGGGCCGTGTCTACTGGGAAGGCGATTCCCTCGAAAGCATGGGCGACGACGAAATCGCCGACCGCCGTCGTGCCTTGATCGGTTACGTCGACCAGGGCGGTGCACTGATTGACGGGATGAGCGCCCTCGAGAACGTGCTGCTGCCCGCTGTCCCTGACGGCGAAGTGGACCAGCGCCGCGACATGGCCAAGGACCTGCTGGACCTCGTGGGGCTGGGCCGCCGCATGCGGCACCGTCCTGCCCAGCTCTCCGGCGGTGAACGCCAGCGCGTCGCCATTGCCCGGGCACTGATCCTGGGCACGCGCGTCCTGGTGGTGGATGAGCCCACTGCCAGCCTCGACCGTGCCTCTGCCAACCGGATCATCAGCATCCTGAAGGACACCACGTCGGACGGAATCGCCGTCCTGGTGGCCTCGCACGACCACGAACTCGTCCGTCTCAGCGATACCCTGACCGAACTCATCTAGCCCGCCCCTCCGCACCGAAGGTAACGTCCTCTACGTGACTGCTTCAGAGAAAACGCCGTTCTACATCACCACGGCCATCACCTACCCCAACGGGGTGCCGCACATCGGCCACGCCTACGAGTACATTGCCACCGACGCAATGGCCCGCTTCAAGCGGCTGGACGGCTACGACGTGATGTTCCTGACCGGCACGGACGAGCACGGGATGAAGATCGCCCAGACGGCCGAGAAGGAAGGCATCACTCCCAAGGAACTGGTGGACCGGAATGTCGAAGCCTTCAAGGCGGCGCATGCCGCGCTGGGGATCTCGTACGACCGTTTCATCCGGACCACTGACGAGGACCACTACGCCGCGTCGCAGGCCATCTGGAAAAAGATGGAAGCCAACGGGGACATCTACCTGTCCAAGTACGAGGGCTGGTACTCCGTCCGGGACGAAGCCTTCTACGTTGAGGACGACACCGTGGTCAAGGACGACGGCGTGCGCTACTCCAAGGAGACGGACACGGAGGTGACGTGGACGGCGGAGGAGAGCTACTTCTTCCGGCTGTCCGCCTACCAGGACAAGCTCCTGGCGCTCTACGAGTCACATCCGGAGTTCGGTGCCCCGCAGTACCGCTTCAACGAAGTCATCAGCTTCGTGAAGCGCGGCCTGGAGGACCTGTCGATCAGCCGCACCACGTTCGACTGGGGCGTCCCGGTTCCGGGCAACGACAAGCACGTCATGTACGTCTGGGTGGACGCCCTGACGAACTACCTCACGGGAGTTGGCTACCCCGACGTCGAATCTGAAAAGTTCCGGAAGTACTGGCCCGCCGACGTGCACATCATCGGCAAGGACATCTCACGCTTCCACGCCATCTACTGGCCCGCCTTCCTCATGAGCGCAGGCCTTGAACTGCCCAAGCGCGTCATGATCCACGGCTTCCTGCAGAACAACGGAGTGAAGATGTCCAAGTCCTTGGGCAACGTGGTGGCTCCATCCGATTTCGTGGACCAGTACGGCGTGGACCAGGTGCGGTTCTTCTTCCTCCGCGAAGTGCCGTTCGGCGCTGACGGCAGCTACAACCACGACGCCATCGTGGGGCGGATGAACGCGGACCTGGCCAACAACTTCGGCAACCTGGCCCAGCGTTCGCTGTCCATGGTCGCCAAGAACTGTGGGGGCACGGTCCCCGTTCCCGGCGCGTTCACTGCGGAGGACAACGCCATCCTGGAGCAGGCCGGCGGCCTCCTCGCCGCGGCCCGGGCAGCCTTTGATAAGCAGGAATTCAGCCGCGCCCTTGAAGCGATCTGGGGAGTCCTCGGCGACACCAACGCCTATTTCGCCGAGCAGGCGCCATGGGTGCTGCGGAAAACCGACGTTGAGCGGATGAATACCGTGCTCTACGTGACGCTCGAGGTGCTGCGGATCGTGGCCATCCTGGCACAGCCGGTCATGCCCGCCGCAACGGCGGCGCTTCTGCAGACGCTGGGCCAGCCCGAAGGGGAAGCCCGGCAGTTCGCGGCCATTGGCACCCCGATCGTTGCAGGGACGGAGCTGCCGGCCCCTTCGCCGGTGTTCCCGAAGTACGAAGAGCCGGCCGAGGCCAAGTAGTTCCGTATTCCGAAGATAAGTACGTCCTACTGGGGATTCCGGACAGGAAAATCCATAGCCTGAACGTGTTAGCAAACTGACAGTTCGCATCTGGGAGAACCGTCGCCCCGATGCTGTCTGTTTGCCCTTCGACCCGTTACTCCGGGTTGATCCGTCAGGTTGGGGCGGTGCGTTCTCCTTCGCGTCTGGACAGTCTGAAGCAGACTATGGACGGAGACGGAAATGAAACGGATCCTTGCCACCTTGGGGGTCACAAGCCTCGCACTCCTGGGTGCAACAGCCACGGCATTCGCCACAGGCGAGTCGGGCGGCGGTGAAAAAATCACCATCTGCCATGCCACGGGATCGGAAACGAACCCCTACGTGCCGATCACCATTGACCTCAATGCGTTGAACGGCCACGCCGGCCACCAGCATGAAGAGGACATCATCCCGGCCAACAACGGGAAGGTCCTGCCTGGCGGCCAGAACCTGGACAAAGTGGATGTGTGGAACGCCGGTTGCGCCAAGCCCGGTGGAAATCCCGCCGGGCCGCCCAAGGACAACGACAAGAAGATCACCATCTGCCACGCCACGGGTTCGGAAAAGAACCCCTACGTGGTCCTTTCAATCGCGTTGCAGGGCCTGAACGGCCACGGTGGCGCCCACCACCAGCACAGCGAGGACATCATTCCGCCGAACAGCGGAAAAGTGATTCCTGCCGGCCAGAACTGGACCGCTGAGGGGCAGGCAACCTTCAACAACAACTGCGTTCCGGTGAAAATTACCACGACGCCGCCGACTACCCCGCCGACGGTACCGCCGGGTGGAAATGTCGTTCCTCCTGCCGGTGGAGTGGTGCCCGGGACGAATCCGCGCGGCGCTGTTGCCGGAGGCGGTGCGGGTGCAGTGGCCTCGCCAAACGAGGGTTTCAACGTGCAGACCGCGGTCTCGGCGCCGTCCGGTTCGGGTGCAGCTCCGTGGCTTGGCGGCCTGGCCGCCGTGATGGTTGCCGGTGCCGCCCTTGCCGTCCGGAAGACGATGGCTAGGACTGCCGTCCGCGGACAGCAGCGCGGATAGCGCGTGGTAGCCGCCGCCCCGGCGGCATTCGGGTAAAAGGGACGCGAAGCGCCGTGCAGGTGTTGCACGGCGCTTTGCGTCTCCCGGCATTTTCCCCACGCTGAACCGAAGCATGAGGACAATTCATGGCAGGTAATGACCCGGAGGAAGTACCGGGAGAGAACGCAACATCCGGGACAACCGGCCACGGTCGCGGGCTGTCAACTCTCAGGACCGTTGTTCTGCTGGCCCTGGCCGGAGCCGTGGGCTTCCTTGCCGTGGCCCTTCTCCCTGCGCTGGTTGAGCCCGGGGCGCGGACGTCGCCGCCGGGCGGCGCAACTGCGGTGGCCTCAGCGCCCGTTCCACTGCAGTCCGAGACGGGCGCCGTTTCAGTTTTCCCTGTTCCGGCCATCACCCCGGAAGTGCCGTCGGCCGCCGCCGGGCCGCCGGCTGCTCCTCCGGAGCGGCTGGTCTATCCAGCTGCGGATATCGACGTCCCCATCCATCCGCTCGATCCAAGCAGCTCGGACGTTGCCTCCCAGACCATAATTCCGCCGCCCACCATGGACGGATACTGGCTGACCCCCTACGGAATGCCGGGGGCGGGCTCCACCAACACCACCTACGTTGTGGGCCACAGCTGGCAGGACCTTGAGGCGCCCTTCAACCGGCTCAGTTCAAAGGCGGCAGCGGGGGACAGGCTAACGGTTGCCACGTCCGCGGGTGAGCTTGAATACCAGGTGGACTCTGTCACCACGTACGTAAAATCGGGACTCAAGGACAGTCCTGTCTGGGATGTTGCGCCCAACAGGCTGGTCCTCATCTCGTGCTACACGGACGACCTCTGGGGCACGAACGTCGTTGTCAGTGCCTCCCCGGTAGCCCAGTGAGTGCCGCCCAGCGCCTCCTGCCGCCCGGCGCCTCCTGCCGCCCGGCGCCTCCTGCCGCCCGGCGCTGCGGCGGCCCTCGGCATCTTCTCGAATATTGAGACGGCTTGACCAGCATATGGATGTTTTGGCTAACCTGAATCCATGAGCGCATCCTCCATTGATCTTGCAGTTATTCCCGGCGACGGCATTGGCCCCGAGGTGATTGCCGAGGCCATTAAGGTCCTCGAAAAGGCCGTGGCAGCGGAGGGCGTGGAGCTCAAGCAGACCCACTACAAGCTCGGTGCAGAGCACTGGCTGGCCACCGGGGAGACCCTGCCGGACGAGGTCCTGGCGGACCTCCGGACCCGGGATGCCATCCTGTTCGGCGCGGTGGGCGCCGCCCCGGGAGACACGCGTATCCCGTCGGGACTTATTGAACGCGAGATGCTGCTCAAGCTCCGCTTCAGCCTGGACCACTACGTCAACCTGCGGCCGTCCCGGCTCTATGGAACGGTGGGAAGCCCGCTCGCCAACCCGGGCACCATTGACTTCATCGTGGTCCGCGAGGGCACCGAGGGGCCCTACGTGGGCAACGGCGGCACCCTGCGTGCGGGCACGCCCCACGAGGTGGCCACCGAGGTTTCACTGAACACTGCCCACGGCGTGGAACGGGTAGTCCGGGACGCGTTCCGCCGGGCCAGCGCCAGGGAGCGCAAGCACCTCACCCTGGTCCACAAGCACAATGTCCTGGTTTACGCGGGGCACCTGTGGAAGCGCACCGTTGAGGCGGTGGCGCAGGAGTTCCCGGAGGTCACCCACGACTACCTCCACGTGGACGCCGCCACCATCTTCATGGTCACCGACCCGTCCCGCTTCGACGTGATAGTCACTGACAACCTTTTCGGCGACATCCTCACCGACCTGGCCGCCGCGATCACCGGCGGCATCGGGTTGGCGGCATCCGGCAACATCAACATGGACCGCACGGCCCCCTCCATGTTCGAACCCGTGCACGGGTCTGCCCCGGACATTGCGGGCCAGGGCAAGGCAGACCCAACGGCTGCCATCCTCTCCGCTGCGCTCCTGCTGGACCACCTCGGCTACGCCGCAGCGGCCCGCAGGATCGAAGCGGCAGTGGTTGCCGACGTCGAGAAGCGCGACGGCGGTTCACGCACCACGAGTGCCGTGGGCGACGCCATCGCCGCCGGGCTCTGACACCGCGCCAGGGGCTCCGGCATCGGGCGTAAGCTTGTCTCGAATCACCAAATGCCGCCGCGCCGTTCAGTGCTGAACACGGGGCGGCCGATCGTGGAGGAACCATGACCCAGACCGCCCATGGCGTCGAATTCAGCCAGCAGCTTTCGGCCAACCCGAAGTCTGCTGAAGAGCGTGCAGCCATCCTGGCCAACCCGGGATTCGGCAACCACTTCACCGACCACACCGCCGTGGTGGACTACAGCGTGGACGAGAACGGCCACGGCGGCTGGCACAACGCCAGGATTGAACCGTACGGTCCCATCGTCCTGGATCCCTCTGCCGCCGTGCTGCACTACGGCCAGGAGATTTTCGAAGGCCTCAAGGCCTACCGCCATGCCGACGGCTCCATCTGGTCCTTCCGTCCCGAAGCAAACGCGGCCCGCCTGAACAAGTCAGCCCGCAGGCTTGCCCTTCCCGAGCTGCCGGCTGAATACTTCCTCGGAGCGATCCGAGCCCTGGTGAACGTGGACAGGGACTGGGTTCCCGGCGGCGACGGCGAGGCCCTCTACCTGCGGCCGTTCATGATCGCCACCGAGGCCTTCCTGGGTGTGCGCGCCGCACGCGAAGTTTCCTTCCGGGTGATCGCCTCACCGGCCGGCAACTATTTCGGCGGTGAGCTGAAGCCCGTATCCATCTGGATCTCCCGTGAATACGCCCGTGCCGGCCGCGGCGGAACGGGCGATGCCAAATGCGGCGGCAACTACGCCGCGTCGCTGATTGCCCAGCAGGAAGCAGAAGCCAACGGCTGCAAGCAGGTCCTCTTCCTCGACCATTTCAACGACAATGCAGTCGAGGAACTGGGCGGCATGAACGTCTTCTTCGTGATGAAGGACGGCTCGCTGGTCACCCCCGCGCTGACCGGCACCATCCTGGAAGGCATCACCAGGATGTCCGTCATCCAGGTGGCCAAGGACATGGGCCGCCAGGTCACCGAGCGCAAGATCACCCTTGACGAATGGCGCGACGGCGTTGCTTCCGGCGAGATTGCCGAGGTCTTCGCCTGCGGTACCGCAGCCGTCATCACCCCGATCGGAGTCCTCAAGGACGCCACCGAGTTCATCGGCTCCGAGGACGCCAAGGCGGGGGAGACCACCATGGCCATCCGCGAGCAGCTGCTCGGCATCCAGACCGGAACTGTCCCGGACACCCACGGCTGGCTGACCCGCCTGGCCTAGGCGCCCACTTTCCAGACGCGTACGACGGCGCCTGCCGGACTTTGCTCCGGCAGGCGCCTTTCGCGTCTGCAAGGATGGTGTGGTGACTTCAGCTTCCGGCCCCGTCCTGCAGCGCAGCTCGGCCCTGACCCGGTGTCTCCTGGCGCCCAATCCAGGACCCATGAGCCTGGCGGGGACCAACTCCTACGTCCTGCACGCACCCGGTAACCCCGGCGCTGTGGTGGTGGATCCCGGTCCGTTCGACGAGGCCCACCTGGAGGCCCTGGCAGCGGCAGGCCCCGTGGACCTCATCCTCATCACCCACCGCCACGCGGACCACACAGCAGGTTCCGCCCGGCTCCATGGCTTGACCGGCGCCCCCGTGCGTGCCGCCGACGCCGTCCACTGCCACGGGAGCGGCACTCCTTTGCAGGATGGCGAAGTTCTTTCCGCCGCGGGCGTGGACATCCGGGTGGTGGCCACTCCCGGCCACACTTCCGATTCCGTCTGCTTCCACCTCCCCGGCGACGGTGCCCACGGCTCGGTCCTGACCGGGGACACCATCCTGGGCCGCGGCACCACAATGATCGACTACCCTGACGGAACCCTCGCGGACTACCTTGCCTCCCTTGACCGGCTGGAAGCGATTGGTCCCGCCACAGTGCTTCCCGCCCATGGTCCCGTTCTTCCGTCGCTGGCGGAAATTGCGCGCGCCTACCGCAGCCACCGCCTCGAGCGGCTGGAACAGGTCCGCGCTGCGCTGGACACCCTGGGCCGGGACGCAACCGCCCGGGACGTCGCCGGCGCAGTGTAT
Source organism: Pseudarthrobacter sp. C1 (assembly GCF_034720455.1). NCBI lineage: Bacteria > Bacillati > Actinomycetota > Actinomycetes > Micrococcales > Micrococcaceae > Pseudarthrobacter > Pseudarthrobacter sp. C1. The sequence goes on along the minus strand of NZ_JAYESK010000002.1, from coordinate 62,198 downwards.
TCCGACGTCGACCCTTCCGTGCGGCGGGCCGCTGAAACTTCCGTGGCGGCGCAGCTCCACTACCTCCGGGGCACTGCGGCCCAGACGTAGCGCTGGCAGGCGCGGGGTGGCGAGACGGTAGGGTAGGAGCCATGCGTATTGCCAGGTTTGTCGTTGATTCTGATCCCCTCTACGGCGTTGTCGAAGGTGACACGGGCAGTGAGGAAATCACTGTCATCCACGGAGACCCGTTCTTCAACGGGGTGGAGCGCACCTCCGTCCGCCACAAGCTGGAGGACGTCCGGCTGCTGGCCCCGATCATTCCCCGCAGCAAGGTCATCGGCGTGGGACGAAACTTCGTGGAGCACGCGCATGAACTCGGCAACGAAGTCCCGGCCCAGCCCCTCCTGTTCCTGAAGCCCAACACCGCCGTGGTGGGCCCCAACGATCCTGTAGTGCTGCCGGAGTTCTCCGAGGAAGTCTCCTTCGAAGCTGAGCTCTGCGTGGTCATCGGTAGGATCTGCAAGGACGTCCCTGAGGACCGCGTGGACGACGTCATCTTCGGCTACACGTGCGGCAACGACCTCACTGCCCGGGACGTCCAGAAAACCGACCTGCAGTGGACCCGGGCCAAGGGCTTTGACACCTCCGCGCCGCTGGGCCCGTGGATCGAGACAGAGCTGGATACCGAGGACCTGCAGATCCAGGGCAGGCTGAACGGGGAGCTGCGGCAGGACGGCAGCACCAGCCAGATGGTCAGGGGAGTGCGCGAGCTGGTCTCCATTGTGTCCCAGGCTTTCACCCTCCTGCCCGGCGACGTCATCATGACGGGGACTCCGGCCGGCGTAGGACTCGTCAACGCGGGGGACCGCTTCGAAGTGGAGATTGAGGGCATCGGCCGCCTGTCCAACCCCATCGTGCGCCGCTGACGCCAGGCCCGCCTTCACCCCTGGCGGCAGACGGTAAAGTTGGAGCCACTATGACTACTGCTTCCGCGTCGACTGCTGCCTCCTTGCCCTCCGTTTCTGCCGACACTCCCGTACGGGTCCGGTTCTGCCCGTCACCCACGGGCACCCCGCACGTGGGGCTGATCCGCACGGCACTGTTCAACTGGGCCCATGCCAAGCACACCAAGGGCACCTTCGTCTTCCGCATCGAGGACACGGACGCTGCACGCGACTCGGAGGAGAGCTACCAGCAGCTGCTGGAAGCATTGAAGTGGCTCGGCATCACCTGGGAAGAGGGCGTGGAAGTGGGCGGGCCCCACGAACCGTACCGGCAGTCGCAGCGGCTGGACCTTTACAAAGACGTCGTGGCCAAGCTGATCGAGGCCGGCTACGCCTATGAGTGCTACTCGTCCCCCGAGGAGGTCGAGGCGCGCCACCGCGCGGCCGGCCGTGACCCCAAGCTGGGCTACGACAACTTTGACCGCGAGCTGACCGAAGATCAGGTGGCCGCCTTCAGGTCCGAAGGCCGGCAGCCGGTGCTCCGGGTCCGGATGCCCGATGAAGACGTCACGTTCACCGACCTGGTCCGCGGCGAGATCACCTTCAAAGCCGGCAGTATCCCGGATTACGTCATCGTGCGTGCGGACGGGTCCCCCCTGTACACCCTGGTAAACCCCGTGGACGACGCCCTCATGGGCATTACCCACGTACTGCGCGGCGAGGACCTGCTGTCCTCCACACCGCGCCAGGTTGTCCTCATCCGCGCCCTGATGGAAATCGGTGTTGCCAGCTACATGCCGGAGTTCGGCCACCTGCCCTACGTGATGGGCGAAGGCAACAAAAAGCTGTCCAAGCGTGATCCGCAGTCCAACCTCTTCCTGCTGCGCGACCGCGGCTTCATTCCCGAGGGCCTCCTGAATTACCTGTCCCTGCTGGGCTGGAGCCTGTCCGCGGACGAGGACATCTTCACCGTGGACCAGCTGATCGAAAACTTTGATGTCCACGACGTTCTGGCCAACCCTGCGCGCTTTGACATCAAGAAGGCCGAAGCCATCAACGGGACCCACATCCGGATGCTCGCGCCGGAGGACTTCCGGGAGCGGCTGGTGCCGTACCTGCGCACCGCGGGCTACGTGGGGGAGCAGCTCACGGCGCGGCAGGAGGAAATCCTCACCGAGGCCGCGCCGCTGATCCAGGAGCGCATCACGCTCCTGGGCGAGGCGCCCGAGATGCTCGGATTCCTGTTCAAGGATGACGACGCCATCGATGTGGCGGACGACGCCCGGAAGGGACTTCCGGAGAACCTTGGGGAGGTCCTCGATGCGGCAATCGCCGCCCTGGACGGCGTGCAGGAGTGGACGGCGGAAGAAATCCAGGCTGCCCTGAAAAGGACCCTGGTTGAGGAGCTGGGCCTCAAGCCCCGGCTCGCCTTCGGACCGGTGCGTACGGCTGTTTCCGGCCGCCGCATCTCGCCGCCGCTCTTCGAGTCCATGGTGATCCTCGGCCGGGAATCCTCACTCCGCAGGCTCCGGGCCTTCCGCGGCTGATGTCAGCTCCCACCGCTGCCTCCACCAGTTTCCTGGACACGCCCTTCGGGGCGGTGCGGGGGATCCTGTTCGACATCGACGACACACTGGTGGACCTCGAGTTCTCGATGACAACCGCGCTGCGGGAAGTCAGCGAACACCTCCTGCCCGGACTGGACCAGGCCGGGTGGGAAAGGTTCGGCCGTATCTTTACGCACGAAACCACCCACTATTACGACCGCTACCTGGCTGGTGAACTCACGTTCAACGAGCAGCGGCTGCTGCGCGGCCGTGCCGCCCTGGGCCACTTCGGCGTCGAGTTGGACGAGGGCGAGCAGTCCCACCAGTGGCTGGCGGCCTACATTGAAAAGCAGCCCGCCTATGTAAAGCCCTTTCCGGATGTCATGCCGCTGCTGGACGTCCTGGACCAGGCAGGCATCCCTTACGGGGCGGTCAGCAACAACGTGCATGATTACCAGCGCGCCAAGCTGGACGGAGCCGGACTGGAACGCGTCCGGCGGCTGGTGGGGACGGACACGCTGGGCGTGGCGAAGCCCGATCCGGCCATCTACCTGGAAGGTGTCCGGCTGCTGGGTACCGCACCGGCCGACACGCTCTATGTGGGCGACAACCGGCTCCTGGACGCGGAGGGCTCGACGGCGGCGGGGCTGGTCGGCGTTTGGCTCAACAGGGTGGGGGAGCCGGTGGCGGAGTTTGAAGGCAACGCCGTGTCCTCGCTGGCAGAGCTGGTCGGCTAGGAAGCGCTCCGGGCAGGGGTCCGGCCGTCCTCCCCGCCCGGGGAAGTTCCGCTCTGCTCGGCCCGTTCACGCAGGCCGGCCAGCATTTTGCGGATCATCCAGAAGTCGGCAACCTCCAGCAGTGCCGAGAACGCAATGGATGCCGGCGACCACCGGATGCGGGAGCGGATCCGGGTGAGGAGCCGGGTGGTTCCGTCCGGTTGCGGGTCAAGCTGCCAAACCCATGTGGTGTCACCCGGGGTTCCCCAGACCATGGAGCGCGGGTAGTCCATTGAGTAGACGTTGATACCGTGCTTGCCGTCCGGACTCATCGGCAGTGTGTCGCCCGGTTCCAGGGCCTGCCATTCGGGGCGGATCTGCCTGGCGCTGGGACGTCCGAGGTTGTCCAGCAGGTCATAGCTGTACCACCCGGCCCGCCGCACCCCGACCTGGACAAGCCAGGGCCAGATCCGTTCGGGTGGAGCTCCGACTGAGATGGCACGGGTGGCGTTGAAAGTCGGAGACCGCACCAGGTCATCACCCGGCAACGCCCGGGCCACCTCATCAGGGGTTGCGCCCCACGTCAAGTGCCGGGGGCGCCAGGCCCGAGCCCACGCCGCGACCCCGGCCGCACCGAGCAAACCGATGACTGTCCGCGCCCTCCAAGCCATTGCGTCGCCCCTTCCGTCCGTCCATTCACTATGCAAGGCTGTCGTGGCCAGCATCACCCGCGCCGATTTGTGCGAGCCAAGAGTCTCAGGTAAAGTAATTTCTCGTGCTGAGGCGCACGGAGCAGGGTAAAGCCCCTGAAATCCGGCCCGAAAGTATCATTGGGATATGGTGTAATTGGCAACACTACGGTTTCTGGTACCGTCATTCTAGGTTCGAGTCCTGGTATCCCAGCTCTGGTTTGAGCAGCAGTCCGAAGCTCGAAACAGACGGTTTCAGCCGGTCCGCCGATTTGAAACCAAAGCAAAGTGTGTGAAAGAATCACTGAGCTTGATCAGCGGAAACGCTGGCAAAAGTACGGAAATGTACACGGCCCCATCGTATAGCGGCCTAGTACGCCGCCCTCTCACGGCGGTAACGCGGGTTCGAATCCCGCTGGGGTCACCACCGAAATGGTCCCGGGCAAACGCCCGGGGCCATCTTTCTTTAAAGCTTCGGCAAACCTGACATGTTTCTTGGGGAAGCTGCCATACCTTGAACCCAAATCGAAGCCATTTGGGGGAATCTGTGCTGGGAAGCCGGTTTGCCGGAAGCAAGAACTCTTTGAACGCCATCCGGCTGGTATTGGCCTCGGCTGTCATCCTGTCCCACTCCTGGTGGCTGGGAGGCTATGGGCCCGAGCCCAGTCCGGGGAGTGTAAAGCTCGGCAGTTGGGCGGTGCTGGGCTTCTTCGGGATTTCTGGATACCTGATAACGCGAAGCAGGACACGGGCGAGTTCAGCCAGCAGTTACTGCCTAGCCAGGTTTCTGCGGATCTTCCCCGGCCTTGCTGCTTGCGTGACCGCTGTAGCTTTTGTGGTTGCCCCTGTTACGGCCGCCTCGACGGGCCGGCATTACTCGCTTTCCGGTGCTGCGGTCTACTTTGTCACCAATCTGTCCGCCGGCACCCCCTTTATCGCAGTCGGGGGCATTCCCGGGTCGCTTGAAGGCCTGCCAGACCCCCGATTGTGGAACGGCCCACTGTGGACGCTGTTCTGGGAGATCGCCTGTTACATCCTGATCGGAATAGTGTTCCGGCTTTTCCGGCCCGACTTAGTACGCCTCGCGCTGCTGACTCTCTTCAGCGTCGCTTCAGCCGCTGCCGTGGCCGTCGACGCCGGTTGGATCGCCGCGCCCGTGCGTAACGACTGGCCGCTTATACCTGTCTTGTCGTTTCTCGCAGGAGCGTTGATCTACCTTTTCCAGGATGTCATTCCCGCGAACCCTACAACCCTCGTGCTTGCCGCCGGCCTGGTGGTCCTGGTGTCATCCTTCGGCTTCGCGTCATCCTTGGTACACCTTCCCCTGAGTCTTTTCCTCATCCTGGGGTCACTGTATCTTCCCCTCTTCGGAGTGGGGTCCCGCTATGACGTTTCGTTTGGTATCTATATCTATGGTTGGCCTGCGCAGCAGTTCCTTGCCGCCCTCGGGCTACACTCCGTTGTGCCTCCTTTGGTGTTTGCGGCTGCCTCGTTACTGCTGGTAGCACCAGTTGCGTGGCTGTCCTGCCGCTACGTGGAGAAGCCGGCCCAGCTATGGCACCGCGCGCAGGGCGTACGGCGAACAGTTCGGGAACTGGCATGATGTTGCTGTGACCTCCCGGAACGAGCAGGATGCCCCGCAGGATCCGCAGCGCAAACCTTCCGGCAGTGCTGCTGCCTCTGCGGCCTTAACGCTGCTCGAAGAGGTGCGCAATGATCTTGCGGCGGCGGAGCTGCCTCTTGCCCTGCCGGATGCTGAGCAGGCGCGCCGCGAGGCCGCCAGCGCCGTGGCCCAGCTCGATGACTACATCCTCCCGCGGTACCGCAGCCTTGACGCTCCGCTCCTGGCCGTCGTCGGAGGTTCAACCGGAGCCGGCAAGTCGACACTCGTGAACGGGATCGTAGGCCACCCGGTAACCCGTGCAGGCGCCATCCGCCCCACTACCCGCCAGCCCATCCTCCTGCACCACCCGTCGGAGGCGGCCTGGTTCGAGGGCCAGCGCGTGCTGCCGAGCTTGAACAGGATCCGCGGTTCCATCGTCAGCAGTCCCGTGCCTGCCAACCGGGCAGGAGCGGTTCCGGACGCCGCTGCAATGTCATCCCTCGTCCTCGTGTCGGACCCCGGGGTGCCCGCAGGAATCGCTGTCCTCGACGCCCCCGATGTGGATTCCATCTCGGATGACAACCGCAAGCTGGCAGCCCAGCTGCTGGCCGCCGCCGACCTGTGGGTCTTCGTCACCACCGCCAACCGTTATGCCGACGCCGTTCCATGGAAACTGCTCCTGAATGCAGCCTCGCGGGACATCATGGTGGGGGTGGTCCTGGACAGGGTCCCTCCGGCGGCGGAGGCAGAAGTCAGCGAGGACCTGCGCGGCCTGCTGGACCGCGAAGGCCTGGGGGCGGCGCAGATGTTCGTGATACCTGAAACCAGCCTGGATCCCATGGGCATGCTCCCCGCCGGGGCGGTCCAGCCGCTGCGGACCTGGCTGGCAGGGCTGGCCGCTGACGCCGCCGGCCGGTCCGACATTGCCCGCCGCACGCTGAACGGAACCGTCAGGGCGATGGCGGAGCGTGTCTCTGCCGTTGCGCAGGCAGCACGGGAGCAGCAGCATGCGGCCGCGAACCTGGAGGGCGCCGCCGTCTCCGCCTATGAGGCCGCTGCGGACCGCATCCTGGACGCGACAAGGGATGGCGCGCTCCTGAGGGGCGAAGTGCTGGCCCGCTGGCAGGACTTCGTGGGCACGGGAGAATTTTTCCGGGCCCTCGAACAGAATGTGGGCCGCTTCCGTGACCGCGTGGGTGCCTTCTTCCGGGGTGAACCGGCGCCCGCGGTAAGGGTGGAAGCAGCCATCGAGACAGGCCTGCAGGCTGTCATCGTTGACGAAGCAGCCAACGCCGCCGAGGACACGGACCAGCACTGGCGCAACGACCCCGCCGGCCGGCAGCTGCTGGGGACTGATGATCTCTCCGGCACGACGCCGGGCTTCGAGGACCGCGCCGCCGCCGAGATCCGGGCGTGGCAGGAAGCACTGATGGAACTGATCCGCACCGAGGGCCAGGGCAAGCGGACCCAGGCGCGCTGGCTGTCCTTCGGCATCAACGGGCTGGGCGCCGCGCTGATGATCGTGGTGTTTTCGATGACGGCGGGACTCACCGGACTGGAGGTGGGCGTAGCAGGAGGCACCGCCGTCGTGGGCCAGCGGCTGCTCGAAGCGGTTTTCGGCGAGGACGCCGTCAGACGGATGGCCGAACAAGCGCGCAAGGACCTGCACGCCCGCTGCCAGCGGCTGCTGCAGGAGGAGAGACGCAGGTTCCTCGCCCGGCTGCCGGAATACGACGGAAGCGCGCCCGAAGCCCTCGCCGCCCACGCCGCATCACTGCTCCGGCTGGCGGACAAGGCATGAGCCGCCACAGCGATACCCGCGAGTCGTCCCGGCTTGACCGGCGGCTCTCAGCCCTCAACGATGCCCGGGAACTTGGCGAAGGAGTCCTTCCGGATGAGTCCCTGCAGGAGGTCTTTAGCGTCCTGGAACGCGCAAGTTCACGGCGCTCCCTCTCCGCCGACCACACCGTGGTGGGCTTCTTTGGCGCCACAGGAAGCGGAAAGTCCTCCCTCTTCAACGCGGTCAGCGGCGCGGAAATTGCGACGGCGGCAGCCCGCCGTCCCACCACATCGGAACCTTTGGCAGGGGTGTGGGGGGCGGAAGGCAGCGAGCCGCTGCTCGACTGGCTCGAAGTCCGCAACCGCCATCACGCCGCCGCCGTCGATGGGTTCGCGGACGAAGGCACCGGCCTGATCCTGCTGGACCTGCCGGACTTTGACTCCACCAAGGCGTCCAACCGCGAAGTGGTGCAGCGGATGGTGGGGCTGGTGGACGTGCTGGTGTGGGTCCTTGACCCCCAGAAGTACGCGGACGCTGCCGTGCACAACGACTTCCTGTCCCGCCTGGCCTCCCACGGAGCCGTGACCCTGGTGGTCCTCAACCAGGTGGACCGGCTGCCGGAGCGCGATGTGCAGCCCGTCCTGGAATCCCTGCGCTCCATCCTTGCCCGGGACGGACTTGGCAAGGTCCAGGTGCTTGCGGCCTCCGCCTTGACGGGGGCCGGGGTGGACCAGGTCCGTGCGGCCATCCGTGGTGTTGCGGTCAAGCGGAAAGCCCAGGCCCAGCGGCTTGCAGCGGATATCTCAAAGGCGTCGGCCGACCTTGGTGCCGTGTCGGGCGAGGGGACTGCTGCCGGTGTCCGGCCTGCAGCCAGGACACGCCTGGCTGATGAGCTGGCCATCGCAGCGAACGTGCCGGTGGTGGTGCAGGCGGTGGCGCAGTCCTACCGGCTGGAGTCAGTGAAGCGCACGGGGTGGCCGGTGACCCGGTGGCTGTCCAGGTTCCGTGCGGATCCGCTGCGCCGGCTCAACCTGCGCAGCGCGGCGCCGTCGGAGTTGAACCGGACGTCGCTGCCGCCGGCAGGGGCGCCGGAACGGGCGCGCACGGACGCAGCGGTGCGGGAGTTCGCCGACGCCGCCAGTGCCGGTGCCCCCGGCCCCTGGCGTGCAGCCATCCGGGGGGCCGCCCGTGAAGGCAGGGAGCGGTTGCCTGATGCCCTGGACCAGGCCATCGTCGGAACGGACCTCGCCGCGAACCGTAAATCCTGGTGGTGGGGAGTCTTCAACGTGGTGCAGTGGCTGGCCCTGCTGACTGTGCTGGGTGGCTTGGGCTGGCTAGGTGTCCTGGCGGCACTGGGATACTTCCAGATGCCCGTGCCGGAGGTGCCCCGGGTCGAAGGATGGCCTGTGCCCACGCTGATGATCGCTTTTGGGGTGGCCTTGGGGATCTTCCTTGCCATCACGGGCCGCTTTATTGCAGCCGCCGCGGCCAATGCACGGGCGGCGAGGGCACGGAAGCGGTTGAATGCCGCCGTGGCCGCGGTGGCGCAGGAACTCGTCGTGGAACCCGTGGAGGTGGAGGTCAGCCGGCTGGCCGGCTTTAACTCCGCGCTCCGGACGGCTGCGGCCGGATAGGGCCTGCGCGGCCGGGCAGGCGGGCTAAGCCCCGCTCGCCGCGAGTTCGGCGGCGGCGTCCCTTACCTTGAGCAGGGTGCGCAGGTTGCGCGTAGTGGTCGCGGCTTTGAATTTGGCTTTCGCGGAAATCTTGCTGAAGGGGCTGTCCAGCGTTCCGCCGGCCGGTGCCAGCCAGGCGAGGGCCTCCGGACCCAGCCTCTCCTGTTCGTTTCCCTCCAGCGCCGCCCCTGCCGCATCGAGTTCATCGAGGACACCCGTGTCCGAGGAGAGCGTGATGTAGCTGTGGGTGGTTTTGTCGTCCTCGGGGTAGGGGCAGGCGGCCACGAGGTCCGACAGCCGGGCTGACTCGAGGACAACCACCCAGGCGTCATAGCCGAACGTGTCCCGCAGGCATTTTTCGCATTCGCGTTTGACGGCGTCCGCGTCCAGGGGGCTGGCCAGGACCACATTTCCGCTGGCAAGCAGGGTGCGGGCGTCAGCAAAGCCTGCGGCCTTGAGCGCCTCCCGCAGATCAGCCATCTTGATGTTGATGCCGCCCACGTTGATGCCGCGAAGAAACACTGCGTAGCTGCCCATGCCGAAAATCCTAGCCCGGCGGCGCCGGTACGGGCCGCCGGTTGGTGTCAGCGCGTCAGTCGTTGTTCTTCCGCAGGGCCTCGGTGAGGATGCGGCCGGCATTGCAGACCACTTCCGCATGCAGCCTGCCGGGCTGGCGGGTGAGCCGCTCGATGGGTCCGGAAATGGAAACTGCCGCGATCACCCGGCCGGACGGCCCGCGCACCGGCGCCGAAACTGAGGCCACCCCGGGCTCGCGTTCGCCGAGGCTCTGGCCCCAGCCCCGCCGTCGTACACCAGCCAGGACGGTAGGCGTAAAGCGGGCTGACTGAAGCCCCTCGAGCAGGCGGTCGTGGTCCTCCCAGGCGAGCAGCACCTGGGCGGCTGATCCTGCCTTCATGGACAGCTGCGTGCCTACGGGAATGGTGTCACGAAGGCCGATGGGCCGTTCGGCCGACGCCACGCATACCCGCCAGTCACCCTGGCGGCGGAAAATCTGGGCGCTTTCGCCGGTGGCGTCGCGCAGCTGCATCAGGACGGGCCCGGCGGAGGCGATCAAGCGGTCCTCGCCCGCGGCGGAGGCCAGTTCAACCAGCCGGCTCCCCAGGACGAACCGGCCTTGGATATCACGGCTTACCAGCCGGTGGTGCACCAAGGCGAGGGCAAGCCGGTGCACAGTGGGGCGGGCCAGGCCGGTGGCCGCCACGAGCTGCGCGAGGGTGGTGGGGCCGGCTTCCAGTGCATCAAGCACCTGGGCCGCTTTATCAATGACACCGACTCCACTAGAATTGTCCATGTAATGATATTGCCGTCTCAATATCTGAGATGCAAATCTTTCGGCTGGCGCAGTGCGGAGCCGTCCTGATTCAGTTGATCTCATCAGCCAAACAGCAGTGAAGGGAGATGGCCATGGCAAAGACATTGGCCGAGAAAGTCTGGGACGCACACGTGGTGCGCAAAGGTGATGGTGATGGAGCCAACGCCCAGCCCGACCTTCTCTTCATCGACCTCCACCTGGTCCACGAGGTCACGTCTCCGCAGGCATTCGAAGGCCTGCGGCTGGCCGGCCGCAAGCTGCGCCGGCCGGACCTGACCATCGCGACGGAGGACCACAACACTCCCACGCTGGACATCGACAAGCCTATCGCCGACCTGACCAGCCGCACCCAGATCCAGACGCTGCGCAACAACTGCGCAGAGTTCGGCGTGCGGCTGCACAGCCTCGGTGACGCCGAGCAGGGCATCGTCCACGTCGTGGGCCCGCAGCTGGGCCTCACCCAGCCGGGCATGACCGTTGTCTGCGGTGACTCGCACACCTCCACCCACGGTGCCTTCGGTGCGCTGGCCATGGGCATCGGCACTTCCGAGGTGGAGCACGTCATGGCCACCCAGACCCTCTCCCTGAAGCCGTTCAAGACGATGGCCATCAATGTCGAGGGAACGCTGCGTCCCGGCGTGACGGCGAAGGACATCATCCTGGCCGTGATCGCCAAGATCGGCACCGGCGGCGGCCAGGGCTACGTCCTGGAATACCGCGGCTCCGCCATCCGGGCGCTGTCCATGGACGCGCGCATGACCATCTGCAACATGTCCATCGAAGCGGGTGCCAGGGCCGGCCTCGTTGCGCCGGACCAGACCACCTACGACTACATGAAGGGCCGCCCGCACGCGCCGGAAGGCGCGGACTGGGATGCCGCCGTCGAGTACTGGAACACCCTGCGGACCGACGACGACGCCGTCTTCGATGCCCAGGTGGACCTGGACGCCGACACCCTGGAGCCGTTCGTCACCTGGGGCACCAACCCTGGCCAGGGCGTCTCCCTGTCCGAGTCCGTCCCGTCTCCGGAGGATTTCGGTGACGAGAACGCCAAGGCAGCGGCCGAGCGGGCACTGCAGTACATGGGCCTCAAGGCCGGCACGCCGATGAAGGACATCCGGGTGGACACCGTGTTCCTGGGTTCCTGCACCAACTCCCGGATGGAGGACCTGCGTGCAGCGGCGGACATCATCCGCGGGCGCCGGAAGGATCCCAATATCCGCATGCTCGTGGTGCCGGGGTCGGCACGCGTGCGGCTGGAAGCGGAGGCCGAAGGCCTGGACCGCGTGTTCAAGGATTTCGGCGCTGAATGGCGCTTTGCCGGCTGCTCCATGTGCCTCGGCATGAACCCGGACCAGCTGGACGTGGGGGAGCGCTGCGCGTCCACCTCCAACCGCAACTTCGAAGGGCGCCAGGGCAAAGGCGGCCGCACCCACCTGGTCTCCCCGGTGGTTGCCGCAGCCACTGCCATCCGCGGCACGCTGAGTTCGCCGTCGGACCTCGATCCGGCTCCCGAATCCGCCGCCATCCGCACCGACGCAGCCTAGGACACGCCATGGAAAAGTTCACCACCCATACCGGAATCGGCGTCCCGCTGCGGCAGAGCAACGTGGACACGGACCAGATCATCCCCGCCGTCTACCTCAAGCGGATTACCCGGACCGGCTTCGAGGACGCGCTGTTCTCGGCGTGGCGCAAGGACCCGTCCTTCATCCTGAACAATGAGCCGTTCAACGCCGGCTCCGTCCTGGTCGCAGGCCCGGACTTCGGAACAGGATCGTCCCGCGAGCACGCCGTCTGGGCGCTGAAGGACTACGGCTTCAAGTCCGTCCTCTCTTCCCGCTTCGCCGACATCTTCCGTGGGAATTCCGGCAAGCAGGGCCTGCTGGCCGCCGAGCTCTCCCAGGATGACATCGAGCTGATCTGGAAGGAACTGGAGAACGCTCCGGGGACCGAAGTCACGGTGGACCTGGTGTCCAAGACCGTGGTGTGCGGAAACATCGTTGCGCCCTTCGAGATTGACGACTACACGCGCTGGCGCCTGCTCGAGGGCCTGGACGACATCGGGCTGACCCTGCAGCATGAGGCGGACATCACGGCCTACGAGGCGACCCGTCCTTCGTTCAAGCCGAAAACCCTGCCGGCACGCCTTTCCTCCAACGGCTGAAGCAGCCGCGCAGGGCCGACGGCGGCACGCCACGCCCTGCCGCCGTCGCCCGCGTATTTCGGTTAGGTAACGCAACCTCCTATGCTTGGTTGGAGCCTTTGCAAGGATTTGGGGGCGAGTGATCGTAAGGAAACCGGTATATGAGTAGTGTTCTGACAATCCGCGGCGGAGTCCCGCTTACAGGCCGCGTCAGCGTCCGGGGAGCAAAGAACCTTGTTCCCAAGGCGATGGTGGCAGCGTTGCTGGGCAACGAACCGTCGGTGTTGCGGAACGTGCCGGAGATCAAGGACGTGGAGGTCGTCACCTCCCTCCTGCAGCTCCATGGCGTGACCGTGGTGAAGGACCCGGTGACCGGCGACCTCACGCTGGACCCCAAGGCCGCCAAGACGGCGTCCAGCACCGCCATCGACGCCCACGCGGGCGACTCCCGGATCCCCATCCTGCTTTGCGGGCCGCTGATCCACGCGATCGGCGAGGCGTTCATCCCCGACCTCGGCGGCTGCAAGATCGGCGACCGGCCCATTGACTACCACCTGGACGTCCTGCGCCAGTTCGGTGCCGTGGTGGAGAAGCGGCCCGGCGGCATCCACATCTCAGCCCCCAAGGGCCTGCACGGCGCCAAGATCTCCCTGCCCTACCCTTCCGTGGGCGCCACCGAGCAGGTGCTGCTGAGCGCCACGCGCGCCGAGGGCATCACCGAGCTGTCCGGCGCTGCAACAGAGCCGGAAATCATCGACCTCATCGCCGTGCTGCAGAAGATGGGCGCCATCATCAGCGTCCAGACTGACCGCACCATCCGCATCGAGGGCGTCCGCGACCTCGGCGGCTACAACCACCGGGCGCTTTCGGACCGCAACGAATCGGCGTCGTGGGCTTCTGCGGCACTGGTGACCAAGGGTGACATCTTCGTTGAAGGCGCCTCCCAGCGGGACATGATGACCTTCCTGAACACCTACCGCAAGGTGGGCGGCGGCATGGACATCGGTGAAGACGGCATCCGTTTCTACCACCGCGGCGGGAAGCTCAATCCGCTGGTGCTGGAGACTGACGTGCACCCCGGCTTCATGACGGACTGGCAGCAGCCGCTGGTGGTGGCCCTGACCCAGGCCGAAGGCGTGTCCATCGTCCACGAGACGGTCTACGAGAACCGCTTCGGCTTCACGGACGCGCTCATCCGGATGGGCGCCAGCATCCAGGTGCACCGAGAGTGCCTGGGCAGCGTGCCGTGCCGTTTTGGCCAGCGCAACTTCCTGCATTCCGCGGTGATCTCCGGACCCACCCAGCTCAAGGGCACCGACATCGATGTTCCGGACCTGCGCGGCGGCTTCAGCCACCTGATTGCCGCCCTCGCGGCCACCGGCACCTCCCGCGTCACGGGGATCGACATCATCAACCGCGGCTACGAGCGCTTCACTGAAAAGCTGGCCGGCCTTGGCGCCGACTTCGACATCACCACAGAGAAGTAGCAGGCAGCCGTGAAGGAACCGGCCAAGAGCCGCGCCACGCTCGCTGTGGTCGCCGGCATAGTCCGCCCCCTGTTCAACCTCATGATGGACAAGAAGTGGGAGGGCACGGAAAAGCTGCCTGCGGGCGGTTTTATCGCCGCGCCCAACCACTGCACCGAGATCGATCCCCTGATCGTCGGCCACCTCCTCTACAACCACAAGATTGCCCCGCACTTCCTTGCCAAGTCAGGGCTCTTCAAGGTTCCGGTGCTGGGCTGGGTCCTGCGGGCAACAAAGCAGATCCCGGTGGAACGTTCGTCCGCGGGGGCGAACCGCTCCCTGCAGCTCGCGCAGGAGATCGTTGCCGAAGGCGGGGCCATCATCATCTACCCCGAAGGCACCCTGACGCGTGATCCGGCGCTGTGGCCCATGAAAGGCCACACGGGTGCTGCGCGGCTTGCCCTGGAGGGCGGCATTCCGGTGGTTCCGATTGCCCATTGGGGCGCCCACGAAGTTTTCCCCCGTTACGGCAAGCGGTTCCACCTGTTCCCGCGCAAGAAGTCGACCGTAGTGGTGGGCGAGCCCGTTGACCTCAGCGCCTTCAGCGGCCGTCCGCTGGACAAGGCAACCCTTGCCGGGGCCACCGACGCGATCATGGATGCGATCACTGGACTCCTGGCCGAAATCAGGGGAGAAGAGCCTCCGGCTGAGCGGTGGGATCCGGCCAAGAAGCAGCAGGCCCGGCACGGCAGGTTCGTGGAGCGCGGGCAGCAGCAGACCGGTACCGGAACGGAAGCTCCGTGACCCCTGGGGGAAGGCAGACGGGCTCGGCCCGCTCCGTTGCTGTTCTCGGCGCCGGCTCCTGGGGAACAACCTTTGCGAAAATCCTCGCTGACGCCGCGGCTGCTGCGGGCGAGCCGCGCAGCATCAGGCTGTGGGGCAGGCGTGCTGAAGTGGTGGACCGGATTAATGCGGACCACCGCAACGAGCAGTACCTGAAGGACATCCCGCTGCCGGAGAGCATCTCCGCGTCAACAGACGTCGCCGCTGTCCTGGAGGGCGCTGACCTTGTGGTCATCGCGGTCCCGGCGCAGTCGCTCCGGCCGCAGCTGCGGGAGTGGAAAAGCCTGATCGCTCCGGACGCCATGGTTGTCTCGCTGATGAAGGGCCTGGAGCTCGGTACGGACGCCAGGATGAGCGAGGTCATCAGCGAGGAACTGGGCTTGCCCGCCGAGCGCATAGCCATTGTGTCCGGCCCCAACCTGGCCATGGAAATCGCCCGCGAAGAACCCACTGCCTCTGTGGTTGCCTGCACCGACTCCGCCGCCGCAGGCTGGATCGCCAGGAGCTGCACGGCCCCCTACTTCCGGCCGTACACCACCGCCGACGTCGTGGGCGTGGAGATCGGCGGGATCGTCAAGAACGTTATTGCCCTGGCCGTCGGCATTTGCGAGGGCAGGCAGATGGGGGACAACACCAAGGCGTCCGTCATCACCCGCGGACTCGCGGAAACGTCCCGCCTGGCCCTTGCCCTTGGCGGAGAAGCCAAGACGATGGCAGGCCTCGCAGGCCTGGGCGACCTTGTGGCCACCTGCTCCTCCCCGCTGTCACGCAACCACACCGCCGGGCGGCTCCTGGGGCAGGGCCTCACGCTTGAGGAAGTGGGCCAGAAGATGACACAGACCGCCGAAGGCATAAAATCGGGCCAGGCGGTCCACGAGCTGGCAGGCAAGCTGGGCGTGGAGATGCCCATTACAGCCGCCGTCGTTGCCGTGCTGGCCGGCAAGCTGTCCGTTGACCAACTGGGGCCCGTCCTGCTGTCCCGGGAACTGAAACCTGAAGGCGAATACTGACGATGTCCCATGAAAACCTGGCTGCAGGGGAGCCCGCGCGCAGGGCCAAACCCCGGGTGGCGGTCCTTTTCGGCGGCCGCTCGAGCGAGCACGCCGTGAGCTGCGTGACAGCGGCCGGTGTCCTCGGCGCGATCAACCAGGACAAGTACGAAGTAATTCCCATTGGCATCGCCAAAACCGGGCAATGGGTCCTCGCGTCAGCCGATACGGCCCAGTGGTCCCTCGCGGGAACATCCCTCCCTGAGGTGGCGCCTTCGCCGCAGACCGTGACCCTTGCCGAGATCGGGGGCGAGCACCAGCTGATCGTCACGGCCCCGAACGAGGTACCCCAGGAGCTCGGCACGGTGGACGTGGTTTTCCCGCTTCTCCACGGCCCGTTCGGGGAGGACGGAACCATCCAGGGGCTCCTGGAACTCTCGGATACCCGCTATGTCGGCGCCGGCGTCCTTGCCTCGGCCGTGGGCATGGACAAGCACTTCATGAAGGTGGTGTTCGAGGCTGCCGGGCTGCAGGTCGGTCCGTATGTCGCGGTGACGGACAGGCAGTGGCGCAAGGACCCGGAGTCAGTGCGCAAGCAGGTGGACCGGCTGGGATTTCCCGTCTTCGTCAAGCCAGCGCGGGCAGGATCATCCATGGGTATCTCCAAGGTGGATTCCCTGGAACTCCTCGATGCAGCCATCGAGGAAGCCCGGCGGCACGACCTGAAACTGGTGATCGAGGCCGGCATCACCGGCCGGGAGATCGAATGTGCGGTCCTCGAAGGCAGGGGCACCGACGCGCCACGCACCTCAATGCCCGGTGAAATTTCCGTGGCAGGCGGAACCCACGAGTTCTACGACTTCAACGCCAAGTATGTGGAGGACGACGCCGCCTCCCTCAGCTGCCCTGCCGACATCCCCGAGGAAGCCATAGCCCGGGTCCGGGAGCTTGCCGCGGCGGCGTTCGACGCCGTGGGGGCCGAGGGCCTGAGCCGGGTGGACTTCTTCTACACGCCCGCCGGGGACCTCATCATCAACGAAATCAACACCATGCCCGGCTTCACGCCCAAGAGCATGTATCCGCAGATGTGGGCGGCTTCCGGCCTGGGTTACGCCGACCTCATCGACGAACTGATCTACCTCGCGCTGAACCGCAAAACCGGGCTGCGCTAAGAGTCAGCCGCCACCGCCTACTGGCTCGGCGGCAGGTTCTGGAGATCCTCCTGCCCCACGCAGCTCCTGGCGGCCGGCACCTTGCCGGCCGCTGCCGCAAGGTCGGCAAGGACAGTGGCTGAACTGATTTTGTCAGGGTCCAGGAGGATCTCCGTTGCCGGTTCGCGGCCGTAGGTTGTCAGGGTCCACACCGGATCCCCTTCCTTGATGACCCAGTCGATCCCGTTCACGGTCACGCAGCGGTCCGTTGTGGGCCCGGGCACATTCACGCCGCAGCGCAGGATCACCAGGGACGGATCGCCCCACGCGGCCGTGGCCTGGCTGTTTGTCTTTCGCAGCGCGTACTCGCCGATGGCATCAGGCAGGCCCACCATCATGGGCGCGCACGCCGGGTTGGCCGCGTCCTTGGCCGCCGGAACATCCACGGCAGGCGAGCACGAGGTTAAAGAAACGGCCGCAAGGCTCCCAATCAGTGCCAGCCTGGCAACGCGGGCGGGCAGGGAAAGCTGGGGACGGTGCATGTCTCCAGCCTATCGCCGCGGTGGGCTCCGCCCTGACGCGGCACCGTGGGCCGGCAATGTCGGAGTACCGCGATAGCGTAGTGGAGTGCCTGAGAATCCCATCACCCACCACGGGCGGCCCCAGCCTGAAGGCGCTGCCGCCGTCGGGGAGCCGCAGACCGTCTCCGCCCTGACCGTCTCTGCGCTCTCCGAGGCCGGGCTGCTGGCCCGGATCTTTCCGCGCCTGGCCATGGACGGCGCGCACAGCGACGCTACGTTGCTCGGCCCGGGGGACGACGCCGCCATAGTGGCTTCTCCTGACGGCAGGACCGTCATCAGCATCGACACCCAGGTCCAGGACCAGGACTTCAGGCTGCAATGGCCCAACGGCTACCGGACTACCGGCTTCGACGTCGGCTGGAAAGCTGCGGCGCAGAACCTGAGTGACATCAACGCCATGGGTGCGCGCGCCACGTCGATGGTGGTAAGCCTTACCCTTCCGCCCGAAACGGCTGTGGGCTGGGTGGAGGACCTGGCGGACGGCCTCACCGCGGGCATCAGGGAACTGGGCGCGGCGTCCTGCTCGGTAGCGGGCGGGGACCTGGGGCGCGGGCGCGAAATCTCCGTCACGGTGGCCGTGCTGGGAACGCTCGACGCCGGCGCGCCGGTCCTCCGGTCCGGCGCCAGGCCGGGGGACGTCCTGGCCCTTGCGGGCACCGCCGGCCATGCTGCCGCAGGCCTCGCACTGTTGGAGTCGGACGTGCCTGTTGATGCCCTCAGCGACGGTCAACGCGCCTTGGTGGAACTGCAGTGCAGGCCACGGCCGCCCCTGGCGTCAGGGCCCGCCGCGCGTGCCGCCGGCGCCACCGCCATGCTGGACATCTCAGACGGGCTGCTGCGCGATGGGCTGAGGCTGGCAACAGCCAGCCGTGTCGCCGTCGACCTCAATCCAGGCCCGCTGAAGCGGCTGGCGGACGCCCTTCGGCCGGCCGCTGAGCTGTTGGGCATGGACCCTGGAGAGTGGGTCCTCGGCGGCGGGGAGGACCACGGACTGCTTGCCACCTTCCCTCCTGGTTCGCCGCTGCCTCACGGATTCACTGCGATAGGCTCAGTACAAGCACTGGGAATCAATGAAGGCCCGGGCGTCAAAATTGCGGGCCGGTCCGCGGACACCGGGGGATGGGATCACTTTGCACACTAAGGTTGCCGCTAACGCGCAAGCGATGAAGAGATGGTTGGGCAAGGCTGAGACCGCCCTTGGCAACCACAGCGACCGCCTGAATGCCATCAACATCTTTCCCGTGGCCGACGGCGACACCGGCACCAACCTCTACGTCACCGTGCGCGCCGCAGCCCGTTCCCTCGCTGCCACGGGTGACCACCCCGCGCAGATGGACGTCGGTGCCGTCCTTGCCACCGCGGGCCAGGCCGCCATGGAGGAAGCGCGGGGAAACTCGGGGACCCTTTTCTCGGTGTTCCTATGCGCAGCCGCCGAGCCGCTGGCAGGCCACACCCGGCTGACCTCCACCCTGCTGGCGGCAGCCCTCAACCGTGCCCAGATCCGTGCCTGGTCGGCATTGAGCGATCCCGTGCCGGGAACCATGCTCTCCGTCATGGAAGCGGCAGCCCGGGCCGCGGCCGCTGTCGACGCCGGACAGAACGGGGACGACAGCAACCACGCCCTGGGCCTTGCCCTGGACGCCGTTGTGGAGGGCGCCCTCGCCGCGGTGATCCACACCGAAGACCAGTTGGACGTTCTGACGACCGCCCATGTGGTTGATGCGGGCGGAGTGGGGATGCTGCTGATCCTCGATTGCCTTCGCTCAGCGATCCTGGGCGAAGAGCTCCAAAGCGAACTCCTTGACGGCCTGCACGGCTACGACGTGTCTGACCCGCACATCCATACGGCCATGCCGGATGACGACGGCGTGGAAGTCATGTGCACCATCAGCCTGTCACCCCTCAACGCGGCAACCCTCCGCCAGCGGCTGGACGAGGTGGGCGAGTCCGTGATCATGAGCCAGGTTGGCAGCGTGCCCGATTCCGACGGCAACTACCGGTGGCGCGTCCACGTCCATGTCCCCGAGGCGGATCCCGCCGTCCACATCATCCGGTCCCTGGGGGAGCCGGCCAACATCAGCATCAGTGAACTCGCGCTGCCGCGGGACCCGGCAACGGATGCAGTGAACTCCAGTGGGCATGAGCGCTGAACTGGACCTGGCGCTGGAACGGCGGCTTGGCAAGCGTTCCGCAGCGGTCATAGAAAAGCATCTGGGCATCACCACGGTCGAGGGGCTGCTGAATTACTACCCGCGCCGCTACATGAGCCGCGGGGAGCTGACGCCCATCAGCGAGATTCCCCGGGACGAAGAAGTCACCCTGATCGCCCGGGTGCTCTCCAGCAACACCCGCCGGATGCAGGCGCGCCGCGGCACCATCACCGACGTCGTGGTTTCCGACGACGACGGAAGACAGGGCCTCCGGGTGGTAGGCGGCACGGAGTACCGGGGCAAAGCGCCGGGTACGCTCAAGATCAGCTTCTTCAACGGCTACAAGGCCCAAGCGGACCTGCTCCCTGGCCGCCGGGCGCTGTTTTCCGGCAAGGTCACGTCCTTCAAGGGATCCCTTGGACTCACCAACCCCGACTACCAGCTGCTGGACGATGATCCGTTCAGCGAGGGCGGCCGGGATCCGGAAAAGCTGGCCGCCATGCCCATTCCCATCTATCCGGCCACCGCCAAGCTTCCCAGCTGGAAGATCCAGAAGGCTGTCTCAACCCTGCTCGAAACTGCTGACCTTGGCTCCCTGCCGGATCCCGTGCCACCCGCCATCGCGGCCCGGGAGAAGTTCCTGCCGATCGCCGAAGCCTACCGGCTGATCCATGAGCCGGAGTCGGCCACGGACTGGCAGCAGGCACGTCGCCGCTTCCGTTACCAGGAGGCACTGGTGCTGCAGTCCGCCCTGGCCCGCCGCCGTGCACAGCTGGCCTCGGAAGAAGCCACCGCCCGCCGGCCCGCTCCGGAGGGCCTGCTGGCCAGTTTCGACCGGAGCCTTCCGTTCACGCTCACGGCTGGGCAGGCCGCCGTCGGGGAAACCCTGGCGGCAGAACTCTCCCGGGACGTCCCCATGAACCGGCTGCTGCAGGGAGAAGTGGGCTCCGGCAAGACCATCGTGGCGCTCCGTGCCATGCTGCAGGTGGTGGATGCCGGCGGGCAGGCGGCCCTGCTGGCGCCCACGGAGGTCCTCGCTGCCCAGCATTTCGAATCGATCCGCCGGACCCTGGGCCCACTCTCCGGAGACGGCCTGCTGGGCGGGATGGACGGCGCTTCCGTCCAGGTTTCGCTGCTCACTGGCTCCCTGCCGACGGCGGCGCGCCGGCAGGCCCTGCTTGATGCCGCCTCGGGGACGGCCGGGATCATCATCGGGACCCATGCCCTGCTGAGCGACAACGTGTCATTCTATGATCTCGGCCTGATCGTGGTGGATGAGCAGCACCGCTTCGGGGTGGAACAGCGCGATGCCCTGCGCGCCAAGGCGCGGAAGCCGCCGCATCTGCTGGTGATGACGGCCACGCCCATCCCGCGGACCGTCGCGATGACAGTTTTCGGCGACCTCGAAACGTCGGTCCTGGACGAACTGCCGGCCGGCCGTGCCCCTATCGCCACCCACCTGGTGGGACTTGCCGAGAACCCGGCCTGGGCAGGCCGCATCTGGGCCCGCGCCCGGGAGGAGATTGACAGGGGCCATCAGGTGTACGTCGTCTGCCCCAGGATCGGAACGGACGACGACGGCGACTTCAGCCCCGGGGAGGCGGAGCCTCCGGCGGGGGATGCGGAAGGGGACGGCGGCCGGGAGCTCGCCTCGGTGACGGCCGTCGTCGAGCATCTGCGGGAAGAGACCACCCTGTCCGGAGTTCCCCTGGCGGCGCT
Organism: Pseudarthrobacter sp. C1; assembly: GCF_034720455.1. Taxonomy (NCBI): domain Bacteria; kingdom Bacillati; phylum Actinomycetota; class Actinomycetes; order Micrococcales; family Micrococcaceae; genus Pseudarthrobacter; species Pseudarthrobacter sp. C1. The sequence continues at coordinate 40,886 of NZ_JAYESK010000002.1, read as the reverse complement.
CCACGGACGGCAGGAACCGGACGTGAAGTTCGGCGTCATGGAAGACTTTGCGGCCAACCGCATCAAGCTGCTTGTCTCCACCACGGTGATCGAGGTGGGCGTGGACGTTCACAACGCAACCCTGATGGTCATTCTGGATGCGGACCGGTTCGGTATTTCCCAGTTGCACCAGCTCCGCGGCCGGGTGGGCCGGGGCGGGCTGCCAGGGACCTGCCTGCTGGTCACCGCCCTTGAACCCGGGCATCCCAGCCGCCGCCGGCTGGATGCCGTGGCGGCGACTACCGACGGCTTCGTCCTGTCCGAAGAGGACCTGAAGCTGCGGCGCGAGGGCGACATCCTGGGAGCCTCGCAATCAGGCGGACGCTCCACCCTGAAGCTGCTCCGCGTCCTGGAGCATGGCGACGTCATTGCCCGGGCAAGGGAAGACGCCCAGGAGATTGTGCGCGAGGACCCTGCCCTGTCCGCTCGCCCGGAGCTTGCCGAAGCGATCGACAAATACCTCAATCCCGAGAAGGAGGCGTTCCTTGAACGCGGCTAGCATGGTGGGTGCCGGATATCCTGGCGGCCAAGACAGGAGCGTTGAATGAGCCGGATTATTGCAGGTGCCGCCGGCGGCACTCCTTTGACCGGCGTCCCGGGATCCCTCACCAGGCCCACCACGGACCGCGTCAAGGAAGCGCTTTTTTCCCGCCTTGATGCCTTCAACGTCATTACCGGCGCCCGCGTGCTGGACCTCTATGCGGGTTCCGGCGCCCTGGGGGTCGAGAGCGGCAGCAGGGGCGCCCGGACAGTGGACCTGGTGGAGTCCGATGGCAGGGCCAGCGCCGTTTGCCAGCGCAATGCCGATCTCGTCAACGGCGTCCTGGGCGGGAAAGTGGTAACCGTCCACCGCTCAAAGGTGGAATCCTTCCTGGAACGCGCATCGGAGGCGGCAGTCTGGGACCTTGTTTTCCTGGACCCGCCGTATTTGCTCGAGGAGGTTGGCTTGCAGGCAGTGCTCCTGAAGCTGTCCACCCACCTGTCGCCGGCGGCGGTGGTGGTGGTGGAGCGCTCCTCCCGCTCGCCCGAGCCCCGGTGGCCCGAGGCCCTCACCCGGTTTGCGGAGAAGAAATACGGGGAGACCAGGCTGTGGTTCGCGGAGCCTTTCGTGCCCGATGCAATCGACGATGACGACATTCCCGAGGCGCCGGAACCGGCCGGACGCTAGCCCGGGCGCGGGAACTTTGGCCTCCCGGAGTCATCCTGCAAAGGGGTCGAGGTCCACTCCGGCCAGCACTTTTGCCGGGTGCGGCCCGCGGGCGGTCAGTTCAGTGGTCCATTCCGGCGGCCACGGGGTGAGGGTGCCGGCGAGGATGATGTTGCCGGGGTAGCGGCCTTCGAACATGCCTGTTTCCGCGACGGCGGCCACATCCGCCATGGCCTGCCGCATGGCGGACACCTGGCTTCGGACCAGGGTCAGGCCCGGCTCGTCGCCGACATTGACGATCAGCAGTCCTGCAGGGTTGAGCCGCTCCCTCACCTCCCGGTAGAACGCGCCGGTGGTCAGGTGCGCGGGCGCGTCCGGCCCGGAAAAGATGTCCAGGATGACGACGTCGAACCGGACTTCGGGGTCAATCCGGACAAGTGACTCCCGGGCATCGCCGATGATGGTCTGCAGGTCCGTCCCCTCGGGCAGGGGCAGCTCCCGCAGGACGAAATCGAGCAGCTCACGCTCCAGCTCCACCGCATACTGCACCGACCCGGGCCTGGTGGCCTGGATGTACCGGGCCAGGGTCAGCGCTCCCGCGCCCAGGTGCAGCGCACTGACCGGAACCCCGGGGGGTGCCGCCAGGTCCACCAGGTGTCCGATCCGGCGCAGGTATTCGTAGAAGATCTCCTCCGGCTGCAGAAGGTTCACGTGGGACTGTTCCGCGCCGCCGATGCTGAGGACGTAGCTGCCGGCAGTGAAGGCGTCGGGTTCTATGGACGCGTGCTGTCCGGTGGTGCGCAGGAACCGGGACGCCCGGACTTCCCGCCCGCCGGGCATCAGAGCCTGCCGCTGAGTGCAGCCAGCCGCCCGGCAGCCTCTTCCAGGACCTCGGCCCTCTTGCAGAAGGCGAAACGGAGCAGGCTTCGGGTGCGCTCCGCTCCCTCGGCGTGGCAGAAAACCGGGACCGGGATCGCGGCCACGCCCACCAGTGCCGGAAGCTTCCGGGCCAGGTCCACGGAGTCGCTGATGCCCAAGGGGGCGGTGTCCACATTGACGAAGTACGTGCCCTGCGGCGAGAAGACCTCGAACCCCGCGGCACGCAGGCCTTCACTCAGGATGTCCCGCTTGTGCTCAAGGGACGCCGCGATGCCCTCATAGAAGGAGTCCGGCAGGGCCAGGCCCGTGGCGATGGCCGACTGGAACGGCGTGCCCGAACTGTAGGTGAGGAACTGCTTGACCGTCCGGGCGGCCGACACCAGCTCTTCGGGTCCCGTGAGCCAGCCGACCTTCCAGCCAGTCAGGGAAAAGGTCTTGCCGGCCGAGGAAATGGTGATGGTTCGGTCCGCCGCTCCGGGCAGGGAAGCCACCGGTACGTGCCGGACGCCGAACGTGAGGTGCTCATAGACCTCGTCCGTGATGATGATGCTGTCATGCCTGCGGGCCAGGTCAACGACCCGTTGGAGCACGTCCCGCGGGAAGACCGCTCCGGTGGGGTTGTGGGGGTTGTTCAGCAGCACCACCTTCGTCCGCGCGCTGAAAGCGGCCTCGAGGGCGGCCATATCCGGCATGAAGTCCGGGGCCAGGAGCGGTGCAGTCACGTGCGTCGCACCGGACAGGCCGATCACGGCGCCGTAGGAATCGTAGAAAGGCTCCAGGGTGAGGACCTCGTCGCCTGGACCGGCGAAGGCCAGGAGCGAGGCCGCGATGGCCTCGGTGGCTCCGGTGGTGATGATGACTTCCGTTGCCGGGTCGGGGGAGAGACCGTAGAACCGCTGCTGGTGGGCCGAGACTGCCTCCCGCAGTTCCGGGATGCCCTTGCCGGGCGCATACTGGTTCGCACCCGCCAGGATGGCAGACCGGGCGGCCTCCCTGATTTCCGCCGGACCGTCCTCGTCCGGGAACCCCTGGCCGAGGTTAATGGCGCCTGTCTGCACGGCCAGGGTGGTCATCTCTTCGAAGATGGTGACGCCCAGGCCTCCGTCGGGGGCCAGGAGGTTTGCTCCGAGGGCGGCGCGCTGCCACGGAGCAGGGGCCATGGGGGTGGAAAGTTCCCGTGGTGGATGCATCCAGTCATGGTATCCCGGTGTTCCCATGGGGTAGGTTCGGAGCATGAGACGCGCTGTCTGCCCCGGATCCTTTGACCCTATCCACAACGGCCATCTCGAGGTTATTGCACGTGCCGCCGGCCTCTTTGACGAGGTCATAGTGGCCGTGTCCACCAACCAGGCCAAGCAGTACAGGTTCACCCTCCAGGAGCGCCTGGACATGGCACGGGAAACCCTCGCCTCACTCAAGGGCATCGTGGTGGAACCAGTCGGGGAGGGCCTGCTGGCAGAGTATTGCCGGCAGCGCGGTGTTTCGGCCATCGTCAAGGGACTCAGGTCGTCCTCGGACTTCGACTACGAGCTGCCCATGGCCACCATGAACCGGCAGCTCAGCGGCGTTGAAACGGTCTTCCTGCCTGCAGAGGCCCATTACCTCCACCTTTCCTCCACCCTGATCAAAGAGGTGGCCGGCCTGGGCGGAAATGTGTCCGAATACGTGCCCCGGTCGGTGCTGCGGCGGATGCTTGCGGGCGAGTCGGGCCCCGGCCAGCAGCCGAGGGGGTAGGCTGGTCCGGTACTTCGGCACTCCCTGCCGGCCGGTTTGAGTCCCTGTGGCTCTTCAGGCTAAGATAGTACGTCGGTCATATGTTCAACAGGAGTTCTCATTAAAAGAGATGCTGGTTCGCCCCTGGCGTTCGACGTCAAGGACCTCGGGCGCAGCCCGGGAAGCATGCGGACACTGAAGGAACATGTACCCGCGCCAGGTGATCTTGGCGTGGCGCTCATTGGCGTTCAGGAAGGCTCGGATATCGAGCTGGCTCTGAGGCTTGAAGCCGTACACGAAGGAATTTTGGTATCAGGAACCGTGCTCACCGAGGTAACAGGTGAATGCGGCCGATGCCTGGATCCCCTTGCGTATGACCTCGAGGTCAATGTGCAAGAACTTTTCTTCTATGAGGGCGTGGAGCTCTCGGACGGAGAAGATGATGAAGAGCAACGTCGAGTCGAGCACGATGTAATCGATCTTGAACCGGTGTTGCGGGACGCAGTGGTGACCGCGCTGCCGTTCCAGCCGGTGTGCCGGGAAGACTGCCAGGGCCTTTGCTCCGAATGCGGAGTTCGCCTGGAAGACGAGCCGGGGCACCACCACGAGGTCTTGGATCCTCGCTGGGCTGCCCTAGCTGATATGGCTAAGCCTGACCGGCAAAATTGATTTGTACGTGTTTGTCTAGAGAGAAATGAGTTAGCCGTGGCTGTTCCCAAGCGGAAAATGTCTCGCTCGAATACCCGCGCCCGCCGCTCCCAGTGGAAGGCGACCGCCCCCCACCTGGTGAAGACCGTCGAGAACGGCCAGGTCACCTACAGCCTGCCGCACCAGGCAAAGGTCGTCACCGACTCGGCTGGCACTGCGCTGTTCCTTGAGTACAAGGGACGCAAGGTCGCTGACGTCTAATCGGCCCCTGAGGCTGACATGATGTCTTCAACTGAAGAGCTTCTGAAGCGTCTCGGTGTCTCTATAGACGCCGGGACGCTTCGTCTTGCGCTCACACACCGTTCCTACGCCTACGAAAACGGCGGCATCCCCACCAACGAGCGGCTCGAATTCCTGGGTGATTCCATCCTCGGGTTCTCCGTTACCGATGCCCTGTACCGGGACAACCCGGAACTGCCCGAAGGTGAGCTCGCAAAGCGGCGCTCCGCCGTCGTCAGCACCCGTGCACTTGCCGGCATCGGACGCAGCCTGGGCATCGGGGAGTACATCTACCTTGGCCAGGGCGAAAAGCTCACCCACGGCAACAACAAGGCTTCCATCCTCGCCGACACCATGGAAGCACTGATCGGTGCCACCTACGTGTCCAACGACATCGAGACCGCACGCCAGCTGGTGATGCGCCTGATCGGCCCTTTGCTGAAGGACGCGGCCGCCCTGGGCGCCGGAACGGACTGGAAGACCAACATCCAGGAACTCGCTGCAAGCCGCCAGCTCGGCACCATCCACTACGCAGTGGACGGCTCCGGGCCGGACCATGCCCGCACTTTCACGGCTGTCCTCCATGTGGGCGGAACCGCCTATGGCAAGGGTTCCGGCCACTCCAAAAAGGAAGCGGAGCAGGAAGCCGCCGCGGACGCGTGGCGGGTGCTCTCCGGAGCAGCAGCGGGAGCAAAAAAGTCCGCCGGTTCCGTCCCCGCCAAGTAGCGCCATGCCTGAACTTCCCGAGGTTGAGGTGGTACGCCGCGGCCTGGTGAGCTGGGTCCGCGGCCGGACCATCACCTCGGTGGAGGTCCTTGATCCACGGTCGGTGCGCCGCCACGCCCTGGGCGTGGAGGACTTTACCGGCAACCTGGAAGGCGCCACGGTTGCAGACGTCGTCCGGCGGGGCAAGTTCTTGTGGATGCCGCTGGTGGAAGGCAGCCACGGGGACGGCGTCGCCGGGGACGCGCCGCCGCCAGCCGTGGAACGCCCCCGCATTGCCCTGATGGCCCACCTCGGGATGAGCGGCCAGCTCCTGATGCAGGACCGGGACGTCCCGGACGAAAAGCACCTGAAGGTCCGTTTCCGGCTCAGCCCCGGTGACGGCAAGCCGGAAGAACTGAGGTTCGTGGACCAGCGGATTTTTGGCGGGCTGTTCGTCACGGCGATGGTTCCCACGGACGACGGCGGCCCCGGCGGCCTCGCCGAATCGCCCCTGCCCTTGATAGCTGAGGAAGCGTCACACATTGCACGGGACCCCCTGGACCCCGCCTTCTCCTTCGACGTTTTCTACCGGCGCCTCCGCAAGCGCAAAACCGGCCTAAAGCGGGCGCTGCTGGACCAGGGACTGGTCTCCGGGATCGGAAACATCTACGCGGACGAAGCGTTGTGGAGCGCCCGGCTGCACTATGCCCGGCCCACCGACACCCTGCGCCGTGGCGATGCGGAAAGGGTGCTCGCCAGCGCCCGGCAGGTCATGCTGGATGCCCTCGCGGCCGGCGGAACGAGCTTCGACTCGCTGTATGTGAACGTCAACGGCGCCTCCGGGTACTTTGACCGGTCCCTTAACGCCTATGGCCGGGAAGGTCAGGCCTGCAAACGCTGCGCCGCAGCTGGAATCCACGCCGTCATCCGCCGCGAGCAGTTCATGAACCGGTCCTCGCACACCTGCCCCGTCTGCCAGCCCCGTCCCCGGAACGGGCGCTGGTGACAATGCCCGCGGGAATCCCGGATATTGGGCCCCCACGCAGTAGATTGAGGACAGCGAAGCAGCCGCCTCAGCCACTCAGGAGATCCGAAAAGCCTTGCACCTCAAAAGCCTGACCGTCCGGGGGTTCAAGTCATTCGCGTCCGCCACCACCTTCAATTTCGAGCCAGGGGTCACCGCGGTGGTTGGCCCCAACGGATCCGGGAAGTCCAATGTGGTGGACGCCCTGGCCTGGGTCATGGGCGAACAGGGGGCCAAAACGCTCCGCGGCGGAAAGATGGAGGACGTCATTTTCGCCGGGACGTCAGGCCGGCCGCCCCTTGGCCGGGCCCACGTCTCCCTGACCATAGACAACACTGACGGCGCCCTGCCCATCGAGTACACCGAAGTGACCATTTCGCGGACGCTTTTCCGTACGGGCGGATCGGAATACGCCATCAACGGCGCAGGCTGCCGCCTGCTGGACATCCAGGAACTGCTGTCCGATTCCGGGCTGGGCCGCGAGATGCACGTCATCGTCGGCCAAGGCCAGCTGGACCGTGTCCTCCATGCCACGCCGGAGGACCGGCGGGGCTTCATCGAGGAAGCGGCCGGAATCCTGAAGCACCGCCGGCGCAAAGAACGGACCGTGCGCAAACTGGAGGCCATGCAGGCCAACCTCCAGCGCCTCACGGACCTCACGGGAGAAATCCGGCGCCAGCTCACGCCGCTGGGGAAACAGGCGGAAGTGGCGCGCCGGGCCCAGCGGGTCCAGTTCGATGTCCGCGATGCCCGCGCCCGTTTGCTGGCCGACGATCTGGTCCAGCTCCAGCTGGCACTGGAACAGGACGTGGCGGACGAAGCCGCCTTGAAAGAACGGCGGGCCCTCGCCGGCCGGGAGCTTGAGGCCGGCCGCCGCCAACAAGCCGAGCTGGAGCAACTCGCAGCTGAAGCAACCCCCCGGCTGAATGCCGCACGGGACGCCTGGTACCGTCTGTCCGCTGCCAGGGAGCGGCTGCGTTCACTGGGCTCCCTGGCACAGGAACGCAGCCGCCTCCTCGGTTCCGTGGAGGCACCGCCGCCGGGCCGGGACCCGGAACAACTGGAACGCCAGGCGGCCAGGGTCCGCGAGGAGCTGGTTGAGCTCGAGCGCAGCATCCTTGACCGGCGCAGCGCCCTGGACACAGCAAGCGCCGCAAAGGCCGAGGCTGAGCATGCCGCGCTCGAAGAGGACAAACGGCTCACGGCGGAGCTGCGGGCTGCAGCTGACCGGCGCGAAGGCCTGGCCCGGCTGGCAGGCCAGGTTGCGGCGGCGAGGTCCCGCGTTGAGTCCGCCCAGGCGGAACTGGGCAGGCTCCGTGAATCCCTTGCGGCGGGGACCGAACGCCGGGCACGTGCCCAGGCCGAATTCACGGCACTGGAAAACCAGGTGGCCGGTGTGGAGGAGGGAGAGGAATCCCTTGACGCCGACTACGAGGCCGCCAATGAGGCCCTCGACACCGTGGTCCAGGAAATCGCCGGCCTGAAGTCAGCCGTCAGTGAGGGGGTCCGGAAGCGCGACGCCCTGGCGGCGCGCCGTGACGCGTTGAAGCTGGGCCTGGAACGGAAAGACGGGGCGAGGCACGCGCTGCACGCGGGCCTCGATGGAATCCTCGGAACCCTGGCTGCCGGGCTCACGGTGGAAGCCGGCTTCGAGACTGCGATAGCCGCGGCATTGGGGGAGGCCTCCGAAGCAATCGTCGTGCGGGACGCGGAGACGGCAACGGCGGTGCTCCAGCTCCTCAAGGACGACGACGCCGGACGGGCGTCACTGCTCCTCGGATCGGCAGGGGCTGCACCTGGACCCACAACCGGCACCGACATGTCCCTCCCCCCGGGCGCGCGCTGGGCCGCGGACCTCACCAGCTGCGACGCCTCCTCCGCCAGCCTGGTTGCGGACCTGTTGGCCGGCACTGCCGTTGTCCCGGACATCCAGGCAGCGGCCGCCCTGGTGGCGGGACACCCCGGGCTGACGGCCGTCACCACCGGCGGAGACGTTTTCACCGCAGTGTCGGTCACCGGCGGCTCGGCCAAGGCGCCGTCGCTCCTTGAGGTGCAGGCGGCGGTGGACGACGCCGAGAGCCGGCTTGCGGCGGTCACGGCAGCTTTGGAGCGGAACAGGTTCGCCCTCGCGGCCACCGAGGCAAAGCGCGCGGAGGCGCAGGATCGGGCCGACGCCGCCCTGGAAAGGCTGCACGAATCCGACGCGAAGCTGGCCGCCGTGGCTGAGCGCCTCGGCCACCTGAACTCCGTGCTCCGCAGCGCCGTCGGCGAAAGCGACCGCCTGGCGTCATCGCTGGCCAGGGCGGAGGAGAACGTGGCGGCAGAGGAGGAAGCGCTCGCAGCCGTGGCCGCACGCCTGGCGGCGGCACAGGAAGCGCCCGCGGAGCAGGAGCCGTCAACTGAACACCGCGACGCCCTTGCCCAGGCGGCGGCCCAGGCGCGCGCTGCAGAGGTTGAGGCACGGCTGGCTCTTCGCAGCGCCGAAGAGCAGCTCTCAGCCACCAGGAACCGGGTGGCCTCACTGGAGCGGGCCGCCGCCACTGAGCGCCGGGCCCGGGAGGAAGCCGCCGAGCGCGCCCGTGTCCGCCGCATCCAGGCGCGGCGCGCAGCCGCCGTGTCCGCCGCCGTCGACATGGCGCTCCGCCACGTTGACGTGTCCGTGGATCTGGCACGGCATGAACGTGACCTTGCCGAAGTCAACCGTGAGCAGCGCGACCAGGCACTTGGGGAGATCCGGACCGCCAATGAACTCCTGGCGAGTGAACTGGCCGACCTCACGGACAACGTCCACCGCGACGAACTCGCCCGGGCCCGGCAGAGGGCGCAAATCGACGCACTGGAAACCCGCTCCATCGACGAACTGGGCATTACCCCGGACGCCCTGGCAGCCGAGTACGGACCGGACGTTCCCGTTCCGGTTCCGGCCGAAGAAAGCGGCGACAAATGGGCTGCCCTTCGTGCTCCGGTGGACGGCGCCGGCGCGGAAATCGTCGAGGGAAAGCCTTACGTCCGCGAAGAGCAGGAGAAGCGCCTGCGGAAGGCTGAACGCGACCTCGCCAGCCTGGGCCGGGTGAACCCCCTGGCACTGGAGGAATTCGCCGCACTCGAGGAGCGCCATCAGTTCCTCAGCACCCAACTCGAGGACCTGAAGGCCAGCCGGAAGGACCTGCTGGACATCATCAAGGAGGTGGATGACCGCGTCCAGCGCGTCTTCACCGAGGCCTTCGAAGACACCCAGGCCCAGTTCGTCAGGGTCTTCGCCCGGCTCTTCCCGGGCGGGGAGGGGCGGCTGGTGCTCACCGACCCTGCCGACATGCTCACCACCGGTATCGAGGTGGAGGCCCGTCCCGCCGGAAAGAAGATCAAGCGGCTCTCGCTCCTGTCGGGCGGGGAACGCTCGCTGACCGCGGTGGCGCTGCTGGTGGCGATCTTCAAGGCACGGCCCTCGCCCTTCTACGTCATGGACGAGGTGGAAGCTGCCCTGGACGACACCAACCTGGGCCGGCTCATCACCATCTTCGAGGAACTCCGGGAATCCAGCCAGCTCATTGTCATCACCCACCAGAAGCGGACCATGGAAGTGGCGGACGCGCTGTACGGCGTCACCATGCGCGGCGACGGCGTCTCCACGGTGATCAGCCAGCGGCTCGGGGCCGACGTATGACCGGCCGGGTGTAACGGCAGGTCAACTGCACGCCTGCCCCGGAAGGGCGCCCCCGCGCGTATGAGAAGCTAGGGGAGTGAATGACATCCTTCCCATAATCCTGTCCATTCTTGCTGCCCTGGTGGTTATCGGCGGGCTGATTCCGGTCCTGATGAAGACCCGGAAGAACATCACCCGGTACCCTGGCACACGCGATGCCAACGACCCCGTACTGCCGCAGGGCGGGAGCACTGCCGTTGAGGACAGGCCCGGCGCGGTTGCGGACCGTACGGCCCCGGGCCCGGTGGAGCTGGAGGGGCTGGAAACCGCTGAGGTCCCGGATAACGCCGCGGGGCTGGAGGTCATTCCGGTTGAGACTCCGCTTCCCGTGGCGGGCCGGCTGGTCCGCCTGCGCGAGCGCCTGGTCCGGTCCAACAACATCATGGGCAAGGGACTCCTGGCGCTGCTCTCAAGCGACAAGATCGACGAGAACGTGTGGGACGAGGTGGAGGAGACCCTCCTCCTGGCGGACCTGGGCACCGAACCCACCATGCAGCTCGTGGACGCCCTCCGTGAACGGGTCAAGGTCCTGGGCACCCGGACCCCCGAGCAGGTCAAAGAGCTGCTCCGCGAAGAACTCATCAAGCTCGTGGACCCCACCATGGACCGCTCCCTCAACGTCCAGCGCCACGCGGACAAGCCGGCCGTCATGATGGTGGTGGGCGTCAACGGCGTGGGAAAGACCACCACCGTGGGCAAGCTCGCCCGCGTCCTGGTTGCGGAGGACAAGGATGTCCTCCTCGGCGCTGCGGACACCTTCCGCGCCGCGGCCGCCGAACAGCTGGCCACGTGGGGCCAGCGGGTTGGCGTTCCCACTGTGAAGTCGGACATCGACGGCGCCGATCCTGCCTCCGTTGCCTACGAGGCAGTCAAGGCCGGCATTGACCAGGAAGTGGACGTGGTCATGATCGACACTGCCGGCAGGCTGCAGAACAAAGTGGGCCTCATGGACGAACTGGGCAAGGTCAAGCGCGTCATTGAGAAACTGGCCGAGGTGGACGAGGTCCTCCTGGTGCTGGATGCTACTACCGGCCAGAACGGCCTGAACCAGGCCCGCGTCTTCTCGGAGGTCGTGAACATCACGGGCATTGTCCTGACCAAGCTGGACGGAACCGCCAAGGGCGGCATCGTCGTCGCCATCCAAAAGACCCTCGGAGTCCCGGTCAAGCTGATCGGCCTGGGTGAGGGGGCGGATGACCTCGCCCCCTTCGACGCAGAGGCCTTTGTGGACGCGCTGCTGAACTAGCCCGCTGCTGAACTGGCCCGGAGGACTCAGGGCCGGGCTGTCCGCAGGGTTTCCCGGGTGGCGGCCCAGGCCACCGCGGCCACGAGCATGATGCCGCCGGTCACCCCGAAAGCCCAGCCGTAGCCCAGCCGGTCGGCCAGCACACCTGCCAGGACGGGCCCAACAATCGCGCCGACGTCGGACGTCATCTGATATACGGCCAGGACCTTGCCCCCGGACCGGCCGTTGCCGATCACGTCCGCGACGGCGGCCTGCTGGGCCGGGCCGAAGAGGCCGGAGCCGGCCCCGGCCAGGGCCGATGCCGCAAGGAACCAGCCCAGCCCGGACGTAAAACCGATGGCAGCGGTCGCGGCCCCGGCAACAATCAGTCCGGCAATCATCATGGGTTTGCGGCCCAGGGTGTCAGCCAGCCGGCCCGAGAAGGTAAGGGCTGCGGCGTTCCCGGCGGCAAAGACTGCCAGTGCAAACCCGGCCGCCTCGGGTCCGGCTCCGAGGGCCGCCACCGCGAAGAGCGGAACAGTGGCCATCCGGACCCCAAAAGTCGCCCAGCCGTTCACGAAGCTGGACAGCACGGCGGTCCGGTAGGTGCCCATGGCAAGCGCTTCGCCCAGGGGCATGTCCGGTGCGCGGTCCTGCCCGTCCCCGCCGCCCCGGCGCTGGTGGCTGAGCTGTGTCTGGACCACGACGGCGGCCATCACCAGGGCGGCCGCGTACGCCAGGAAGGGAACGCGCAGGCCGAAGCCGGCCAGCAGGCCGCCGACGATCGGGCCGCACACATTTCCGATGAGGAAGGCGGACGCGTAGGCGCCGGAAACGCGGCCCCTGCTCTCCGGCGGCGCAAGCCGCACCACCAGCGCCATCGAAGCGACCGTGAACATTACCGATCCGGCCCCGCCAAGCCCGCGGAAGAGCAGGAGCTGCCAATAGTCCTGGGCGAACGCGCAGGCAGCGGTGGAGGCGGCGACGATCAGCAGGCCCATGACGTAGACGGGCCGTTCGCCGATCCGGCCGATGAGGGCACCGCCGGCGGGCGCGAAGACCAGCCGCATGAACGCGAAGATCGCCACGATCACCGAAGCTTCGGTATTTCCCACGCCGAAGGTTGTGGCGAACTGTGGCAACACGGGCGCAACAAGACCGAATCCAAGGGCAATAAGGAAGGCCGCGGCCAGCATCACCTTGATGTCGCGCGGCAGCTTTTGCCTGCCGGGACGCAGCAGGGAAAAAATCCGCGCTGTGGCGCGGCTCACGCGGGGTTCTGCCGTCATGGTCGAGGGGTCCTTGCGTACTTGTCCGAGGGGCGTCGGCGGGAGAGGTGAAACATAACCGTAACAAGCCAGATATGCACCATTTACTTCCTAGAGGTTGTTGTAACAGCCCCGCAATAAAAAACCTCCGCGGCCGAAACACAGCGCCGACACACTCGTTACAGGACGCAAAAAGGCGTTGGCAGGCGGATCATCTCCGCAATTTCGACCAAATCGATAAGAGAGGCGTGCACCATGGAACTTACCGCAGGTCACGTATGGATCATGGTGTCGGCGGCGCTTGTGCTGTTCATGACACCGGGTCTGGCATTTTTCTACGGCGGCATGACCCGGGCCAAGGCCGCGCTGAACATGATGATGATGAGCTTCATCTCCATCGGCATGGTTGGCGTTGTCTGGGTCCTCTGGGGCGCCTCCATGAGCTCCGGCGAGGGCTTCTTCCAGATTGTGGGCAACCCGTTTGCCACGTTCGGCCTTGAGGGCATCGACACCCCGGACGGACTGATCAAGGTCGGCTACGCCGCCACCTTCGCCATCATCACCGTCGCACTCATCAGCGGCGCCATCGCTGACCGCGCCAAGTTCGGCGCCTGGTCTGTCTTCGTGCCCGTCTGGGTCACGCTTGTCTACTGCCCGCTGGCCTACATGGTGTGGGGCGGCGGACTGTTCGGTCCTGAAGGTGCAGTGGGCCAGGCCCTCGGCCCGGCCATCGACTTCGCCGGCGGCACCGTGGTCCACATCAACGCGGGTGTTGCAGCCCTGGTCCTGGTCCTCATCATCGGCAACCGCAAGGGGTTCGGCAAGGACCCGAACCACCGCCCGCACAACATCCCGTTCGTTATGCTCGGCGCAGCCATCCTCTGGTTCGGCTGGTTCGGCTTCAACGGCGGTGCCGCCACCACCGCTGAGCAGGGCGGCCTCATCTGGGTGAACACCCTTGCCGCCCCGGCCGCCGCGATGCTCGGCTGGCTGGTCACCGAGCGCATCCGCGACGGCCACCCCACCTCCCTGGGTGCCGCCTCCGGTGTTGTTGCCGGCCTCGTCGCCATCACCCCGGCCTGCGCCAACGTGAGCCCCGTCGGTGCCCTCGGCCTCGGCATCGTGGCCGGCGTGGCTTCCGCCCTCGCGGTGGGACTGAAGTTCCGCTGGGGCTTCGATGACTCACTGGACGTTGTCGGTGTCCACCTTGTCTCCGGCATCATCGGCACCGTGGCCCTGGGCTTCATTGCACTGCCCACCGACGGCGTGGGCGGCGGCCTGTTCTACGGCGGCGGCATGACCCAGATGTGGGCGCAGCTCGCAGCGGCCGGCATCGCCATCGCCTACTCCGCCATCCTGACGGCGATCATCGCCCTGGCCATCCACAAGACCATGGGCTTCCGTGTCTCGCAGGAACAGGAAACGGTGGGCGTGGACCTCAGCCTGCACGCTGAGACCGCCTACGAGTTCGGCGTCGGGGGACACGGCGGAAGCTTCCAGCCCCTGCACGACATGATCACCGGCAAGACCCAGTCGGACGCGGCACAGACTTCAGGCGCCGTGAAGACCGAATCAGCAACAGGTAAGGAAAGCGTGGGGGCATGAAACTGATTACTGCGATCGTCCGGCCGGAAAAGCTCGAGGCCATCCGTGAGGGGCTGGAGGCCTACGGCGTACAGGGCCTGACGGTCAGCGCGGCGAGCGGCTACGGCCGGCAGCGCGGCTACACCGAGGTCTACCGCGGCGCGGAGTACAACGTGGACCTGCTGCCCAAAATCCGGGTGGAGGTCCTCGCCACGGACGAGCAGGCAGACGACATCCTGGATGTCATCATCGCCAGCTCAAACACCGGCCGGGCCGGCGACGGCAAGGTCTGGACCGTGGATGTCTCGGAGGCGGTGCGGGTCCGCACCGGTGAACGGGGCGTTGCGGCAATCTAGGCCGGCAAAGCACTAACTAAAAGACGGAGCGGGCAGGAAAACCGGAAGGTGTTCCTGCCCGCTCCGCTGTGCTGTCCGATACCCCGCCGCCAGCGTGGATGCAGCTGCGGCGGAAGCTGGCCTTAGTCTCCCGGCACCGTGCCCGGCCAGCCCGCGGGGCCGGCCGATCCGGCGTCGTACTCTTCCAACGGGACAGAATCCTGCTGCCAGGCCTTGAGCACAGGCTCAACAATGCGCCAGCATTCTTCCGCGGTGTCGCCGCGGACGGAAAGCAACGGGTCGCCCGCGAGGACGCCTTCCAGGACTTCACCGTAGGGGAGGAGGTCCGAAGCGCTCAGTTCCGCGCCGAGGGTGATGCGGCCCAGGCTGAAGATGTTGCCGGGACCATTGACATCGACGTCGAACGCCAGGGTGTCCGGCCCGAAGCCGATCCTTAGCTTGTTCGGCCTGTCAACGCCGGTAAAGCCCCGGGGAAGGTGGGGCACCGGGCGGAACGTGACCACGGCTTCCTTGCGCTTAACGCCCAGCGCCTTGCCGGAACGGAGGATGAAGGGGACGCCCTTCCAGCGCCAGTTGTCGATGTTCACCTGGATCTCGGCCAGGGTCTCGGTGCCGCGTGCCGCGTCCACACCGTCCTCCCGCGCGTAGTCCGGGACCTCCTTCCCCGCCAGTTCACCCGCCGTGTAGCGCGCCCTGCGGCTGGAACCGGCGTAGGGCTCCGGGACGCTGCTCGCGCGCAGGACCGTGGAAATGGCGTCGCGCAGGTCCCGTTCGCCGATGGTGGCCGGCGGTTCGATGGCCATCAGCGCCATGATCTGCAGGAGGTGGCTCTGGATCATGTCCCGGAGCGCGCCGGCGCCGTCGTAATAACGGGCGCGTCCCTCCAGCGCGAGGTCCTCGTCAAAGATGATTTCCACTTTTTCCACGTGGTGGCGATCCCAGACGGGTTCCAGGAAGTTGTTGGCGAACCGCAGGCCCAGGATGTTCAGCACGGTGGCCTTGCCCAGGAAATGGTCCACCCGGTGGATGTGGTCTTCCGGAACCAGCCGGACCAGTGTCTGGTTGAGCGACCGGGCAGACTCCTCGCTGGAGCCGAAGGGTTTTTCCATCACCAACCGCGTGCCGGCCGGAACCTGGTCGGGCCTGAGCGCTTCACAGGCGAGCTGGCTGATCTTGGGCGGGAGGGCGAAATAGACGGCCGTTGGGCCGTCCAGCGCGGCAAGGAGCGAGGCCAGGGCGCCGTCGGCGGTGACATCCAGCTGGTGGTAGACGGTCTCCTTTTCAAGGGACTGCAGGGCGTCCTTTCCCTCGGGACCTGCGGGCCCGGCTGCTGCTTCGAAGGAGGTGTGAACCCTTTCCCGCCACTGTTCCGGGGTCCAGGGATCTGACCCGGCACCGACGAGCCGGAGATCCGTGGCGTGGCCCTTTGCCACCAGGCGCGCCAGGCCCGGCAGGAGCAGCCGGCCCGTTAGGTCCCCGGAAGCGCCGAGGATGAGGAGGGTTTTCACAGATGCTTGGCTCGTCATTTTGCCAGCATGCCACCTTGGGGGTCCGACTTGGTACCCTAGATAGTCGAGTCCCGATCATCCACAGCCTTTGATTATTCATAGCCTTTGATCATCCACAGAAAGAAGTGCACGTCGCGTGTTCAATTCACTCTCTGACCGGTTGACAGCAACCTTTAAGAATCTGCGGGGTAAAGGCAGGCTCTCCGAGGCCGACGTCGATGCCACAGTCCGCGAGATCCGCCGTGCCCTCCTGGATGCCGACGTTGCCGTTCCAGTTGTCCGTGAATTCACCGGCCGGGTACGGGAACGCGCCATGGGTTCCGAGGTGTCCGGTGCGCTGAACCCGAGCCAGCAGATCGTCAAGATCGTCAACGAAGAACTGGTGGAGATCCTCGGCGGTGAAACCCGCCGGATCCGCCTCGCCAAGAACGGCCCCACCATCATCATGCTGGCCGGCCTCCAGGGTGCCGGTAAGACCACCCTCGCCGGCAAGCTGTCCAAGTGGCTGAAGGCCCAGGGCCACAGCCCCATGCTGGTGGCATGCGACCTGCAGCGCCCCAACGCGGTCACCCAGCTCCAGGTGGTGGGCCAGCGCGCCAAGGTGCCGGTGTTCGCGCCGCACCCGGGAGCCACGTCCTCCGAACTCGAGCACCCTGCCGGCGACCCCGTGGCCGTTGCCCGCGCCGGTGTGGAGGAAGCCCGCCAGAAGCTGCACGACGTCGTCATCGTGGACACCGCCGGCCGGCTCGGTGTCGACGCCGACATGATGGAGCAGGCGCGCCAGATCCGCCGCGCCATCGTGCCCAACGAAGTCCTCTTCGTCATCGACTCCATGATCGGCCAGGACGCCGTGAACACGGCGCTCGCCTTCGATGAGGGCGTCAACTTCACAGGCATCGTGCTCTCCAAGCTCGACGGCGACGCCCGCGGCGGTGCCGCGCTCTCGGTGGCGTCCGTCACCGGCAAACCCGTCATGTTCGCCTCCACCGGCGAAGGCCTTGACGACTTCGAGCTGTTCCACCCGGACCGGATGGCGTCGCGCATCCTGGACATGGGTGACGTCCTGACGCTGATTGAGCAGGCGGAGAAATCCTGGGACAAGGACGAAGCCGCCCGGATGGCGAAGAAATTCGCCGACCAGGAAGACTTCACCCTTGAGGACTTCCTGGCCCAGATGCAGCAGATCCGCAACATGGGCTCGATGAAGAAAATGCTCATGATGATGCCGGGTGCGCAGAACATCCGCCAGCAGCTGGAGCAGTTCGACGAACGCGAGATCGACCGCGTCGAGGCCATCGTCCGGTCCATGACCCCGCACGAGCGTGTTGCGCCCAAGATCATCAACGGCTCCCGCCGCGCCCGTATTGCCCGCGGCTCCGGCGTCCACGTCTCCGAGGTCAACGGCCTCCTGGAGCGCTTCGCCCAGGCCCAGAAGATGATGAAGAAGATGGCCCAGGGCGGCATGCCGGGCATGCCCGGGATGCCAGGCATGCCGGGTGCCGGCGGCGGGGCGCGGAAGAACGCCAAGAACGCCCCCAAGAAGAAGGCGAAGTCAGGCAACCCCGCCAAGGCTGCCCAGGAGCGGAAGGACGCCGAGGCCCGCCGGGCCAACGCGGCCAAGGCTCTGCCGACCGGCGCCGCCTTCGGCCAGCAGACGGGCGACTTCGATCCGTCCCAGCTGAACCTGCCCAAGGGCTTCGACAAGTTCCTCGGCAAGTAAGCACGCCTGGCCCAACTAAGTAGCGCCAAGTGTCGTTTTGACGGTTCATAACGACACTTGGCGCTACTTAGTTGGGATGTCGGGGCTGTGGATTAGGGTTGGGTCATGTTCAAGCAGAGGGTAGTGTTCGTGCACGGCGCGGGCAGCTTCGGCGCCGCGGCCTGGCCCCGCCAGCATGGCCTGGCACTGTCCTATGACGCACTGTTCCTGCGCCGCCACGGCTACGATCCCGTGGCAGAGCCGGTGGAATCATCCTTCGAAGAGGACGCGGGGATCCTGCTGCGGTCACTGGCCGACGACGGCAGGGGCGCCGTCGGCGGGCACGTCGTGGCACATGCCCAAGGCGCCGTCGCAGCGATGATGGCCGCCGTCGAACGCCCCGACCTTGTCTACTCGCTGACGCTGGTGGAGCCGGCCTGCCTGTCGCTGACCGCGGAACTGCCGGCGACGGCGGCGCACATTGCGCTGATGAAGCCGCTCCTGGACGTCCGGCACCAACTCGGCGACGAGGACTTCCAGCGGGAATTCGTGCGCCGGGTCTACGCCACGGACCTGCAGCACCCGGTCACCGTGGAAGAGAAGCGGTCCGCGCGGCGGCTCCGGCTGCAGGTGCCGTCGTGGGAAGCTCCGCTGCACATCGTGCCGGGCGTGCCTACGCTCGTCCTCACGGGCGGCTGGGAGCCGCTCTACGAAGAGATCGCGGGCTACCTCCGGGAGACCGGCGCCCTCCACCGCACTGCGGCGGGAGGGCACCGGCCCCAGGATTCAGTAGAGGGGGACCGCATCATCCGCTCGTTCATCGGCGATGCCAGCCGGGTCCGGGCACGCGCCTCCTGACGCCCTAGCTTCCGGCGGCAACACGGGGCTCCGGCAGGTACACCTTGCCGCCGGCCGCCCGGAATTCCTCGCTTTTCCCCTTCATCCCCGCGGCCGCCGCCAGGGCCGCCTGCGACTCCGCCGAGCCAAATTCGTCCCGGATGTCCTGGCTGATCCTCATGGAGCAGAACTTGGGACCGCACATGGAACAGAAGTGCGCGGTCTTGGCAGGTTCTGCGGGCAGGGTCTCATCATGGAAGGCTTCCGCCGTGACCGGGTCCAGGGACAGCGCGAACTGGTCGCGCCAGCGGAATTCGAAGCGTGCCTTGGACAGCGCATCATCGCGCTCGTGCGCCCCCGGGTGGCCCTTGGCAAGGTCTGCCGCGTGTGCGGCGATCTTGTAGGTGATCACCCCGGTCTTGACGTCGTCCTTGTTGGGCAGCCCCAGGTGTTCCTTCGGGGTGACATAGCAGAGCATGGCAGTGCCGTAACGTGCGATCTCCGTGGCACCGATGGCCGAGGTGATGTGGTCGTAGCCCGGTGCAACGTCGGTAACCAGGGGCCCGAGTGTGTAGAACGGCGCACCCTTGCACAGCTCCTGCTGGCGCTCTACGTTCTCGCGGACCAGGTGGAACGGGATGTGCCCCGGACCTTCCACCATCACCTGCACGTCGAATTCCCAGGCGCGCGCCGTCAGCTCAGCCAGTGTGTCCAGTTCGGCGAACTGGGCAGCGTCGTTGGCATCCGCCGTCGCCCCTGGCCGCAGCCCGTCACCCAGGGAGAAGGCGACGTCGTACTTCGCGAAGATTTCGCACAGCTCATCGAAGTGCGTGTAGAGGAAGTTCTCCTGGTGGTGGGCCAGGCACCAGCCTGCCATGATCGAACCGCCGCGGGATACGATGCCTGTCACCCGGTTGGCTGTCAGGGGCACGTAACGCAGCAGGACGCCGGCGTGGATGGTCATGTAGTCCACACCCTGCTCGCACTGTTCAATGACGGTGTCGCGGAAGATCTCCCAGGTAAGGGCATTGGCTTCCCCGTTGACCTTCTCGAGGGCCTGGTAGATGGGGACGGTGCCGATGGGGACGGGGGAGTTGCGGAGGATCCATTCGCGGGTGGTGTGGATGTCATCGCCGGTGGAAAGGTCCATGACGGTGTCGGCGCCCCACTGCGTTGCCCACTGCAGTTTGTCCACCTCCTCCGCGATGGAACTGGTAACGGCCGAGTTGCCGATGTTGGCGTTGATTTTCACCAGGAAGGCCTTGCCGATAATCATCGGCTCGGACTCGGGGTGGTTGATGTTGCTGGGGATGATGGCGCGGCCCGCGGCCAGCTCGCTGCGGACCAGTTCAACATCGCAGTTCTCGCGCAGCGCCACAAAGCGCATCTCCGGGGTGATCACGCCCTGCCGCGCGTAGTGCATCTGCGTCACGGTCCTGCCGTCGACGGCGCGGCGGGGCACCGGGCGCGCTCCCTTCCACTCGGCGCTGGCGGCGCCGCGGCGGACAGCCGAGCGGCCGTCGTCGAGCAGGTTCCGTTCCCTGCCGCTGTACGCCTCGGTGTCTCCGCGTGCTTCGATCCAGTCCGTCCGGAAGGGAGGGAGGCCGATGACGGGGTCGCTGCCAGGTCCTGCCGTCCGGTAGGTCCGGAACGGCCTGTTCGGCGTCCCGTTCGGGGAAGGTTCCAGCGCAATCTCCGTCACCGGGACCCTGATCCCCGTGCCGGCATCCTCAAGGTAGGCCAGTGAATGGGATTTCAGGGACTGGGTCACCGTTGGCTGGTTGCCGGCTGCTCCCATGGCCGGACGGTCTTGGGCAGGGTTCAGCTGTGCATTTTGTGTACTCAAGGAATACTCACTTCCTTCGCCGGCATTACCCGGACAGGTTCAACGGTCGCAGGCTGCGTCAGCCCGATCTCAGCCCCTGCAGGGGCACCCGTGTGGTCAAGATGTAAGCTACCACACGCCCCCGGAAGGGCGGTGTCACATTTGCGGGTGCTAGCCTGACCGGGCATCGAAAGGAAGCCCGATGGCAGACATCATTCACTTTCGCGGACCCGTCCTGACCGCACCGGACCGGGTACGCCATGGACTCTGGTCGGTGGACGGCAGCCTCACGTTCAGCCGGCCAACTGCCCTTCCGGCGCGGGAGCTCGACGGCTGGGTGCTGCCGGGATTCGCTGACGCCCACTGCCACATCGGACTGGGCCCCGCCGGCCCGGTCGAACCCGCCCTTGCACGGGAACAGGCGCTGGCTGACCTCAACGCCGGAACCCTGCTGGTCCGCGACGCCGGCTCACCTGCCGATACCCGCTGGATGCAGGGCGGCCGGGACTTTCCGGTGCTGATCCGTGCAGGACGGCATGTGGCCCGCACGCGCCGCTACCTGCGCGGCTTTGCGGCGGAGGTCGAACCCGACGGGCTCGTGGAGGCCGTGCGGAAGCAAGCACGCGACGGCGACGGCTGGGTCAAACTGGTGGGCGACTGGATCGACCGGAGCGCCGGCGACCTCGCGCCCTCCTTTCCTGCCGCCGTCGTCCGTGACGCTGTCCAGGCTGCCCATGATGAAGGTGCCCGGGTCACGGCGCATTGCTTCGCCGAGGACACCCTGGACCAGATGCTGGACGCCGGCATTGACTGCATTGAGCACGCCACGGGGCTGCTGCCCCGCCACCTGCCCCGGTTCGTGGAGCAGGGCGTGCCGATCGTGCCCACGCTCATCAACATCGCTACCTTTCCTGACATAGCGGAGCAGGCAGACGCCAAGTTTCCGCGCTACGCCGCCCACATGCGTGCCCTGTGGGAACGCAGGCTGGAACGGGTGGCGGAGGCCCATTCCGCCGGCGTACGCATCTTTGCCGGGACGGACGCAGGCAGCGTGGTCCGCCACGGGAGGATCGCAGATGAGATCCTCGCCCTGCACGGGGCCGGCCTGCCCATGCCTGCGGCCCTGGATGCCGCCTGCTGGGCAGCCCGCACGTGGCTGGGAGCGGACAACCTGGAGGAAGGCGCGCGGGCCGACGTCGTGGTGTGCCGCGAAGACCCGCGGACCACCCCGGAAACGATCAGGGCGCTGGAACACGTGGTGCTGGGCGGCCGCATCATCCGCTGAGTTATTTGAGGCCGCCACTTGGAATAAATTGAAGCTTCAAGTAATTTTAATATGTGACAGGCCGCCGACGGGACGGCCTCCAATACAAGGAGCCTTCAAATGACCGACGCAGCCGCCCGCCAGGATCTCCTTCCTGCCGACCTCGCCATGGGCACCGTGATGCTCAAGGTGGGCGACATGAAGGTCATGACCGATTACTACCAGCGGGCCCTCGGCCTGGAGGTCGTCGCGGAGCAGGACGGCGGGCTCTACCTCGGCCGGCTGCAGAAACCGCTGGTGCACCTGGCTCCCGCTCCGGGCCTGACGCTTCCGGGCCGGGGAGAGGCCGGCCTCTTCCACACCGCGCTCCTGTTCGAGAACCAGGCAGACCTGGCCGCGACCATCGCCACGGCCGCGCAGTTTGAACCCCGTTCCTTCACCGGCAGCGCAGACCACCTTGTCAGCGAGGCCTTCTACTTCACCGACCCCGAAGGCAACGGGATCGAACTCTACTGGGACCGGCCGCGCAGCAGTTGGTCCTGGAACGGCACTGACGTGGTGATGGACAGCCTGGCCCTTCCGCCGCAGCGCTATTTGGAGCAGCACCTCACTGAGGAGTCCCTGGAACGCCAGCGGGGAACCGTTGCGGGCGTGGGCCATGTGCACCTCCAGGTGGGCGACGTCCAGACCGCCCGCGACTTCTACGTGGGGACCCTCGGCTTCGAAAAGACCGCAGGCTGGCACGGCCAGGCCCTGTTCGTCTCGGCGGGCCGCTACCACCACCACATGGCAATGAACGTATGGAACAGCCGCGGCGCGGGGCCGCGCAAGGACACCCTCGGCCTGGGTGAGGTCCTCATCGAAGTGCCGTCGGGGGACGACGTCGGCGCCCTCGCCGACCGCCTCAAGGTTGCCGGTGTTGCCGCCCACCACACCGGAGCCGAACTCCGGTTCGAGGATCCGTGGCGCAACAGGATCCGGGTGGCAGTCCGCTGACCGGCGCCCCCCGGGCAAAGGTTGCGAACCCTGCGGTGGTTGGGCCGCCGACCGGCGTTGCCGGAAAACTCCGGCGGTCCCTGTACTAGGCTGAAACCGAACTGCCGGGCAGCGCGCGCTGCATCCCGGCGGGCCGCACCGTCAACGGAATGAGGGCACTTCCCATGGGCTTCACCGAAATCTTTGTTGCCACCCACGACGCCGCACTGAAGCGCGGCGGCATCCTGGACAAGGGCGGCAGCGCCCCTGCCGGCGACGCGGTCCGGATCCCGGGAATCAGCGACTTTGAAGTGGAACAGCTGGGCGACCTGGCCGGCACCGCCGTCCATGCCGGCGGGGCAGACTATGAGCTGACCATGGTGGACGTGGCGAGCGATTCGCTCCTTGCGGTTCCGCCCGCGATGGTGCGTGCCCTGGCCGACCTGCTCTCCTATGAAACCGAAGGGGAGGGCGACGTCCTCGACGACGTCGCTGAGCAGTGGGCGGCGCAGGATGACATGCCCTTCGATGCCGCCCAGGCGCGCACCTACGTGCGGCAGCTCGCTGAAATGGCCAGCGGAATCGCCGACTCGGAGCGCGCCGGCCTCTACGTCTGGTCCGCCTGAGCCGTTCCTGCCCCGTCTGTCCGGGCGCGGCGGGGCCGCGCCAGGACGTGTCAAGTCGAAATCCGAACGCTGATCTGGCACAATAAACAGGTACTCGATCTGCGTGGCCCCTCTCTCCGCGTCAGGATCCTGTCCTTCGAGCCCGCAAGTATGGCCCGCCCCACGGGTGCAGAAAGCCGGGTTCACCCCCTTTTCTGAAACAGGAGTGACCACAACAGTGGCCGTAAAGATTCGCCTTAAGCGCTTTGGCAAGATGCGCGCACCGTACTACCGCATCGTCGTCGCGGACTCACGCACCAAGCGTGACGGCCGTGCCATCGAAGAAATCGGCAAGTACCACCCCACCGAAGAGCCCTCATTCATCGAGGTCAACTCCGAGCGTGCGCAGTACTGGCTGTCCGTCGGCGCCCAGCCGTCCGAGCAGGTTGCCGCGATCCTCAAGATCACCGGTGACTGGCAGAAGTTCAAGGGCCTGCCGGGCCAGGAAGGCACCCTGAAGACCAAGTCTGAGAAGGCTGCCTTCGTTGCCCCGGAAAAGGGTTCCGTGATCATCCCGGAAGCCATCACCAAGAAGGCATCCAAGTCTGATGCAGCCGAAGCACCCGCCGAGGCCGAAGCAGAGACCACCGAGGCTGAGTAGATTGCTGGCAGAAGCGCTGGAACACCTGGTCCGCGGAATCGTTGATTCCCCGGATGACGTCAAGGTCAGCTCCAAGAACAACCGCCGCGGGGACACCCTCGAAGTGCGTGTTCACCAGGACGACCTCGGACGGGTGATCGGCCGCCAGGGCCGCACGGCGCGTGCACTGCGCACCGTGGTGGCAGCCCTGGCCGGCGGGGAGCCGGTGCGGGTCGACGTCGTCGACACCGACCGCCGCCGCTGAGCGCTCGGCAATATCAGTTTTAGCTCCGGCCCCTCCACCAACGCGGTGGAGGGGCCGGAGTGCTTTCACCAGAACACCGTGGATAAACCACAACCCGAACAGAGGAACACATGCAGCTTCAGGTGGCACGAATCGGCAAACCCCATGGCATCCGCGGGGAAGTAACGGTCCAGGTCCTGACCGATGCCCCTGGGGACCGGTTTGTCCCGGGCGCCGAGTTCACGGTTGATCCGGCGGCCGTGGGCCCGCTCACCGTGAACAGTGCCCGCTGGAACAAGGACATCCTGCTGCTGGGCTTCGACGGGATCGAAACCCGCAATGAAGCGGAAACCCTCCGCGGTGCCAAGCTCTTCATCGAAACCGAGGAGCTGGAGGAGGACGACGACGAGGGCTGGTACGAGCACGAGCTCGTCGGCCTGGAGGCCCGGGTGGGCTCAACCGTTGTGGGCAAGGTTGCCGCCCTCAACACCGGTACCGCGCAGGACCTGCTGATGGTCACCACTCCGGAAGGCGGCGAGATCCTGGTTCCGTTCGTCGAACAGATTGTTCCGGAAGTCAATATCGAGGAGGGCTACATCCTCCTGACGCCGCCGGAGGGTCTTTTCGAGCTGAACGCGGAGGCCGAAGCAGCCCCTTCGGAGCCGGAAGGCAAAGCGTAGATGCGGATCGACGTCGTCAGCATCTTCCCGGAGTACCTGGCACCGCTGGAACTGTCGCTGATCGGCAAGGCCAGGCAGGACGGGATCCTGGACCTGCGTGTCCACGATCTCCGCTCCTTCACCACGGACCGGCACCGGACGGTGGATGACACCCCCTACGGCGGTGGCGCCGGCATGGTCATGAAGCCCGAACCGTGGGCGCAGGCCCTGGCCTCGATTGCCGAAGACCGCCCGGAAGGGGCGGCCCGGCCGGTATTGATAGTTCCCTCGCCCGCCGGGGAGCGCTTCACCCAGGCGCTGGCCTATGAACTGGCGGAACAGGAGCACCTGGCGTTCGCCTGCGGACGCTACGAGGGCATTGACGAACGCGTCATCGAGTGGTCCAGGGAGCATTTCGACGTCCGTCCCGTCAGCCTGGGGGACTACGTCCTGAACGGCGGCGAGGTGGCAGTCCTGGCCATGGTGGAGGCCATCGGCCGCCTCCTGCCGGGCGTGGTGGGCAATCCCGAGTCCCTTGTGGAGGAATCCCACTCCGACGGGCTCCTGGAGTATCCCGTCTATACGAAACCGTCCGTGTGGCGTGACCGTGAAGTGCCGGCCGTCCTGTTGAGCGGCAACCACGGCAAGATCGCGCAGTGGCGCCGGCACGAACAGTTCCGCCGGACGGCGGAGCGCCGGCCGGACCTCCTTGAAACGTTCGACGCCGGAAAGCTGCCGCGCGCGGACCGCGCCGAACTGCAGGAGCTGGGGTACGACGTCGTCGACGGGCGCCTGCGCCGCCGCCCCGGTGCTGAAGGCGCCCAGGCGGACTCATCCAGGTCCTAGGGCGGGCGGCGGGGCAGCCATTTTTCGGCGGCGGCCCCGGGGATTGGCTGTAGCCTCCGCAATGTGGCAAAATTAGTCCTTGTGTCTGCTGGGTCCGCACCTGCCACAGGGGGAGCGCAACCAACAGCCAAGACAACCGGCCCCGTCAACCAGTGAAGCGGCCGGACCACTTAACTTTCGGCAGCAATCTCCGGGTACGCCACCAGCGTCCGGGCTTGCCTGCCGTGACCCAAAGTGAATGACCTGTGGCGTTCACCAGGAGTGCACATTATGCATATTCTCGATTCCGTCGATGCAGCCTCGCTGCGTACCGATGTTCCCGCGTTCCGCGCCGGTGACACCCTCAAGGTTCACGTGAACATCATCGAAGGCAAGAACACCCGTGTCCAGGTATTCCAGGGCTTCGTCCTGGGCCGCCAGGGCGAAGGCGTCCGCGAAACCTTCACCGTCCGCAAGGTGTCCTTCGGTGTCGGCGTGGAGCGTACCTTCCCGGTTCACTCCCCGATCATCGAAAAGATCGAGGTCGTCACCAAGGGTGACGTCCGCCGCGCGAAGCTTTACTACATGCGTGCACTGCGCGGTAAGGCTGCGAAGATCAAGGAAAAGCGCGACTTCAGCACCGCCAAGTAAGTCCCTTCGGACCTACAGAGGCTGGGCCACAGCCGTATCCGGCCAGCGCCGGAGCCATCCAGCACCAGCGCCCAGGATACGGACCATGGACCAGACAAAACGCCAGCCCCGAAAAACGGGCTGGCGTTTTGCGTTCCTCGCCGTCTTCCTGGCCGTTGCCGTCAGCGGGCTGGTCCGCTCATTGTGGCTCGATGTCTATTTCATCCCGTCTGCCTCCATGGAGCCCGGGCTGGAAGGCGGGGACCGTATCCTGGTTTCCCGGACCGACTTCCGGGACGAACCGGTCCGGCACGGGGATATCGTCGTCTTTGACGGCCGGGGTACCTTCGCCCCGCTCAAGAGCGGCAACGGCCCCCTCATGGATGCGGCGGCCGCCATTACCCAATGGGCCGGCCTTACGGGCAGCGACACAACCTACGTCAAAAGGGTCATCGGCATGCCGGGCGATTCGGTAGCCTGCTGCGACGCCGGCGGCAACGTGACGGTGAACGGCGAGCCCTTGGAGGAGCCGTACATTTTCAGCGGTGACGCCCCCAGCACCCAGAAGTTCAGCGTCGTGGTCCCGGAGGGGCGCCTCTGGCTGATGGGTGACCACCGGTCGCTGTCCGCCGATTCCAGAAGCCTGCTCGGTGCCCCCGGCGGCGGCATGGTCCCGCTGGACAGGGTTATCGGCAGGCCGGTCCAGATCATCTGGCCCCTTGATAGATTTGCTTCAGTACCACGTCCGCCTGCGGCAGGACCAACAACAGAGAACGGACAGTAGATGCCCGAGAACCACGCGCGGATTCCTGAACCACGTCAGGACGGGGCTTCGGGCACACCCGCCGATGCGGTTCCGGTGACGGCCGCCCGGGATCCCGCGGCGCCCGCCCCCGCCGCCGCGGACAGCCGCTCTGCCGCCAAGGCAGCCGGGAAATCCGCTGGCAGCCCGGTCCTTGCCTGGCTGAAGGAAATCGCCACTGTGGTGGTGATCGCCGTCGTGCTGTCCTTCCTCATCAAGACGTTCCTGTTCCGGGCGTTCTTTATCCCGTCCGAGTCCATGGTCAATACGCTGGACGTCGACGACCGGATTTTCGTCAACCTCCTGGTGCCTGAACCGTTCTCGCTTAGCCGCGGCGACGTGGTGGTTTTCCGGGACACCAAGGGCTGGCTGCCTGCCGCGCCGGAAAAGGAGCAGGGGCCCTTCACCTGGATCCAGGACGGCCTGACCTTCGTCGGCCTGCTGCCGGACAACTCTGAACAGCACCTGGTCAAAAGGGTCATCGGACTGCCGGGGGACCACGTGGTCTGCTGCGATGCCGGCGGTAAACTGACCATTAACGGGACGGCAATCAACGAAAGCTACGTCAACCCCGCCGAGGTGCCGCAGATCCGCACCTTCGATGTAGTTGTCCCTGAAGGGAAGGTGTGGGTGATGGGCGATAACCGGAACCACTCCGCCGACTCCCGGGCCCACATGGATTCCGACGGCGGGTTCATCGACCTCGACGACCTCGAAGGCAAGGCGGCGGTCATTGCCTGGCCGCTGAACCGCATCACCACCCTTGGCAATTACCCGGACGTGTTCCGGAACGTGCCGGCGGCGCCCTGACCATGTCCACGGCAATCAAGCCCGGGACGGGTCCCGCCAGGCCGCCCGCGCGCGCAAAGGCCCCTACGTTGAGGCACGAGCGGGCCTTCAAGGCACAGGGGATACGGTACCTCGCAGGGGTGGACGAGGTGGGGCGGGGCGCGCTTGCCGGCCCGGTCAGCGTGGGCATTGCCGTGGTGGACCTGGAACGCCAGAAGCCGCTGGCCGGCGTGCGGGACAGCAAGCTCCTGAGCCCCGCCGAACGGGAGCGGCTCGAACCGCTGGTGCGCCGTTGGAGCGTGGCTTCGGCAGTCGGCCATGCCTCCGCCCAGGAAATTGACTCCATCGGCATCATTGCCGCCCTGCGCCTCGCCGGAACACGGGCCTGGCGGGAGGTTCTTGAGGCAGGCATCCGTCCGGAGGCGGTGCTCCTGGACGGCAGCCACAACTGGCTTTCCCCCGCGGAGCAGCTGTCATTGTTTGACGAACCCGTTGTCGAGGCCAGCTGTGACGCCCCAGTGCATACCAAGATCAAAGCTGACATGCAGTGCTTGAGCGTCGCTGCGGCAAGCGTCATCGCCAAAGTTGAACGGGACAGGATGATGCGGGAACTGCACGTCGAGTTCCCCGACTTTGGCTGGGACATCAACAAGGGCTACGCCACGGCCCTGCACCGCGACGTCCTCCGCGCTGCCGGGCCGACGCCCTACCACCGGGTCAGCTGGCGCCTGCTTGGCGGAGACCTGCTCGACGGCGGGCTGCCGGACGGGCAGGATCCGGACGGTGAAGATCCGGATGGCGAGGATCCCGCCGTCGACGCCTGAGTGCTCCGGCGCGGGCAGCGGCTGCCCCGCCGATGGTGCAAGATGGAAGCATGAGTGCTGAGGATCTTGAAAACTACGAAACCGACATGGAGCTCCAGCTCTACCGTGAATACCGGGACGTGGTCGGATTGTTCAGCTATGTTGTCGAAACCGAACGCCGCTTCTACCTGGCCAACCATGTCGACCTGCAGGCGCGCAGCGCCGACGGCGAAGTCTACTTCGACCTCACCCTGCAGGACGCGTGGGTGTGGGACGTCTACCGCTCGGCCAGGTTCGTCAAGAGCGTCAGGGTCCTCACGTTCAAGGACGTCAACGTCGAAGAGCTGCCCCGCAACGAGGAACTTTCCCTTCCCAAGGACGTCGACCTGGGCAACTAGCTCCGTTCCGCCGGCCGGACCCTCCCTGTAAAGCGGACTCCTCCTGCACAGGGGCACCTGACCGCATTTAATCCACATAGGCGGTCATCGTCCTGTCCTCCGTGCTCCAGCCACCACAGGCTGGTTGCGGAGGTAGAAATGAAATCGAAAGACCTGTTGGGCCGGCACGGCGAGGACCTCGCCGCCGGCTATCTTGAAACCCTGGGCATGCTGGTGGTTGAGCGTAACTGGCGCTGCACCGAAGGCGAAATAGACATAGTTGCCCTCGACGGCGACGCCCTGGTCATCGCCGAAGTAAAGACCCGCCGCACCCTGGACTACGGCCATCCCTTCGAAGCCGTGGGCCCGGAAAAACTTGCGCGGCTCCACCGGCTTGGGGCTGCGTGGTGCAGGGACCGGGAGCTGCGGATGCCGCTGCGGCGTGTTGACGTCATCGCGGTGATAGACGACGGCGGCGGGACACCCCTGGTGGAACACCTCAAGGGGGTGGGATAAGTGCCACTGGGCCGCACCTACTCCATTGCCCTGGTGGGGCTGAACGGATACATGGTGGAGGTTGAGGCCGACATCGGCCAGACCCTCCCGGCGTTCGTCCTCCTCGGCCTCCCCGACGCTTCCCTCAACGAGGCGAAGGAGCGCATCCGGTCCGCCGCGAAGAACTCCGGGATTCCCCTGAGCCGGAGGAAAATCACCGCCAACCTTATCCCCGCCTCGTTGCCCAAACGCGGTTCGGGATTCGATCTTGCCGTCACCATGGCAGTGCTCCGCGCCGCCAATGACATCAAACCCACGGGGCGGACCGTGTTCATCGCGGAGCTTGGGCTCGACGGCAGGCTGCGCCCGGTCAGGGGCATCCTGCCGGCCGTGATGGCCTCGGTGCAGGCCGGATATCCGGACATCGTCGTGGCACAGGCGAACTTCGCGGAGGCGGCACTGGTCCCCGATGCCAAGGTGCGGGGGTACAGCACGCTGGCCAGGCTGGCACTGGACTTCGGTGCAGATCCCCAGGAGCTCGCGCTGGATTTCGAACCCGAGGACGCGGACAGTGCCGACGAGGCAGCCGGCGAATCGGGGGCGTACCCCGATATGGCCGATGTCTCGGGCCAAGGCGATGCACGGCGTGCGCTGGAGGTGGCGGCCGCCGGGGCGCACCATCTCCTCCTGACGGGTCCGCCGGGCGCCGGGAAAACCATGCTGGCGGAACGCCTGCCCGGGCTCCTGCCCGATCTTGGCGACCATGAGTCCATGGAGGTTACAGCCATCCATTCGCTGTGCGGGCTGCCTTCCTCCTCAGTCCAGCTGCTCCGGCGGCCGCCGTTCGAAAGCCCGCACCACTCGGCAACCGCGGCTGCCATCATCGGCGGCGGCTCCGGGCTTCCCCGGCCGGGGGCGGCCTCCCGGGCACATCGGGGCGTCCTGTTCCTTGACGAGGCCCCGGAGTACGAGCGCCGGGTGCTGGACGCGCTGCGCCAACCGCTGGAAAGCGGCGAGCTGGTGATCCACCGGTCAGCCGGAACCGCCGCCTATCCCGCCCGCTTCCAGCTCGTCCTCGCGGCAAATCCCTGCCCCTGCGGCAAAGCTTCCGGAAAGGGACTCGAGTGCACCTGCACACCCATGATGCGTCGGCGGTATCTCGCCAGGATGTCCGGGCCGCTCCTGGACCGCGTGGACATCCAGCTGCAGGTGGAACGGGTCTCCCTGGCCGACTTCGGACAAGCCGGAGCGGAGGAAGATACCGCCACCGTGGCGTGCCGGGTGCGCGGCGCACGGGGGCGGCAGTTCGAGCGGCTGGCACGCTATGGGCTGGAGACCAATGCACAGGTCCCGGGCCGCATCCTGCGGGGTGAGCTTAGGTTGCCGGCGGCCGTGACCCGCATCCTGGACCATTCGCTGGAACGGGGCGTGCTCACGGCCCGCGGCTACGACCGGGTGCTCCGGCTGGCCTGGACCCTGGCAGACCTCGGGCACCGGGAACAGCCGGACACCAACGACATCGGGCAGGCCCTGGGCCTTCGGCAGGCAGCGGCGGCCGCGGCATGACTCAAGTAGCCAGGGACATCGAACGGCGTTCCCGTGCCGCCCTCTCGCGATTGATGGAGCCGCAGGACGCGGCAGGTCTGGCCCTTGTGCAGGTGGCCGGGGCGGTGGACGCACTGCGGATCGCTACCGGCGAGGTGGCGGCAGGGCCGGATATGGAGCGGGAGATTACCGCACTCCTCACGGACGGCGGTTCGGCCGCGGTCTGGGCCGGGATGGCCAACGCCCTCAAACGCTGGAAGCCCCGCGTCCCCGATCTCGCTCCCGAACGCGACCTTGAAACCATGGCACGGCTCGGCGGGCGCCTGATCATTCCGTCGGACGGGTTATGGCCTGCCCAGCTGGCAGACCTCGGAATCCAGGAGCCTATCTGCCTCTGGTGGCGGGGCCAGGAACAGAGGCTTCCCGATGCGGCCACAGCCGTTGCCATTGTGGGGTCCAGGGACAGCACGAGCTATGGAGCATCGGTCACGGGCGATATGGCCTACTCCCTGGCCCAGCGCGGATTCACCGTGGTGTCCGGCGGCGCCTACGGCATAGACGCGCATGCCCACCGGGCAGCCCTTGCCGGTGCGTCGGATTCCCTGCCGACCATTGCGGTGATGGCCGGGGGAGTGGACCGTTTCTACCCCTCGGGAAACGAGGACCTCCTGCGGGCCGTGTGCAACCAGGGCGCAGTCCTCGCCGAGGTTCCCCCAGGGTCCGCCCCCACCCGCTACAGGTTCCTCCAGCGCAACCGCATTATTGCCGCGCTGTCAGCCGTTACCGTCGTTGTCGAGGCAAGGTGGCGGTCCGGGGCACTGAACACCGCCCACCACGCCGAGACCCTCGGCCGTGCTGTCGGTGCTGTTCCCGGATCCGTGCACAGCGCCAACTCGGCCGGCTGCCACCGTCTTCTTCGGGATGGCGGGGCCGTTTGCGTGACGGACGCCGCCGAGGTTGCCGAACTGGCGGGACCCAGCGGTTCTGCCCTTCCTGACGCGCGCCAAGGCCAGGCCGCCGTTCAGGACGGACTGACCCTGGAGGATCTGATTCTTCTGGACGCCCTGCCGCTGCGCTCCACCACGTCCGTCGAAAAGCTCTCCACGGTCGCGGGCCTGGGCCAGGAATCCGTCCGGGCCGGCTTGGGCCGGTTGGGTTTACTGGGCTTGGCCGTCTCGGAGCGGGGCGGCTGGAAACGCGGAAAGGCAACCAGCTGATGCGCCTGATCCGCCGTTGTGGGCGTACGGGCGGGACGGGAGGTGCGTGTCAGCGCTCCTTTCGGCGCTGGAACTGAGACAGTAGGGGGGTGGAAAATGAGGAACTGCCCGCGGAGCTTCGCGCGGCGCTTGAGGCCTTCGCGCGGTACCTGTCCGCCGAGCGCGCCGTTTCTCCACACACGCTCCGAGGGTACCTGGGCGACGTCCGGAGCCTCCTGTCCCACGCCGCGGCGGAAGGGGCCCTCCGCCTTGGGGACCTGGAGCTTGGAACGCTCCGTCGCTGGCTCGGGGACCAGAGCCAGGCCGGAGCAGCACGGGCAACCCTCGCCCGTCGGTCCGCCTCCGTAAGGGTCTTCACGGCCTGGGCGCTGGCGGAGGAGCTCATCGTTGCGGATCCCGCCCTGCGTCTCAAGGCTCCCAAGCGGGAACAAGCTTTGCCCGGCGTCCTGCAGGCCGCACAGGTGACCCGGCTGCTGGCCACCCTGGACGATGCGGCGGCCGAGGGCGCGCCGCTTTCCCTGCGGAACCGTGCCATCGTGGAACTGCTCTACGCCACCGGTGTCCGTGTGGGCGAACTGGCAGGGCTCGACATCGATGATTTGGACCCCGACCGCCGCACCCTGCGCGTCATCGGCAAGGGCAACAAGGAACGCACGGTGCCCTACGGTGTTCCCGCTGCCCTGGCCGTGGACGACTGGCTGCGGCGGGGCAGGCCCCTGCTCGCCAAGGGCAGCAGCGGGCCGGCGCTCTTCCTGGGCGCCCGCGGCGGCCGGGTGGACCAGCGCCAGGTCCGCGCCATGGTCCACGACCTCTTCGCAGGGCTTGGCGATACCTCGGCCTCGGGGCCGCATGCCCTGCGGCATTCGGCGGCCACGCATCTGCTGGACGGAGGGGCCGATCTCCGCGCCGTACAGGAAATCCTTGGCCACAGCAGCCTGGCCACCACCCAGATCTACACCCATGTCTCGGTGGACCGGCTCCGGCAGAGCTACCAGCAGGCCCACCCGAGGGCGTGAGCCTGCACCGCCATGAATCGCACTGGCGTAATTTCGTGGGGTACGGCACAATGAGAGTCACGTCCGGTAACTTTCAAGTCCTGCGTGAAGCTTGCGGCTTTTCGCGTCACAGCAAGTCCGGACACAGCTTTATCTGATACATCTGAATAGGCAGGCAGGAACGCCGCCGCAGTGCAGGCACCAGCAGTTCCATCCAGGCAGAGGTCGTTGGGGAAGACGTACCTAGAGCTATGGAGGATGGAATGTCTGATGCAATGACCCGCGGTGTGCTGTTCGTTCACTCGGCCCCTACGGCCCTGTGCCCTCATGTTGAGTGGGCCATCGGATCCGTCGTGGACAAGCGGACGGATCTTGAGTGGACCCCTCAGCCTGCCGCGCCCGGAATGTTCCGGGCAGAGCTGTCATGGACCGGCGCCCCCGGGACAGGATCCAAGCTTGCGTCGTCCCTGCGCGGGTGGGCGCACCTTCGGTATGAGGTCACGGAGGAGCCAAGCCAGGGCGTTGACGGCGGGCGGTGGTCGCACACCCCTGAGCTTGGGATCTTCCACGCCGTCACCGACGTCCACGGCAACATCATGGTGTCCGAGGACAGGATCCGTTACGCCTACGAGTCGGGCGCCGGTGACCCCGCCGCCGTCTACCACGAACTCTCCCTCGCCCTGGGCGAAGCCTGGGACGAAGAACTCGAACCGTTCCGGCACGCTGCTGAAGGCGCTCCCGTGCGCTGGCTCCACCAGGTGGGCTGACCGCCGTCGAGCTGACGTTTTCCATAGCAAAGAGGAGGCCCCGCCAACCGGCGGGGCCTCCTCTCGTAAACGGATCAAATCCGGGGCATTAGACGCTGCGGACGGCAATCACGGCGTTGTGGCCGCCAAAGCCGAACGAGTTGCTCAGCGCGACGATGCTGCCGGCGGGCAGGTCCCGGGCGGAGGTGACGACGTCGAGCGGGATTTCCGGGTCCTGGTTTTCCAGGTTGATGGTCACGGGTGCCTTCCGGTCGTACACGGCAAGCACCGTGAGTACGGCCTCGACGGCGCCGGAGGCGCCCAGGAGGTGCCCCATCTGGGACTTCGTGGCGGAGACGGCCACATTGTCCACATGGGATCCGAGGGCGGCGCGGAGGGCGGTGTATTCAGGCTTGTCGCCCACCGGCGTCGACGTGGCGTGCGCGTTGACGTGCACCACATCCTCGGGCTGGATCCTGCCGTCGAACATGGCGGCCTTCAGCGCACGCGTGGCGCCCAGGCCCTGGGGGTCGGGAGCGGTGATGTGGTACGCGTCGGCAGTGACCGACGTTCCGGCCAGTTCGCCATAGATACGCGCACCGCGCGCCAGTGCGTGTTCCTCAGCTTCGAGGACCAGTGCGCCGGCACCCTCGCCCATGACAAACCCGTCACGTCCGGTGTCGTAGGGGCGGGATGCCCCCTGGGGATCGTCGTTCCGGCGGGAAAGTGCCTGCATGGATGCAAATGCCGCCAGGGGCATGGGGTGGATGGCAGCCTCGGCGCCGCCGCACATGACCACATCCGCCTTGCCCGAGCGGATCAAATCCAGGCCCAGGTGCAGCGCCTCGGTACCCGAGGCACAGGCCGAAACAGGGGTGTGGGCGCCGGCGCGGGCACCGAGGTCCAGGCTGACCGCAGCGGCGACACCGTTGGGCATCAGCATGGGAACGGTCATGGGCAGCACACGGCGGGGGCCCTTCTCCTTGAGCGTGTCCCAGGCGTCCAGAAGTGTCCAGACACCGCCGATGCCGGTGGCGAAGGCAACAGCGAGGCGGTCCTTGTCGAACTCGGTGATGCCGGAATCGGCCCAGGCCTCACGGGCCGCAATGACGCCGAACTGGGTGGAGGGGTCCATGCGCTTGGCTTCGACGCGGCTGAGCACGTCCAGGGCCGGGGTGCTGCAGCGCGCAGCGAAGTGGACAGGCAGCTCGTACTTGGCCACCCAGTCGTCCTCCAGGGTGCGGGCACCGGAGACCCCCTTGAGCGCGTTGTTCCACATCGTGGGTACATCGCCGCCAATGGGCGTGGTGGCACCCAGACCGGTAATGACTACTTTGCGTGTCATGGGATCACTCTTTCGTCGGTGGGGAATCCGTCTTCCGGAGGTCCCGCGTTTTGATGATCGGCACCGTTCCAACGGGCGGAAGGTGCCGGAAAAATGCGGCGGGCTGCCGGTCCGGTCATCCGGACCGGCAGCCCTGCCATGCCGTAACGGCGGAAGCCTTGGCTAGGCCTGCGCTCCGGCAATGAAGCTGACGGCGTCGCCGACGGTCTTGAGGTTCTTGACCTCTTCGTCGGGGATGCGGACGCCAAACTTTTCCTCGGCGTTGACCACGATGGTCATCATGGAGATGGAGTCGATGTCCAGGTCCTCGGTGAAGGACTTGTCCAGCTCCACGGCCTCGGGGGCCAGGCCGGTTTCCTCGTTGACGATTTCAGCCAAGCCGGCCAGGATCTCTTCGTTGCTAGCCATTGATGGCTCCTTTTCTTGTATTGCCGGCAGGTGCTGCCGGAAATGGTCCGGGCCGCGGATGCGGCCCGTTGGGGCGTTCCTAGGGAAGGACAATTACCTGGGCGCCGAAGACCAGCCCCGCGCCGAAACCGATCTGCAGGGCCAGTCCGCCGCTTAGCTCCGGATTTTCCTGCAGCAGGCGGTGCGTGGCGAGCGGGATGGATGCTGCCGAGGTGTTGCCTGCGTCAGCGATGTCCCGTGCCACTGTAACGCTCTCCGGCAGCTTCAGCTTCTTCACCATCTCGTCGATGATGCGCATGTTCGCCTGATGGGGAATGAAGGCCACCAGGTCCTCCGCCTGGATGCCGGCGGCATCAAGGGCCTGCTGGGCAACCTTGGCCATTTCCCAGACGGCCCAGCGGAAAACGGTCTGCCCGTCCTGGCGAAGGGTGGGGTACAACTCCTGGGCCTCTTCCAGGAGGGCGAGGTCGCCTGTGGAATCGGACTGCCGGGCGGCCATGCCGAGGTCGCGGACATCCAGCATGGAACGGGTCATGCCGATCGCGTCCCATTTGCTGCCGTCCGATCCCCAGACAGAGGGGGCGATTCCGGGGGTGTCGGAGGGGCCGATGACGACGGCGCCGGCTCCGTCTCCGAGCAGGAACGAGATGGTGCGTTCCCTGTTGTCGATGACATCGGACAACTTTTCGGCGCCGACCACCAGGACGTACTTGGCGGCACCGGAGCGGACCAGGGCGTCACCCTGGGCGATGCCGTAGCAGTATCCTGCACAGGCGGCCGAAATGTCGAAGGCAGGAGCCGGGGTTGCCCCGAGGCGGTCAGCCAGGCTGGCTGCGGCGGACGGGGTGGCATACGGGTGGGTCACCGTGGACACAATGACGGCGCCGAGCTGGGAAGGTTCGATGCCGGCCTTTTCCATCGCCTCGCGTGCCGCACCCTCGGCCATGTCGATGACACTGATGTCCGCGGGGGCACGGTGGCGCGTCACGATGCCGGTCCGCTGGCGGATCCACTCGTCGGAGGAATCGATCCACTGGCAGACATCCTCGTTGGTGACGATGACGCTGGGACGGTAGGCGCCCAGTCCAAGGATGCGGGTGTGCTCCTGGATGGGAGCCTGCTTCAGCGTGGGAACGCTCATGCGTCTCCCTCCAGTTCTGCGAAGAGTGCCAGGGCGGCGGAAAGGTCGTCGGGGGTCTTGACGGCTACGGTCTTGACGCCGGGCATGCCCCGCTTGGCGAGGCCGGCCAGGGTGCCGGCGGGGGCAAGTTCAATAACGCCGGTGACGCCCCGGGCTACCATCGCCTCCATGCAGCGGTCCCAGCGGACGGGACGTGACACCTGGGCAATAAGGCTGTCGACGGCGGCGCTCCCGTCAGTGACTTCGCCGCCGTCGTAGTTGGACAGCAGCGGCACCTTCGGTGCCTGCGGCTTCAACTGCGGCTGCAGCGCCTTGAGGGCGCTGACGGCGGGGGCCATGTGGCTGGTGTGGAACGCGCCGGCCACCTTAAGGGGAATGACCCTGGCCTTAGCGGGCGGGTTCGCGGCCAGGGCGTTCAGCTGTTCAAAAGTGCCTGCTGCGACGGTCTGGCCCGCCCCGTTGACGTTGGCGGGGGTCGCGCCCGCGGCCGTGATGGCCGCAAGGACCTCGGCGGGGTCGCCGCCAACTACGGCGCTCATGCCCGTGGGAGTGACGGACGCAGCCGCTGCCATGCTGTTGGCACGCTCGCGCACGAACGTCATGGCTTCCTGCTCCGTGAGCACTCCGGCGAGGGCGGACGCGGTGATTTCACCTACGGAGTGGCCCGCGAGGATAACCGGAAGGGAACTGAGCTCAACATCAAACAGCGAACCCGCGGCAACAAGGCCGGCTGCGACGATCAGGGGCTGCGCGACCGCGGTGTCCTTGATGGTTTCCTCATCCGAGGTGGTTCCGTGGGCGGTCAGGTCAATGCCTGCGATCTCGCTCAAGGAGGCCAGTTGGCCTGCCACCGAGGGCAGTTCCAGCCAAGGGGCCAGAAAACCCGGGGTCTGTGAGCCCTGTCCAGGGCAAACTATTGCAAGCACGTATCCAGCTTTCCAAATTACTGTGTGCTCCAGCGGTGTTTGTCCGCACCAAGCTCACGGGGTCAGGTTGTAGGAAGTCTACAACGCCTTAGGCTTGATTCCGGGACGGCAGGCGCTCCGCGGCAGCTTTAGGCGGGGCGGAAAGACGCCCCACCACGAGCGCAGCCTGCAGGACAAAGGCTTCCCTGGGCAGGAGCGGATCCCAGCCTGTGACGTCACAGACACGCTTGAGCCGGTACCGGACGGTGTTGGCATGGACGAAGAGTTCCCGCGCCGTTGCCTCCAGCGAATGGCCCAATTCCAGGTAGGTTCCCAGGGTCTCCACCAGGCCGTTGGACGCCGCCAGCAACGGGCGGTAGATGTTCTTGACGAGGGAACGGCGCGCGGCGTCGTCCCCGGATATAACTCGTTCCGGGAGCAGATCGTCGGCGGCCACCGGACGCGGCGCGGCGGGCCATGCCCTGGCCGCGGTCAGCCCGGCGAAGGCCGACTGGGCCGATCCGCTGGCTTCCAGCAGGGAACCGGCCTCCGGGCCGTACACCACCGGCCCGGGCGCAAACATTTCGCTGAGCTTCACATACGCCGTTTCCCGGTCCTGGACGCCACCCAGGATGAGGATGAGCCGGTCACCCTGGATGCCCACCAGGGCGTCCTCCGCATACCGGCCGGCCATCCGGCGCAGTTCGCTGACGTAGCTGGCGCTGGGCTCCGAGGGAGAATTGCCCACCATGACGGTGAAGCGCTCCTGTGCCTTCCAGCCCAGTGCCGCGATCCTGGAGCGCAGGGCGTCCGTGTTTTCCCCGCGCAGGATGGCGTCCACGATGAGGGCTTCGAGCCGGGTGTCCCAGGAACCGCGGGATTCGGCGGCCCGGGCGTAGACGTCGGCGGCAGCGAAAGCGACTTCCCGCGAGTACCTCAACACTGCTTCCCGCAGTGATGGCTGGTCGGCTTCCGGCGCAATCACGGGAACCTGGTCCTCCACCACCTCGACGACGATCCGGATCAGCTGCAGCGCCTTCTGCAGGCTGATGGACCGGGTCAGTTCGGTGGGCGCGGTGCCGAAGACGTCCGTGAGGATCCAGGACGGCGAGCTTGGCCGCTCGTACCAGGTGACAAAAGCGGCGATGCCGTTCTGGGCCACCATGCCCAGGGCCGAGCGTTCGTCCGAGCTGAGCCGGCTGTACCAAGGCAGCGACTTTTCCAGCTCGCGCATGGTGGTGGTGGACAGCTGGCCCACGTTTGCCCGCAGTTTCTTCAGCGTCTCGGATTTCTCCGGCGTGACCCTGGGCGTGGACGGTTTGCGCTTGGCGGACGGGGTGGCAGGTGCTGGCATTCTCTGAGCATACGGGCCCCGCCGCGCAACCTCCATTTGTGCAAAGGCTACAATGCGCATTGGCCTGCGTCACAGGACACTCCTGCCGAAACGGACGACGGCGGCCCCCGCCTTTCGGAGGGAGCCGCCGTCGCGGTTCTACTGCGGGGAGGTGCTAAGCCTCGCCGCCGGCGTTGCCGGTGGTGCCGGCATTGACGTTGTGGAGCCTGTACTTCTCAATCGCCTTGATCGGAGCCTGCGAATCCACTTCACCGCGGCGCGCGAGCATCTCCAGTGAACGCACCACGATGGAGTGGGTGTCGTTCTTGAAGAAGCGGCGGGCGGCGGCGCGGGTGTCGGAGAAGCCGAAGCCGTCGGCGCCGAGGGTGGCGAATTCGTTGGGCACGAATTGCCGGATCTGGTCGGGGACGGCTTTCATGTAGTCGGACACGGCGACGACGGGTCCGGTGGCTCCTTCGAGCTGCCGGGTGACGAAGGGGACGCGGGCGGGTTCGCCGGGGTTGAGGAAGGCTTCCTCTTCGGCGGCGAGGCCATCGCGGCGCAGTTCGTTCCAGGACGTGACGGACCAGACGTCTGCTGACACGGACCAGTCTTCTGCAAGGATCCGCTGGGCTTCGATGGCCCACGGCACCGACACGCCGGAGGCGAGGATCTGGGTCCGGGGACCGTCGATCTTTGCCGGGGCGAGCAGGTAGATGCCCTTGATGACGCCCTCGACGTCGAGTTCCTCGGGTTCTGCGGGCTGGGTGATCGGCTCGTTGTACACGGTGAGGTAGTACATCAGGTTCCGGTCTTCCGAGTCCGGCCCGTACATGCGTTCGATGCCGTCGCGGATGATGTGGCCCATTTCGTAGCCGTAGGCGGGGTCGTAGGTGACGACGGCGGGGTTGGTGGAGGCGAGCAGGGGGGAGTGGCCGTCGGCGTGCTGGAGTCCTTCGCCGGTGAGGGTGGTCCGTCCTGCGGTGGCGCCGATGATGAAGCCGCGGGTCATTTGGTCGGCTGCGGCCCAGAAGGCGTCGCCGGTGCGCTGGAAGCCGAACATGGAGTAGAACACGTAGACCGGGACCAGGGGCACGCCGTGGGTGGCGTAGGCGGTGCCTGCGGCGGTGAAAGCTGCCACGGCGCCGGCTTCGTTGATGCCGGGGTGGATCAGCTGGCCCTGGGCGGATTCCTTGTAGGCCAGGACCAGGTCGCGGTCTACGGAGAGGTAGTTCTGGCCCTTGGGGTTGTAGATCTTGGCCGTGGGGAAGAACGCGTCCATGCCGAACGTGCGGGCCTCGTCGGGGATGATCGGGGCGATGTGCTTGCCGAAGTTCTTGTCCCGCATCAGGTCCTTGAGCAGGCGCACGAAGGCCATGGTGGTGGCGGCCTGCTGCTTGCCCGAGCCCCGCTTGGCGACCTCGTAGGACTTCGCGTCCGGCAAGGTGATCTCGGCGTGCTTGGACCGTCGTTCCGGGACGGCCCCGCCCAGGGCTGCGCGGCGCTCCATCATGTATTTGATTTCGGGAGCGTCGTTGCCGGGGTGGTAGTACGGGGGCTGGTACAGGTCTTTTTCGAGCTGTTCGTCCGTGATGGGGATCCGCAGGTGGTCGCGGAATTTCTTCAGGTCATCCAGGGTGAGTTTCTTCATCTGGTGGGTCGCGTTGCGGCCCTCGAAGTGCGGTCCGAGGCCGTAGCCCTTGA
>NZ_JAYESK010000019.1:0-11801 GCF_034720455.1 Pseudarthrobacter sp. C1 | reverse complement strand
TCACCGCCATCGCCTCCGCCCTCATGGTCGCAGGCTGGTACGCCTGCCGCACCCGCATCCGCGAAATCGCCGAAACCCGCGAAGGCTTTACCGGCCTCTCCCCCGTCATTGCCAACCGCACACCCATCAGATAACCGAACAATAAAGAAAGACCATGACAACGGAACCCGCAGCAGCAACCCTGACCGAACCGCGCGTCCCGCACGCCGCCGTCGAATCCTCCGCGCAGCACAAGCTGCAGGCAAACCCTGCGGAGAAGCCAGAACCAGCAACCAAATCCGCGGGCCATGTGATAGTTGATTCGCTGGCCGCGCACGGCGTGGAGCGCACCTATGTAGTGCCGGGCGAGAGCTTCCTCGACGTATTGGATGGCCTGCACGCATCGGATATTGCAACCGTCGTCTGCAGGCATGAGGGCGGCGCCGCCTACATGGCTGAAGCGGACGGCAAGATGAACCAGCGCCCCGGCGTGGCGATGGTGACCCGTGGTCCAGGCGCCGCCAACGCCCATGTTGGCCTGCACACCGCATGGCAGGACTCCACCCCCATGCTTCTGTTTGTGGGCCTGATCCCCTTCGCCCACCGGGACCGGGAGGCCTTCCAGGAGTTCGACATCAAGTCCTGGTTCGACACGGGCGCCAAGCGGGTGATGGTCCTCGACCACGCAGAACGGGCGTCCGAGATCGTGGCGGAAGCCATGTTTGCGGCCATGAGCGGCCGGCCCGGGCCCGTGGTGGTGGGGCTGCCCGAGGACGTCATCCGGCAGCAGATCGACCCTGCGCTGCATCCCGCCATTCCCGTGGCCTCCGGTGGCATGAGCAGCACGGATGCCATCGCCCTCCGGG
This sequence comes from Pseudarthrobacter sp. C1, assembly GCF_034720455.1. NCBI lineage: Bacteria > Bacillati > Actinomycetota > Actinomycetes > Micrococcales > Micrococcaceae > Pseudarthrobacter > Pseudarthrobacter sp. C1. The sequence goes on along the minus strand of NZ_JAYESK010000019.1, from coordinate 10,956 downwards.
CTGCACTGGCAGAATCGAGCAGGCCCCTGTTCGTCACCGGCGGCAACGACTGGACCCAGGCGGCGGCAGACCAGCTGACCGCCTGGCTGGAGCGGCACCATATCCCGGCAGCTGCGGAATGGCGGACACAGGGGACGGTGCCCTTCGATTCGCCCTCCTATGTTGGCCCTATTGGCTATGGCCGGCCCCGCCCCACCTACGATCTCCTGGAGGAAACCGACCTGCTGGTCTTTGTGGGGACGGTGCCGGGCGATGTTATTACGGACGGGTTTGTCTGCCGGCAGGACTGGAGCAAAAAGAACTTCCTGGTTACCGTGGATCCTTCGCTCCGCGGCCGGTCGGGCCCGGTCTCCCGGCAAATCCTGGCCAAGCCGGAAGCCTTCGTACGCGACCTCGCGGGCATCAGCCTGCCGGCCAAGGCGGAATGGAAAGCCTGGACCGGGCGGATGCGGACGGAGCAGCAAAGGTTCGCCGCCCTGCCCCCGGCCTCTCCGGCACCGGGCCGGGCGCGGATGGACACCCTGATGGCGAACCTGGTGCCACGGCTTACGGAGGATGCGATGGTGACCTTCGGCGCCGGCGAACACACCAACTGGGCCCACCGCTACTTCCCAACCCGCCGGTACGCCTCCATGATCAGCGCCCGCAACGGCTCGATGGGGTATTCCGTGCCTTCGGCCATCGCGGCCTCGCTGGCGGAACCGGCACGCCGGGTGGTCACCATTGCGGGCGACGGCGAGTTCCTGATGAACGGCCAGGAACTGGCGACGGCGGTCCAGTACGGTGCCACGCCGCTGGTGATCGTCATGGACAACCAGGAGTACGGGACCATCCGCACCCACCAGGAGCGGCACTATCCGTCGCGCGTCTCCGGCACGCAACTGAAGAATCCGGACTTCGGCCTGATGGCCAGGGCCTTCGGCGGTTTCGGGGTCACTGTTACCAGGGACAAGGACATCCCCGCCGCACTCGATGCAGCCCTTGCGGCCATCGAGGAGGACGGCGTCTTCGCGCTTATCCACCTCGTCGTCGAACAGCGCGTCAAGGCCTACTAAGCGCCGCCCCCGCCGGGCAACCAGGCTGACCTGGCGAGGCACTGGCACACAGCAGCGGACGACGGCGGGGGGGCCCCCCCGCCCCCACGAAGCGGATCGCGCAGGAGGCGGCCGCGTAGCTCCGCCGGCACGCCAACCCCCCCCGGCCGCCGCGGACGCCGGCGGCCCCCCCCCCCGGCGTCCGCTGCTGCCGTGGGGGCTTGGCTTGCCGGCGGAGCTACGCGGCCGCCTCCTGCGCGATCCGCTTCGTGGCTCCGGCGGGAACGCCGTCGCCATCCTGCCCGTACAGCCAGTCGTTGTACTGGAAATTGTTGTCCATCCGGCTCTTGAACAGCAGGTTGCGCAGGGTGCGCGCGAGGCCGGACACGTGCCATGACTCGCCCCAGACGCGGGCGGTGCGCTGCACCCGGGCGGTCCGGCCGGCGCGGACTTTGTTGAAGTCGCGGATGGCCTCGTCCCAGCCGTTGGGGTTGACGCCATCCGCCGTGAAGACGGTGCCAACGGACGCATCCTGAAGCGCGGCCGCGTCCTCCAATGCCTGGCACGCTCCTTGGGCGAGGTACTGGAGCATGGGGTGCGCGGCGTCGCCCATCAGGACCATGCGGCCGGCCACCCAGTTCTCGATCGGATCGCGGTCGTACATGGGCCAGCGGATGCCGGTGGCAAGGTTCTTCAGTGCCTCCTGGACCGCGGGAACGCAGTCCTTGTACGCAGCCTCGAGCTCGTCCACTCCCCCGTACTGCTCCTCGCCGCGCTCGAAGGACGGCGACTTGAAGACAGCAACGGTGTTGAGCAGCTCGCCTTTCCGCAGCGGGTACTGCACCAGGTGGCAGTCCGGCCCGAGGTACACGATGACGTCCTCGAGGTCTGCCTTGGGCGTGTTTTCAGTGATGGGCACGGTGCCGCGGTACGCCACGTAGGCGGAGGAGACGGGCTGGTCGTCTGCCACGAGCGGACGCAGCGTGGACCGCAGGCCATCGGCGCCGATTACGACGTCGGCCTCGAAGTCCACTCCGGCTGCGGTATGCGCCACGCCCCGGCCGCCCACGGTCTCAACACTCTCCACCGTGACGTCGTTGACGAGCTTGACGCCCGCTGCTTCACAGCCTTCCAGCAGGACCCGGTGCAGGTCGCTCCGGTGGATCACAACGTAGGGAGCGCCATAGCGTTCCTCGAATTCACCGTTGAGCGTCTGGCGGGTGAGCTCCTCGCCGGTGACGGCGTCTCGGAACACCAGGTGCTTGGGCTGCACGCCGATTTCCAGCGCCTTTTCGAGCAGGCCCCAGCGGCGGAGGATGCGGGAGGCGTTGGGTGCCATCTGCAGTCCGGCGCCCACCTCGCCGAACTCGGGGGCGCGCTCCACGAGGGTGACGCTGGCACCGTTCTCGCGCAGTGCGAGGGCGCCGGCCAGGCCGGCCATCCCCCCTCCAATCACCAGGACATCGGTGGACGTGGCGTGCTCAGACATTGCTTGCTCCTGTTGTTGGGCTTGAAGGGGAAGTTGGGAGTTTCGATTTGAGGTTGATGCCGACGGCGGTCAGCAGGACCGCAGCCACCGCGGCCGCACCGGCGAAGGCCAGGAAATTGGAGTTGACACCCAGTCCGGCCGCCAGCAGGAGGCCGCCCACCTGGGGAGCCACGACGGCGCCAATCCGGCCGGTGCCCAGCGCCCAGCCAAGCGCCGTCCCCCGCAAATGGGCTGGGTAGTGGCTGGCCACCGCGGCGATGATGAGGCACTGGGTGCCATGGGTTCCGACGCCGGCGAGTACCAGCATGAGGTAGACGACGGACACAGGCGGTCCGCTCAACAGCACCACAAGCGCGACGGCGGCGACGGCGGCAGCTGCGATCGCCGTCGGAATTGGTCCGAAGCGGGTACCGGCCCAGGCCGTGATCACGGAGCCGGCCACTGCACCGAGGTTGAGGGCCAGGGCAAACGTCAGGGCGGAGCCCAGGTTGTAGCCCGCAAGCTGCATGAGGTTGGGCAGCCAGGTGCCCAGCCCGTACCACGCGAAGAGGGTGGCGATGGTGGCAACGGCGAAGAGCATGCTGATCCCCAGGTAGGGTGCGCGGAGGAGCAAGGAGAAGCCGGAGGGTTCCTTGGCTGCGCCAAACCGGCGGGCAGCTTTTTCGGCCTTGCCTTTCGCGCTGTCCGTTGCGCCCACGGGTGCAAGCGTCTCGGGCAGGTACTTGAGCCCAAGCGGCACCACGACCACCAGGGCCAGCACAGCCACCAGGAACATGGACTGCCAGCCGAAGGCCGGAATGAGCTGGATGCCCACGAGGGCAGCGATGGAGCCGCCGATCGGGACGCCGGACATCATCAGGGTGGCCACGATGGAGCGCCACTTGGTGGGGACCAGTTCCGCCACCAGCGCATTGGCGGAGGGCACCAGGCCGCCAAGCCCGATGCCGGCCAGGAGGCGCAGGACCCCAAAGATCGCGGCGCTGGGGGCGAAGGCACAGAGAACAGTGAAGACGGAGAAAACGATGGCGCAGCCCAGGATGGTCCGGCGGCGGCCCCACGAATCTGCCATGCGGCCGGCGAAGATCGCGCCGATCATCATGCCCAGGAAGGCCATGGAGCCCACCGTCCCGGCGGTTGCCTTGGTCAGGCCCCAGCCGGTTTCGGAAATGAGGGAGGACTGGACAGTGCCGTAGACGATGAGGTCGTAGCCGTCGAAGACCACCAGCAGCCAGCAGACGAGGACTGCGGCTGCCGAGGCCTTGGAGAACCGGCCGTGCCCGTCATTGGACGTGGGGGCGGGATCCCCCGGCGAGAACCGGTGCGTCGCTGCAGCGGGAAGTGTGTGATTCATCCCACTACTGTCATGGCCACCGAAGATGAACCACAATACAATTCTGATGTGCAGAAAAAGCCCGTGCAGAAGCGCCCCACCTATTCCATCGAGGCGGTGGACAACGCGCTGCAGCTCCTCCAGCTCCTGCGCGACGGCGGTGCCCTCCGGCTGAAGGATGCGGCAGAGGAACTGGGAGTGGCCCCCTCCACGGCCCACCGGCTCCTGGCGATGCTGGTCTACCGCGGCTTCGCCGTGCAGGACGAAACCCGTCGCTATGTTCCGGGTCCCGCCATGGGCGTCGGCCCCGCCGGACTGAGCTGGACCAGGCTGCTGCGCTCGCTCGCACAGCCCCATATGGAACTGCTCGCCGCGCGGCTCAACGAGACCGTGAACCTCATGGTGCGGGTTGGCACCAAAGTCCGATTCCTGGCGACCGTGGAGGGGACCAACGTGCTGCGGGTAGGTGACCGGCAGGGGACGGTGATGCCTGCTGACAAGACGTCCGGCGGCAAGGCCATGCTGGCGGAACTGGAACCGCGTTTGCTGGACCAGCTCTTCCGCAGCAACAACGCCGAGATTGGCGGGGACACCATCCCCGACGAGGAATATCCGGGATTCCTGCGCGAGCTGGAGTCCATCCGCGGCAACGGTTTTGCAGCCAACTTTGAGGGGACTGAGGACGGTGTGAGCGCCCTGGGCATGGCGCTGCACAACCGGCACGGGCAGGTTGTGGGCGCCCTCAGCGTTGCCACACCCGCCACCCGCTTCCGCACGGTGTTCGACGCCGGGCTGGTACCGGCCCTGCGCGAATGCTGCAGGCAGCTGGAAATCGACATCGCGGCAAACCCGGCAGAGCCGGACTAAACACAGCCGGACTCGGTGCAGCCGGACTAAACCGAGCCAGACTAAGCCCCTAATTCTGAAGAGCAGAATATGCTGGGGGTCACACCACCTTCTTCCGTAGAGTCGAGCCACGCCAAAAAACTGTTCCGACCTACAAAGGAGGCCCACGTGTCCATCAGCGCCGAGAACACGACCCATGAATCAGTGGCCGCGGGGATCATGGTCCCGGAGCCCACACCGGAGGAGGCTGCCCAGCTGGAGCAGCTCTACCAGGACTTCGACAAAGAGAACCTGATCCCGCTGTGGACCGAGATCGGTGACCTGATGCCGATGGTCCCGTCCCCCAAGGCAGTGCCGCACGTGTGGCGGTGGAGCGACCTCTACCCGTTGGCCGCCCGTGCCGGTGACCTGGTGCCGGTGGGCCGCGGCGGGGAGCGCCGCGCAATTGCCCTGGCCAACCCGGGCCTTGGCGGAACCGCCTACGCCACGCCCACGCTCTGGGCCGCGATCCAGTACTTGGGCGGCCGCGAAACCGCACCGGAGCACCGCCACTCGCAGAACGCTTTCCGCTTCGTCGTCGAGGGCGAAGGCGTGTGGACCGTGGTGAACGGGGACCCGGTGCGGATGTCCCGCGGCGACTTCCTGCTCACCCCGGGCTGGAATTTCCACGGCCACCACAACGACACGGACGAGCCGATGGCCTGGATCGACGGCCTGGACATCCCGTTCGTGCATTACGCCGACGCCGGGTTCTTCGAGTTCGGCACCGAACGCGTCACGGACGAGGCCACCCCGGACATCTCCCGGTCCGAGCGCCTCTGGGCCCACCCCGGCCTTCGCCCGCTCTCGGGCCTGGAGGACACCACCAGCTCCCCCATCGCCGCCTACCGGTGGAAGTACACGGACGCGGCCCTGCGTGAGCAGTTGCTGCTGGAAGACGAGGGCCACCCGGCCACCGTCTCCCAGGGCCACGCCGCCGTCCGCTACACCAACCCCACCACAGGCGGGGACGTCATGCCCACCATCCGCGCCGAGTTCCACCGCCTCCGCGCCGGCGCCGCCACCGAGACCGTCCGCGAGGTCGGCTCGAGTGTCTGGCAGGTCTTCGAAGGCACCGGCTCCGTAGTCCTCAACGGCGAAACCCGGCAGCTGGCCAAGGGCGACCTCTTCGTGGTCCCGTCCTGGGCCGCCTGGTCATTGCAGGCCGAGAGTGAATTTGATCTGTTCCGCTTCAGCGACGCCCCCATCTTTGAGCGCCTGAACTTCAACCGCACCTATATCGAAGGACGCAGCAAGTAATGAAACTCCTCACCCTCCGCACTGCTGACAGCACAGGAACCAAGGGCACCGTGGCGGTCCGCCAGGACGGCGACACCCTCACCGAGATCTCCGGGTTCGCCGACGTCGGCGCCCTGCTGCAGGACCCCGCCTGGGAAACCACCGCCGCGGCGGCCAGCGGCGCAACGCACGCCCTCGACGGCGCGGACCTCGCCGCCGTCGTGCCCTCGCCGGGGAAGATCATCTGCGTGGGCCACAACTACCGCAACCACATCAAGGAAATGGGCCGGGAAGTGCCCGAATACCCCACCTTGTTCGCCAAGTACGCCGAGTCCCTGATCGGCCCCAACGACGACCTCGCCCTGCCGCAGGAATCGGACACCGTGGACTGGGAAGCCGAACTCGCCGTCGTCATCGGCAAGCAGGGCCGCCGAATCAGCGAGGCCGACGCCGCGGACCACATCGCCGGCTACGCGGTGCTGAACGACGTCAGCATGCGCGACTACCAGTTCCGCACCATCCAGTGGCTGCAGGGCAAGACCTGGGAGAAGTCCACCCCTTTCGGCCCGGCCCTGGTCACCAAGGACGAATTCACCCCCGGACCGCTGATGACCTCGGCCGTGGACGGCGACGTCCAGCAGTCCACCCCCACCTCGGACCTGGTGTTCACCCCCGAATTCCTGGTGTCCTACATCTCCACGATCATCACGCTGAACCCGGGCGATGTGATCGCCACCGGCACCCCCGGCGGTGTGGGCCACGCGCAGGACCCCAAGCGCTACCTGCAGGAGGGCCAGGTCCTGGTGACCACCATCGAGGGCCTGGGCCAGCTGAAGAACCGCGTGGTCAAGGAAGCCTGATGGTTGCCCGCCACGACCAGGCCACCGACCCTGCGCTCCTGGAGGCACTGCTCCAGGCGCGCCGGGGCACCGCGTTCTTCGCCCGCAAGCTCAACGAGCTTTCCGACGCAGAGCTCGACGGCGGCACCCTCCTCGCAGGCTGGACACGCCGCCATGTCGTGGCACACGTGGGCTACAACGCCCGCGCCATCGCACGGCTGATCGAATGGGCAGCCACCGGCGTCGAAACCCCGATGTATCCCTCACCGGAGGCCCGCAACCACGAGATCGATTTCGGGTCCACCCTGTCCCCGATCGCCCTGCGGCACCTCTTCGACCACTCAGCCGTGCACCTGAACATCGAATGGCGCGACCTGCCCGCTGACGCCTGGCACCACAAGGTCAAGACCGCCCAGGGCCGCATCGTCCCGGCGGAGGAAACCGTGTGGATGCGCACCCGCGAGGTCTGGATGCACGCCGTGGACCTGGACAACGGTGCCACTTTCAGCGACATCCCGGTCCCCGTCCTGGAACGCCTGCTCAGGGACATCACCGGCGCCTGGCACACCCGGGGCACCGACACCGGGCTCCTGGTCAAGGTGGACGGTACGGACCTGGCGTTCGGCGACGTGGGCGCCGCTGACCCGACGACCGTCACCGGGCCGCTGCCCGCCGTCGGCCAATGGGCTGCCGGCCGCGGCTCCCACGGGGTCACGGCCACCGGACCGGGCACCACAGAAGGCACCCCCGCCGCACCGAAGTGGATCTAGGCACCTCCACGCAGCAGGAAAAAGGAAAGCCCCTCATGGAGGGGCTTTCCTTTTTAGTGCGCCGGTCAGAGCCTTGTGTCGAAGGAACCGCAGAACACGTTGTCGTTGAACGTGCCCTGGAACGCGGACTTGCCCTGGATCTTTTCGATGGTGGCCCGGATGGCCTCGCGGGACCCTGCGTGGGCGTGGATCGCCGTCTTGACCATCGGCACATCGATCAGGTGGTTCGGCTGGTTGAGCGAAACAAACACCGTGGGAACCTCGGTGACGTACCACGGGATCTCCGCGGCCATCGGCGAGGACCACTTGATCCGGATCGCCGCTTCCTGCGCGAAGCCCTTGACGTTCGCGAACACAAAAGCGGCGTCGTACTTGTCCGCGTAGCCGCCGGTGGCTTCCTCGGAGATGATCGACATGAAGTTAACACCGGTCTCCCCCGCAGCCTCCCGCTGGTCCGCGGTTTTGAACAAGTGCACCTCGAAGCCGGCGGCCTGCAGCTCTTCCTTGACGGTGTCCAGGTAGGCCAGCGGATCGGCGCGGGTGAAATCCGCCCCGCCGGAGATCCCGTACAGCCGGATCCTCGGATGCGTCTGCGGCGTGATGGGCAGGTTGTGCGCAGTGTCCTTGACCAGGGTGACGGTCTTGTCCGCGATTTCCGCCGCAACAGCCCGGTGTTCCGCGCTGCCGATCACGGCCAGCGCCGCAGGAGGCGGAACCAGCTGGTCCGCCGGCTTGCGGTGCAGTCCCAAGGAAGCTTTCAGTCCAAGGATCCGGCGCAGCGCGTCGTGGAGGCGCTGTTCGGTGATGACGCCGGACTTGACGCCGTCCAGCATGTAGCCGAAGTCCTCCGCCGGATTGCGGAAGAAGAGGAACATGTCGCAGCCGGCGGCGATGGTGGCCGGCACCAGGTCCCGGCGCTTCATGGCCTGGGTGAGGCCCACCATCTGCGAGGCGTCGGTAAGGACCAGTCCGTTGAACCCGAGCTCACCGCGGAGCAGGTCCTGCAGCAGCTCCGGGGACAGCGTGGCCGGCAGGATGTCCGCGTCCGCCATGCCCGGCCGGAAATGCCGGGACAGCTCCGGGGCGCCGATGTGCCCCACCATGATGGACTGCACGCCGTGCCCGATCATCTCGCGGTACACCTGCCCGTAGGTCCGGTTCCACTCCTCGTAGCCAAATGTGTTGTTGGAGGTGACGACGTGCTGGTCGCGCTCGTCCACGCCGTCGCCCGGGAAGTGCTTCATGGCGCACACCGTCGGGGACTCGCTGATGCCGTCGAAGTATTCCTTCGCGCGCTCCACCACGATCTCGGGGGTGTTCCCGAAGGACCGGGTGGAGATCACCGTGTTCCGCCAGTTGTAGTGGATGTCCACGATCGGCGCGAACGCCCAGTTGCAGCCCAGCGCCGCGGTTTCCACCCCTGCCACCTGTCCCATTTGCCGGGCGATGGCCTTGTCCGGGTGGGAGCCGGCCTGCAGGTGCGTGGACACGAACGTGCCGTCGTCACAGCTTCCGGCTCCCCCCATTTCCGGGTTGGAGGCCACCAGCAAAGGGATGCGGGTCTTGGACTGCGCATACCGGATGTGCTCCTGCACTGCCGCGGACGGGCCCGGCCGGTACCGCATGCCGCCCACGTGGTAGTTCTCCAGGACGCCATCGAGGTACTCCGGGGAGTAGTCGTTGTTGTGGTTGATGAACAGCTGGCCGATTTTTTCCTCGAGGCTCATGCCGGCCAGGGTGGATTCCACCCAGGCGACGGCGTCGTCGTCGAGGTTGAACGGCGCGGCCTGGAGGTCGACGTCGAACTGCCGCGGCCGGGTGCCGGGGGCACCGGCACTGCCGGCAGCGCCGCCCGAGCCACCAGTTTTGGAGCGCGCGACGACGGCAATTCCGGCGAGTGCTTCCCGCACCACTTCGTCCACGCCGGCAGCGATGTCGACGACGACGCCTGCTTCGTCAGCCTGGAGCGGTTCCAGCGTGGCGAGCTGGGAGTCGAGGAGGGCCGGCGGCATGAAGTGGCCGGTGCGCCCTTCAGTCCGCGCCCTCAGGACCTCTTTGCTCCCGTGCAGGTGCAGGAAGACGGTATCCGGCGCCTGGGCCCGGATGGCGTCGCGGTAGCTGCGCCGGAGGGCGGAGCACGCCAGGACCATGCCGCCGTCGCCCGCGTTGGCCAGCTCGGTGCCCACCGTGGCGAGCCACGGCCAGCGGTCGTCATCCGTCAGGGGCGTGCCGGCCGCCATTTTGGCGACGTTCTCCACAGGGTGGAGGGAGTCGCCGTCGAGGAACGGCACGCCGAGTTCCCGGGCGACGAGGTCGCCAATGGTGGTCTTGCCGCAGCCGGACACCCCCATCACGATGATGCGGAGCTTGGTTTCGGGGTTGTACGTGGTCACCAGTCGTGGACCGTTCCGTCGATGAGGCGGTTGTAGGGCAGGTAGGCCTGCTGGTAGGGGTAGGCGGCTGCGGCTTCTTCANGATGATGCGGAGCTTGGTTTCGGGGTTGTACGTGGTCACCAGTCGTGGACCGTTCCGTCGATGAGGCGGTTGTAGGGCAGGTAGGCCTGCTGGTAGGGGTAGGCGGCTGCGGCTTCTTCATTGAACTCGACGCCGATGCCGGGCTTGTCCCCGGGGTGGAGGTAGCCGTCCACGAACGTCATGGACTGCTCGAACACCTCGTTGGTCTTGTCCGAATGCTGCATGTACTCCTGGATCCCGTAGTTATGGATCGCCAGGCCCACGTGCAGCTGCGCCGCGAAGCCCACCGGGGAAATGTCCGTGGGCCCGTGGAAACCGGACTTGATCTGGTACTGCGCGGCGAAATCCATCACCTTCTTCAACGGGGAGATCCCCCCGAAGTGCGTGGACGCGGCCCGGACGTAATCAATCAGCTGTTCCTTGATCAGGGTCTGGAAGTCATACACGGTATTGAAGATCTCCCCGATCGCCAACGGCGTGGTGGTGTGCTGCCGGACCAGCCGCAGGCCCTCCTGGTTCTCCGCCGGGGTGCAGTCCTCCAACCAGAACAGGTCATACGGCTCCAGCGCCTTGCCCAGCTTCGCCGCCTGGATCGGCGTCATCCGGTGATGCCCGTCATGCAGCAACGGGATCTCCGGACCGAACTCATTCCGCACCGCCTCAAACACCGTGGGCAGGTGCCGCAGATACGCACGGGTGTCCCAGTCCTCCTCCACCGGAAACGCACCCCGCCCGGCCGGCTCGTAGTCATACCGCTCCCCCGAAGCCTGCGCCTGCGCCGCCACCCCGTACACGGCCTTAATCCCGGGAACCGCCGTCTGGATCCGGATCGACTTGTACCCCAGCTCCAGATGCTCCCGCACCGAATCAAACAACGACGGCAAATCCGCGCCCG
>NZ_JAYESK010000018.1:0-36343 GCF_034720455.1 Pseudarthrobacter sp. C1 | reverse complement strand
GCGATCATCTGGATCTGCCGGGGCTTGAGGTTCTTGTGGTAGCCCTTGTCCTCGGCATGCAGGGCGGTCTCGGAGGCATGGGCGTGCCCGCCGTCAATGATGTGGTCTGGGATGGGGGGATTCGTCATGGGGTGTCCTTAATGGCTACTTGCTGAGGTTGGCGAGGCGTTCGGGGCTGAGGAGCTCCTGGAGCTGCGCGTCCGTGAGGAGGCCGTGTTCCAGGACCAGTTCGGCTACGCCCTTGCCTGTTGCGAGGGCTTCCTTGGCGATGGCGGTGGCGGTGGCGTAGCCCAGGTGGGGATTGAGGGCCGTGACCAGGCCGATGGACTGTTCCACCGTGCGGCGGAGGTGTTCGGTGTTGGCGGTGATGCCCCGGATGCAGCGGGCCGTAAGGGTGCGGCACGCGGCTTCCAGGTGGGAGATGCTCTTGTGGAGGCTGTGGACGATGATGGGTTCGAAGGCGTTGAGCTGGAGCTGCCCGGCTTCGGCGGCCATGGTGATGGTGACGTCATTTCCGATGACTTCGTAGGCCACCTGGCTGACCACTTCCGGGATCACCGGGTTGATCTTGCCGGGCATGATGGAGGAGCCGGACTGGACGGCCGGGAGGTTGATTTCGCCGAATCCGGCGCGGGGGCCGGAGGAGAGCAGGCGGAGGTCGTTGCAGATCTTGGACAGCTTCACGGCCACGCGCTTGAGTACACCGGACAGGTGGACGAAGGCGCCCACGTCCTGGGTGGCTTCGATCAGGTCCGGTGCGGTCACCAGCGGCAGGCCGGTGACTTCCGCCAGGTGGCGGCATGCTGCTGCCGCATAGCCGGCGGGGGCATTCAGGCCGGTGCCGATGGCGGTGGCGCCAAGGTTGATCTCGTGGATTAGCAGTTCGGCCTCGGCGAGGCGCAGCCGGTCTTCGCCGATGGTGATGGCGTAGCTGCCGAATTCCTGGCCCAGGGTCATGGGGACCGCGTCCTGCAGCTGGGTGCGGCCCATCTTGACCACGGTGCGGAATTCCAGGGCCTTCGAGGCGCAGGCCTCTTCCAGTTCCGCCAGCGCGTCCAGCAGTTCCCGCGCAGCGAAAATGGTGCCCAGCTTGACCGCCGTGGGGTACACGTCGTTGGTGGACTGGCTGAGGTTGACGTGGTCATTGGGGTGGAGGCGGGCGTAGTCGCCCTTGGGGTGGCCCAGGATTTCGAGGGCGCGGTTGGCGATGACCTCGTTGGCGTTCATGTTCGACGACGTCCCGGCACCTCCCTGGATGACGTCCACCACGAACTGGTCGGCCAGCTGTCCGTCCAGGACATCCTGGCAGGCCTGCTCGATGGCGTCCGCGCGTTCGGCGTCCAGCAGGCCAAGTTCGCGGTTGGTGCGGGCGGCGGCCAGCTTGACCGCTGCCAGTCCGCGGACCAAGTGCATGTTGGACGAGAGCTTTTGGCCGGTGATGGGGAAGTTTTCCACGGCCCGGAGCGTGTGGACGCCCCAATAGGCGTGGGCGGGGATGTCGCGGTCGCCGAGCAGGTCGTGTTCTGAGCGGCTCGGTGCTGGGGCGGTTGTCTCGACGGTGGTCATGTGTCCTTACGGGGCTTCGTTGACGGGTGTGGACAGGAAAGGTTCGGAGAGGAAGCCGGTGGCCTGCAGCAGGCCCACCTGGCGGCCTCCGCCGAGGACCGGGGCGGTTGCGAGGGCAGCCAGCGGAGCGGTGTCCACGCCCAGTGCCTCCAGCAGCTTGACGGTGGCCGGCATCCGGGCGCGGTCGCCGCCGTCGGAAATCTTCACGCCCACTGACCGGCCATCCGCCAGGCCCACCAGCTGGACGCCTTCAAAGCCGTCCTTCGCCACCGCGCCCGGAAGGAGGCGCATCAGTTCGGTGACGTCGCGGCCTTCGCCGGCCACCATCTCCGGGTGCTGCTGCATGGCGAGGCCGACGGCGGCTTCGGCACCGTGTGCACCAACGCCGGCGTCGTCCTCCGCGGCGGCGCGGGCAATCAGCCCGAAGGCGCGGGCCATGCCGGACAAGGTCAGGGCAAACAGCGGTGTTCCGCAGCCGTCGGTGCTGAGGCCGAGCGGCTCCTCCCCTGCCAGTTCGGTAACGGTCTCCGCAACCAGCCGCTGCAGCGGGTGCGACGGATCCAGGTAACCCTCGACGGGCCAGCCGTTGATGACGCACGTGGCTGCCATGGCAGCGTGCTTGCCGGAGCAGTTCTGGGTGAGCTGCGTGGAACGGCCCCCGGTGCGCAGCCATTCTTCGCGCTCGCTTGCGCCGTAGGGGAGATCCCTGCTGTTGCCGAAGTCGCTGACACTGAGCCCGTGCTGTTCGAGGATCCGCAGCGCTCCCTGGCGGTGCATTGCGCCGCCCGAGTGGCTCGCGGCGGCCAGGGCCAGGAGGTCTGCCGGGAGCTCGAGTCCGGCGCGGACCATGGCGACGGCCTGGAGCGGCTTGAGGGAGGACCGGGGGTAGAACGGCGCCGAGGGTGCGCCTGCCGCCGCTGCCATAGTGCCGTCCGCTTCGAGGGCGATGGCCGATCCGTAGTGGATGCTTTCCACCAGTCCATCACGGGTGGCGGTGACCAGGGGAGCGTGCTGCGGAAGCAGCGCAGCAGCGTTGCGGGCAGCAGAAAGCACAGGGGAGGGCATGGATTCCTTGGGTGGGGTACTTGGTTGTGGCTAGTTGTTGAGGATGGAGTCGAGGGCCTGGCCCACGGCGTGGAGGTGGTAGGCCATTGCCTTGCGCGCCGCTTCCGGGGAGCCGGCCTCTATGGCGGCGAGGATCTCCTGGTGTTCCACGTCGGAGGCGTGCTGCCTGTCTGCCACCATGTTCAAGGTTTCGGACTGATGCGCCAGGGCTCCGCGGATGTCCGCCACCACGCTTGCGAACACCTTGTTTCCGCTGGCGCCGGCGATGGCCGCATGGAAGGTGGAGTCCAGGGCAACCCAGGATTCCGGATCTGTCTCGGTGGCCATGGCGGCCACCAGGTGGCGGAGGGTTTCCAGCTCCTCCTCGGTGCGCCGTTCGGCGGCCAGCCCGGCGGCAGGGACTTCGATGTGCGGCCTGGCTTCGGTCAGGTCGCGGGCGGAGTACTGGCCGAGCATGAGGTCGTTGGCCACCTTGTCCGCAACGACGAACGTCCCCTTCCCGGTCTTGGTGACAGTCAGGCCCAGCGCGGTGCAGGAGCGCAGGGCTTCGCGGATGACCGAGCGGCTTACCCCGTACTGCTGCGAGAGGCTGGCCTCGGAACTGAGCTTGCTGCCCACCGGAACCAGGCCGGACTCGATGTCCTGCCGGATCGCGTTGAACACCGCTTCGGCAGCGCTGAGCCGCGCAAGGGGTGCAGGCTGTCCTGCTGTCCGGCTGTCTGACAGGTTCACGCTTTAAATATGGCAGGGGTCACAGCGCGTGTCAACGTAGGGCCGCCGTCGCTATTCTTTTCCTCTGCCCGGCCCGTTAGCCTCCTGCTATGGACGAATACTCAGAGGAACTCGTCAACCTTGCGTTCATGGCCTTGGATCACGCCATTGATTCGGTGGTCTCGTCCGGCACGGACCTGGTCCCGTTTGTCATCCGGGAGCATGGGGGACAGCGCAGCCTGCAGCGTTATCTTGTGGATGGCCAGCTTGAGGCAGGCGTTGCGGCCGCCCGGAAGTCGGTTTTGCAGGAACCGCTGCCAGATCGCGTCGCCCTTGCCTGGGACGGTTTCATGACAACGTCGGAGGGGCGGCAGGAGGCCGTCTTCGTTGAGTCCTACGAGCAGGGCACGCCCGCCGGGTTCATCATGGCGCAGCGGTACCAGCGGGCCGGATTCCTCAGGAAGAAGCGGGAATCGGTAGGCAATCCCGCCCTCGTGGAGAAGAACACCGCACCGCTCTTCTAGCGCTCGTCTATCCTAGGGGTGGGATCGGCACGCTCGTACCGGAAATGCTGTGTACGGGTGCCCTCTGGCCGGAGTAGGCTTCTGGTGACGACCAACCGGCACGTTCGTACCTGAGGAGGCTTCCCACGCGTTCCTTTTCCGAGCAGCTCGCCGCCGAGGTGCGCGCCCGGCGCACGTTCCTCCGCCTGACGCAGCAGGACCTCGCCGACATGGCAGGCGTCTCCGAGCGTTTCGTGCGCTTCGTGGAGCAGGGCAAGCCAAGCGTCCAGCTGGATTCCCTCGTTGTGCTCCTCGAAACCCTTGGGCTGGAGCTGCAGATCGCCACGCGCACCAGCCAAGCCGCACGTGCGGTCGCCGGTCCGGAGAGCAGCGCCGAGCAGTGAGGCACCGCATCGCGGACATCTACAAGGCCGGCGTGCTCGCTGCCCGGCTCGAACGGCACGACGGCGGCACGCGGTTCAGCTACCTGCCCGCCTACCTCCAAACCGGGGGACCCGCCGTCGCGACTTCCCTGCCGCTCACCAGCGAACCGGTGCTGTCCGCGGCAGGGGCCGCCCCGCCCTACTTCACCGGCCTGCTGCCCGAGGGCCGGCGCCTTAATGCGCTGCGGCGGTCCATCAAGACCAGCGCTGATGACGATCTCTCCCTGCTTATCGCGGCCGGCGCCAATCCTGTGGGTGATGTGCAAATCGTGGGCCACGGGGAGCCGCTGGATCCGGATGACCACGCGGTCCGGGTTGATCCAAAACAAGCCGTGGATTTCGACCAGCTGCTGGGCGACCCCGATCTGATCGACCCGGTGGCCCTGGCCGGGGTGCAGGACAAGCTGTCGGCCGGAATGATCTCGGTGCCGGTGGCCGGCGCCGGTCGCCAGTTCATCCTCAAACTCAACGCCCCCGAGTTCCCGCATGTGGTGGAGAACGAGCTGGTGATGTTTCGTTACGCGGCCAAGCTGAGGATTCCGCTGAGCCGCGTCCGGCTGATGCATGATGTTGCGGGCCGCCCGGGGCTGCTGGTGGAGCGCTTCGACCGCGTTCCCGTGCCCGGCGGCGGATCGGATGGGGTGCGGCGACTGGCCGTCGAGGACGGTGCGCAGGTGCTGAAGCTCTATCCGGCGGACAAGTACAACGTCAGCTATTCGCAGGTCTGCCGTGCGCTCGCGGACCACTGCACGGCGCCTCTTCCGGCCCTCAGGAACCTTGCCATCCAGGGCGCCTACGCGTGGCTGACGGGAAACGGTGACCTGCATGCCAAGAACGTCTCAATGGTCCAGCTGCCTTCCGGCGAGTGGACCATCGCGCCCGTCTATGACATCCCCTCCACAGTGGTCTACGGCGATAAGACTCTGGCGCTGGCCATGAATGGCAAACGGACCGGGATTTCCCGCCGCCACTTCCTGGGCTGGGCGACGGAGCTCGGACTCACCGGGCGGACGGCTGCCCAAGTGCTGGAGATTGCCTTAAGGGCGTCAGCACCGCTTTTGGCGGACCTGGAATCCGGGACGGCTTTCCGCGGCCTGGACGGGGCCGGACAGAAGAATAACGACGACGGCGGCTCGCCGTTCCCGGACCTCGTCACCAGGACGTGGGTCAAGGAGTTGAAGCACCGGAGAAGACTGCTGGAAGGCTGATCCGCGCTGCGGGCTGACCATATGTGGCGCGGGGCCTGGGGATCTCAGGAGCGGGAGGCATGGTGGGGCCGGACAATGACGAAGACGGCCAGGGCCGCGGCCTGGATGACGGTCAGGGTAACGGCGAGGGCGAATATTGACCGTTCGTACAGAAGTCCGATGAGGACGCTCCCGGCCAGCCATGCGATGCCGTAGCAGGCGGTGAAGATACCGTAGGCACTGCCACGCCGTCCTGTAGGTGCCAGTTCGGAGACGGCTGCACGCATGGTGCTTTCCTGAACGCCCATGGCGGCTCCCCACATCAGCACACCCGCGACTGCCAGTGCGGTGTGGTTGCTGAACCCGAACCACGGGATGGCCGCTGCGAGAAGTGGGAGGGCGAGGAGGACCTTCAAGCCGATTTTGTCGTAGAGCCAGCCGGATGCCAGAGCTGCCACGGCATCGACCGCCATGGCTACCGCATAGAGGACAGGCACCAGGGCAGGCGGCAGGAGCCCGGTGGCTACGAGGTGGAATGACAGGAGCCCGAACGTTGCATAGCCGAACATAGTCAGGCTGCTGAATGCTGCGTACATCCAGAATTGCCGGGGAATCCTGGACGACGCCTGGGGAGTCGCCACTGCCGGACCCGGGGTGGCTGATCCCGAGTAGCTGACGGAGCCGTCGGGGGGCTGGTGTTGTTCATAGAGGGACGGGTCAGGGACGCGTTTACTGAGCCAGAAGAGGAGCAGCATTGCCGCCACTCCGGGAAGAGCAAGCAGGAGGAACCCCGGGCCGTAGCTGCCGGAGAGCGAGAAGGCCACACCGATCAGGAGCGGGCCGAGGAAGGCTCCCGCCTGGTCGAGGGCTTCGTGGAAAGCAAAGGTCTTGCCGCGGCCAAGCCGGGTGCCGGCTTCCGCGAGCATGGTGTCCTTCGCCGGGCTCCGCACGGCTTTGCCCAGGCGCTCCATCAGGACGAGCAGGCAGGCAATCCACAAAGCGCTGGTGATCCCCAGAAGGGGCACCGAGAGCGCGGTGAGTCCGTAGCCCGTGAGCGCCAATGCCCACCTTAGCCGGGGCCGGTCCGCCAAGCGTCCGAAGACCGGGCGTAGAACCAGGGCGACTGCCTCACCGGCGCCCGTGATGACACTGATCAGGAGGGCCGAGGCGCCAAGCGCGCCCAGGAAGGGGCCGGTGACGCTCCTGGCACCTTCGTAGACCATGTCCATCAGAGCGCTGACAACGCCGAAGACCAGGATGAAGCGGAAGGCCGTCAGCGGCGGTCCCGCCACCCTCCGGCTGCCGGCGTTGCCGGTGGTGTTCTTCACGCTGGGAGGCCTGGTCGGGTCAGGTCCTGAATCATTCATGGCGAGCGTCGGCGAGGACTCTCTGGACCTGCCAGGCTAGAGGTGCTGGATCCCGGCCCGTTGCATGGCGTCCTTGTAAACATCCACGTTCTTGGCCAGGAGCTCTTCCTGTTTCGTTTCGGAAACGGCGAAGGCCCGTCCTCCCAAGGCGGTGGCCTTGTATATCTTGATGCCGCTGTTTTTCAGGGACTGGTGGTAGGTCTTCTCGAAGAGTGTGAGGAAGGTCGAGGCATCGGTACCGTGGGCGATGATTGCCGAGACCCGGGAGTTGATCTTCAGGAACTGCCGGAACGGGCGCAGACCGTCCGTTTTCTCCTGCACATTCAGGGCGGAGGGCATGTCCGGGTCGCGGACCCAGGGATAGGCGTTCCACGGCATCACATAGCGGGGATCGAGTTCCGCCAGTTCATAGATCTGGGTGGCGCGGCGGGCGGCCTCGTCGTCGTTGTAATGCGAGACGAAGCCGGACTCGGTGCCCTTCCCGGGGCTGACCTGCAGGCTGACAATCCGGCACTCATCCTCGTCATGCACAGGGTCGATATAGGGGACGACAGACCCTGGCTTCTTTTCCATCAGTTCATCGCACAGCTGCGTGACCTTGGCAATGTTCGGTTCCTGTAGCAGGGCCTTTTTCTCGTCCCAATCAATCGTCACGATTTCTCCCTCAGCAGCAAGGCGTCCAGAATCAGGCGTCTTAGGCCACTCTACGCTTCCGGGCTGAAGGGTGGGCAGGGGAAGTTCTCTCTCCCTTGTGCGCGGAGCACGCTAAAGAAGGCATTTCCGGTGATCCTTAGCGTGCTATGTCCTCACGCCGTCAGGGATTGCCTGTGGCGGGCGCGCTTGGCTGCTTTGGCCCGTCGGCGGCGTTTTCGGCGATGGCGCCACGGCAGCCCGTCAAGTGCCGGCCCGGATGCCGGCCCCGCGCTCACTTGCGTGCCAACTGTTGCGGTGTGGGCCAGTGCTGTGTCAGTAGGGGGTGTATTAGCCGGGGCGGTGCCCGGCAGCGGCGGCGCTGTGGAGTGGTAGGTGTGGCCGGTGGGGGTTTGGAGTTCCACTGTGTGACGCTGTCCAGGTTTGGTGATTGGTGTGGCGGTCCAGCCGGGTGTTTCCTTGGTGTGGTTGCAGGTTTCGCAGAGGCCTTGGCCGTTGGTGCTGGTGGTGGGTCCGTCCTGGTGCCAGGGGATGATGTGGTCGTGGTGGCGGATCGGGGCGTCGCAGTAGGGGGTGCGGCAGGTGTTGTCGCGGATCTGGAGGAAGCGGCGGATCCCGGGCGGGAAGAGCCGGGCTTTGGAGTCCATGGCCAGGAGGTCCCCGGCGCCGGGGGTGGTGTAGAGCCGGCGGAGCCAGACCTGATATTGGGCATCGTCCGCGCCGCTGGCAGACTTGGTTGCCAGGCGTGCTGATCCTGAAGCCAGAGATCCGGCACCCGTGAATCTTGGACCAGCCGCTCCAAGGCCCGCTAACTTCGAGCCTGCCGCCGCGCCGAGGACGGTTTTCCGGGCCCAGTGGGCGGGGACGGTGCCGTAGCCGGTGAGGCGGGCGGGTTCGCTGTCGCCCTGGAGGAGGGTGCGGTCGGTCATGACGAGCTGGACTTCGATGCCGCTGATCCCGGCCGGGGTGCCGGTGACGCGTTCAACGAGTTCATCGGCCATGATCGCGCCCCGGGACCGGTCATCCCCAGCGGACTTCACCGTGTCCGCGTGGCCGGTCAGGGCCGCGTAGGCGGCGACGCCCTGGCTGACCGGGAGGAGTGCGGTCAGGTAGGTCATGGTGTCAGGCGCCGGCCGCAGGCTGACGCAGCGGTCCGTGACGGCACGGGAAGCGCGTTTAGCCACCGAGTGGGGGTCGCGCCGGTACGCGGCGGCGCGGACGGCGGCGGTGATGGCCCGGTCCCCGGCGCCGACCAGGGCGCCGGGGACCGCGGCGATCTCCTCGTCCACGGCGCACCGGTCTGCGGCGGACAGGCAGGCCGTTTCCTTCACGATGAGGGTGGCGCGCCATTCGTTCAGCTGCCCGGACCGCAGCGCGGCCAGGGTGCGGGGCATCTCGGTGGCCAGGGCCTTCGCCAGGCCCAGGAGCCTGGCCCCGCGGGCCGGGGACTCCCGCCGCGCCAAAGAAATTTCCGCCCCCACCCCCGCACCCTGTTCAGCGGCCGGGACACCGGCCGCTGCCTGCTCGCGGCGCGCTTCAAGGTCATAGGCCGCGGCGATTTCGGCCTGCTTCGCGGCAGCCGCTGATTTCAGGTCCTCGAGCCCGCGGAGCTGGTCGATCATGCCCGGGCCGTCAACGGCGGGACGGACGGCAGCCAACGCGCGAAAGGCATCGGCAACACAAGGCCCGGCAAGGCCACCCGCCTCCAGCCCCGCACCCGCCTCCAGCCCCGCAGCTGCCTCCAGCCCCGCAGCTGCCTCCAGCCCTACTTTCGCCGCCAGGCCCGTTGCCGCTGTCGTCGCCGCTTCCATAGACAAAGTCTTCCAGCAGGGTGTGCCAAAATCCGGTCCGCCGGCGCGTATGTGGATAACCAAGGCAAGCCCCGCAAGCCGTACGGGCACAGGCCGTGCTGTTGAATGAGGGTATGGAGTTCACCAAGAAGGGCCTGAAAGCGGAGGGCTTCGCCGGCTTCCGGCCAATCGGCGCGCTCGATGCCATGCGGATCCCCCAGGGAACCGGGCTCTTCGCCGTGCTGGCACCGGAAGGGTTCCAACCCCGCTTCCTCCAGAAAAGCACCGCCGGCGTCTTCAAGAAGAAGGACCCGTCGCTCCCCGAAGCAGCCCTGGCCGCCGAATGGGTGGACACCGCCGCGGCTCTTTACCTGGGCAAAGCCGGCCCCGGCAGTAAAGGCAACCGCGGCCTCAGGCGGCAAATCCAGGAGTTCCTGGACTTCGGGCAGGGCAAGCCGCCGGGGCACTGGGACGGCCGCCTGGTCTGGCAGCTCGCAGACGCCGAAAAGCTGGTCATCGCCTGGAAGGAACTCCCCGCGGAGCAGCTCACCACGGCCGAGGCGGACTATCACTCAGCCTTTGTTGACGTGTACGGCAGGTTGCCCTTCGCAAACCTCGTGAGGGCCCGCGCCAAAGGTTAGAAGGACCCGGAACTAAGCCAATCCGCCGTCGTAGGTAAAACGTCCGGCAAGCATCGTGGCCGCCACCGGCATCGCGGCGAACTCCCCGTCCGGCACAGTCAGCGGATCCCCGTCCAGGAGCACCAGGTCAGCGGCGTCGCCAACACACACACGCGAGCGGCCCCGGGCGGAAGCCAGGAGGGCCTCCTCCCGCGTGATGGCTTCCTGCGGATGCCAGGGCCCGCGCCCGTCGCTGCGTGCCCGCAGGACAGCGGCGGACATCGCCAACCACGGTTCGAGCGGCGCCACCGGTGCATCCGAACCCAGCAGCAGCGAAGCCCCGGCATCGAGCAGTGACCGCAGCGGAAAGGCGCGGTCCGTCCGCCCGGCCCAGTTGGAATCCGCGGCGTCCCGGTCATCCAGTGCGTGGACCGGCTGGACGCTGGCCGCCACCCCCAGCGGCCCGAAACGCGCAAAGTCCTCCCGGCGGACGAACTGGGCGTGCTCGATCCGGCCGCCAACACCTGCACTTTCAAAAGCATCAAGGGCCACCTGGTTGGCCGCATCCCCGATGGCGTGGACGGCGGGAACAAACCCCGTGTCCCGCGCCCGCCCCAGCAACGCCGCCAGCTCGCCAGCACTCACTGTCAGCAGCCCGCACCCGCCGAAAGGGTAAGGATCCACGCAAAAGGCAGTCCGGGTATTAAGGGAACCGTCAATGAGTACCTTAAGCGGTCCCACCCTCAGCAACCCGCCGCCGCCGTCGACCTCCTGCCCCGTCCGCATGCCTTCGGCCACGGCACGCTCAAGGTCTGCCGGATAGACACCGGCCTCCACCCGCAGAGCGTCAAACCCGCCGGCGATGCGCCGCAGCCACGGGTCCCGGTTCCACGTCATCTCAAAATCCACCACGCCCACCACGCCGCGGGCAGCAGCCGCCCGGGCGGCGTCACGGACCCAGCCATCCAGGACCGTGTCCGGCAGCCGCCCCAGTTCCCGGGTCAGGGCAAATGCGGGCTCCTCGCGCAGCAAACCAGAAGCCTCAACCCGCACTCCATACCGGCTGGCCGCGGCCGAGTTGAGCCATACGCTGTGCAGGTCGTGGCTGATCAGCGCCGTCGGCTGGCTGCCGGTGGCGGAATCCAGCAGTGCCAGGGAGGGCTCGTCCGGCCACAGCGCGTCCCGGAAGCCGACGCCGACGGCGGTCACCGACGGGTCGGCTCCGGACAAGAAGGAACGGACGACGGCGGCAGCTTCCCGGGCGGTTCCGGCAGCCGAGAGGTCAATACGGTTGGCGTGCAGCGCCCACTGGGTCATGTGGACGTGCTCATCCCACAGCCCCGGAATCAGGTGGCGCCCTTCCGCATCAATCACGGGGGCGGCGGAGGGGAATTCCGCAGCAGCCCCGATCCGGCTCACGCGGCCGCGGCTGATATGCACGCTGACGGGAGCGTCGTCCCCCGGTATCCGCACGTTCTCCAGGACAAGGTCGCTCATGCGGAACCGCGGAGCCGTTCCATCTCGCGGCGGTCCTTCTTTGTGGGCCTGCCCGCACCCCGGTCGCGCTGTGGCAGGCCAAGTGCCGGGGCAACCGGTCGCGGCGGCGTGTGGTCGGTGAAACAGTGGGAGGCCGCCTCGGCACCAACACGCTTGGCAATCAGCCGGCGCACTTCAAGGATGCGTTCGTAGCCGGACATCCGCACCGTCACGGTGTCGCCCGTGACCAGCGTCGCGGACGCCTTGGCCGGGCTGCCGTTCAGGCGGACATGGCCGGCGCGGCAGGCGGCGGTGGCGGCAGAGCGGGTCTTGTAGGCGCGGATGGCCCACAGCCACGCATCAATGCGGACACTGGCAGGGGAGGAAGGAAGGCTGGTCATGGCTGGCACCGAGTATAGCCCCGGCTCCATGGCGCAGAGGCCAGGCCGGCCAAACGGTTACTCCACGGTCACGCTCACCCGCTGTACCACGTTGTTGCCCAGCCCCTGGTAGTTCCAGTTCTGCTCCAAGGGCTGGGTTGCGCCGGTTTCATCCGTTGCGCGGCAGGAAAGCTCGTGCACGCCCGGGTCCGCCACCCACGGCATGGTCCACTTCCGCCACGCGTATCCGCCGGCGGGCTTCTCCAGGTGCGCGGGCTGCCAGGTGCCGTCGATCCCGACTTCCACGCCGGTGACCGCGCCCTTCCCGGACCAGGCCCTGCCCTGCAGGAGCACCGGCCCGGGCTTCAGGAGCCGCTTGCGGGTGAAGAAGTCCGGGATGCCCGGCGGAACCATCAGCGAACGCACCCTGATCCGCGAAACGGGAGTGCCGGCGTCGTCCGCTGAATCCTGGTAGCGGTACGCAACCTCCTGCTGGTAGCCCCGGAAGGGGACCGTGACCACCTCAACGGATTCCAGCCACTTCACGCTGGCCATGCCGTACCAGCCGGGCACCACCAGCCGGAGCGGATATCCGTGCTGCGGCGGCAGTTCGCTGCCGTTCATTTTGTACGCGAGGACGACGTCGGGACGCATCGCTTCATGGATCGGCAGGCTCCGCGCGTAGCGCTGGGGGACGCCGCCCTGGACACCCTGGTCCGATCCTGTGAACACCACCTCGACAGCGTGCGGCAGGACGCCCGCCTTGCCCAGGAGATAGGCGAGCGGAACCCCGGTCCAGTGCGCGGTGCCGACGCCCTCCATGATCCACGGCTGGCTAAGCGGCCGCGGATTCAGGAGGGAGCGCCCGTTCCCCGCGCATTCCAAGGTGACCGGCACCGTGATGGCCGGGTCCCTGCGCAGGGCCGCCATGCTCAGTTCCAGGGCCATCTCAACCGCGCCGCTGATCCGGAGGTGCCACGAGGAGGCATCGACGTCAGGGATATCGAAATGCGTCAGCACGTAGTGGAGCCCGGGCGGAGTGATGTCCCGGCGGAGCGCCTCCAGCGGCATGGAGTGGTTGCGCGCACCCAGCTGGAGTTCCTCCGGGGTGAGCGGGCCCGTGGTGGGCGCGGCCGCGGGCGGCGCCGGACGCCCCGCCGCTGTGGCCGGACCGGAAGACTGCTGGTTCGTGTAGGTCTGTTTCATGGCGCTGCGACTCTTTTGACTGGGATTCTGCTCGGCGGGCTGGAAGCGCCCTTGCCTCAGGTCTACGCCCGCCCCGCCCGCCCGTCAACGGAGAGGCGCCGCCCGGGAGCGCAGGGGCTAGAGCTGCGGACGCGCCAGGAACCCGGCCAGGCTGATCGGGTCCTGCCCGGTGAGGCCATGGACATCGGGCGAAATCCCTGCCATCTCCCCGGCGGCAATGGCTGTATATGTGCTCACCCATGCGTCCACCTGCCAAGGCGGGGCGCCGTAGGACGCCCGGGATGCGTGCGCCTCCTCCATAGTTTCCGGATGGTAGGTGATGGTCCGCCCGGTTTGTTCGGTAATGATCCCGGCGGCCTGTGCCAACGTCAGTTCCTCCGGGCCGGTCAGGTTGTAGGTGGTCCCCTTGTGGATGGCGGGGTCGCGCAGCACGGCAACGGCGCAGCGGGCAACGTCCTCGCGGGCAACCCCGGAGAAGACCCCGTTGCCGGCCGGACCGCGGATCACGCCGTCCTCCCCGGCCAGCAGCGGCAGGAAATCAAGGTAGAGGTTGTCCCGCAGGAACGTGAACTCCAAACCGGACGCCCTGATGTGCTCCTCAGTGGCGTAATGGTCCCGTGCCAGCGTGAAGGCGGCATCCGGCGCCGCGCCATAAAAGGACGTGTACACCACATGCTCCACGCCGGCGGCGGCAGCCGCATCCACGAAGCCGCGATGCTGCTGCACCCGGTCCTCGGTTTCCGCAGCGGACACCATGAACAGGACTTTCACTCCCTCGAGGGCGCGCCGGGCGGCTGCCGAATCCTCATAGCTGCACACGTCAGCCGTGGCGGCGTCCAGTTCAGGGGCGCGGGCGGCATCGCGGACCAGCAGGCGCTGGGCGGAACCAAGCCCGGCAAGCTGCCGCGCCACCATTCCGCCCAGCCCGCCGGTGGAACCCGTGACGGCTAAGTCCGGGAGTTCGGAAGCCACCGGCCGCCTATGCTTCCCGTTTGGCCGGGGATTTGGTCTGGGCGGGATCGCGCTCGGCCAGCGAACCGATGGCGTCATCGATCTTCTTCAGGACCTCCGGTTCAAGCTTCACGCCTGCAGCGCCCACGCTGTCCGCGATCTGCTCGGGGCGGGAGGCGCCCACGATGGCTGAGGCAACGTTCGGGTTCTGCAGCACCCAGGCCACCGCCAGCTGCGGCATGGACAGCCCGGCTTCCTCGGCAATGGGCTTGAGCTCCTGGACGCCGGCCAGGACGTCGTCGCGCATCCAGCGCTCGATCATCTTGGCTCCGCCCTTCTCGTCCGTGGCGCGGCTGCCTTCGGGGGCGGGCCGGCCCGGAAGGTATTTGCCGCTGAGGACGCCCTGGGCCATGGGCGACCAGACTATCTGGGACACGCCCAGCTCCTCCGACGCCGGCACAACCTCCGCCTCGATGACCCGCCACAGCATGGAATACTGCGGCT
Source organism: Pseudarthrobacter sp. C1 (assembly GCF_034720455.1). NCBI lineage: Bacteria > Bacillati > Actinomycetota > Actinomycetes > Micrococcales > Micrococcaceae > Pseudarthrobacter > Pseudarthrobacter sp. C1. The sequence goes on along the minus strand of NZ_JAYESK010000018.1, from coordinate 21,923 downwards.
GGTTGGAGATCAGCTGGAAGCCGAGTTCCTTGGACAGGGCGTGGCCTTCACGCAGCTGCTCCGCGGTCCACTCGCTGACGCCGATATACAGGGCCTTGCCCTGCCGGACGATGTCCGCGAACGCCTGCATGGTCTCTTCAAGCGGGGTTTCGAAGTCGTAGCGGTGGGCCTGGTAGAGGTCCACGTAGTCCGTCTGGAGCCGCCGGAGGGAGCCGTTGATGGACTCCATGATGTGCTTCCGGGACAGGCCAAGGTCATTCTTGCCCTTGGGGCCGGTGGGGCCGTAAACCTTGGTGAAGATCTCGAGGGATTCGCGGCGCTCGCCCTTCAGGGCTTCGCCCAGGACGGTTTCCGCAGCCGTATTGGCATAGACGTCGGCGGTGTCGAACGTGCTGATGCCGGCGTCAAGGGCGGCGCGCACACACTGCGAGGCGACGTCGTTTTCAACCTGCGAGCCGTGCGTGAGCCAGTTGCCGAACGTGATTTCCGAGACTTTGAATCCGCTGTTTCCGAGGTATCTAAATTCCATGGGTTTCACGCTAGCCCAGATGGTTGCTCAGGGTAAGGGCTGTCTACCCTTTGAAGCGGAGCCCGTTCCTGGACCCTTGCCTGTTTCCGCTGCCGCCTTGCTGATGTGCGCCGGACCGGACAGGGACAGCAGCGAGCCGGTGTCCAGCGGAGCCAGGGGGCGGGGGACCTGCGGCTTCTTGAAGGACCGCGGCAGCTCGTGGGAAGGACGGCTGTTATCAAGCGCCGACTCCACCAGCGGCGCCACTTCCGCCACCTTTTCAGCCGGCACTTTTGGATCAGGAAGATCGCGCACCGAGAGTTTTATTTGCGGCTTTGCTGCACGCGCCCTCGCCTTTGCGCGGGCGTCCGCATCCGCGACGGCGGCGGCCCAGTCCTCCGTCAGGACGGGCGGTTCGCGGCGGGCGGCAGCCAGCGCAGGGTGGTGTTCGACGGCGGTGCGCAGCGACGACTTTACGTGGGCGGGTTTCAGCGCGGTGCGCCAATCACGGGGCGTCTTCCCCGGCCGGCGGCGGAAGGCCCGCACGAGCAGTCCGGCGCGTGGCCGGCGCGCTGCGGATGCCGCGCCAGCAGCGTCGTCGGCCGTGCCCGGCCGGCTACCGGCAGGCCCGGTCAAGCGCACCAGCGGGAGTGATTCGTTTCCGGTGCCCCTGCCGAACAGGGCCAACAGCAAAACGGCGGCGAGCCGGCCTAGTCCTGCCAGGACCAAGGTGATGACCCCCAGCAGGAAGAGGACCAGGAACATCAGGAAGGCGACTCCCACGGTGCCCAAAAAAGTCAGGTTGAGGATGAGCGTATCCGGATTTTCCACGTCATCTCTCCTCTCTGCCTGCAGCGGGGCCGGGGGCGGCACCACTCTGCCTGCGCGCCGGCTCCTTCTCCACCTTACGGATTTTTGCGGGGCCGTGCCGCCGGGTGCCCGGCTGCTTCCCTGGTTGTAGCAAAGCTGTTACCCATGTGACAGCATCGGTTGGATGACCGAGTCCAGGGACCACGAAAACTGCATGTGCCTGTCCGGAGAGCCCTACGGAATGTGCTGCGGGCGGTTCCACCGGGGCGCGGCGGAGGCCGCCACCGCGGAGCAGTTGATGCGCTCCCGGTACAGCGCTTTCGTGCTCCTTGACGGTGACTACCTCCGGCGCACCTGGCATCCCCGGACAGCGCCGGCGGAGCTGGAACTGGACCCGGGGATGGAATGGCGGCGCCTGGATATCCTTTCCACGTCCCGGGGCGGGCCGCTGGATACCGAAGGGACCGTGGAGTTCAAGGCCTACTATCGGCACGGCGGCGAACGCGGGGTCCTGCATGAGAACAGCAGGTTCATCCGGGAACATCGGCGGTGGCTCTATCTGGACGGGAAGATGCTGGCCTGACTACTCGTCGTCGTAGTCGTTGTCCGGCGTGAAGCCGGCGCGGTCCACCTTCCGGTGGAAGTGCATGCCCGCGAGTCCGCCCAGTACTGCACCTACCAGGGCCACCAAGGCAACCACCACGGCGGCAATGATGCTGGTGGTGGTCAACTGGCCTTCATTGACGGGGATGCGCGGGAAGCTGTTCAGGTTGGCCAGGACGTTGAACTGCTGTCCGAACACGAGGCCAAGGATGGAAACGAGTACTGCCACGATCAGCGCCCAGATCCACACCATGACGCCCTGCTTGGCGCCGTTGAAGCGCGCCATTCGCCCTGCAACGTAGCCGCCGCAGTAGTAGGACAGGAACAGGATGACCAGCAGGACAATGATGCCCACCAGTCCCACCGTGCCCTGGTTCCGGGCAGCCTGGTTGACTGCCTCGTTGACATCCGTGTTGGTGGCCAGGCCAACAGCGGTTCCGGCCGCCGCCACAAGGGCTGTCAGCAGGACGGCCATGCCGGTGGCCGTGAGCCAGCCGAAGAACGCGGAGCCCACCTTGATGCCGCCGAACCGTTCCTTTTCCCGCGCGACGGCGGTCTGCCGGTCAGTGAGGTTCGGATCAACAGCCGGCGCGGAGGACGTGGGGACGTAGTCCCGCTCCGCATGGGCGCCGGCCGGTCCTGTGTGTTCCGCGGGCACGCGGTCGTACGCGGAGGTGGGGGCTGCATCGCTTGCCGGCACCTGTTGGTAGGCGCGCGTGGGTTCGCCGCCGGCGGTATCGCCGCGATGGCTTCGGTTCCGGTCAGCGTCCTCCCGGGCTCGCCTCGGGGGCAGGTTGTCTGGGTCTGTTGAGCTGCTCATGGATCAACTCAACCATCGGCCCGGAGGGATAGCAAGGATGCTTACTATTTTGTGACCTGCAGTTCTACCGGTATCTGCGGTGCAGGTTGTCCTTTTGGGAGGGGCCGGGAGAGGCGTCGGCAATCCACGGACCCGTTCCTTCGGACTGGTCCAGCACGCCTTCCTCCAGCCAGGTGTAATCTCCGGCGAGGACCTTCCGCGTGAGGGCATGGTCGCCGTCGTCCGTGTTACGCCACAGCTGGTCGAAGTACTCGTCCACGCGCACCCTGGCCTGCTCGCAGTACGCCTCAGCGAGCTCGTAGGCGCTGGCGGCCTTTTCGGGAGCGGTGTGGAGCAGCATCTCCGCCCTGGCACAGCAGGCCGTCATGGCGAACAGCTCGGCGCCGATGTCCACCACCCTGCCCAGGAACGCCTGCTTCCTTTCGAGCCTGGCCTGCCAGCGGCCCATGGCGTAGAACGTCTGCCGTGCAAGGCGCCGGGACGAGCGCTCCACGAACCGCAGCTGCTTGGCCAGCCGGCCGAAGTCGCTGTACGAACGCGGGTCCATGCCGGCTCCGGCCACCAGCTTGGGGAGCCACTTGGCGTAGAAGCCGGAAGCGCCGACGGCGGCCTTCGCCTTATCGGACAGGCTTGCGTCCAGGGATGCCAGCTCGCCCGCGGCGGCCAGGTGGGCGTCCACCGCTTCCCGGGCGATCAGCAGCCGCATGATCTCCGAGGAACCCTCGAAAATCCGGTTGATCCTCAGGTCCCTCAGCTGCTGCTCGGCCGGGACGGCGCGCTCGCCGCGCGCAGCCAGGGAATCGGCGGTCTCAAAGCCCCGGCCGCCGCGGATCTGCACCAGTTCGTCGGCAATCCGGCAGCTGATTTCAGTGGCCCAGAGCTTGGCCAGGGCGGCTTCAATCCGCACGTCCTTTTGGCCGGCGTCCGCAAGTTCGGCCGAGAGTTCGAACACCGCATCCAGGGCGAAGGCGGAGGCCGCGATGAAGGCGATCTTCTTGCCCACGGCCTCGTGCTCGCCCACCGGCCTGCCCCATTGGGTGCGGGCGTTGGACCATTCCCGGGCAATCTTCAGGCTCCACCGGCCGGAGGCGACGCATAGCGCCGGCAGCGCGAGGCGCCCGGTATTGAGCGTGGTCAGCGCGATCTTCAGGCCCTGGCCTTCGCGCCCCAGCCGGTTGGCAGCCGGCACGCGGACCTGGTGGAACCGGGTGACGCCGTTCTCAATCCCGCGCAGGCCCATGAACGCATTCCGGTTCTCCACGGTGATGCCCGGCGAGTCCATCTCCACCACGAACGCGCTGATGCCGCCCTTGTGCACGGTGCCGTCCGCGTCCGTGTGGGCAGGGACCACGGCCATCACCACCACCAGTTCCGCAACCACCCCGTTGGTGGTCCACAGCTTGACGCCGTCCAGGAGGTACGCCTCGCCGTCGTCCGTTGGCGTCGCCGTGCTGCCCAGCCGGGCGGGATCGCTGCCCACATCCGGTTCCGTCAGCAGGAAGGCGGTGATGGCCCCGGCGGCGCAGCGGGGCAGGTACTCGCGCTTTTGCTCAGGTGTTCCGAAAACCTTGACCGGTTCCGGCACGCCAATGGACTGGTGGGCCGAGAGGAGGGCGCCGAGGCTTGGATGGACGCTGCCCAGGAGCGCCAGGGCACGGCCGTAGTAAACCAGGGAGAGCCCCAGGCCGCCGTATTCCTCCGGGATCTTCATCCCGAAAACGCCGAGGTCCGCCAGGCCCCGGATGTACTCGTCCGGGATCTTGGCCTCGCGCTCGATCACCCGGCCGTCCATGGTGCGGGCGAACCCGGTCAGGCGCTCCATGAATGCTTCGCCCCGCTCCACGGAGGCAGGATCGGGGGTGGGCCAAGGGTGGACCAGCCCGAGGTCGAAGCTGCCCAGGTAGAGTCCCTTCGCGAAGCTTGGGCGCTCCCAGCCGGTTTCCCGGGCGGCCTCTGCCACGGCGCGGGCGTCCTGGGCTGTGGCGCCGGCACCTAGTTTTCCGGCGGGAACGGGGGTCTCCCCGGGGTGCGCGTCCGTTGCCGTTGCGGTGGAAACGGGGAGGCCGGTGGCGGGGCTTGTTGCGGAGGTGCTGTCAGTGGCGGAGCTCATGGGTTATCTCCTTGGCCGGAATGGCCGGGTGTAGCCATGGATCCGCCGGGTTGGAGAACCCTTCAGCTGTCCCTCAAGATTACCCGCGGGTAGGTTCCGGTGCTAGGGGAGTGCTGGGCCTGGAAATCCCCGGAAACATCCACCGTCGCCGCGTGGTGCACCAGCCTGTCCCAGCCTGCGTTGATGCCGTGGACCACGGCCAGGAGGATGGTGGAAACCACGGTCCAGCCCAGCTTTCCGATCCCCAGCAGCACCAGGGCAACCAGTCCTGCTGCCAGGACGAATGCTGCCAGGACCACCGCGAACACCAGGGTGCCCGCAAAGACCAAGGTGGCGGTTTCAACTGAACTGAGATCGAAGTGCATTGAGTCCCCCTGCTGCGACGTTGCTTTGGTTGAGATCAGTAGCAGAAGCGTAGGGTGGGACCTCTCCGGCCAGCCATAGCCGCCGGGCCGGAAGTAGCTGTTGGTATGGGATCGAAACACTACGGCCGGGTAGGTCACGAAGCGGTCGCGGCGCCTGCGTTAACCTTGTAGTTGGCAGTTTTCGATCCAAGCCGCCGCCCCGCCCCCGCAAACAGCCCAAGGAGAGTGTGTGCCCCGCTCCGCCAGGTCATCCGCTGACGCCATCAGCGCCCGGCTCCGGGACCTCGAACTCCTGACCAAAGGACCTGCCTGGGCCTTGACGCGCTCGGCGCCCTGGGTGATCGCGGTGCTGCAGGCATCCTTCACCCGCACCCGCCCCCAGCTTCCGCTCGAGGAGTTCCACGCCGACGTCGACTCCTTCCTTGAGGAGCTGCGCAGGCAGGATCCCGGGCTGGGCGGCGGCGCCAACGGAAAGTCCTTTGGCGACGAGTGGACGCGCCGGCAGTTCCTGACGCGGCGGAACCAGTCCGGCCAGATCGTTTACGAGGTAACGGAACCGGCCGCCCGTGTGCTCGCCTTCCTGGACAGCCTCTCCAGCGAGCGCTCCACCCTCAACGGGTCGCGCCTCGGCACGCTGCTGGGCGACGTCGAGAAGCTCGCCAACGAGACCAACCCGGACCAGAGCGCCCGCCTCGAGTCGCTGGAAGAGGAGATTGAAGAACGCCAGCAGCTGATCCAGGACATCAGCTCCGGCGAGTTCGACGGCCTGCTGGACGACGACCAGGCGGTGGAAGCCGCGGGCAACATCCTGGACCTCGCCGCGAGCCTGCCGGCCGACTACAAAAAGATGCGTGACCGGATCGAGGAACTGGTGGGCGGGCTGCGCAACCAGATCATCGAGGAGTCGCTCACCAAGGGCGCCACCATGGCCCAGGTCCTGGAAGCGGACAAGCGCCTCCGCCAGAGCCCCGAGGGCAGGACCTTCCGTTCCTTCACCGCGTTCCTCGAGGACCCGCAGCAGCAGCTGAGGTTCCGGTCCGCGATCGGCGAGGTCCTCAGCCGGCAGTTCGCCGACGACCTCTCGCCCGAGGACCGGGAAACGCTGAAGAACCTGGTGGCCGAGCTTCGCCAGCAGCACAGCCAGATCCAGCGGATCTACGGCAAGCTGAGCGAAAGCCTCAACACGTACGTGCAAAGCGACGACTTCCGCCAGTCGGTCCGGCTCCGCCAGGTCCTCCGGGAAGCCGAGCAGGCCATCCGGTCCCTTCCGTACGAACGGGAACGCCCCGGCCTGGTCCGCGGTCCTGTCCTCTTCAACGCCGGGTTCGAGTCCCTGTCCATGGTCAAGCTCTTCGACCCTGACGAGTTCGCCGCTCCGCCCAAACTTGCGGACCCCATCGCCTTCAGCGATGCCGACCGCGTGCGCTCGCCGAGGACCGGCAAGGCCAAGCCCGAGGTGGTGCGCGCGGCCATCGCCGGCGCCGCCACGCTTTCCGAAGCCTGGCAGCAGCTGCCCCCGGAAGAGCAGCACATCAACACCATCCGGGCGCTCCTCTCCCACGCCCTCCACGCCGGAGCGGGCTTCGACAAGGAAGCCCTCGACGCCCTGGACTTCGAACAGATAGACGGAACCTCACGCAGGGCCTACCTGCCGCTGGTCACGCTTCCAAAGGATTCACGATGACTGAAGAAATGACCACGACGGCGGCCCCGGAGGCAGAGCGCGGCGAAGGGGCGGCGTCCGGTGCGGAGCGGCCTTTCGCCGTCACCCCGCGCGATACGTTCGTCGACGGTGCGGCCCTCTTCCCGGGTGATACTGGCGTTATCCCCATGAAGGTGCGGCAGGCACTGGTGAAGCTCCTCAAAGGTCCGTATATCGACGGCGGCCGGGACGAGAAGCTCTGGACCGTCCTCCTGGACAACCAGGTGATCCTGCGCAGCCGGTTGTCGGAGCTGTTCCTCACCATGGAACTGGACCACGAACGGAAGATCGCCGTCCTGCGGCCGGTGGACCCGGACGCGATCGGGGGCAGCGCCCGCTCCAGCATCCTCCGGCAGCAGCGTGCGCTCAGCCGGGTGGAGACCATTGTGCTTCTCCGCCTGCGCCTGCTGCTGGACCGGCATGTCACCGCGCAGACGGACCCCACCATCACGCGCGAGGAGATCGCCGACCTCGTGGCGCACTACCAGCCCGCGGGCCAGCAGGACGCGCTCCGGGATTCGGACGTGGTGAACAGGGCCATCACCAAGCTCCTCGCCCGCCAGCTACTCCTGCCCACGGGCCTGGAGGACGTCTACACCATCTCCAACGCCCTGCCCCTGGCCCTCCCCTTCGAGAACATCGGCGACATCCCGGCCCAAATAGAAGCCTTGGTGGCGGCGACCACAGATCCCGCGGGCACCGAGGCATTAGTAGAGCTGGACTCGGTCCCGGCGGCTGACCCCGCCGGGACCGGGGACGCAACCGAAGTGGAGGATGCCCGGTGAGCATCGCGAGCATGCTGCCGATGGGCGAGCTGACGAACCCCGGCCAGATGCGCCTTGCCCTGGTGCAGGTGGTCAACTGGGGCACGTTCCACGGGGCGCACACGATGCACGTGGACCGGAACGGCACGCTGCTGACCGGCAACTCAGGTGTAGGCAAGTCGACGCTGTTTGATGCCATGCTGCGGGTTTTCGACGCCCGGCCGAGGTCCAACGAGGCCGCCGCCCAGCGGTCCGGCGGTGCCGTGGAGGACAAGCGGACCACGTTTACGTACATGCGCGGCAAGGTGGGCGACAAGGCCGTCGGCGAGGGCTCGGCGAGTGCCTTCCAGCGGCCCGGTGCCACCTGGTCCGCCGTCGCCCTGACGTTCGACAACGCCGCCGGCACGCGGGTTACCGTGTCTGCGCTGTTCGACCTGCCCAAGAACGGCACGGAGTCCAGCGTGGGACGGTTCTACCTGGTCGACCACCAGCCGCTGGACCTGGAGGCGCTGGAGGGCATCGCGGACAAACGGTTCACCAAGGCTGCCCTGGAGGCGATCTTCCCGGACGCCCAGGTTTTCGATGTCCACAAGGCGTTTGCGGAACGGTTCCGCCGGCTGCTCGGCATCAACTCCGACCAGGCCCTACCGCTCCTGCGCGTGATCCAGGCCGGCAAGGGCCTGGGCGGCAGCGTCAACACCTTCTTCCGCGACCAGGTCCTGGACGCCCCGGCCACGCTCGCGGCAGCGGACGACGTCGTGGAGGAATTCAGCAACCTGATGTCCATCCGGCAGCGGCTGGAGGACGTCCGGCAGCAGCGGGACCAGCTCGCCCCGGTTCCCGGGCTCAACAAGGAGTATGCACAGGCGCTGCTGGACGCGAACCGGCTGCGGGACCTGGCAGGCGAAGAATTCGAGGCCTACAAGCAGCAGCTGGCCGTCACGGTACACGAAAAAACGCTGCTCCGCTTCAAGGAGCTGGCCCAGGCGAAGGCCAAGGAGCTCGGCGCCGAACGAACGGTCCGGGACGGGCTGGCCAAGGAACTGCGCCAGCTGGAGGCGGACTACAACAACCAGGGCGGCAACGCGATTTCCGCCATTGAGCAGTCGCTGGAGAACGCGCGCGTGGGCCTGAAGCTCCGCGAGCAGGTGGAGGAGGCGGCGCGCCAGGCATTGGCCGACGCCGGCCTGCAGCTGGAGTGGACCTCCGGCGGCTGGGAACAGGCGCACGAGCAGGCGGCCGCGAGGTCGGCAGAGCTCAAGGACGATTCCCAGGCCCTGCAGGAGCTGCGCTTCGAAGCGTTCGACGCGCACGCCACGAAGAAGCGGGAGCTGGCCGCAGCCGAGCAGGAGCTCGTCTCGCTGAAGACGCGCAAGTCGCTGCTGCCGCCGTCGAGCATTGAAAACCGCGCAGCGATCGCTGCCGCCACCGGCATACCCGAGGACCGGATGCCGTTCGCCGGCGAGCTGATGGACCTTGCCGAGGGGGAGGAAAAATGGCGCCCCGCCGCCGAGCGCGCGCTCCGCAACCTCGCCACCACGCTCCTGGTGCCCGGTGCCCACTTCGCTGCCGTGACCCGCTACCTCAACGACCACAACGTGCGCGGAGCATTGCGCGCAGTTGACGTGTCCAAGCCGCTCTCCGGCGGTGCGCTGGCGCTGGAGGACGTGCACGACGGCGACCTGCTCACCAAGCTGGACATCCTCACCACGGGCGTCGCGGCCGAGGCAGGCTCCTGGATCCGTGAGCGGATCGCGCTGGATTTCGCCTATCCCTGCGTAGAGGATCCGGACGAGCTCGCCGGGCTGGACCGTGGCCTCAGCCTGGGCGGCGTGGTGAAGCGCAACCGCCACACGGTGGAAAAGGACGACCGCTTCACCAGCCGGCAGGACTACGTCCTCGGGTTCGACAATGCCGCCAAGCTGGAACTCGTGGCCGGCCAGGTGGAGGACCTGCGGCAGGAGGTTGCCAAGGCGGCTGAGCTGGCGCAAAGCCGGGAAGACTCGCACCAGGGCATGAGCCGGCAGCTGGAGGCCCTGCGCCGGATCGCGGAGGACCACCGTTCGTGGGAACAGGTTTCGGCGGAGGTCGCTGCCGAGGAGCTTGCCCGGATCGAACAGCGCCTCAAGGATGCGCTGGCCGCCCAGGCGGACCTCGAGCCCCTCCGCGCGGCCATCGAAGAAGTGCGGCAGAAGCACCAGTCCAGCACCGAGGCCGCCGCCGTCCTGCAAAGCGAATACAAGTCGCTGGACCGGCAGCTGACCGCGGCGGATTCACTGCTGGAAGCCGCACGCAACCGCCTGGCCCAGGCGCCGCCGTCGGACGCTACCGTCAGCGCGCTGGAACCGTACTTTGCCGGCTTCGGCGACGTTACTGAGATGCACGAGCTGGACAACCTGGCCAACCGGGTGCGGACCGGACTGCTGGGGGAACTGCACGCAGCGGAGTCGCGCGGGCAGGCGACGGCCGAGCGGCTCACGAGGATTTTCGAGGGGTTCGTCCGGGAGTGGGGGAGTGCCATCTCCGCGGACCATGGCACCTCCATTGGCGCCGCGGGTGAGTTCGAGACCCGCTACCACGCGATCGTGAGCGACGGGCTGCCCGCCCAGGAGGCGGAATTCCGGCAGTTCTTCAACCAGCGCACGCACGAATCCTTCAGCACCCTCCTGCACCTGCTGGACGAGGAACGCCGCTCCATCACCAGCCGCATCCTTCCGCTGAACGGCATCCTCTCGCAGGTCAACTTCCACGAGGGCAGCTTCCTGGAGCTGGACATCAAGCAGACGCTGCCGCCCACTGCCAAACAGTTCAAGGACGCCATCCAGAGCGCGCTCCGGGCGCGCCACACCCGGCCCGCCCGCGCGGACGCCTCCAAGGCGGAGGGGGCCGGCCAGGAGAGGGACGACGACGCCGAGCTCACCGCCCGCTACAAGTCCCTGGAAACCCTGGTGAAGCGGCTGGGCTCACAGGCGCCCGAGGACAGGCGCTGGCGGGCCGAGGTGCTGGACGTGCGCGGCCACCTGTTCATCCAGTGCAAGGAACACCGCGAGGTTGCAGGGCCGGCGTCGGGCAAAAAGGGCGGCGCCAAAAAGTCCGAGGTCTTCATGCACGCGGACACAGGATCCATGTCCGGCGGTGAACGGCAGCGTTTCACGGCCTTCATCATGGCCGCGGCCCTGAGCTACCAGCTGGGCATCGCCGAGCAGGGTTTCACCACCTACGGCACCGTGATGATGGACGAGGCATTCGTGCTGGCGTCCGAGGAGTTTGCGGGAGCCGGGATCAAGGCGCTGCACGAGTTCGGGTTCCAGCTGCTGCTGGCTGCGCCGGAGAACGTCATCGACCTCTCCCGGCACCTCGGTTCCGTCACCGAAATCCTCCGCGACAAGCGCACCAACCGCTCCGGCGTGCTCACGGCGCCTGTCATCAAACCGCGGCCGGGCGAAGAAGGCGCCTGGCGCTCCGAAGCGAACCCGGTGGACATCGTCCTGCGCTGACGGCACGCTCTCTCACTTAATGTGCCTTTTCCCCAAACCCTCCATCACCCGGTGATAGAGGGTTTGGGTTTTTCCTGCATTAAGTGAGAGAGCGTCGGGTGGGTGTGTGCTTCGTCACGAAGGGGAATAAGTTACAGAAACCTTGCGTAATGGCGATAAGGGTAGGTTAGCCTTACTTAAGTTCGCTTCATTCACTTAAGGAGTTCTGTGACTTCCCCCCTCTTCTCCGGGCCCGGCACCACCCGCCGCACGCTGTTCAAGTCAGCCGGCAAGGCCACCGCTGTCCTGGCCGCAGCGGCACTTACCCTCTCCGCCTGCTCAACAGGCCCCGCGTCCTCCACCCCGGACGCCGGGGCATCCAGCTCCAGCAGTGCGCAGTTCCCCGTCACCATCGAGCACGTGTACGGCAAGACCACCATCGAGAAGCAGCCCACCCGGGTAGCCACCGTTTCCTGGGTCAATGACGATGTAGCCATTGCCCTGGGCGTTGTCCCGGTGGGCGTTCCCAAGAACGAATGGGGCGGCAACGAGCAGGGCTCCACGCCCTGGAAGGACGCAGCCCTGGAGGAGCTTGGCGCCGGCTTCGGCTCGGACAAGGCCCCGGTCCAGTACTCCGAGGCGGACGGCATCAACTTCACCGAGATCGCCAAGCTCACCCCGGACGTCATCCTGGCCGCCTACTCCGGCCTCACCGAGGAGGACTACAAGAAACTGAGCGAGATCGCCCCGGTTGTGGCCCATCCGGAACTCGCATACGGAACTTCCTGGCAGGACTCCACCTCCATCATCGGCAAGGCACTTGGCAAGGACGCCGAGGCAACCAAGCTGATCTCCGACACCGAGGCCGCCATCAAGGACAAGGTTGCCGAGTACCCGCAGCTGGCCGGCAAGAGCTTCATCTACGGCAACCTCGAGCCGGCCAAGGGCGACGGCGTCAACGTCTACACCGCCATGGACAACCGCCCGCGCTTCCTCAGCGGGATCGGCATGAAGCTGGCCCCGATCGTTGAGGAGAAGTCCAAGGGTTCCAAGGAGTTCTTCCTCCCCTGGTCGGCTGAAAAGGCCAATGAGCTCGAATCGGACATCTTCGTGACCTGGGTGCCGGATGCAGCCACCGCTGACTCCATCAAGTCAGATCCCCTGCTGAGCCAGATCCCTGCCATCAAGAACGGCGCCCTGGTTGCTGATTCGGACAACACCCTGACGCTGTCCATCTCCGCTTCCTCCCCGCTGAGCCTGCCGTGGTCGCTGGATACGTTCCTGCCCCAGCTGGCCACCGCAGCGGATGCCGTGAAGTAAGCACCGCTCAGGTAGGAACAGATAAATGACGGACAGTACGACGACGGCGGCCCGCCAGGAGCCGGTGCCCGGCACCTTCGTGCCGGGCACGGGGCCTGCAGTACATGCCCCCGGCCGCACGTTTGGAGGGCCGCGCGCCGCCTGGCTGCTGGCCGCCGTCGTTGTACTGGCGCTGCTGGCCGGGGCCTCCCTGGCCATTGGCGCGCGGGGCCTTCCCCTCGCCACCGTGTGGCAGGCGCTCACCGCGTTTGATCCCGCCAACGGCGACCACGCCGTGGTCCACGCCCGCATTCCCCGCACCGTCCTTGGCCTGCTGGCCGGCGGTGCGCTGGGCCTTGCGGGCGCAGCCATGCAGGGCGTGGCCCGCAACCCGCTCGCGGACCCGGGCATTTTGGGTGTTAACGCCGGCGCGGCCCTGGCTGTGGTCACCGGCATCTATGTTTTCGGCGTCGGATCCCTCTCCGGCTATATCTGGTTCGCCTTCGTCGGGGCAGCAGCCGCCGCCGTCGTGGTGTACCTCATTGCTTCCCTGGGCCGGGACGGCGCCACCCCGGTGAAGCTCGCCCTGGCAGGCGCGGCACTGAATGCCGGCCTGTACTCGCTGATGAACGTCATCCTGGTCTCCAGCCAGGACACTTTGGACCGGTTCCGCTTCTGGCAGGTGGGCGGAATCGCCGGGCGCGACTGGTCCGCGGTGCTCTTCGGACTTCCATTCCTTGCCGCGGGGGCGCTCATTGTGCTGCTGACCGGCCGCATCCTCAACAGCCTGGCCCTCGGCGACGACATTGCCCGCGGCCTCGGCCAGCGCGTGGGACCGGCAAGGGCCGTCACGGCCCTCGGCATCGTGCTGCTGTGCGGCTCCGCCACTGCCCTTGCCGGACCCGTCGCCTTCGTGGGCCTGGTCATCCCGCATGCGGTCCGCTTCCTCACCGGCCCCGACTACCGCTGGATCCTGCCGTTCTCCCTGGTCCTTGCGCCGGCGCTGCTGCTGGGGGCCGACATCATCGGCCGCGTGGTCCTCCTGCCCGGCGAAGTCCCGGCCGGCATCATGACCGCCCTCGTCGGCGCGCCCGTCTTCGTCTGGCTGATTCGCCGCGGCAAGGGGGCCGGACTGTGAGCATCACCAAAACCCCCGTCGACCTGTCAGATACGGCTCCGACAACCGGCCTTAAGGGACCAGGACTGACAGGGCAACGCCGGGGACGGCTGCGGGTGAACCGGACCGCCGTCCTCGCCGCCGCCGTCGTAATCCTGTTCGCAGTGTCCGTGCTGCTGGGCAGCTACACCGTGACCATCCCGGACTTCTTCAAAATCCTCATCGGGCACCTGACAGGCGGGGAAAAGGTCCCCGGCGCCAGCTTCATCGTGATGGAGAACAAGCTGCCGCGGGCGGTCCTCGGCACCATGGTGGGCCTGGCGTTCGGCCTGGCCGGTGCCCTGTTCCAGACCATGCTGCGCAACCCGCTGGCCAGCCCGGACGTCATCGGCATCAGCTACGGCGCCAGCGCCGCCGCGGTGGCCGCCATCGTCATTTTCGGTGCGTCCGGTGCCGTGGTTTCCGGGGCAGCGCTTGCCGGCGCGCTCGGCGTCGCGGCGCTGATCTACGCCATCTCCAGCGGCACCATGGGCGGAACCGGCCGCGGTGATGCCGCCGGCAACCGGCTCATCCTGGCGGGTGTGGGCATCGCCGCCGCGCTGCATGCCGTGGTGAGCTTCCTGATGACCCGCGCAGACATCCGCACCGCAGCGGATGCCCTCGTCTGGCTCAACGGCTCCCTGAACTCCGCCAGCTGGGACCGGGCCGGGGTGCTGGCCCTTGCCCTCGCCGTCCTTATTCCCGCCGTTGCAGCCATCGCCGGGCCGCTGCGCATCCTGGAGCTCGGCCCCGATGCCGCCGCCGGCCTGGGCATCCGCGTCGGTGCCACCCGCCTCGCGCTGGTCACCATCGCTGTCTCGCTCGCGGCAGTGGCGACGGCGGCTGCCGGCCCGGTCTCGTTCGTCGCCTTCCTGGCCGGGCCCATCGCCCGGCGCTTTACCGGCAAGGCCAGCCTCCCGGCGTCGGCCCTGGTGGGCGCCCTCATTGTCCTCGCGGCAGACTACCTCGCCGCCAATCTTGCACCCCTGCTGCTGGACGGCACTGTCCTGCCGGTGGGCGTCATCACCGGTGCGCTCGGTGCCCCGTTCCTGCTGTGGCTCCTGGTCACGGCCAACCGAAAGGAAGCCTGACGTGGCAGTTCTCAACGCCAAGGACCTGACGCTGAAATATGACCAGCGCTGCGTGGTGGACGGGCTCAACGCCGAAATCCCGGAAGGCAAGGTGACCATGATCGTGGGTGCCAACGCCTGCGGGAAGTCCACCCTCCTCCGAGGCCTGTCCCGGCTCCTCAAACCTGCGGCCGGCACCGTCGCCCTGGACGGCAAGGACATCCACTCGCTGCCCGCCCGTCAACTGGCCCGCACCCTGGGCCTCCTCCCGCAGCACCCCACAGCCCCGGACGGCATCACCGTGAGGGACCTGGTGGGCCGCGGACGCTATCCGCACCAGGGCTTCTTCCGGAGCTGGAGCCCGCAGGATGAGGCTGCGGTGCAGCGCGCACTGGAAGCCACCGAAACGCTGGCCCTCGCCGGGCGGAACGTGGACGAACTCTCCGGCGGACAGCGGCAGCGGGCATGGATCGCCATGGCTTTGGCGCAGGAAACCGACGTGCTGCTCCTGGACGAGCCCACCACCTACCTGGACCTCGCGCACCAGGTGGAAGTCCTGGATCTTGTCACGGACCTGAACCGGCAGCGCGGCACCACCGTGGCCATCGTCCTGCATGACCTGAACCTGGCCGCCCGGTACGCGGACACCGTTATCGCCATGAAGGGCGGGGCCGTGGTGGCCGTCGGTTCCCCCGCCGAGGTGGTCACGGAGGGCCTGGTCCGCAATGTCTTTGGCCTCGAGTCCCGCGTTATCCCCGATCCCCTTTCCGGAACACCGCTGGTCATTCCCATCGGCCGCCACCACGTCCCCGCCAACGAACTGGAGCTCGTTTCATGAAAACCCGGGAAACTGCCGCCGCAAAGACGATGAACACCGAGCCCATGACCCTGGCGTTCGAAGTCACCGTGACATCGGTCCAGGAATTGAGCCCCAACTTCCGCAGGATCACGTTCGGCGGGTACTCGCTGCGGGACTTCGGCGTCCACGGCGACACCCTGGACCTCCGGATCAAGCTCATGATCCCGTCCCTCGCGGCGGACGGCAGCCCGCTGCCCCTCCCGGTGTTCGAAATGAGCTCCTCCGGCTGGTACCGCGAATGGCTCGCCATGGATCCTGCCGTCCGGGGCTCGATGCGGACGTACACGGTCCGGCAGTCGCGCCTCGACGCTGTGTACCCGGAAATCGACGTCGACTTCGTGATGCACTTTGACCACTGTGGCAACGGCGGGCCGGCCGCCAACTGGGCCCTCAACGCGAAGCCGGGCGACGCCATCACCATCATCGGGCCCAACAACAGGGCCGCGCACTGCGTCACCGCCGAGACCTACTCAGGCATCGAATGGCGCCCCGGACTGGCGCAGCGCATCCTGCTGGCCGGCGACGAAACAGCCGTCCCGGCCATCTCCGCCATCCTGGAAAGCCTGCCGGAATACATGACCGGGCACGCCTTCCTGGAAGTCCCCGAAGCCGGCGACTTCCTCGAACTGACCTCGCCGGCCGACATCGAAATCACCTGGCTGGCCCGGGGCGCCTCGATCGGCCGCTCCCGCCCGCACGGCGAGCTGCTCCAGCAGGCAGTGCGTTCGGCGGTTCCTGAGCCCGGCTGGGTTGGCATCAAAGCGTCCGACGGCGGCGCCGGCCCGGAGCCCGAAGACGTCAACGTGGATGTGGACATCCTCTGGGAGACCCCCGCGCGGATGGAGACTTCGGACATCCAAGCGAGCAAGAACCCCGACAGACCGGCCGGCGCCATGCCCTTCTACGCCTGGATCGCCGGGGAAGCCGCCGTCATCAAGGACATGCGCCGCTACCTGGTCCGTGACGTCGGAATCGACCGGAAACAGGTCGCGTTCATGGGCTACTGGCGCCAGGGCAAGGCCGAGCTGTAGCCTCAGCCGGAAAAGGGCTGCCTTACTTGTAGACGCGGACCCAATCGACCTGCATCTGCGATGGCTTGGTGGCGGAGCCGTCCGGGAACCAATCCAGCTGCACTGTCTGCTTCATTACGGTAGAGGGCTGGTGCGCCGGGTTCGTGTCCGTGAAGGTCTTTACTCCGTCGACGTATCCGCTGATGCCGTCCGGGGTCCACTCCACCGCGTAGTTGTGCCACTGCGTGCCATCGACAGGCGTCGCCGCTGTGGTCTGGAAATCCGCTCCACCACAGGCGTAGTGCAGGAAGAACCTCATGACGGAGGTGACTGAGCTGCCCTCGGCATAATCGATCTCGGCGCAGTTCGGGGCACTGTTGTTGTTGAGGATCAGGACCGGGTGGTATTTCGGGTCCCGCGCATTGGTTTTCATGCGCGTTTCCCAACGGCCATACCTTTGCTCCGCGAACTTTGCCGACATGCCTCCAGTGGTGCCGGCTGCGTCTCCGCTAACGGTGGCTACGCCGTTGGCAACGGACCAGGCCTGGGGGCTGCGCAGGCCTTTGCCTGCATGCCCTGCACTGTTATAGACACTCCATTTCGTCCGGTCCGGTGCGCCGGTGTAGGAGAATTCGTCGCCCGTCAGGACCGGGCCCCAACCGAAGGCGGTAGCTGCCTGCGCCCCGTCACCCGTCGTCGCGAGAGCCTGGCTGACCGGCTGGGCGGCCGCAGCCGCAGCCGCAGGCGCGGGTGCCGCGGCAGGCGCCGGCGCAGACGTGACCGGTGTCGCCTCGGTTGCCTCCTCCGCAGCTGGAGTCTGGCTGCTCGAAGCCGTGGCCGCCGGAGATGCTGTGGCCGTGTCAGTGGGGCCTGGAGTGGCAGGCGCGGACGCGCCGTCGGCCGAGGATGAGTCAGCCGCCCCGTTGGTCGTAGGGGCCGGGCCGCATCCTGTCAGGGACAAAGCACCCATGGTCATAACGATGGCTATTCTCTTGAACAAGATACCTCCGGGCTTAGGGCAGGAAGAAACGACTGATGCACTTGAGACGTTGACGAGTGCGGAAAGCATCTTTGGGCCCCCTTTGGCGGGGCCAGAGCTAGCAGGCGCCGAAGGGGCGCAGCGGGGTCCAGTGATCGGGCGCCCGGGGCCCTGCATTGGGGCCAGCCGCCCACGTTACCTGATCGTGACCATCGGTCGCAAAAATACGACAAGGACCAAGTAGCTGCTGATCGGGCCGATCCGGCCCGGCTCGCGGACCCTGCCGGCAGCTGTCGCCCTTCTGCACATCCTGTTGCTGTCCGTTTACCTTGGCGTCTCTTTGGGCGGTTACTTTCGTCGGATGGGTGCTAATCCTTTGCTTCCGGAGCTGGAGGGCCGGCGGGTATTCGTTGCCTTGGGCGATTCGTTTACCGAGGGCGTCGGGGACCGGGATGAGCGGCTGCCCAACGGGGTCCGGGGCTGGGCAGACCGGGTTGCGGAGAAACTGGCCAAGGCCCAGCCGGGTTGGCGGTACGCGAACCTGGCCATCCGGAGCAAACGCCTCCGGCAGATCATCAACGAGCAGCTGGAACCGGCACTGGCAATGAAGCCCGCCCTGGTAACGCTGTACGCGGGCGGCAATGACATCCTGGACCTGAAGACGGACATGGTGGCCCTCATGGCCGACTATGAAAACTTCGTGGCACAGCTGGCGGAGACCGGAGCTACTTTGGTGCTCTTTACCGGTTTCGACGTCAAGGTCTCAGCGCTGTTGGAACCGCTGAAGAAGCGCAACACCTTCTACAACCAGCGGGTTCGGGCGATTGCGGCAAAATATGGCGCAGTCCTGGTGGATTACTGGTCCCTCGATGCCTTCCATGACCGGCGGATGTGGGACTCGGACCGGCTCCACATGTCCAAGGCCGGGCACAAATACCTGGCAGGGCAGGTGCTGGACCGGCTGGGCGTGCCCCACAAGATCACGCCCAAGGACTGGGAACCGCCCTTACGGCCCAGTCTGCGGGAGTGGGAGCGGCAGCAGCGGCGCTGGATCCACGACTGGGTACTGCCGCTCTTCGGCCGCAAACTTCGCGGCGTCACCCTGGGGGACGAGCTCACCCCGCGGTGGCCGGAACCGGTGAAGGTGCCGCGGAAAGGCGGGCTGAAGAAGCTGGCGGCGAAGTCCTACTTCAGTGAAGCCAACTAGCGTCCCCGGCCTGAGCCTTAGGCCTCAGCTGTCCGGCAGATTTAGCTGTCCAGGAGGATTTCGTAGCCCGGCGCCACCCTTGCGGCGTGGAACTCCATGACTTCGAAGTCCGCAACGCCGTTCGTGTAGAACGGGTCCTGCTTCAGGCAGGCATCGAGGGTGGCGCGGTCCGCCTGGGAGAGCAGCAGGCCGCCCGTCCGCGGCACCTTGCGGCCTGCGGCAATAAAGACTCCGTCATCAAAGGCCTTCTGCAGCCAGGAAATGTGGCCCTCATTGTGGAAGTCCACGATGTCCTGCGGAACCCGGTAACTCAGGGAGACAACATACATGGCCCCAGCCTACCGGCCGCCACAGGACCTACTTGAAGGATCAACCAGTCCGCTCTCGTAGAATGAGGGAATGACCGAACCGCGCTGGCTCAACGCCGACGAACGCCGAGCCTGGCTGGCCCTGGTGAGCATCAATACCCTCCTGCCTGCGGCCTTGGACACCAAGCTCCACACAGCGGGAAAGCTTTCGCTTTTCGACTACACCGTCCTGGCCATGCTCTCCGAGGCGGAAGGCAGGTTCTTGCCCATGAGCGAACTCGCTGCCCGCAGCAGCGCGTCGTTGTCCCGGCTCTCGCACGTGGTGACCAAGCTGCAGAAGCGAGGCTGGGTGGAGCGGCGGCCGCATCCCCATGATGCCCGGGTCACCACCGCCCACCTCACCGACGAGGGGATGGCAACCATCGTGGGCCTTGCACCCGGCCATGTGGAGGACGTCCGTGACCTGTTCCTTGATGCCCTCACCGAGCAGGACGTCCTTGACCTGGCTCGGATCGGCGAAAAGGTAGTGGGCCGGCTGGATGCGGACCACTGGATCCTGAGGGAAAACTAGGGTCCCTCGCCCGCGGTTGGTTGCTTCCAACAACTGATGGCAAACTATCCGAATGGATTTCACAACCCGGTTCGTTGCCCTTGGCGACTCCTTCACGGAGGGTGTGGGCGACGACGATTCCACCCGCCCCAATGGTGTCCGCGGCTGGGCGGACCGCGTGGCCGAACAGCTGGGAGCCGCTGACCCCGCCTTCGGCTACGCCAACCTCGCCATCCGCGGGAGGAAGCTCCGCCACATCCTGGCTGAGCAGGTGGACGCCGCCGTGGAACTTAAACCCACCCTGGTGAGCATCTACGCGGGGGCCAACGACATCCTGCGCCCCAGGATCGACATCGATGACCTTTTGGTGGAGTACGACGACGCCATCGCCAAGCTGCGTGCCACCGGTGCCGCCGTGGTGATGTTCACGGGATTCGACGCGCGTGGCTCGAAGGTGTTCAGCACCATGCGTGGGCGCACGGCCATCTACAACGAACTGGTCCGCGGCATCGCCGGCGACCACGGCGCGCTGCTGGTGGACTACTGGCGCTTCAGCGAGTACTACGACTGGGGCATGTGGGCGCAGGACCGGATGCACATGTCCGCTGCCGGGCACGCCAACATGGCCAAGCGGGTGCTGGACGTCCTGGAGCACGACCACTCCATCGACATCCCGCCCATGACGCCCGTCCCCGAACTCAGCGGGCTGGACGCCATCCGGGCCAACGCCCGGTGGTTCCGCGAGTACGCCGGGCCGTGGGTGGTCCGCCGGGTCACCGGGAAGTCGTCCGGGGACGGCCTTAGGCCGAGGTACCCACAGCTCACGCACCTCTAACCCCGGGCCTGCTTATACACCCTCCAGCGCCGGATTGGTCTTTAATTGCGCGAACTCGTAGACTTGGTAGGCGCTAAGTGCGCGGAGCGTGCGCGATTGCTCCGGTTGCCCGGTAATTTCTCCAGGGTGGCCGGTAGTTAGGGGCTCAAGTTGCGTGACTAACCGTTGCCCTTCTTCATTTTTGGGTCGCCCTTAGCAGCATGGTCCAGCAGCAGATATGCGGATCATTACTTTCAATTCTTGAGGAGAAGTCATGGCAGCACACTGCCAAGTGACCGGAGCCGAGCCGGGCTTTGGGCACAGCATTTCGCACTCGCACCGCCGCAACAAGCGCCGGTTCGATCCGAACATTCAGAAGAAGCGCTACTGGGTTCCGTCCCTGCGCCGTAACGTCACGCTGCAGGTCTCTGCACGTGGCATCAAGACCATCGACGTACGCGGCATCGACGTAGTCGTCGCCCAGATTCTGGCTCGTGGGGTGAAGCTCTAGTGGCTAAGGACAAGGACGTACGTCCGATCATCAAGCTCAAGTCGACTGCGGGCACGGGTTACACCTACGTAACCCGCAAGAACCGTCGTAACGATCCGGACCGCATGGTCCTGAAGAAGTACGACCCCAAGATCCGCCAGCACGTCGAATTCCGAGAGGAGCGCTAAACATGGCTAAGAAGTCCAAGATTGCTCGCAACGAGCAGCGCAAGGTCATCGTGGAGCGTTACGCTGCAAAGCGCCTCGAGCTGAAGAAGACCCTGGTTGACGAAAACGCAACCGACGAAGCACGCGAAGCGGCCCGCCTGGGCCTGCAGAAGCTGCCCCGCAACGCGTCCCCGATCCGTCTGCGTAACCGCGACATCATCGACGGCCGCCCCCGCGGTACTTTCCAGAAGTTCGGCATCTCCCGTGTCCGCTTCCGCGACATGGCTCACAAGGGCGAACTCCCGGGCATCACCAAGTCTTCCTGGTAATCCAGCACTGCTGATACCAGCTGCTTGAAAAGGGCTGGCAACCTCACGGTTGCCGGCCCTTTTGCTGTTAAGGATTCTCCGGTTGGCGTCCTTCGATCCGGCGGCCAGGCACTGTGCTGGAGCACACAGGAACGGGATACGACGCCGGATGGGCTTCCGCGGGTGCCCGAGGGCCGTTTTGCCGCGGAAACACGGGGTTGAGAGCGCCTCGCCAGGGGGATTTGCGGAGGCCCCCGGGGAGGTGTATTGTTTTCTAAGTCGCCGCGAGGGAGACAGCGAAGAGCTGGTTACCGCGGGCGGCCAAACCCCCAAAATCAAGACCAAATTCTGGCAGGGCTTTCGAGCGCTCCTGAAGAGGTGGGGACGACTTCCCGCCGATGAGAATCCTGAAACACGGATTTGCATCGGAACGGAGAGTCGGGTAAGTTTGAAAAGTTGCTCCGGAGCGATCCACGGTGGTTTTTTGCTGGTGGTGGTGCCGGGTGTGTCTGTTGTTTGAGAACTCAATAGTGTGCCAAGTTTGTTGA
>NZ_JAYESK010000017.1:0-42239 GCF_034720455.1 Pseudarthrobacter sp. C1 | reverse complement strand
CGCCGATGGTACTGCACCCGGGAGGGTGTGGGAGAGTAGGTCACCGCCGGACAACCATTAGGTCGAGGCCCCAACCACCAGGTTGGGGCCTCCCGCATTTAACGCCCCCGGGGTTCCCTCTCTCACTTAACGCGCCCTCCCTGGGACCCTCTCTCACTTGATGCGCCCTCCCGGCGGGACCCTCTCTCACTTAACGCCCCCTCCCCGGGGGACCCTCTCTCACTTAACGCACCCTCCCGGCGGGACCCTGCCGCACTGCCCGGCCGGCCCGCCGTCGACCGCCAGCGCCAAACTGCGAGAGCACCCCAGGAAACCCCGCATCAACCGAGAGAGCATCGCCGAAAAACCCGCATCAACTGAGAGAGCGTCCGCTGGCGGCTGAATCCGGGGTGAAAAACCCTGAAAAACCGGTGATTAACCTCAAAAAGTCGCGGAAACACGCGGAATTTGCGGAACGCGGAGGCCCAAGCTGGTAAGTTTTCGAACAGTGGCTTGTACGCATGCCGCGTATAGGCTCCAGAATCATGACCGTCCAGGAGGACATAAATGGCTAAGAACCGTAGTGAACTTGTTGCAGAGGTAGCTGGCAAGGCCGGCACCAGCCAGGCAGCCGTCAACTCCGTCCTCGACGCACTGTTCGAGGTTTTCGAGACTTCTGTCGCAGCGGGCGAGAAGATCACCATTCCGGGCTGGCTCGCCGTCGAGCGTACCGACCGCGCAGCACGCACCGGCCGCAACCCGCAGACGGGTGAGACCATCCAGATCGCGGCAGGCCACAGCGTCAAGCTGACCGCCGGCTCCAAGCTGAAGGCTGCAGTTTCCAACAAGAAGTAGGCTTCTTCCTCCCCGGCACGCAGCCGGCGCGGAAAAGGAGCGGCAACCACCAGGTTGCCGCTCCTTTTGTCTTTAAGCCGATTCGCGGCCCGGGCAGGCGTAGCGGACAATGGAATGGTGTCTTCTGCCGCAAAACCACGTTCCACCCAGCCCCCGTCCGTTCCCGGCAAGGGAGTTCGGGGCAACGGTGCGCCGGCGGGGGACAGCGGTGCCTTGGGGATCTCCCGGACATGGCAAGTGGCCGGGCTGGCCGCCCTCTTCCTGGGCCTGGCAGCTGCGCTCATCTTCTCCGGGGCTGCCGGCGCCAGGGCAGTCTCTGATCCTGGAGCGCTTGTCCGTTGGGGGCTCCCCGTCAGCAAGGCAATCCACAACGTGTCGCTGGCCACCGTCATCGGCGGCCTCGTCTTCGCCGTCGGCATCCTGCCCAGGAATGCGGGGCCCCGCAGCCGGAGCAAAGAGAGCAGTGAGGCGCCCGAACACCCTGCCTTCAGCCGCGCCCTGGCCGTAGCGGCCGCAGCAGGTGCGACGTGGACGTTGTCGGCCATCGCGGTCCTGGTCCTCACCTACTCTGATGTTGCCGGACAGGGACTCTCCGGCGATGCCGAGTTCACCCAGGCCCTGGTCTACTTCATGACGGATATCGAGACGGGGCGGGCCTGGCTGGCCGTCACCATCATCGCCGCCGTCGTGACAACGGCCCTGTTCGGAGTGCGGTCCCTCGGCGGCCTGGCGCTGACCCTGATCCTCACCCTGGCCGGCCTGGTACCCACAGCACTGATCGGCCATTCTTCAAGCTCCTCGGACCACGAAGGCGCCATCAACTCCCTGGGCCTGCACCTGGTAGGGGTCAGCACCTGGGTGGGCGGCATCATCATGCTGGCCCTGCTGTCCGGAATCCTGACCGGCCCCAAAGCCGCAACCGCCACCGACATCACCGAGCCGACGCTCCGCCGGTTCTCGTCGCTGGCCGGTTTTGCCTTCGTGCTCGTTCTCGCGTCCGGCATCATCAACGCCAGCATCCGGGTCACCAACTGGGGTGACCTCTTCGGTTCCCCCTATGGCCAGCTCATCCTGGCCAAGGCGATGGCCACGCTGGTCCTGGGCGGGATCGGGTTCATGCACCGGCAGTGGGTGATCCCGCAGCTGAGCCGCAAGGGCTCCACCATGTCCTCGCGGCGGGTCCTCTGGCAGCTGGTCCTGGCGGAATTCCTGGTGATGGGAGCAACGTCGGGTGTCGCCGTCGCACTGGGGCGGTCCGCCCCGCCGGAGCCCACAGCCTTCGCGCCCGATGCCACGCCCGCCTTCATCCTCACCGGGTACGAGCTTCCCCCGGAGCTGACCCCCGAACGCTGGCTGACAGAGTGGCGCCTGGACTGGCTCTGGATCGCCGCGGCGCTGTTCGGGCTTGTGTCCTACTTCCTTGGCGTGGCCAAGATCTACCGGCGCGGCGACAAGTGGCAGTGGTTCCGCACCGTGAACTGGGTCATTGGCCTGCTGGTGCTCACCTACATCACCTCCGGGCCGCCGTCGGTCTACGGCCGCGTGCTGTTCTCCGCCCACATGGTGGACCACATGGCGCTGACCATGGTGGCGCCGATCTTCCTGGTGCTGGGGGCGCCTGTGACCCTCGCACTGCGGGCCCTGCCTGCCCGTGGAGACGGTTCCCGCGGGGCGCGTGAGTGGCTGCTGGTGTTCGTCCACTCGAAGTTCTCGCAGCTGGTCACGCACCCGCTCTTCGCCGCCGCGAACTTCGCCGGCTCGATTGTGCTGTTCTACTACTCGGACCTGTTCGGCTTCGCCATGCGCGAGCATGTGGGCCACGAGCTGATGACCGTGCACTTCCTGCTGACCGGCTACATCTTCATCCTGAGCATGATCGGCACCGACCCGCTTCCGCTCCGGGCGCCGTACCCCATGCGGCTCGTCCTGCTCCTGGCCACCATGGGCTTCCACGCGTTCTTCGGCGTGGCCATCATGGGCGGGACCAACCTGCTGGCCGCGGACTACTTCGGGAACCTGGGCAGGGCCTGGGGCCAGTCGGCACTCGCAGACCAGCAGACCGGCGGCGCCGTGGCCTGGGGCATCGGCGAGGTGCCCACGCTCCTGGTGGCGATCGGCGTCGCCATCATGTGGTCCCGGTCGGACGCGCGGGAGACCAAACGCGTGGACCGGGCGGCGGACAGGAATAACGACGCCGATCTCACCGCTTACAACGATATGTTTGCCAAGTTGGCTGAACGCGATGCCAAGCTGGCTGAACGAAACAAGCTGGAAGGACGCTGATGAGCAAAACCGTACGCACGCATGCCCGGGTCCGGGCTTCCGAACTGGTGGGCCGTAACTGGTTGAACACCGGCGGCAAATCACTGGACCTTGAAGCCCTCCGCGGCAAGATCGTGCTGCTGGACTTCTGGACCTTCTGCTGCATCAACTGCCTCCACGTCCTGGACGAGCTGCGGCCGCTGGAGGAACAGTACTCCGATGTCCTGGTGACGGTGGGCGTCCACTCGCCCAAGTTCGAGCACGAGGCCGATCCCGTAGCGCTGGCTGCCGCCGTGGAGCGCTACGAGATCCACCACCCGGTCCTGGACGACCCGGAGCTGGAGACCTGGAAGGCCTATACCGCCCGGGCCTGGCCCACCCTGGTGGTCATCGATCCCGAGGGCTACATCGTGGCGCACCTCTCCGGCGAAGGCCACGCGGACGGCCTGGCCGTGCTGATTCCCGAGCTGATCGCACAACATGAGGCCAAGGGGACGCTGCACCGCGGTTCCGGCCCGTACGTGGCGCCCGAGCCCACGTCCGGCACCCTGCGCTTCCCGGGCAAGGCGCTCTTCCTCCCGCCGGGCCGCGGTTCCACCGCCTCGGAGGGAACGTCCGACGGCGGTACCGCGGCGGGTGCCGCGGCCGCCGGTTCCCCAGCAAGTAAGGGCTCGTGGCTGGTCACCGATACCGGCCACCACCGGCTGGTGGAGCTTGCCACCGACTTCCACACTGTCCTGGGCACCTTTGGCTCCGGCAGCCGGGGCTACTCCGACGGCCCGGCCGCCGGTGACACAGCCGCGGCCCGGTTCAACGAACCCCAGGGCCTGGTCCTGCTGCCGGAAGACGTGGCAGCCAAGGCGGGTTACGACGTCGTCATTGCCGACTCCGTCAACCACCGGCTCCGCGGGCTGTCCCTCGCGGACGGCAAGGCCTCAACCCTGGCCGGCAGCGGCGTCCAGCGGCTGCTGGAGGCGGGACCCGCGCGCGTGGATGAGGATGCGGCGGGATTCACCGGCGAGCTCGGCGGGCACCCGCTGGACGTTGCCCTGAGTTCGCCGTGGGATGTTGTCTGGTCGCGCAAGCTCAACGCCGTGGTGATCGCCATGGCCGGGACGCACCAGATCTTCAGCTTCGATCCCGTTACCGGCTCTGTTGCCATTGTGGCCGGCAACGGGCTGGAGGGCCTGCTGGACGGCGCCCCGCACGAGGCCTGGTTCGCCCAGCCCTCCGGCCTGGCCGAGGACGCGGACGGGAACATTTGGGTGGCAGACTCCGAGACGTCCGCCCTCCGCAAACTGGTGATTGACGACGACGGCAGCGTCACGGTGGAGTCCGCCATCGGCAAGGGACTGTTCGACTTCGGCTTCCGGGACGGCCCCGCCGCGGAAGCCCGGCTGCAGCACCCCCTGGGTGTGACAGTCCTGCCGGACGGATCAGTGGCGATCGCGGACACCTACAACGGTGCCGTCCGCCGCTACGACCCCGCCTCGGGCACGGTGTCAACGCTCGCGCGCGGCCTCCTGGAGCCGTCCGACGTGATTGTGGACCACACGCATTCGGCCGGTTCCGAGCCCCTGCTGGTGGTGGTTGAGGCCAACAAGCACCAGGTGGTTTTCATTCCCATCCCCAAGGAAGCCCAGCAGGTGGATGAGGGAGCGGTCCAGACCCACCGGCCCAAGAGCCCTGTGGCGCCAGGACCCGTTGAAC
This sequence comes from Pseudarthrobacter sp. C1, assembly GCF_034720455.1. NCBI lineage: Bacteria > Bacillati > Actinomycetota > Actinomycetes > Micrococcales > Micrococcaceae > Pseudarthrobacter > Pseudarthrobacter sp. C1. The sequence continues at coordinate 37,433 of NZ_JAYESK010000017.1, read as the reverse complement.
TGGCCGTCCGCTTCACCGCCCCCACCGGGCAGAAGCTCGATGACCGCTGGGGCGATCCCACGCAGCTGAAGATCTCCTCCACCCCGCCGGAGCTTCTGGTGTCCGGCGGCGGAACGTCCGTGGGGCTGCTGCGGACGCTGGAGCTTTCACCTGAGGTGGCCGAGGGCGTCCTGCACATCACGGCCCGGGCTGCTGCCTGTGACGGCCCCGAGACCGAGGACGGCGAAATCCCGGACCACGCCGCCTGCCACCTCTACCAGCAGGACTGGGGCATCCCCGTGGTGCTGCAGCGCGACGGCGACCGTGAGCTGGTCCTGGACCTCCGCGGGATGGACTGACGCGCCGCCGTCGTAATTTAGCTGAAGGCTGCCGTCCGGGACTGACACGTCACGGACGGCAGCCTTTTGGCATTGGGCCTTACGTCAACCCTGATTTTGCAGGGGTGTGTGGCCGCGAGGGTCGTAAAATGGTGCTTGCTGTGACGGCGCTGCCGGCTTGGCTGTCCACATAACGGAGGGTGCCGCTGCCGAACACTTCTCAAAGCGGCCACCATGGCCCCATGGACGTGTCAAAAGCCTTGGATCGTTGCGGCGGAGCTGCCCGCCGGCCCGCGCTTGCCCGGCTCGGCGTGGACGATGCCGCCCTTCGCCGCGCCGTCCGCGGCGGGGTCCTGCAGCCGGCGCGTGGACTTTATGCGCTTCCGACGGCGCCTGCCGGACTCGTTGCCCTGCTGCAGAACCGGGAGCTGCTGACCTGTTCCAGCGCCGCCGGCCACCACAGCCTCTGGTCCCTGCCGTCGGCGGGACCCCGCCACGTTTACCATCGGAGGGAAGCCGCCGTCCGGGGCGACGCGATCCACCACGCGGGATTGCTGCTGCCGCCGTGCTCCAACCGGCCGGTTGCAGCCCTCGCTGATGTCCTCATTCACGCCTTGCGATGCCTTCCGTTCGCTGAATCACTGGTCATGGTGGAGAGCGCCGTGTCCAGGGGCGACATGACGGTCGAATTCCTCCGGCAGCGCCTCCCCGGCAAGCGCAACGGCAAAGCGCGGGCGGTCCTGCAGTGGGTGGACCGGGGCGCGGACTCACTCCTCGAGACGCTGGCGCGGACCTACTTCCGCCAGGCGGGCATCACGGTTCAGCCTCAGGCCTACCTGGAACGGGTGGGGTACGTCGACCTGCTGCTGGATGGATGGCTGGCGGTGGAACTGGACGGGAGGCACCACACCGAGTGGAACCAGGTCAAGAAGGACCACCGGCGGAACAACGAGTCCGTGCTCCAGGGATATACAGTGCTGCGGTACTACTACTCGGACGTGGTGTACAACCCCGCCGCCATGGTTGCCCAGGTTCTGGCGGTCCTGGGCCGACGGCGCTAGAAAGGCGCAGCGTCATGGGGAACACGGTTCTGGAATCCTGCCGGGACGGGGCCCGCGGGATTCCGCGGAAGCGGAGGGAAGCTAAGCCCAAAATCGTGCCCTGCGTGACGCAAACAGGCCACTCTGGTTGGTTAGGGGAGCAGGGGCTAGAAGCTCAGCACCGGCGTGACCTTGACTGTGTCTCCTGAGACGTCCAGCCGGGTGGTGAAGCTGAAGTCCACCTCTTCGCTGAGGGGGTACCAGGCGCCGGTGAACAGGTTCTGCTGGAGGGCCTCAACCTTGGCCTTGCCGTCGAGGGGAGCCACCACCCAGCGCCCGTCGAAGGGCTCGATGGACACGTTGGGGTACTCCGTCACGGTCCACTTGATGGTGCCGTCCTGCACCCTGTTGTTGCTGGCGTAGTAGAACGGGCAGTCGGGCTGGAGCTTCTGCTCCTTGGCTGCTTCGGCTGCGCAGCTGTCCAGGAATTCCTTGACCTTCGCCGAGACGTCCTTCTTCAGGGTGTCCGTGGCCTGGGTGAGGAGGTTGAGCGGTGCTACCGGGGCGTCCCGCGCCGTCACGGTGGCCCTGGTGGGTGATGCCGAAAAGTACTGGCCGTTCACGGTGGCCTCGTACTCGCCCGGATAGAACACCGCAAAGGAGTTCCGGCCGTTCGGCATGTTCACCGCCACGCCGTTGACGGTGGCCTCGCTGGCGTTGACCACCGTGATGTCAAGAGTGGGAAGCCTCGACGGAACAAAGGCCCACGTGTTGAAGAAGATCCACTCGGTTCCGGTTTTCTCCAGCAGGAACTCGGTGCGGAGCCGGCTGCCGTCAATGGTGTATTGCATGGGCACCATGACCTGGTTGTCCGGGAGCTCCACCGCGTCACCGATATCCACGTTCGTGAACCGGGACGTTGCAGTCTGCAGGGCGGTTCCGTCCAGCATGGCGGCGTTGCTGGGCGGCACGGTTGCCCTAAGCAGCCCCAGTGCCTTGCCGCCGTCGCCGCTTTGCAGTGCCTCCAGATACTCCCGGACCGGCTGCTGCGGGCCAGCCACCGTATTGTTGACCAGGTTCACCGCAACGACGGCTCCGGCGACGGCAAGCATGAGTCCCAGCAGCCATCCGGCCGCGATCCTCACCAACGCTTGACTCATCTGCACTGTCATTACGTTACCTGCCAAGCGGCCGACGACGGCAGTCGGGCATGGCGGATGCGGTACCTGGTCAGCGGCGGCGCCGCCGGGACGACGTGCCGAACACCCCGCGCAGCAGCTCCCGCCCAAGCTGCGTGCCGATGGACCTCGCCATGCTCTTCAGCCCGCCGCCCAGGGCTCCGCCCAGCACGCCACCCAGATCCCCCATCATCGAATCACGCGTCTCGGGCCGTGGTTCCCGCGGTTCTTCCGTCCGGGAGCGGCGCGTTCCATCCCCGGAAGCTGCCGGCCGGCTGCTGGGGCGGCCGAGGATCTCCTCCTCGATCCGGCGTGCCTCGGCGTCGATGTCGGTAGTTCCGCCGGCAGCCCTGCCGGGGACGGCCACCCGGCCATCGGCGGCCGGCCCCGTGGGAGCGGCAGCCTTCCCGGAAAGCTTTTCGAAGGCCGACGGATTGTCCACCGCCGTTCCGTACCTGGCCAGCAGGGCTGACGCCGCCACGGTGCTGCGGACCAAAGCCTCGTCGCTCGGACCCATCACGGACTCGGGCGCCCGCAGGCGGGTCAGCGCCACGGGGGTGGGGGCACCCTTCTCATTCATGACGGTGATGACGGCCTCGCCGATGCCGGCGGACGTCAGGGTTTCCTCCAGGTCGTAGTCGCTGAGCGGAAAGGTGGAGACCGTGGCCTTCAATGCCTTGGCGTCCTCCGGGGTGAACGCGCGGAGGGCATGCTGCACCCGGTTGGCGAGCTGGCCCAGGACCTCGGCCGGGACGTCCTTGGGGGTCTGCGTGACGAAGAAGATCCCCACGCCCTTGGAGCGGATGAGCCGGACCGTGGTGGTGATGGCCTCCAGGAAAGCCTTGGAGGCGTCGTTGAAGAGGAGGTGGGCTTCATCGAGGAAGAACACCAGCTTGGGTTTGTCCAGGTCGCCGGCCTCGGGGAGGTCCTCGAACAGGTCGGCCAGCAGCCACATCAGGAAGGTGGAAAACAGCATGGGCTTGGTCTGCAGCGTGGGCAGCTCCAGGCACGTGATGACCCCGCGGCCGTCCGGGGCGGTCCGCAGCAGCTCCGCGGTATCGAACTCGGGTTCCCCGAAAAACCTCTCCAGTCCCTGCGCCTCGAGGCTCACAAGCTCGCGCAGGATCACCCCGGCGGTCGCCTTGGACAGGCCGCCGAGTTCCTCGAGCTGGTCTTTGCCCTCGTCCGAGGTGAGGAACTGGATGACGGCACGGAGGTCCTTCAGGTCAATGAGTTCCAGGCCGTTCTTGTCCGCAAAATAGAAGACCAGCTGCAGGCTCGATTCCTGCGTGTCGTTCAGTTCCATGATCCGCGAGAGCAGGATGGGCCCGAAGGAGGACACCGTGGCCCGCACGGGGACGCCGTTGCCATCGCCGCCCAGGGCCAGGAACTCCACCGGGAACGTCTTGCCCTGCCATGGCTGCCCGATGCCCTCCGTGCGTGCGGTGAGTTTTTCACTGCCGACGGCGGCGGTGGCCAGCCCGGAGAGGTCGCCTTTGATGTCCGCCAGGAAGACCGGCACGCCGGCGGTGGAGAGCTGTTCGGCCATCATGTGCAGTGTGACGGTCTTGCCCGTGCCGGTGGCACCTGCCACGAGGCCGTGCCGGTTCATCATGGAAAGCGGCAGCCGCACCGGCGCGTCCTTGTGGAGCTCGCCGTCCACGATCGCGGCTCCCAGCTCTATGGTGGCGCCTTCCAGCGTGTAGCCCTTCTGGAGGGTGGCAAGCTTCTCTGCTGTGGTTTTGTTGGCCATGGCGTTAGCTTAGCGGCGGCCGCAACCCCGCACCGGTCCGCCCCTCGTGGCTAAGGACCGCTTGGGCGGGTGGCAGCTTCGTTGGAAGGGCCGACGGCGGCGTGGTGTGTGCCGCCGTCGGCCCTTTTTGGGGACGGTTTCGTCGGGTGCCCTCAGGCTGCAGCTGCCTGCAGGGCAGCACCCACGACGCCCGCAGAGTTTTCCAGGCTGGCCGGGATGACCGGGGCGCGCAGTGACAGGCGAGGCAGGTATTCGTTGCTGCATTCCGAAATTCCCCCACCGATGATGATCAGGTCGGGCGAGAAGAGGAACTCCACATGTGACAGGTAGAGCTGGAGCCGGTCCGCGTACTCAATCCAGTCCAGGCCTGCATTTTCGCGGGCGACGGCCGATGCCCGGGATTCTGCCTTGTGCCCGCCGATTTCCAGATGCCCCAGCTCGAAATTGGGTATCAGCTTTCCATCAACGATGAGTGCTGATCCGATGCCCGTTCCCAACGTGAGGACCAGGACAACGCCGCGTTTGTCCTTCCCGACGCCGTAATGGGCCTCTGCCATACCAGCGGCGTCGGCGTCATTCACCACGCAAACGGGCCGGCCAAGCCGTTCCCGCAAGTAGGCTTGAACATCCAGTCCGATCCAGCCGGCGTCCATGTTGGCTGCCGACCTGGCCACTCCGTGCTGGACTATCGAGGGGATGGCGACGCCGACAGCAGGGGCGCTATGGCCGGGGCTTTCGGATTCGAGCTCATCGATGAGCTGGTCCAGGGTGTTTGCGACTTCATCAACCGTGCCGCAGGCAGGTGTCCGGAGGCGACGGACGCCGCCGACCGGGGTGCCGCTGCCCATGTTGATGATTGCGCCCTTGATCCACGTCCCGCCGACATCGATGCCGATCCCGAAATCCAGTTCGGACGGCACGTCCGTGGTATTGGCCGAGGGTCCTGTCATCACGCTTCCTGGAGCCAGGCCGTGGCCGCTCCGGGCAGGGAACCTGCCGGGAGGGGCGAACTGGAGACCAGTACCTTGCCGGCGGGCAGTTCGAAGGCTTCCGTGCCGAAGTTCGTTACGGAGGTCCAGCCGTTGGGGCGCCGGAAGGCCAGGACGTCAGGCCGGCCGGTTTCCAGCCATTCCAGCGCTTCAGTGGTCTGCAGCCGTGACCGCAGGGCCAGCGCCCTGCGGTAGAGGGACAGGGTTGACTCTTCCCGGGCCTCCTGGGCTTCCACTGAGTAGCCTGCGAACCATTCCGGTTGCGGCAGGTGGGCACCGCCCGTCCCGAAACCGAACGAGGTGCCCGAGCCTGTCCAAGGCAGCGGCACGCGGCAGCCGTCGCGGCCGATTTCCACGCCTTTGTTGCGGAAGAAGGCCGGGTCCTGGCGTTCTGCGTCGGGGATTTCGCTGCCGACTTCCTGCAGGCCCAGTTCCTCGCCCTGGTAGAGGTACGCGGAGCCTGGAAGGGCGAACATCAGCAACGATGCGGCACGGGCGCGGCGCAGGCCGAGTTCCACGTCGACGTCTTCCTGCTTGCCGCCGGCCAGCAGCCACTGCTTGCCGGCCTCGCCGGCCATGATCCCGCCCTCGGCCGAAGGTCCGGAGACCGGCAGCCCGTAGCGTGTGGCGTGCCGTACGACGTCGTGGTTGGAGAAAACCCACGTGGAGGAAGCGCCGGAAGCCTGGGCCTCGGCGAGGTTCTTGGTGATGATCTTCCGGTACTGGGCGCCGTCAAAGTCTGCCTGCAGCAGGTCGAAATTGAAGGCCTGGCCAAGGCCCTCCGGGCTGGCGTAACGTGCCCGGCGGTCCGAGTGCACCCAGGCTTCGGCAACAGCGGTGCGCGGCGGGTTGTACTCGTTGAAGAGCTTGCGCCACTCGGCATAGATCTCGTGGACTTCGTCGCGGTCCCAGTACGGATGCGCACCGGCAAGGTACAGCGCCTCGCCCTGGGTTTCGAGGTCTGCCTTGGTGGGCAGGGACTCTTCGAGGTTCTTGGTCAGGGCATGGGCGACGTCAATCCGGAAACCGTCCACGCCCCGGTCGGACCAGAAGCGCAAGGTCTTCAGGAAGTCTTCGCGAACCTCGCGGTTGTCCCAGTTGAAGTCCGGCTGTTCCTTGGCGAAGATGTGCATGTACCACTGGCCCGGAGTTCCGTCGGGTTCTGTGATGCGTTCCCAGGCGGGACCGCCGAACACGGAGTCCCAGTCTGACGGCGGAAGTTCACCGTTGTCGCCGAGTCCGTCACGGAAGATGTAGCGGTCGCGGGCGGGGGATCCCTTCGGGGAGGCGAGGGCTTCCTGGAACCACTCGTGGCGGTTCGAGGAGTGGTTGGGCACGATGTCCACGATCAGCTTGATGCCGGCGGCGTGCAGGGCGGAGGCCATGTCGTTGAAGTCCTCGAGAGTGCCGAGCCGCGGGTCAACGTTACGGTAGTCGTCCACGTCATAGCCGCCGTCGGCGAGGGCTGAAGGGTAGAACGGGCTCAGCCAGACCGCATCGATTCCCAGAGCCTTCAGGTAAGGGACCTTGGCGGTGATGCCGTTGATGTCACCGATACCGTCGCCGTTGGAGTCGGCGAAGCTGCGGGGGTAGATCTGGTAGACCGAGGCCTGGCGCCACCAGTCGGGGTCGGTCATCTGCTTGGGCCCGGTGCTGGTTGCCTTGGTGGCGATGGAGGGCAAGACTTGGTCCTTTACTTTTGGGTCTGTGGTCGGTTTGGCGGCTGGGGTCACTTGACTGCGCCCTGGGTCAGGCCGGACATTACCCAGCGCTGGGTAAAGAGGTAGACGACGATCGCCGGCGCCATCGCCATCAGGTACGAGGCGAAGGCGACGTTGTAGCTGTTGCTGAACTGCGTCTGGAAGATCTTCTGCAGCACCGGGATCGTCTGCAGTTCCGGGTCGGAAATGATGAGTGACGGCATCATGAAGTCGTTCCATGACGCGATGAAGGCGAAGATGCCCACCGTTGCGCTCATCGGCCCGAGCAGGGGGAAGATGAGCTTCCAGAACACCTGCCACGTGCCGGCGCCGTCAATGCGCATGCTTTCCTCCAGCTCCAGCGGGATGGAGCGCAGGAAGGCTGTAAAAAGCATCGTGTTGAACGCCAGGGCAAACACGATGTGCAGGATCGCGACGCCGAGTGGATTGTCCAGTCCGACAAGGCCCGTAAGCTGGATCTGCGGCAGCGCCACCACGGGGAACGGGATGAACATCGCCGCGAGCAGGTAGAAGAAGGACCAGCGGAAGAGCCGGCGGTCCCAGTTGCGGACGATCGCGTAGGCTGCCAGCGCCGACACGATGATTTCCCCCGCGACGGCGGTCACGGACACGAACACCGAGATTCCGAAGCCGCGCGGGAAGTTCGTGAGCGTCCATGCCTGGACGAAACTGTCGAAGGTCAGGGGGCTCGGCAGCGAGAAGGCGTTGCCGTCCACCGCCTGGCCGGTGGTTTTGAACGCCATGCAGATCGTGACGTACAGCGGGACGAGCACGCTGAGCGTGCAGACGATGAGGACGATGGTTGCAGGCCAGTTGCTGCGTTTTTTGCCGGCGCGGATCGGATGTTTCTTCCCGGCGGGCGTGGGTCCTGCTGTGATGGTGCTGGGTGCGCTGCTCATGCTGCGACCCCTCCTTTGCCACGAGTGAAGCGAAGCTGGATGAGTGCGATGACGATGCTGATGAGGAAGAAGATCACGGCATTGGCCATCTGGTACGCGTAGTCGCCGCCTTCGAAGCCACGGAAGATCGACATCGCGACGCTGCGTGTGGCGACTCCGGGGCCGCCGTCGGTAAGGCCAACGATGATGTCGTAGGCGTTGAGGTAGTTCTTGAAGCCAAGGACCATATTGATGACCGCATATCCGGCGACCAGCGGCAGGGTGATGTGCCGCAGGTTGTGCCAGGGCGAAGCTCCGTCGATGGAGCTTGCCTCGTAGACCTCGGCAGGAACCGTGAGAAGCCCTGCGATGTAAATCAGCATCGCACTCGGAATGGACTGCCACGCCGCGACGAAGACGATCGCCAGCCACGCCAGATCGGGGTTGGCGAGGATGCTCGTCGCCAGCGGTTCGATTCCCATGCTTTGGCCCACAAGCGGCAGCGAGTTCGAGAAGAGGTACTGGAAGACGAACGCGATGACGATGCCCGAAATCACCATGGGGATAACGAATACCGTGCGCAGTGCAGCGCGGAAGCGGACACGGGACGTGAGTCCCAGCGCCAGGAGGAAGGCCACGGCGTTGACGGCGATGACGGTCACGAGCGCAAAGGCGAGCGTGAAGCCGTAGGCGCTGAGGACCCCTTCATCCTGGAAAACCGCTATGAAGTTCCGGATGCCGATGAAGTCGAAGTCGCCGAAGCCGACGGAGTTCGTGAAGCTGTAGACGAATCCGAGTACAGCCGGCAGCGTGACGGCGAGGGTGAAAATCGCCAGCGCCGGGAACAGGAAGAAGTAGTAGATCGGATCGAGGCGGCGCTTTCGCGCAACCGTCGCCCTGGTCGCTGCCGGGGCCGTCACCACCGCTCTAGTGGAAGGCTTAGTCGTCGATGACATGAATGGTCCTCGTTTCGTGCATTAGAACGGAAGTGGTGGTCACGCGCGGAAAGCCAGGCGCGCCCAGTCGGCGTCAAGCCGGCGCAGCGTGCTCTCGACGTCGGCGCCGCCGATGATCGCCTGAAGATAGTTCGCGGCGGGAATGGAGTTCGGAATGAACTGTGAGGCTCCCATGTAGAAGCGGCCGTCGTCGTAGTACTTCTGCATCTCAACGATCCGGGGGTCGGTCACCGCCGGCGCGTCCTTGGTGGTGCCGAAGCCCAGGAATTCGGCGTTGTAGGAGTTCTGGATCTCCGGCTCCATGAGGTATTGAAGGAAGTCCCGGGCGCCCTCCTGGGCGTTGGCGACTTCGGGAACCCAGAGCGAAAGGTCGATGTTAACGCGGACCTTCAGATCGGCGGGGTCGCCGGTCATCGGCAGCGGAAAGGTGCCGAGATCCATGTCTGTGCCGGCCTTTTCAATCTCTCCGAAGGCCCACGGCCCCTGGAAGTACATCGCTGCCTGCCCCTGCGCCATGGCAGTGTTGCCGTCCCCGTAGCCGCGGCTGGACGCATCGGGGTTGACGTACGACGTCAGCTGGACCATGCGCTTCACTGGCTCAAGCAGCGTTTTCTGGAACGACACCTCGGAATCCGGTCCGACCTTCTCGCCGATCCGGTGCATTGCCTTGTAGAAGTCGCGCACGTCGACCATGCCGCCGACCGTGTAGTCGAACAGGCCCTGGGCAATCGTCCAGGGGTCGCGGAAAGTGCCGTAGATCGGTGTGATGCCGGCTGCCTTGAGCACCTCGCAGACCTCGATCAGTTCATCCCAGGTTGTCGGGACGGACAGCCCGTTCTGTTCGAAGATGCGGCGGTTGTAGATGACTGAGGCAGCCATGACCGAGTAGGGGATGACGCTCGTACGGCCCGGGTAGGTGGGATACCAGTTCGTAAGGTCGAGGACGTCGTCCCGGATGGAAGCTGCTGCAGGAAGATCCGAAAGGTCCGAGAGCGCCCCGCGCTCCATGAACCTGGCCATCTCAAGGTTGTAGTTGAGGCAACCGAGATCCGGCGGACTGCTGCGCACAAAGCTGGCAGAAAGATTCGTCGCCATGTCATGCAGGACGCGGACCTGGTCCTGCGACGCGGAAAACTTTGCCGCCAGATCGCGGAAGTATGGGACAGCTTCAGGTTTGGACTGGTGGAACGTGACGGTGGGGCGTGTGCCTCCCGGTGCACAACCGGCCAGGGCGAAAGCGGCCAGCGCCCCCCCGGAAGCGGCAAGGAAGGTGCGACGGGAGACTCGCGTCCCGGCGAACGTCAAAGGTGGCAACATCGGCTCCTAAGTCGAATTTATTTGGATCTTATATTTAGGTCCTATATGAGGATGGGGGATGCGGGCGATATCGTCAAGGGATGAATACGACGTCGGCGAGCTCAACGCAGCTGTTGCGGCAAATCAACTCCGATGCACTGCTTCGCTTCGCCCTCGAGGAACAGGTGTTCACAGCCGGAGAGGCCATGGCCGCGACCGGGCTGACACGCGCCACGGTACTCGGCGTCTGCGACGGTCTGGTCGACATTGGCTGGCTTGAGGAAGTGGAGGACGGGCAGTCCGATGGCCGTACTCACAAAGGCCGGCCGGCCCGCCGCTACCAAGTGCGTGAGGCTGCCGGTGTTGTTGTTGGGCTGGACGCGGGGGAGTCCTACTTCACGGCGATCGTCGCCGACCTGCGCGGCCGCGAGCTGAACACGCGTCGACAAAGTATTGACTCGCATGCGCTGGGGCGTGCCGGCCGCGGTGCGAGTGCACGGGAGATGATCCGTCTGACCCTCCGCGACATCGGACGCACCCTCGACGACGTCTTACTCACCGTCGTCGGCGTTCCCGCGCCGATCGACGCTCATGGCATGTCCCCCGAAGGCGACTTCTGGCATCTGATGAATTCCGGCTTCGCCTCCCATCTGCCGGGCATGGTCATCGTCGAGAATGACGCCAACCTCGCCGCTATTGCCGAACGCGCCCACGACCCGTCAGCTAATCAAGCAACGTTGCTGACAGGCGAGCGATTCGGCGCCGGCCTGATCGTCGATGGGCACTTGCTGCGAGGACCGCGGGGCGGCGCAGGCGAGATGCGATTCCTCGACACTCTTACCGCCGGCAAGTTCGTGCCCGACGAAGGGGGCACGGACGGGTTTGGCGCACTAGCGCGGAAATGGGCACGCTCGCGCGTTCACTCATACGAGGGCAAAACCATGCTGCGGCACATCCCCGAGGGGGAAATCACCGCGGAGGACGTCTTCCAGGCAGCCCGCGAGGGAGATCCGTTCGCGGCGGACATCATCGCCCGGCTCGGCGACCGACTGGCGCGGATTGCGGTTGTGCTCTCCAGCCTTCTGGACGTTGAACGCGTCATCATCGCAGGAGGGATTTCACGGGCCATCGAACCTGTCCTCGAACACGCACGCACCCTGCTGCGCACGGATTCGGACCTGCCGCTGCCGGAACTCGTTGCGAGCACATTGGGAGCGGAGGTGGTGGTCAAAGGCGCCATCGAGTCCGCTTTGACACGGATCAAGCACGAACCTGGCGCGTTCCTCCCGCGGCCGCCCGTTCCTGAAGAGCTGCGGGGCAAACTCCAGTGAAACCGGTATGCCGAATGAGGAAGGCGGGGCCGGAGTTTTCCGGCCCCGCCTTGAGATTAGGACTTATGGTTTCAGCCCGACCATGGGAACCACAACGGGTGATGCTGCTTGCCAGTCAAGAACCGCGGCCTGGCTTTGGCCCTCGCGGACAACCACATCCAGGGCATTTGGATCGCTGGTGTCGGTATCCCGTGAAGGTGTGCTGCCGTCGAATACGCCGGCGCCGCCGCCGAAGCGCCACTCCTTGATCCAGGACGGATCTCCGGCCGCCCAGTATCCGCCGTCGTAGACGGGACGTACGTTGCCGATGCCCTCACCTGGTTCGGCGTTTCCAAACATGGCAACGGCGAATTTTGCGGAGGCAGGATTCAGGTTGCCCAAGCCAGCCTTGGGCACCATGGTGACGATCTGGCGGGCTTCCGGCACCGTCAGCAGTGTCACGGCTGACGTGCGGGTTCCGTCAGGAGCATAAACGCCCGCCCCGTCGAAGCGACCGTCGGTGACAACGACGGAATCCCAGGCATCTTCGACGTTCATGTTTGTGCCCGGCAGGGCCGGGGTGGGGGTCGTATCGCCGTTGCTGAGGTAGACGTTGATCCGCTGGTGTGAGATGCCCTGACCGCCCCAAGGGTTGGTGACCTCGCCTGCAATGGTGGTGACAAACGCGTAGTTATCGTCGGCATCATAGACGTCGACGCCAGTGAGGTCGAAGGCGCCGGGGACGTAGGCCGGGTTGCTCGGGTAGGTGTAGCTTCCAGGACCGTTGTCATCTCCAGACGGGTCCTGCAGTCCGCCGATGCGGGTGCCGTAATGCAGGACGGTCCGGTCCTCGACGGCAGTGCCGCCGTCGGCTCCCACGGCGGCTACGGTCACTGTGTTCTTGGTGCCGGTAAGGGATACGTCCAATGAGAACTTGGATGTGCCGTCGCCCGTCGGGGTAAGCGGGGCCTCGGCAACATTACCGTTGACGGAAACGTATACCTTGGCTGCAGCCGTGATGCCAGCGACAGTGGTGCTGGGGGAGTCGGAAGTGCTGAGCTGGGCAGGTGATTCGACCGTAAGTGCGGGTTCGGCGACAGCGCCTGAACCGTACCGCCGAGCAACGTTCTGCGGTGTCTCAACCGGTGATCCGTTTTCCATGCCCGCAGCAAGCCGCACGTACTGTGCCATTGCCCACGAGAGCGGCGAGGCGGAGCCGGTGCTGCGACCCAGTTCGTGGCGGTAAGTTGTCGGTTCATCCTGGTCCCAAACCTGCTCGGGAATCATGAATCCGTCGTTGGCTGCGGAGTGCATGGTTGCCAGGTACGGGAGCGCATCCTGACCGTTAGCCAGCGCGTATTCGCCCCGCTCACCGGTCAGCAGCGGCCAGAGTCGTCCGATTCCGGTCCCGTCCCATGGCGAACCGTCGGCCTTTTCCCCGTAGCCGTCGTACGTGTAGCGATGCCACATGCGGCCGCCTGGGGTGTCCTGTGAAATGGAGGCGTCTGTCTCGGCAAGGGAATCCGCGACGTGCGCATCGGCGGGCGGCTTCACGCCAAGCCGGACAAACTCCAGGAAGCCGGCGTCCAGCACGGCGTTCTCCGGATGGATGCCTGCACCGTTGCCCCAGTCGCGGACAGCGCCATCGTTGGGGTCGCCGCTTCCGCTGATGCGCAAGTAGTAGTTGCCGTCACCTACCGGTCCGTTGGTCGTGAACATCCACTTTTCCGTGTTGCGCTGCCACTCGTCCGCAGTGGCCCGATAAATCGCAGCGGAACCGGCGTCACCATTCCCTTTTGCTATGTCTCCGGCAGCCGCCAGGGCGGCGATCTGCGACGCCAGGGTCGACGTTGAATATCCGCCTGTTTCCTCCCAGCGTTCCTGCGGGGTCTTGGGGCCGGCGGCAACAAGATAGTCCGCTGCGGGCTTGAGTTCTTTGGCGTAGAAGTCAGCATCTGTGCGTCCAATTTGGCTCGCTAGCAGGATGGGAAACGCTGTTTCATCCAACTGGATCCCGTTCTGGCCCACGGTTCCGTCAACCTTCGACGTCTGCGGGAAATGTCCGTCCGGCAACTGCTGATACTTGAACAGCCACTCAACGCCGCGGCGGGCAGCTTCCTCGTCCCCGGCAGCGAGCAGGGCAGTCACCGATTGGTACATGTCACGTGCCCACACCGCGTGGTATCCCTCACGGTGTTGCTCGGCGTTCGCTACCTGCCCCCACGGCGTGGTCAGCGATGCGATGAAGGCCCCCGGGAAGGTCTTGTCTTCATGGGCTTTGACCGTCATCAGGGAGACGTTGTACTGCGTCAGAAGATCACCGTCCAGGGCCTTGGCCGGCTTGTCCAGGGATTGCAGGTACTGCTTCCATTCTTTGGTGTACTCCTTCGACACTCTGGGGAAGCCTTGCTTCACGCTCGCGTTTGCGGTCTCGAGGGCCTCCTGCGCATTCGCGCCAAAGCCCAGGGCAAGGGAGAATTCCGTCTTTGCTCCCGTCAGCGCGATCGTTCCCGTCTGGGCGATATTCCCGGGCCCGGCGCCGGTGTAGGCGCCGTCGAGCCTGCCATCTGCACCAAGGTCCGTTCCGCCGTCGCTGGTGCCGACATATCCGGTGCTGGTGGCGCTGAATCCTGAGCTTGAAACCACTGCGGAGGCAACCGGGGTGTCCGGAATGGAAAGGTCTTCTGCCACCAGGGCATTACCGACAGTCCTGCCGGAGTCCCCGCCGGAAGTGCCGGCCAGGGAAGGATCGAACAGGGCATGGAGCTGGTAATTCCCGCCGTCGAGCACCTCGAAGGTAACCCCGAGCATCACAGCAGAGCGCTGCGGGTCTGTCACATAGGTTTTCGTCAACCGCCAGCGACTGGCACTGTCTTCAGTGATCTGCCGGTAGCTCAGCGCCTGCGGGTCAGCGAGCTCCACCCGCCGGGTCGTGTCCTCATTCTCACGCTGGGTGCGGGATCCGTCGCTGACGGCAAACTGGAGTTCGCGGGTATTGGGGGTGTCTGCGCGCGGGTAGTACACCTCGCTGAGGGTCCCCTCTGTCAGGGTGTACCAGACCTTCGAAGCTGTGCTGACGGACGAGCCAACGCCCTCCTTGTCGCCTTTTGTCCACGTCGCGGAAGCCCCCGGCGCCCCCGGCGCGGGTTCTGCTTCTGCGCTGGCAGGGGAAAAGGCGACAGTCGACGCCGCAACTGCAAGGGCGACGGCGGCGCAGCCCGTTCTAAGGTGATGCTTCATTGCTCTCCTCGGTTCTTGAGCACCTGGTATCCCCATCAGTGCTCTCGGGACGAATATATAAAAGCCGTTAATAAACGCACCCCTAGTATGGTGAGCAGTAGATAAGCCGGTCAAGGGATGGCGTTGAAAAACAGCACAAGAAAAACGGAGGCCACGCTCCCCGTGCTCCGCAAGATCTCCGCCTCGGCCGTGATGGGAGCCCTCGTTTCCGGCGCCAAACTGGATGCCAGCGGCCTCATGGAAGCGACCGGCCTTTCACGGCCTACCGTCCTGGCCGTCTGCGACGAACTGCTCAAGCTGGGATGGCTGACCGAAGACGGGACCCGCCCGGGATTGCCCACGCGAAGCGGACGCCCATCACGACGGTTCGGGCTGAATGCCAGGGCCGGCTACGTGCTGGGGATCGACCTCGGAGCCACAAAACTGCAGCTGTGCTTGTCCGACCTCGCTGGCACCATCGTCGCCGAATGGTCAGAAAAGTGGCGCGACGAGCACCTCGGGGCGCCTGAACGCCTACTGGTCGCACGGAAGGCCACACGGGAAGTCCTGGCCCGGTCCGGCGTGGATCCGTCCAAGGTGATGGCGGCCGGGATGGCAGTGCCTGCCCCCGTCAGGCCAAACGGACATGCGGTTGCGCTGGAGTCATACCTGCCGGGGCTTTCCTCCCTGGACCTCCGCCTAGCCCTCCGACCGGACTTCAACTGGCCACTGATCGTCGACAATGACGCCAACCTCGCTGTCATCGCCGAGCGCTGGATCGGCGTAGCCCAGGACCTCGATGACGTCGTGGTGCTCCTCTCCGGCGAGCGGTTGGGTGCCGGGATCTACATTGGCGGCCGGCTCATTCGCGGCGGAGGGTCAGCCGGTGAAATGCGGTTCCTCGAACTGGTGGAAGGCGTAGGGAATACAGACGCCATTGGCGGCATGTGCCGGGAACTGGGGGCTATTGCTGCCGCAGACATACTGGACGGCGAGCGGCCGGGATCCCCGAACAGCAGCGAGCTGCTGCGTCTCTGCGGCGGAGTTCCGGCCGCGGTGAACGCCGAGATGGTGATCGAGGCGGCCCGGAAGGGCGACCCCGCAGCATCCGAAGTGATCGATATAGTCACGGAGCGCACAGCCCGTGCCATTGCTGTTGTAGCTACCCTCCTGGATCCCCAGCTGATCGTACTCTCCGGCGGCCCGGCAGGGGCGGGGGATGTCCTCATCCCGTCGCTCGACGAAAAGCTGAAAGGGCTTAATTCCGCTCACCCACGCCTCGCCGCCTCGACACTCACTGACCATGCGGCCCTCCGCGGGGCAGTCCGGGTCGCGCTTGACCACGCCTTTGCATTGTTACTGGACTAGGACAGAATCCTGGCAGGGGTAGCGATCCGTGTGACGGTGGTTCGCCTATCAATGGAGGCCTTGGCGGAACGCTAAAGGAAGGGNTTGCATTGTTACTGGACTAGGACAGAATCCTGGCAGGGGTAGCGATCCGTGTGACGGTGGTTCGCCTATCAATGGAGGCCTTGGCGGAACGCTAAAGGAAGGGGCGACGGCGGCACTGAGGTGAGTGCCGTCGTCGCCCCTTCCTTGAAGACCGTCAGCTGACGGTTTAGGACACTTGCCCTAATGCACTTTGGCGTCCACCACGTCCAGTTCTTCCGGAGCCGCCGGAACTACCGGACCTGACGACGGGTGCGCCGCGACTGCCGCGGCGTGCTCCGCCAGCACCCCGGTCTGATGGCGGATCTTCAGCCGGTACAGCAGGGCCCCGCCTCCGGCGACCGCCGCCACGAAGAGCACCCCGCCCCACTGCAGGTACCACTCGAACGGCGGCACCGAGTTGTAGATCTCCTGGCGCGGCCACACCAGGTTCACCGTCATGGCGCCGCCCCACAGGACCGCGAGGATGTTCACGGGCAGTCCCCACGTGCCCAGGCTGAAGCCGGGCTCGGAGCCGTCCTCAGCAAGCGGCCACTTCTTCAGGAGCCGGTTGCGCAGCAAGGGAACGGTGACCAGCAGGTAGGACAGGTAGATCAGGACGATGCTGATGCTGGACATGATGGTGAAGATTGCCGGCTGCATCACATTGACCAGCAGCGGGATGACGGCCATAACGCCGATCACGATGGCAGCGACGGTGGGGGTCCGGCGGACCGGGCACACCTTGCCGAGCTGCCGGCTGAACGGCAGGTTGTTGTCCCGCGCCATGGCGAACATCATGCGGATCGCGGCGGCGTGGACGGCGAGGGTGCAAACCACCACGGCCACCACGATGCAGGCGAGGAATGCCTTGCCGAAGGGGCCCCCGAGGACGGAGAGCACCAGGTACTGCAGCCCGCCGTCGGCCGCCCCGAGCTTGGGGTCGGCCAGGTCCGGAGCCGCGAGGATGCCAAAGAGCAGGATCAGCCCGCCCAGCACGAAGGATGCAGTGACGGCACGCAGGATGGCCTTGGGTGCCGTGCGTTTGGGGTCCTTGGTTTCCTCTCCGAGGGAGCTGGCTGTGTCGAAACCGTACATAACGTAGCCGGAGGCCATGGCGCCGATCAGGAACACGCCGAAGAAGCCAAGGTCGTGGCTCTCCCCGAAGCCTGCGGTGTCGAAGAAGACCTCAGGCCCACGCATCACGTGCCAGCCCAGTGCGAGGATCAGGAGTACGGCGGCGATCAGTTCCACGAAGACGCCGATGCTGTTGATCCTGGTCATCAGCTTCACGCCGAAGGCGTTGATCATTGTGGAAATGCCGATCATGATGCTGGCCAGCACCACACCGTTCATGGCGAAATCGTACGGGCCGGTGCCATCACCGACGAACTGGAAGCCGGACCAGAGCTGGGGCAGGGTGAGCTGCAGGGCAAGGGCCACGGCGCCGAGCGCCACGATGGACGAGATGAGCAGCAGCCAGCCCGCCAGCCAGGACCAGGTCCCGGAGGCGAGCCGCTTGGCCCAGTTATACACCGATCCGGCCACCGGGTAGCGGCCCGCCAGTTCGGCAAAGCACAATGCCACCATCAGCTGGCCCGCGAAGACGAGGGGCCAGGACCAGGCGTACGCCGGGCCGGCCATGGAAAAGCCAAAGTAGAACAGTTGAAATACGCCGGTGAGGATGGAGATGTAGCTGACGCCTGCCGCGAAGCTGGCAAACTTGCCGATGCTCCGGTCCAGGGTCTGCGTGTAGCCAAACTCGTCCATGCCGCTTGAATCAATACTCTTGCTGGGTTCCGCCATGTGGACTCCTAAATCAGAAAAGCACGATGATGATGACCGGCCGGCTGTGGCGCATGGAAGGCTGATGCCCGCCGCCGGGACCTTGCCGCTTAGGCGAGGGACGCGGTGAGCTCCATTTCTTCCATGGTCATGGTGTCGCCGGACCGGCCGGCGCGGATGAGGTCCGCGCAGCGCTCGCCGATCATCATGACGGTGATGTTGGGGTTGACGGTGACGTGTTCCGGCATGACCGACGCATCGGCGACGCGCAGGCCGGTGACGCCCTTGACCCGCAGCTCGGGATCCAGCGGTGACATGTCGTCGTCGGAAGGGCCCATCCGGACGGTGCCCACCGGGTGGTAGACGGTGTTGTGGGTCTTGCGGATGTACTCCCGCAGTTCCTCGTCGGTCTGTGCCTCGATGCCGGGCGAAAGCTCACGCCCGGTCCATTCCGCCATGGCGGGCTGCCCGGCGATTTCGCGGGCCTTGCGGATGCCGGCCACCATGACGCGCATGTCGTGGCCGTCGGGGTCCGTGAAATAGCGGGGGTCCACCATCGGCTTGTCGCGGAAGTCGCGGCTGCGCAGCCGGACGGTGCCGCGGGAACGGGCGTGCGTGACGTTCGGGGTGAGGCTGAAGCCGTTCTCCGTGGTGGGGTAGCCGTGCCGCAGGGTGTTCATGTCGAACGGGACGGAGCCGTAGTGCATCATCAGGTCCGGGCGGTCCAGGCCGTCCTCGGTGGGGGTGAAGATGCCGATCTCCCACCACTGCGTGGACGTCTGCACCATCGGCTGTTTGGCCTCGAACTGCACGACGCCTTCGGGGTGGTCCTGCAGGTGCTCACCCACGCCGGGGGAGTCCACCAGGACCTCGATCCCATGGTGGGCGAGGTGCGCTGCGGGGCCGATGCCGGAGAGCATCAGCAGCTTGGGGGAGTCGATGGCGCCGGTGGACAGGATGACCTCGCGGTGCGCGGAGAGCCGGTGGGTCCGGCCGAACGCCGAGTCCACCACGTCCACGCCGGTGCAGCGCTTGTCCGCGTCGAATACCAGCTGGCGGGCGCGGAGGCCGGTCAGGAGCGTGAAGTTTTCGCGCTCGATAATCGGGTGGATGTAGGAGACTGAGCTGGAGGACCGGGTGCCGTCCGCGCGGCGGTTGATCTGGAAGAAGTTGGCGCCGTTGACCACGGTGGTCCTGGTGTTGAATTTGGCGCGGGGAATGCCAGCCTGTTCGCAGGCATCGAGGAGCGCGACGCCGGCAGGATCCACCGGGGGCACGTTCATCAGGTGCACGGGGCCGGAGTCCCCGTGGTGCGGGGCGTCCGGGCCGGCGTCCTCGTTGGTTTCCAGCCGCCGGTAGAGCGGCCAGGCCGCGTCGGCGTTCCAGCCGGCGGCGCCGTACTTGGACTCCCACTCGTCCAGGTCCTCCCGTGGAGCCCAGAAGGCGATGCACGAGTTGTGGCTGGAGCAGCCGCCCATGACCTTGGCGCGGGCGTGGCGCATGAAGGAGTTGCCGTTTTCCTGCGGTTCCACCGGGTAGTCCCAGTCGTAGCCGGATTCCAGCAGCTCCATCCAGCGGTCCAGCTGCAGGATCTCGGGGATGTTGCGGTCGTCCGGGCCGGCCTCCACGAGGGCCACGGTCACGTCCGGGTCCTCGCTCAGCCGGGCGGCGACGGCGGCGCCGGCGGATCCGCCGCCGATGACGACGTAGTCGAATCCGCGCTCGCGGAGGTCCTCGATGTTGTCGAAGTGCATCTAGTTCTCCTTGCCGTGGCCAGCGAACCAGCCGGTGACCTGGGGGCTGGTGTTCTGGTAGATGTGCTTGGCTTCCTGGTATTCCGCCAGGCCGGTGGGGCCCAGCTCGCGGCCGACGCCGGACTGGCCGAAGCCGCCCCACTCGGCCTGGGGGAGGTAGGGGTGGTAGTCGTTGATCCAGATGGTGCCGTGCCGCAGCCGGGACGCCACGCGCTGCGCCTTTCCGGCATCCTGGGTCCAGACGGCGCCGGCCAGTCCGTAGATGGTGTCGTTCGCGGTGGCCACGGCTTCGTCCTCCGTGCGGAAAGTCTCCACGGTCACCACCGGGCCGAAGGCCTCGTCCACGACCACGGACATTCCCCTTGTCACGCGGTCCAGGACGGTGGGCTGGTAGTAGAAGCCGCCGTCGTACTTTTCCCCCGCCGGCGCCGCGCCGCCGCACCGCAGCCGGGCACCCTCCTTGATGCCGCGCTGGACGTAGGCGTGGACCTTGTCCCGGTGGGCTGCGGAGATCAGCGGCCCGGTTTCTGCGGTCTCGTCGAACGGGCCGCCCAGCCGGATGTCCTGTGCGCGCCGGACCAGCTCGTCCACGAAGCGTTCGGCGATGGATTCCTCCACCAGCAGCCGGGCGCCGGCCGAGCAGACCTGCCCGGAGTGGACGAAGGCGCCGTTGAGGGCGTTGTCCACGGCGGCATCGAAGTCCGCGTCAGCAAACACCACGTTGGGGTTCTTGCCGCCCAGCTCCAGCGCCACCTTCTTGACGGTGCCGGCAGCAGCTGCGGCAATCCGCTTGCCGGTTTCCAGGCCGCCGGTGAAGGAGACAAGGTCGACGGCGGGATGTTCCGAAAGCGGTGCACCCGCCTCCGCGCCGGGGCCGGTGACGAGGTTGGCCACGCCGTCCGGCAGGCCGAGGTCCTGCAGCAGCTGCATGGCCAGGATGGCGGTGGACGGCGTCAGCTCGGACGGCTTGAGGACGAAGGTGCAGCCGGCGGCCAGTGCGGGCGCAATCTTCCACGCGGCCTGGAGCAACGGGTAGTTCCACGGAGTGATGAGGCCGCAGACGCCCACGGGCTCGTAGACGATTTTGCTCACGACGGCGGGGTCCCCGGCGTCCACCA
Organism: Pseudarthrobacter sp. C1; assembly: GCF_034720455.1. Classification (NCBI taxonomy): domain Bacteria; kingdom Bacillati; phylum Actinomycetota; class Actinomycetes; order Micrococcales; family Micrococcaceae; genus Pseudarthrobacter; species Pseudarthrobacter sp. C1. The sequence goes on along the minus strand of NZ_JAYESK010000017.1, from coordinate 16,691 downwards.
CGCGGCCGGACTGCTGCCCGGCGAGCCGGCCGAAGTATTCGAAGCAGGCGGCGACATCGTCCATGTCGATGCGGCTTTCAGCGATCCGCTTCCCGGTGTCCAGTGACTCGGCGCGGGCGAACTTCTCCCGCCGCTCACGGAGTTCCGCGGCGACCCGGAGCAGGAAGGTTCCGCGCCCGGGCGCCGGAACACTTGACCAGACTCCGGAGTCGAAGGCAGCCCGGGCCGCCGCGATGGCCCGTTCGGTGTCTTCCCGGCCGGCCTCGGAGACCGTGGCGGCCAGTTCACCGTCGGCGGGGTTGTGGATTTGGCGTACTGCGCCGGAGGCTGCCGGCTCCCACGCGCCGTTGATGAAGAGGGTGGATGCTGTCTCGTCGTTAGACGGTGTGGCGTAAGTCATACGGAGGACAGTAGCGGAGGTTGAACGAGTGTTCAATACCTAACTTGAACAGGCGTTCAAGATTACGGAGGAGGCGGAAGCCGCCGGGATGGGATGTGCCTTACTGCCCCTGGAGCGCGTCCCGGCTGCTGCTGGCGTCGCCCGGCGGGGCGAAGGCGATCTGCTCCGTGCGTGCGATGCTCCGCTGGATGGATTCCTTGTCCACGCCAAGGAGCGACGTCAACCACATGCCGTTTTGTATGACCACGATGTCGGATGACCGCGCGCGGCATTCCTCCCAGGAGAGCCCGGGCAGGGCATTGGACACCAGCGCCGCCAGGCCGTCGATATAGCGGTCGAAGGCGGCAGCATTGATCTGTGCATAGTCCTCGTCTGCCTGGGCGAGGGCCCAAAGGTGCAGGCGCAGGGACAGGTAGCGGGTGGTCAGCAGGTCGGCGCCCGCTACCCGCCGCAGGGACTTGCGCAGCTGCTCGTCCGGGGGAGACGACGGATCCTGCGCGACCAGCAGGAGATCGTGCTCGTCCACCCGGCGCAGGGCCGCGCGGATCAGGCTGGTCTTGTCGTCGTAGTAGTAGTTCACCAGGCCCAGGGCCACCCCGGCTTCACGCGCCACCGCACGCATGCTCACCCCTGAGATACCGTGACGGGACAGCAGATCGAGCGCTGCTTCGAGGATGCGGGACTGCCTGTCGATCTGTTCGCCATTGTTCACGGTGGTTGTCCCCATCTGGCCAGACTATTGCCAAACCCTTCACGAGTGCACTTTGAGGTTCACGCCGTGGGGCTGGCCTGGCCCTTTCTGCGGTCGCCGTCGGGCCGGCCGCAGGCCCAAAACCAAGTAGTGCCGGTCAGCGTGCGCTTCAGAAAACGAGTACTCAAAGAGCAAAGACAGGTGTGCGACTACGCGTGTGCTGTTGCCCCCTCAGCCCATACCTTGAAGTACGTTGCGCCCGCAGTGGGCACATGGTCTTAGGGAGACGCACATGATGAATTCGCCAGGTAGGACGACTGCTGCTGGGGATAGGAGCCTGCTGGGGCGGACGGGCACCCGGGTGGCCGCGGCGGTTGCGGCTGCGGGGCTGGTGCTGGCTGGAGGCGGCGTCGCTTGGGCAGACGCGATCGCGAACAGGCTGGATACCACGGTGGACACCGTCGCGGAAGCCATGACGTTGAACCTCGGTGGCTCTAACGGCACAACCCAGCTGTACGTGGTCAAACTCCCGGATTACGGTACGAATGGCTGCACGATCCAGGGCGGGGAAGCCATTAGCCTCAGCCTGGTATCAAGCGATCCGGACGTGGCAACAGTATCTCCGGCCACCGCGACTTTCGGGAGCTGTGGAGCGGAGACCACTCTCACCGTTACGCCCAAGGGACTTGGCACCACCAACATCGTTGCCACGCCCGGGACCAACACTACGGGCGAACCCTACGACGTCACGCCGGTCAACTTTGGCGTGACGGTGGTGGCTCCAGCCCCTTCAAACACAGCTCCTGTCCTCACCATGTCCGGCGTAACGCCCGGTACCTCCTACACGAAGGGGTCAGCCCCCACCGTTGTCTGCCAGGTGGCGGATAAGGAAGATGGCGCCAGTTCCTTCAACGCCACGCTTGGTGCGCTCTCCGGACCGGACGCCGCCAACGGCCTCGGCTCCCAGACAGCGTCCTGCAGCTACACCGACAAGGGTGGGCTCACCGCCGCGAGTTCGGTAACGTACAACATCGTTGACGGCACGGCCCCCGGGATCAGCTATACCCTCGACGCGGCGCAGCCGGACGGCTTGAACGGGTGGTACCGGAACGCCGTCACGCTGAAGTGGACCGTCACCGAGGGCGACTCGACCAGCACCCTGAACAAGGTCGGCTGCAACGACGTGACGGTGGCGCTGGACCAGCTGCCTGCTGACTACTCATGCTCCGCGAGCAGCAGCGGCGGCTCGGCCGGCACAGTCACCGTCCCCATCAAGAAAGACGGCACGGCGCCGACGGTGAGCTACGCCGACGCGACAGGAAAGGCCGGCAACGACAACTGGTACACCTCCGACGTACTGGCCCGCTTCATTGCAACAGATGCCACATCCGGACTGGCCCCGTCCTCCCAGGAGGTGTCCTCCAGCGGCGAGGGTGCCGATGTAAGGGTCCTGAGCCCTGCGTTCACGGACAACGCGGGCAATACCGTGCCCGACGGAACCATTTCCCAGTCGTTCAAGATCGACAAGACAGCCCCCAGCGTCACCTATGACGCTGCAACCGGAACCGCAGGCTTTGGCGGCTGGTACACCTCCGATGTCCAGGCCAGCTTCAAAGGAACGGACCTCACCTCCGGGCCCCTCAGCGCAACGCAGACGGTGACCTCGTCCGGGGAAGGCGAAGCCGTGACTGTCCAGAGTCCTGCATTCTCGGACAACGCCGGCAACACCACACCTGCCGGCGCCGCTTCCCAGCAATTCAAGATCGACAAGACGGCGCCGTCCGTTGGCTACGACGGGGTCGCATCAGGCACGCTGGGGGAGAACAACTGGTACGTGACCGACGTCGGGGCCCGCTTTACGGCAACGGATGCGACGTCGGGACTGCTGACGTCCTCGCAGACGGTGTACTCCAGCGGGGAGGGAGCTGAAGTCAAGGTGCCCAGCCCGGTTTTCGTAGACAACGCAGGCAACATCACCCCAGCCGGGACTACGTCGCAGTCCTTCAAGATCGATAAGACGGCGCCGACGGTAGGTTACGTGGGCACGAGCCCCGCAGCCAACCACGACGGCTGGTACAACACGGACGTCGAGGTCACCTTCGGCGCCACCGATCTCGTGTCCGGACCGGTTGACGCGACGAAGAGCGTGACAGCGTCGGACGAAGGGGACACGGTGACGGTCCAAAGCCCCGAGTTCAAGGACCGCGCCGGCAACGTCCGTGCTGCGGGCGCAACCTCCACCACGCTCAAGATCGACAAGACGGCCCCCACGGTGACCTTCGATTCGGTCATCGCGGACGGCTACTACGGGTCGACGCCCGCGGAGCCGACCTGCTCGGCCTCCGATTCACTGTCCGGAGTGCTTGGGACCTGCGAGGTTACCGGTTACGGCACGGGAGTTGGGAAATACACCCTCAGGGCCACGGCCACGGACCTCGCCGGCAACACCACCACCGTTACCCACTCCTACGAAGTCAAGGCCTGGACCATGAAGGGCTTCTACCAGCCGATCGACATGGGCGGTGTCCTGAACACGGTCAAGGGCGGCAGCGCTGTACCGGCCAAGTTCGAGGTTTTTGCGGGCGAAACCGAGATCACGGACCCCAACCTGATGAAGTTCACCATGGGAACCATCGTCTGTGCACCGAACGCCCAGACCGATGCTATCGAGACGACAGCGGCGGCCGGCAGCACCGTTGTCCGCTATGACGCCATCGCCGGCCAGTTCATCTACAACTGGAAGACGCCTGCAAGCCCCGGCAGCTGCTACCAGCTCACGATGACAGCAAAGGACGGTACCTCGATCAGCGCCAACTTCAAGCTGAAGTAGCGCCAACGGCGGCGGCGCCCAAGGACGTGCGCCGCACAGAAGGGGCCCGGTCACCAGACCGGCCCCCTTCTCTGCCTGAAGTGTGGGACTAGCCCAGCGCCTTGATGACCTCCTTGGCCACATCCTCGCTGGACTGCGGGTTCTGGCCCGTGATCAGGTTGCCGTCCCGCACAACATTTGACGTCCAGGCGGCAGCATTTTCGATCACCGCACCCTTGTCCCTCAGGGCGTCCTCCACCAGCCACGGCGTGTTCTCGCCGGTGCCGCCGCCCAGTTCCTCCTCGTTGCTGAACACCGTGAGGCGACGTCCCGCGAAAACGAAAGCGCCGCCGTCGTCCGTTGCACTCAGCAGCCCTGCGGGACCGTGGCAGAAGGGAGCGATGACCTTGCCGTCCTTGTCCGCCGCCGCCAGGAGTCGGCCGAGGTCGGCGTCCTGGTACAGGTCGGCCATGGGCCCGTGCCCGCCGGGCATCACAACGGCGTCGTAGCCGGACGGGTCGACGTCGGCCAGCACCAGCGGCCGCGAGAGCTCGCCGTCGATTGAGTCGAGGTAGTCGCGGAAACCTTGCGCCCGTTCCTCGCCGCCTGCTGACTCGGGAGCCAGGCTCACCTGGTCCACGGTGGGCTTCGCGCCCCCGGGGGTCGCGATGTGGACAGTGTGGCCGGCATCCAGCAGGGTCTGGTGTGCCACCACCAGTTCCTCCGCCCAGAAGCCGGTGGGGTGCTGGCTGCCGTCCTTCATGGTGAGCGAATCGGCGGCCGATACGACCATCAGAATGTTTGCCATAGTGCTGCTCCTGTCTGTGCTTCTCTACTCGCCTGCTGCTTCAAGTTCAGCGTAGGTTTCCTCGTCCAGGGTGACGCCGGCCGCGGCCATGTTTTCCTCCAGGTGCTTCACTGACCCGGTGCCGGGGATCGGCATCATCACGGGAGAGCGGCGCAGCAGCCAGGCCAGTGCAACCTGGGAAGTGGTGGCACCCAAACGCTTGGCGGCCTCGTCCAGCGGCCCTCCCGGCTGCGCCAGCTCACCCGCGGAAATGGGAGCCCACGGGATGAAGCCGATGCCGTTCTCCTCCGAGTAGCGCAGGACGTCCTCGGAGCTCCGGTCCGTCAGGTTGTACCGGTTCTGGACCGTGGAAACGGTGAAGTGCCTCCCGGCCGCCTCGAGCTCCTCCACGCTCACCTGCGAGAGGCCCAGCGCCCGGACCTTGCCCTCGTCCTGGAGCTCGCGCAGCACGCCGAACTGCTCCTCGGCGTCCACCTTGGGGTCGATCCGGTGCAGCTGGAGCAGGTCCAGGGTGTCCACCTTCAGCTTCCGCAGGCTCAGTTCTGTTTGCTGGCGGAGGTACTCCGGGCGGCCCACCGGGATCCACTTGCCTGGCCCGGTGCGGGTGAAGCCCACCTTCGTGGCGATCTTCAGCCCGTCCTTGTACGGGTACAGTGCCTCGGCGAGGATTTCCTCGCTGATGTTGGGGCCGTAGGAATCTGCCGTATCGATGAAGTCAACACCGAGTTCGACGGCGCGGCGCACCACCGCCACCGCCGCCCGGCGGTCCGCGGGCTCACCCCAGACGCCGTCACCCACGATGCGCATGGCACCGAAGCCGAGCCGGTTCACGGTTCCCAGATCCTTCAAATCGATCGTTTCGGACAGTTCCAACTGGTTCGTTGTCTCTAGGCTCATAGGGGCGGCAACGTCATAAGTTTGCTGAGTATTCCGCAGGTTCCAGAAATAAGCCGGGCGCCGCCGTCGTTATGCCTTTCGTGCCCGCCGCGACCCGGCGGGCACATCCCTGCGAAACGTTCCCGAAAGGCCGGCACCTACCGTGACTCTCCCCCTCTCCATCCTTGACCTGGCAACCATCGGCAAGGGCCAGACGGCGGCGGAGAGCTTCGCGGGCAGCGTGGCCATGGCGCAGAGCGCGGAGAAGCTCGGGTACCGGCGGGTCTGGTACGCCGAGCACCACAACATGTCCTCCATCGCGTCCTCCGCCACGAGCGTGCTGATTGCCCATGTGGCCGCCCACACCGAAAGCATCCGGCTGGGTGCCGGCGGCGTCATGCTGCCCAACCACTCGCCGCTGACCATCGCGGAACAGTTCGGAACCCTGGAGACCCTGCACCCGGGCCGCATCGACCTCGGCCTGGGCCGCGCGCCCGGAAGTGACCAGAACACCATGCGCGCGCTGCGGCGGGACCCCATGTCCGCGGACAGTTTCCCGCAGGACGTCCTGGAACTCCAGGGCTACCTCACCGGTCCCACCCGCATCCAGGGCGTTGAGGCCACGCCAGGCAAGGGCACCAACGTGCCGCTGTACATCCTGGGATCCTCCCTGTTCGGCGCGCGCCTCGCCGCCCAGCTGGGACTGCCGTACGCGTTTGCCTCCCACTTTGCGCCGAACGCCCTGCAGGATGCCGTGGCCCTGTACCGCCGCGAGTTCAAGCCCTCCGCGCAGCTGGATGCCCCGCACGTCATTGCCGGCGTCAACGTCATCGCGGCGGATTCCGCCTCGGAAGCGCAGGCCATGCTGCAGGCCACCAAGCGCGCCCGCGTGTCCCTGTTCTTCGGCGGCGGCCGCGAGTTCACCGACGACGAAGCGGACATGATCCTCGACTCCCCGCAGGGCCAGCACGTGAGCCAGATGATGACGTACTCCGCGGTGGGAACGCCCGACGTGGTCCTTGATTACCTGGACGGTTTCGGGCGGCACGCCGACGCCGACGAACTCATTGTGGCCCACCAGAGCACCGGCACCGAGGCGCGGCTGCGCTCCGTGGAACTCCTGGCAGAGGCTGCCGGGCTGGTCCGGGTGTAGCGGGCGGGGTCCTGCGCGTCACGCCCAGCACCCTTTTGGGGAGGCACGACGGCGGGTTCCCCGGTTCCGGGCGGCAGGCGCCGGCGTCGTGGTCCAGAAAGCTGCCCTGCGTGACGCCGGCTCTCCATGACAACGGCGCTGTCCGTCGGACTTTTACACATACGCAATAAAGGGGACTTTCGGGGGAAACGGCCGGGGCTGAGCATGGGAACTGCCCCCTCGGGAATTACTGGGATTCCCGGGAGGGGCACCAACCGGTAGTCCGCAGGCGATCCAGCGGCTGTAGTCCCGGCCTGGTCCGGCCTCAAAGGGGTACCTGCATGCCTACGCCGTTGAACCAAAGCGTGGCGGATTCCGCACTGCTCACCCGGTCCCTTCCGCTGGATATGCTCCGCGCCTTCATCCAGTCGGATGCGGCGGACAACGGCCTGACGCCTGCGCTGCTGGCCGAACTGAAAGTGCTGGCACGGGTTCCGGGATTGCTGGTGGCCTGCAACTACGGCGGGACCCTGTGCGACGCCGAAGGCATCTCCACCGAGATCCTGCCCCTGGGCAATGCGGCGATAGCCCTGCGCGCACTGGCTGCCCTACCCAATACCCACGCCGCCATCATTTCGGGACGCTCGCTCCGCGACCTTGCGGCGGTGTCGCGGCTGCCCGTTGAGGTGCACCTGATCGGTTCGCATGGCGCAGAGTCGGATATGGGCTTCGCGCACGCGCAGACCCTGGCCACCGAATCAGTCCTGCAGAAGGTCAACGCGGCGCTCAATGAAGCCGTGGGGTTCCAGGAGGGCATCTGGATTGAACGCAAACCGGTGGCCGTTTCCGTCCACACCCGCCCGGCGCCGCCGGACGTGGTGGAATCCGTGACGGAAACCGCCCGGGAGATTGCCCGCGCCCACGGACTGTTCTTCATTGTGGACGGTTCCGTGCTGGACCTGTCCGTAGTGGAACCGTCCAAGGCCGAGGCGCTGGAAACCCTCCGGTCCCGGCTCGGAGCCAGCGCCGCGATGTTCGCCGGAGACGCCCACAGCGACGAACTGGCCATCGCCACCCTGCGCGGGCCGGACCTCGGACTCAAGGTCGGCCCGGGGGAGACCGCCGCGGCGCACCGCGTCCGCGACCCCGAAGCCTTCGCCCGGGTCCTGGCCCTCCTCTTCGAGCTGCGGCGGGCCTGGCTGTTCGGCGAGGACGCGGTGGGCCTTGAACGGCACACGATGATCGGCAACGGATCCTCCACCGCACTGCTGACGCCGGACGCGAAGATCTGCTGGATGAGCCATCCGCTGCCGGATTCCGGATCACTTTTCGCCCACATCCTGGGCGGAGACGCGGCAGGCCACTTCTCCGTGGAGCCGGTGAAAGCCTCCCAGGTGCTGGGGCAGCGGTACGTGGACAGCACCATGATCGTTGAAACCCGGTGGGCGGACGTCACGGTCACGGACTACCTTGAGCCCGCGCCCGAGGGCATCACCAGTTTGGTCCGGGTGCTGACCGGCCATGGTGCCGCCCGGATTACTTTTGCTCCCCGGCCGGACTACGCCAACGCCCCGTTCAGCATGGAGGCCCGCGGCGGGGAACTGCACGTGGTGGGGACCTCGGAGCCCATCATCCTGTTCGCGCCGGGCGCCACCTTCAGCATCACCTCGGACGGGCGCCACGCCACGGCCACGGCGGCGGTGAACCTGCAGGACGGTCCGGTGGTGCTCAACCTGCGCTGCGGCGATACCGAACCGCAGCCTGCGAACCCCGGCGGGGAGACGGAGCGGCGGGCCGGGGTGGCCCTGCATGCCCGCCAGTGGGTGCAGAAACTTGCCCTGCCCTCCGTCAAACCCTCCCTGGTGCGGCGGTCAGCCCTGGTGCTCCGCGCCCTGGTCCATGAGCCCACCGGCGCCGTCCTCGCGGCCCCCACGACGTCGCTGCCGGAGGGAATCGGCGGCACAAGGAACTGGGACTACCGGTACTGCTGGCTGCGGGACGGGTCCATGACGGTCAACGCGCTGGTGGACCTCGGCTCCACGGCGGAGGCCGCCGGCTTCCTGGCATGGCTGGGGCGGATCCTCGAACATGCGCCCGGCCCCGAGTGGCTGCACCCCCTGTACTCGGTGACCGGCGCGCCGCTTTCCACGGAGGCCGTCGTCGACAGCCTCCCGGGGTACGCGGGCTCCCGTCCGGTCAGGATCGGCAACGCCGCGGACCACCAGGTCCAGTTGGACGTTTTTGGCCCGGTTGCCGAACTGATCCATGCCCTGAGTGAGCGGGAGGGCGCGCTGGCCGACGACCATTGGGAGCTGATGGTCCAGATGGCCTCGGCCGTCCTGGCCCGCTGGCACGAGCCGGACCACGGCATCTGGGAGGCCCGGCGCGCAGCGCGCCACCACGTCTATTCCAAGGTGATGTGCTGGGTGACGCTGGACCGGGCGCTGCGGACGGCTGCCCGCCACGGCCGGGAGCCGGACCCGGCCTGGGCACCCATGGCAGGCACCATCCGCGAGGAGGTGCTGCGCGAGGGCTGGGACGAATCGGCGAGGTCCTACACCGTGGCCTACGACAGCCCGGACCTCGACGCCGCCGTCCTGCACATCGGCCTCTCCGGCCTGCTGGACGTTTCGGACCAGCGCTTCCTGGACACCGTCACCGCGGTGGAGCGGGAACTGCGCGTGGGTCCCACCGTTTTCCGGTACAGGTACGACGACGGCCTGCCGGGCCTGGAGGGCGGGTTCCACATCTGCACCACCTGGCTGATCGAAGCGTATGTGGCCGTGGGCCGCATCGATGAGGCCTGGGACCTGTTCGACCAGCTGGTGAACCTCTTCGGTCCCACCGGGCTGCTGCCGGAGGAGTACGACCCCGGCACGGAGACACACCTGGGGAACCATCCGCAGGCGTACTCGCACCTGGGCTTCATCCGCTGCGCGCGGCTCCTGGACGCACACCAGGGCAGGCGATAGTCGGGGTCGGCCGCGGGTACCTAGAGTGGAGGTAGCAGGGACCCAAAAAGACTGAAACGAGACTCATGAAGACCGCGCGCGCCCAAGGGGTGGGGTTCCGCTCCGAACGGGGCCCCATCCTCATTGCCCTGATGCTGTCCACCGGCCTGGTGGCCATCGATTCCACGATCGTGGCCACCGCCGTCCCGTCGATCGTCCGGGATGTGGGCGGTTTCGAGTCCTTCCCCTGGCTGTTTTCCGCGTACCTGCTGGCCCAGGCCGTCTCGGTGCCCATCTACGGCAAACTGTCCGACATGCTTGGCCGGAAGCCCATCATCCTGGCGGGCATCGGGCTGTTCCTGCTCGGGTCCGTCCTCTGCGGCATCGCCTGGAGCATGCCCGCACTGATCGCGTTCCGCGCCCTGCAGGGCCTCGGTGCGGGGGCCGTCCTGCCGGTTTCCATCACCATCGCCGGGGACATCTACTCGCTCGAGGAGCGGGCAAAGGTCCAGGGCTACCTGGCCAGCGTCTGGGCTGTCTCCTCGGTGGTGGGCCCGAGCCTCGGCGGCATCTTCTCCTCGCTGGGAATCTGGCGCGGGATCTTCCTGGTCAACATTCCGTTGTGCCTCCTTGCCGGGTGGATGCTGTTCAGGACCCTGCACGAAAATGTTGAACGCGCCAAGCACCGGGTGGACTACGCCGGGGCTGCCCTGCTGGCGGTGTCACTGGGCCTGCTGATCCTTGGTGCCCTCCAGGGCGGCCAGGGCTGGGCGTGGAATTCCCCGATCAGCATCGGCATCTTTGTTGTGGGCGCCGTGCTGCTGGCGGTGTTCCTGATGGTGGAACGGCGGGCTGCGGAGCCGGTCCTGCCGTCCTGGGTGGTTTCGCGCCGGCTGTTGGGCACCACCACGCTGGTGTCCTTCGGCGTCGGGGCGGTGATGATCGGGCTGACCTCCTATGTGCCCACGTTCCTGGAGGGGGCGCTGGACACTTCGCCCTTTATGGCCGGCCTGGCGCTCGCGGCCCTGACCCTTGGCTGGCCCCTCAGTGCCTCGCAGGCGGGCCGGTTCTACCTGCGGATCGGGTTCAAGGCCACGGCCTTGATCGGGATCTCCGTTACCGTGGCGGGACTCCTGGCACTGGCCCTCACGGCCGCCACCCCCAACGTGGCACTGGTGGCCGCCAGCTGTTTCGTGGTGGGGCTCGGCCTGGGGCTGGTTGCCACTCCCACCCTGATCTCTGCCCAGTCCAGTGTTGAGTGGAATGAGCGCGGCGTGGTCACCAGCAGCAACATGTTCGCGCGGTCCATTGGGAGCGCGCTGGGTGTGGCGGTCTTCGGCGCGGTGGCCAACGCGGTCTACGCCACCACGGCCGGCGAAGGCGCGGCACCCGCCGTCGTGGCTGCGTCCGGCGCCGTGTTCCTGGCCGCGCTGGTGGGCGGCATCCTCACCGTGGCGGCCGTGCTGGCAATGCCGGCGGTGAAGGCGGGCGCCTCCCGAAAGGACGACGACGGCGGCACGGGCGGGGAGCCGGCCCTCGCCGAAGCAGAGGACAAGACGCGGTAGGCGCTTTTAGCGGGAAGCGCGGAAGATCTCCGGCGCCGGACGGGTGCCTGTGGCGAGGTCGGCGAGGATGCGGCCAATCACGGGGGTGAACTTGAACCCGTGCCCGGAGAACCCGGCGCCGATCACCACGGGGCCGATCCGGTCCAGGATAAAGTCCTCGTCCGGGGTGGTGGTGTAGGTGCAGCTGATGGCCTCGAAGGAATCGGCGTCCACCCCGGGCAGCCACCTCCGCGCGTAGTCCTGCAGGGCGGCGAGTTGCCGGGGTTCGGGCTGGAAGGAGCGCCGGTCAGGATCAACGAGCGGTCCCACTCCGTGCCAGCCGGCCTTGATTCCCTCACCGGGCGTCTCCATGCCGTACACGGGGGAATACCAGCCCTGATAGTCCGCCCCGGTGCCGGGGCAGTGGTTGAAGCCGGGCCACACTGCGCGCGCGTCCGCCACCCGGAAGTGCGCCGGCTGCTCCTGCGTGACCCGAAGCCTGGGAATCTGCAGCCCCGTACCGGTGCTGTTGCTGAACACCGGGCCCAGGAGCTTGTCCGTCCAGCCGCCGGCCGTGACCACAACCTGCGCAGCGGTGACCACCTCGATGCCGGCGCCGGACTCCAGGCCCAGCCGGACGCCGTCGTCCGTCACCTGCAGGTCCACCACCTTGGTGTGGTGCCGGATCTCGGCGCCGCGGGCTGCGGCGAGGCGCTGGAATGCAGGAAGCGCCGCTTCGGGGTTGAGCTGGCCGCCGTCGGGCATGTGCAGTGCCTGCTGGTCGAAGCGGATGCCGCGCCAGCGCTCCCCGGCCTCCGCCGGGGACAGGAGCTCCGCGCGGATGCCCGCCTGCGTCAATGCCTCGGCGATGTCCGGAAGCCGGGGGTCCGGGCCGTGGTTCACAACCCCCGTCCGCGCCAGCAGCGTCTCACCGCTTTCCTGCTCAAGCTCATCCCACAGGGCCAGCCCCTCTGCCAGCATGGCCACATATTCGGGGCGGTGGTAACCGGGGTTCAGGTTGCGGGTGGTGCCGTGCGAGGCCCCGATCTTGTGCCCCGGCCCGAACTGCTCCACCAAAGTCACATGCCGGCCCCGGCGGGACAGCGCCCACGCGGCGGCCGAGCCCATGGCGCCGCCGCCGATCACCACGGTGTCCAGAACAGTATTCATCAGCCCTCCAAACTCGGGTCAGGTCAGCAGCAGTGCTACGCCGATCATCGCCGGCACGGCCACAACGGTTGTGATCAGCACGGTGTCTTTCGCCACGGTGAGGCCGGTCTTGTACCGGCTGGCAGCCACAAAAACATTCTGCGCTGTGGGCAGGGCGGCGGTGACCACCACGGCGAACAGGACATGGCCTTCAAGCCCCAGCACGAACCGGGCAAAGAGATAGGCCAGCGCGGGCTGGACGGCCAGCTTGAAGCCGCTGGCCAGCAGCGTGTCCAGGCGCCGGCAGGCCGAGGCCTGGAGCGGGCGGGTGCCGTTCAGGCTCATGCCAAAAGCGATCAGCATGGCCGGAATCGCCGCACCGCCGATCAGGTGGATGGGCTCCATCACCAGTTGCGGGACCTGCCAGCCCGTCCCGGCCACGGCCAGGCCCAGGGCCGAACCCACGATCATGGGGTTCCGGAGGATCATCACGATGAAGTTCAGCGGCGTGGTGCGGTGGGAGCTGGTGCTTGAATCCAGGAGCATCAGGAACAGCGGCGTGAAGAAGGCGAGCTGGAAGATGAGCAGCGGCGCCACGTAGCTTGCGTCGCCCAGGACGTACACCGCGATGGGGATGCCCAGGTTGGCGGAGTTCACCAGTGACGCGGCCATGGAGGACATCAGGGACTCGGGCAGCGAGCGTTTGAGCCAGAACCTGGCGATGGCGAAGAAGATGGCCGCGGTGGCCACTGCCGAGACCGCAGCGACCAGCAGTGGCGCCGCGAAAACCTCGGCGAGGCGGGCTTTGCTCAGCGTTTCGAAAAGCAGGGCCGGGCTGGCCACAAAGAAGGTGAGGGAGCTGAGGACCTGCCGGGCGTTGTCGCCCAGGATTTTCTGCCGGCCCACGAACCAGCCCACCAGGATGATGCACCAGACCACAAAGAACCCGGCGAGTACCCCTAGCAAGGGACAATCCGCAGGGGATCAGCCCGGGGGGTGCGGGGGAGCGGTCTGCCGGAAAGCACTCTCCGGTTACAGGGTGGCGTTGTTAAGCGCGAAAGGGGGCCGCATCATTCCCGGCGTGAGGCCCTCGGCCGGGTCATTGCCCAGCTGGATCACCCGGTTGTTTTCATCCACGTGGACCACCCGCGGTTCATAGGCCTTGGCCTCTTCGGTGGTCATCTGGGCGTAGGTGATCAGGATGACGACGTCGTTCTCGTGCATGAGGTGCGCCGCTGCACCGTTGATGCCGATCACGCCCGAGCCGCGCTCGCCGGCGATGGTGTAGGTCTCAAGCCGCGAGCCGTTGGTCACGTCCACGATGGAGACGAGCTCGCCGGGAAGGATGTCGGCGGCCTCGAGCAGGTCCAGGTCAACGGTGACCGACCCTACGTAGTGCAGGTCGGCGTGCGTGACGGTGGCCCGGTGGATTTTGGACTTGAACATTGTGCGATTCATAACGGCATCAGTCTAGCGTTGGGGGCCCGCCGGCGCAGTGACGCAGGGAACAGTGACGCCGGGGCGGCTCCTGCGCAGTGACGGAGCGCGTCGTTGCGCTGGACGGTACCACTGTTGGAAGGCCACGCGCGACGGCGGCCGGTCACCCGCCGTCGTGCTGTGCCACAGCCGCTGCGGTCGCCGCAAGGGTCTCCCGCGCGGCGAGGATCGCGGGCCGCTGGGCGCTGGAGCGGCGGACGGAGGTGAACACCGTGCGGTGCGGCTTGCCTGGCAGGTCAAGGAGCCGGGCGGTGGTGCCGCGCCCCGTCCACACCAGGTCCGGCATCAGCGCCACGGCGTTCCCGGACTCGATGAGGCGGATCTGTGCCTGAAGGTCCGCGGTTTCAAAACGCACGTCGGGCTCGAACCCCGCGCTCCGGCAGGCCTGCTCGGCCCAGTGGCGGGATGCCGCCCCGCGTGGTTCCATGACCCAGGCGAGTTCCGCGGTGTCCTCGATCGAGGAGATGGCGGGACCGCCGTCGGACGCGGGGGGAACGGCGAGCCGGATGGCGTCGGTGGTGAGCTTGACGCGGTCCAGTTCGGGATAGCGCGGGGCGGCGTGCCCGGGGTACTGCTCGGCGATGACAAGGTCGAAGTCGCGTGCCCACGTCTCGTGCAGCGCCGTTTCCGGCTCACGCTGGATCATCTCGATGCGAACTTCGGGATACGTACTGGCCATGCGCGTCAGGGTCTCGGGCATGAGCGCCAGCGCGGCCGACTGGAACACTGCGATCCGCACTGTGCCGGTCACGGTGGTCAGGGACGCCGCAAGGTCCGCCTCGGCCTGTTCCATGGTCTGCAGCAGGCTTGCGGTGTGGGCCACCAGGACCTCCGCCTGCGGGGTGAGCTGCACCCGGCGTCCCGTCTTGCGCAGCAGCTCCACGCCCACTTCCTTTTCCAGCAGCGCCAGCTGCTGGGAGACTGACGACGGGCTGTACTGGAGTGCTTCAGCCACCTCCGCGAGCGTCCCCCGGATGCTCAATTCCCGGAGCAGGCGCAGCCGGCGGACGTCAAGCATGAGGAAATCCTTACCGAAACTAACGAATATAGGTTAGAAGTAGTCACTTTATCTAATGCAAGCCCCCTTGCATACTGTTGGGACCGAGTTACCCCCGTCACAAGCGATTTTTCGCGCGCCGTGGCGGGGTCGCACCCCCCAAGCAGGAGTTCCTGATGAGCACACGAGACATGACCCAGTCGATCATGCGGCGCAAGCCGATTGACGACATTGAAGAAGAGAACAAACATAGTGGCCTCTTTAAGTCACTCGGGCTTTGGCAGCTGACGGCAATCGGCGTTGGCGGCATTATCGGCGTCGGCATCTTCTCCCTCGCGGGGCTGGTGGCCGCCGGTAGCGAAACCACACCCGGGGTGGGGCCCGCGGTACTGATTTCGTTCCTGATTGCCGGCCTCGCGTCGGCAGCGGCAGCACTGTCCTACGCGGAGTTCGCGGGCATGATTCCGCGCGCCGGGTCCGCCTACACCTACGGGTACGTGGCCTTGGGCGAGATCATCGGCTGGTTCATCGGATGGGACCTGCTGCTGGAATACATCGCCATTGTGGCCGTGGTGGCCATCGGCATCTCCGGCTACTTTGATGCCTTCCTCTCCGGAATCGGCATCCACATGCCGGTCTGGATGACATCCACCCCGGATGAGGGCAAGGGCGGAATCGTCAACATCCCCGCCATCGTGGTCTGCCTGATCGTGACCTGGATCCTGTCGCGGGGAACCAAGGCGTTCGGCCGGTTCGAACTGGTGGCAGTGGCCATCAAGGTGGTCCTGATCCTCTTCATCATCGGCCTTGGTGTCTTCTACATCGACACCAACAACTACAACCCGTTCATGCCGTCCGGCTTCGGCCCGGTTCTTGCCGGTTCCGCCACCGTATTCTTCGCGGTCTTCGGTTACGACGCCATGAGTACCGCAGCGGAGGAGGCCACCGACGGTAAGAAGCACATGCCCAAGGCCATCATCCTGTCGCTCATTATCGCCATGCTGCTCTATGTGGCAGCCACCCTGGTCCTCACGGGCATGCAGAACTACAAGGACATCGACCCGAAGGCCGGGTTCGCGTCAGCCTTCACCGGTGTGGGGCTGCCGGTCATTGCCACCATCATTTCCGTCTTCGCGGTGCTGTCCATCCTCACCGTGATGCTGACGTTCCTGCTCGGCGTTACCCGCGTCTGGTTCTCCATGAGCCGCGACGGGCTGCTGCCCGGCTGGTTCTCCAAGACCGACCGGCACGGCACGCCGCAGCGCGTGACCTGGATCGCGGGCGTCGCCTCCGCGCTCCTGGCGGGCGTGTTCCCGATCAAGGCAGTCGCCGACCTGACCAACATCGGCATCCTGGCGGCGTTCGTCGTCGTCTGTTTCTCGGTCATCGTGTTCCGCTACAAGAAGCCCGATGCCCCGCGCGCGTTCCGCCTCCCGTTCATGCCGCTCGTCCCGGCCTTCGGCGTGCTGGCCTCCGCATTCCTGATGTTCCAGCTGCACTGGGAAACGTGGGCGCGGTTCGGCGTCTGGCTCGTCATCGGCCTTGCCATCTACTTCTTCTATGGCAAGAAGAACTCGCTGATGAATCCCGACAGCCCCCGGCATGAGGAGATTGTGGAGATGCACCGGCCCGTCGGCTGACGCTCTCTCACTTAACGTCGCTTAAACACGGACGCTCTCTCACTTAACGTCGCTAAACCTCGGACGCTCTATCACCTTCCTGTGGAGGGTGAACTGCTCCCCGGAAGTTGGACTGAGAAATTCAGTTCCGACTTCCGGGGAGCAGTTTTATGCATGCACGTAGTTCATTGTCTGAGGCGCAGCGCGAGGCGGCTGTA
>NZ_JAYESK010000016.1:0-65744 GCF_034720455.1 Pseudarthrobacter sp. C1 | reverse complement strand
TGACGATTGCGCGGGCGTTCCTGGCGCGGCCCTCTGTGCTGATCCTGGATGAGGCGACGTCTTCGGTGGATACCCGGACCGAGGTGCTGGTGCAGAAGGCGATGAGTGCGCTGCGGTCGGACCGGACTTCCTTTGTCATTGCTCACCGCCTGTCCACCATCCGCGATGCCGATCTCATCCTGGTGATGGAAGCCGGCCAGATCGTGGAGCAGGGGACGCACGCTTCACTGCTGGCCGCTGGCGGCGCTTACGCGCGGCTGTACGAGGCCCAATTCGCGGCGCCTGCGGCGGAAGTGTGATTCGAATCGACGGCTCCTGTTGAACCTTGGCTGAGCAGGTTCTAGCCGCTTTTGGTTAATTCTTCTGGTTGATTAGTTTGGTCTCGCTGCTTTCGCCATAATGGGAAGCTGGGTCCGATGGTTGACTGGGCCGTCAATGCATATCGTTTGAGTCCCGAATGGCTTCAGCAAGCGCCGCCACTCGAGGCCACAGATCCTCATGCCAGCCGTCTTCGGTTTGGGTTCGTTCGGCAACTGCCCGCGCTACGGTTATCTTGCTGGGTTTAGTCGCGAGTCCATCAAAAGTACTGGCTAGTGGAGAAGAGTGCCGGCTTGACGGAACGCTATACGTTTTCCCGGGGTATTCCCCAGCGATGGCGGTTTCAAGTGTCTCTTTTCGAGCGTAGTTCTCCACGGTGTAGCCGTCGGTGACCCAAGCCAGTGCATCGATGTCCTTTATCTCCCGGATGATCCGTATTTTCGTGTCGTTGAGGTCATCGTCCGGCTGTTTCCGGTCGGAGTCGATCAAAATCGCCAAGTTGCGGTTTATATTTAGCAGCGAGATGAATTCGTCGGTGGCTTTGTCATCCACGGCTAGGTGGTTCAGGAGCGCGCCTCCATAGAACATGATGGAATAATGAGCGCCTTCGACTAGGTCGGGATGTTTCATATGGAGCCAGTGGTTCACATAAATTCTGTCGGAGGGTCCTTCCACCCACACCAGGAAGTTTGACTGCACTAGGTCCGATGCCCTGTTGCCTAAGTCGGACACGGCGTGAGCGATGGTTGCCGGCGACGAGGCAGCGCGGACAACGCTGAACCCTGCGTTGGAGGTGACATGAGAAATTGAGGCAAGTTCTGCGTTCAGCAGCGCCGCTGAGTGAGTGGATATAAGGTATCTATTCGTCGTTTCACGATGAAGATAGGCAATGAGCTTTCGCTGGAGCGTGGGATGGAGATGCAATTCGGGCTCCTCCATGCAGACCAGCGTGTCCTCTATTATCGTCGACACCGCTGCCAGCATTACGACCTCGTGTATTCCTGTTCCCAAGGAGTCTAAGGCCATCGCTTCACCTTGGCTGAATACCACGTGAATGGTGTCCTGGGACTGTGGTATTTCGACTTCCGCATCCGGATCATCTACCACGTCCCTGACGAAATCTTGGAGCGCCCGAAATTTTGCCTGGTCAACCTTTCGTGTGGCAATCGAGGGCCTGGCGAGTTTGGCCAGCCGTGGAACTAGACCACGCCCGTTTCTCAGACCTGTATCGGACCCCTTCCCATCCACTTCAGCAGTTAATTCTCTAATGGCATCTACCCACTCAGTGGCGGGGATGAAGCGCCAGGGTCGCACAGCGTTGAAGACATTGTTAAGGTTTGTCTGCGGCTCAGAACTGGAACTGCTGGTCAACTGGCTGCTGTAGCCCTGCAGGTTGCTGGTCGAGATGCCCTGCCCTTGACTAACGGCCGCAGCATATTGCGGAAGGCTCGGGATCATAGAGAGTGTCGTATCGTGCACCTGGACGAGGTCAAAATCCAGCCAAATGCTACCCTGCGTGCCGGCTGTGTAGGCCTCCCGTTTGAACAACTCATTGAAAGGGTTGTTGGGATTTCCGAGTTGGAAAGCCTGTTTGACGTCTTCGGTCAGAAAAAGGCCAAGAGTTATTGCTCGTTGATACTCCCACGGGAGAGGTGTGTCCTCTCTGCGGGGGAACAAAGCGTTCGCTGGCGCTGACCCCGTCCCTCGGAGGTGAGGCAAAACATCGTTCATGACCTTTAGCAAGTTGGACTTACCCACATTGTTTCGTCCGACAACCAAATGAACTTTTTCCATTGGCCCAACGACTGCAACGTTTTCGCCACCATAGCTTCTGTATCCTCTGATGCCGAAGCCCGCCCAACTTTCCAGCAAGTTCGCTCCTATTGACTGTCCCATTGCAATGACTACTCGAAAGCCTAGTCGTTGCCTGTTCAGCTGCTGTGATGATCGCTGCCGAGGGTGAAGAATAAGGCAGCCCACTTTGAGAAGGCAATGGGCCGTGCGGTTCGAGAAGACCAACTGAGTACACCCCAGTTGACCCGAGGTCAAGTGAACAGGGAAATCGGGACTCCTATAGACACCATAGGCGGCAGGGGGTTGATCTGTTCAAGCCCCTCCTCACGAAAATCAGCATTTATCTCTGATAGCCAGCAATATCCTCTTCAGGGAGCCGCGCGAGTGTATGGCTAGTACATTCGGCCGGGCGGTTGAGTGGCCAGCTTTGGTTTGTGCGGCTCGCCGGTATGGCACGACGCGACTTCGGCGGCGGCGGGTCTGGGCTATGTAGCTCCATCCGGCCCACCCGTCGTAGTACACGGACACACAGCGCAACGTTCCGGCCCCCACACGTAACCTGTTTAGATGCCTCGTTTTGCGCTTGATATTGAGTCCGTGCCCCGTCCTGCCCGTTCGCAGGAGCTCCTGGACGCCGTGAACCACTCCGTGGTCATTGCTGACGGCGCCATGGGCACCATGCTCCAGGGCCGGGATCTCTCGCTCGAGAAGGACTTCCTGGGACTCGAGGGCTGCAACGAGATCCTCAATGACACGCGGCCCGATGTCCTCGCGGACATCCACGACGCCTACTTCGCCACGGGCATCGACGCCGTCGAAACCAACACCTTCGGTGCGAACTGGTCCAACCTCTCCGACTACGGCATCGACGACCGGATCGCAGAGCTCGCCCTGAAGGGCGCGAAGATCGCCCGCGAACGCGCAGAAGCAGCCGAAGAAACAGACGGCCGGATGCGCTGGGTCTTGGGTTCCATGGGCCCGGGCACCAAGCTTCCCAGCCTCGGCCACACCAGCTACGACTACCTCAAGCAGACCTTCGCCCTGCAGGCCGAGGGCCTCATCGACGGTGGAGCGGACGCCTTCCTCATCGAAACCAGCCAGGACCTCCTGCAGACCAAAGCCGCGGTCAACGGCTGCAAGCAGGCCATCGTCTCCCGCGGCATCCGGCTCCCCATCTTCGTCGAAGTGACGGTCGAAACCACCGGAACCATGCTCATGGGCTCCGAAATCGGCGCCGCCCTCACCGCCCTCGAGCCGCTTGGCGTCGACGCCATCGGCCTGAATTGCGCCACCGGACCGGACGAGATGAGCGAGCACCTCCGCCATCTCTCCAAGCAGTCATCCGTGGCCATCGCCTGCATGCCCAACGCAGGCCTGCCCATCCTCGGCGCCAACGGCGCGCACTACCCGCTCACCCCCACCGAACTCGCCACCGCCCACGAGCAGTTCGTCCGCGAGTTCGGCCTCGGCCTGGTGGGCGGCTGCTGCGGTACGACGCCGGAACACATGGCCGCCGTCGTCGAACGCCTTGCGCCCTTCCGCACACGCGAGACGGGAGCCGGCAGCACCGGCCCCGCCCGCGTCCCCACCGAGCGCGAAGCCGGCGTCGCCTCCCTCTACCAGCACGTGAACTTCGACCAGGACGCCTCCTACCTCGCCATCGGGGAACGCACCAATGCGAACGGCTCCAAGGCGTTCCGCCAGGCGATGCTCGAAGAGCGCTGGGACGACTGCGTGGACATCGCCCGCGAGCAGATCCGCGTGGGCGCGCACCTGCTGGACGTCTGCATCGACTACGTGGGGCGCGACGGCGTCGCCGACATCAAGGAGGTCGTCTCACGTTTCGCGTCGGCCTCTACCCTCCCGCTGGTCATCGACTCCACCGAACCGCCCGTGCTGCAGGCCGGCCTGGAACACATCGGCGGCCGCCCGGTGGTCAACTCGGTCAACTACGAGGACGGCGACGGCCCGGACAGCCGCTTCGCGCGCATCATGCCGCTCGTGAAGGAACATGGCACCGCCGTGATCGCCCTGACCATCGACGAACAGGGCCAGGCCCGCACCACCGAGGGCAAGGTGGCCATCGCCTCCCGCCTCGTCGACGCCCTGGTGGGCGAATGGGCGATGCGCGTCGAGGACATCATCGTGGACGCCCTGACCTTCCCCGTCGCCACCGGCCAGGAAGAGACCCGCCGGGACGGCATCGAAACCATCGAGGCCATCCGCCAGATCACCGCCAAGTACCCGGGCATCAACACCACGCTCGGCGTCTCCAACGTGTCCTTCGGACTGAACCCGGCAGCCCGCGTCGTCCTGAACTCCGTGTTCCTGCACGAGGCCGTGCAGGCGGGCCTGACCAGCGGCATCATCGACGCCGCCAAGATCGTGCCGCTTGCCTCCCTGCCGGAGGAACAGCGCAAGGTGGCCCTGGACCTCGTCTGGGACCGCCGCGAATACGACGCCGAGGGCAACACCACGTACGACCCCCTGGCCATCATGCTGGACATGTTCGCCGGCGTCGACACCGCAGCCCTCAAGGACCAGCGCGCCGCCGAACTCGCCGCGCTGCCCACGGGCGCGCGCCTGGAACGCCGCATCATCGACGGCGAAGGCAAGGGCCTCGAGGAGGACCTCGACCTGGCGCGCAGCGAGGGCATGACCCCGCTCGGCATCATCAACGACCACCTGCTCGAAGGCATGAAGGTGGTGGGCGAGCGCTTCGGCGCCGGCGAGATGCAGCTGCCGTTCGTGCTGCAGTCCGCCGAGGTGATGAAGAACGCCGTCGCCCTGCTCGAGCCGCACATGGAGAAGTCCGACTCCTCGGGCAAGGGCACCATGGTGATCGCCACCGTCCGCGGCGACGTGCACGACATCGGCAAGAACCTGGTGGACATCATCCTCACCAACAACGGCTACAAAGTGGTCAACATCGGCATCAAGCAGGGCATCGCCGAGATCATCGCCGCGGCCGAGCAGCACAACGCCGACGTGATCGGCATGTCCGGCCTGCTGGTGAAGTCCACCGTGGTGATGAAGGAAAACCTTGCGGAGCTGCAGTCCCGCGGCCTGGCCAAGAAGTGGCCCGTGATTCTCGGCGGCGCAGCCCTGACCCGCGCCTACGTGGAGCAGGACCTGGCGGAGCAGTTTGACGGCGTGGTCCGGTACGCCAAGGACGCCTTCGAGGGCCTTTCCCTCATGGAGCCGCTGGTCCGCGTGGCCCGCGGCGAATCGCCGGACGACGTCGGCCTGCCGCCGCTGAAGAAGCGCATCCACAAGGGCGGCGCGAAGTTCACGGTCACCGAGCCCGAAGCGATGCCCGGCCGGTCCGACGTCGCCTCCGACAACCCCGTGCCCGCGCCGCCGTTCTGGGGCACGCGCATCGTGCGCGGCGTCTCGCTCCACGACTACTCCGCGTTCCTCGACGAGCGCGCCACCTTCATGGGGCAGTGGGGGCTCAAGCCCGGCCGCGGCGAGGACGGCGCCTCCTACGAGGAACTGGTGGAACGCGAGGGCCGGCCGCGCCTGCGCTACTGGCTGGACCGCATCCTCGGCGAGGGCATGCTGGACGCGTCCGTCGCCTACGGCTACTTCCCGGTTGTTTCCGAAGGGGAACAGGTGGTGGTGCTGCACCACGGCGAGGATCGCGACGGCGTCCTGGGCCCCGCGGGACTGCTCGCCCCGGACGGTGGTTCCGGCGGTCCGATCGGCAGCGACCGGCTGCGCTTCGACTTCCCGCGCCAGCGCCGCGACCGGCATCTGTGCCTGGCCGACTTTGTGAAGTCCCGCGAATCCGGGCAGGTGGACGTCCTTCCGGTGCAGCTGGTCACGGCCGGCTCGAAGATCGAGGAGTTCACCTCCAAGATGTTCGCCGCCAACCAGTACCGCGACTACTACGAGCTCAACGGCCTGGTCATGCAGCTCACCGAGGCGCTGGCCGAGTTCTGGCATGCCCGCATCCGCAAGGAGCTGGGCTTCGCCGCCGAGGAGCCCAAGGACACAGCGGGGTATTTCAAGCTCGACTACCGCGGTGCGCGGTTCTCGCTCGGCTACCCCGCGTGCCCGGACATGGAGGACCGCCGCAAGGTGACGGAGCTGCTGAAGCCCGAGCGCATGGGCGTGGTCCTCAGCGACGAGCTGATGCTGCACCCCGAACAGTCCACCGACGCGTTTGTGTTCCACCACCCGGAGGCGAAGTACTTCAAGGTGTGATTTGGAGCCGGTCCCTGGCGGGGGCGGATCGGGCACTGTCGAGGAGTCTGTTACACCTGAAAAGCTGAAGGGACTGGGCCCGGTGTATTACCGAACCCAGTCCCTTCAGCTCCAGCTCGCAGGTGAGCTGGTCAAGCGTGTGTGCTATTTCTTCTCGGGGAGGAACATTGCCTTTTCCAGCGGTGTCACGGTGAGTGATTTGAGCTGGGCGGTACCGCCTTCGGCAAAGAGGGCCATCTTGTCGGCTCCCGGGTTGGGGAATACCTGGTCGGTAATGGTCTTCAGCCCGTTCTGGGCGAATACCTCCACAGATGAGCGGTCAAGGTAGATCCGCATGGTGATGTTGCCGTTCTTATCTACCGTGACGGGGGCGTCCTCGATGGATGCGAAGGCCGGGTGGAATGTGGTGTTGCCGGAGTTTGTGCGGTCAACGAACATCTTGCCGGTCGTGGCGTCGTAGCCGATGACGGTGGAGGAGGTTCCGTCGCCTAGGACGGTGATACCGGATTTTGTTGCGGTCCCGGGGGCGAAGGTGATGTCCACCTGCTGCACCTGGCCTGCCGACTGTGCAGGCAGCGGGTGCGTGCCTGCGGAAATCGGGCCGCCCTTCTTATCGCTGTAGGTGACCTTCGTTCCCAGCTGTTCCACTTGCTTTACGGCGCTTTGGGCGAGGCGGGGGCCGTCAGGGGTCTGGGTGAGTTTCACTTCGCGGGGGAGGGCCATGGCGCTGCGCCAAGGGTTGGTTGGGGTGTTGTTTGCGTAGTCCCAGTTGCTCATCCAGCCCAGCATGATCCGCTTGTCGTCGGGCATGTTGGCGAAGGATACGGTGGCGTAGTAGTCCCGTCCGTAATCCAGCCAATCGTAGGACTCCAGGCGGGACGCCGCTGGCGCGGGGCTAGCTGTGAACTCATCCGCGAGTATGTGCCCCCAGCCGAACCGGTTGTTGTCCACGACCTTGATTTGTGCCTGCTGGCCAACGAATTCCTTGACATCCCATGATGCCCAGTCCAGGTTCTCACTGTCGTTGCCTGTGGCCGTACGGACCACCTGTCCGCTTACTACCAGGTTCACTGTTTCTTCATCGGACCTGGGAACAGCGGCAGTGTCGGTGAGCATGACGTGGTCAAGGGTCAGGTGTCCCCACCCGCCGGTAGCCTGGTCAACGATACGCAGTTGGGCGTTCTGCCCGGCGAATTCGGAGACGTCCCAGCCTTTCCAGTTCAGCAACCCGGAGTTGTTGCCGGCGAGGGAGCGGACCACGTTGCCATTGATGAGCAGTTCAACTGCGAGGGTCTGTCCGGAGTCCGCGGAGCGGTTGCCGCCTCCTACCAACATGCTCATGAAATTTTTCGTGATGGGGAACTCGGGTGATGTCAGGGTACCTTGGCGGTCATCGCCGGGCACCGTACCTGTTTCGAACGTGTTGATCCGTTTGGCGCCGATGTAATAGTCCCCGCCGCTGGTGGCTGGCTGGAAATTGGGGGTCAGGTCTCCTGTGCCGGCCCAGCCGGCATCGGCCAGCGTAGTTCCCTCGGGAACCTCAAAGCCTTCAAACTTGAGCTCTCCCTCGGGCGGGTTATTGTCCAGCTTGTCGGAGACATGGGGGTGTTTGCCTCCGCCCACGAGGAAGTTCAGGTAGTCGTCGGTGACGGTGAATGTGGGTGACTGCATGGAACCGAGGGGCCAGTCCCCGTCATTGAAGGAGTTAATCAGTCCGCTGCCGCCGAATCCGGTTACGGGGCTTTGGCCGGGCAAGGAACCGGTCGCTGGGGCATCACCGAAGGGGCCATTCTTCCAGTTGCCCGGTTCGTTGTTCGTTGTCCAGCCGTTGTAGGTTCCGTCGTTGAATCCGGCCAGGACTGTTCCGGCGGGTGGGGCAGCGGCTGGTTTGGTGGTTTCGGAGGTGAACGTGGTGCCGTCGAAGTTGCCCACGAAGTATTGGACCGCAGAGCCGCCAGCGACACCGCCGGGGTTGATGCTGACAATCATGACCCATTTGACGTTGTTCGGGTCACCGTCAACAGCTAAGGGGAACAGATCGGGGCATTCCCACTGCCCGCCGGTGGCGTTGGCGGGCCCGAAGTCGCTCAGTGCGGTCCAGTCCTTGAGGTTGTCGGACTTGTAGAGGACAACCTTGTGCTCCTGCGATTCCACCGCGGTCATGACCCAGTAGCCTCCGCCGGCCGGGTTGTCGTACCAGAAGACCTTCGGGTCGCGGAAGTTGGGTGAGTTCCGGTTCAGGACGGGGTTGCCGTCGTACTTGGTCCATGTCTGGCCGTCGTCCAGGCTGTAGGCCAGGGACTGGGCCTGCAGGCCGCGGTACGGGGACGGTTCCTTGTAGGCACTTGTGTAGATCGCGATCAGGGGCGGGTTTTCCGCGGTGCCGAGTCCGGACGTGTTGTTTTTGTCCACGACCACGCTGCCGGAGAAGACATCCTCCTGCGCGTCAAATGAAATTGCGAGGGGCTGCTCCTCCCAGTGGACGAGGTCCTTGGACGTGGCGTGGCCCCAGGACATGTTCCCCCAAGTGTTCCCGGAGGGGTTGTGCTGGTAGTACATGTGGTAGACGCCCTTGTGGAATACGAGCCCGTTGGGGTCGTTCATCCAGTTCTTTTCCGGCGTGTAGTGGATAGCCGGCCGGTGCTGCTCATCCCCGAGTTCGGCGGCGGACGCGGGCATGGCGCCGGCCAGTGCTGCGGCGAGCGAGAGGCTGGCCAGTGTCAGTGCTGAGACGCTGCGCGTGCTCCGCATTGTGGATTGTTTCATTTTGCTTGTGTCGCCCTTCATTGCGCGTGTCTAGCCAGTAGACAACGTTGTCAGCCAATGCGTTGGACTGTAAAGAATGTCTATCGGACAAGTCAACGGTCATTTTGAGGCCGATTTTCTTGAGTCTGATGGCGGCGCGGGGCATGGGGACGACGATCAGCCCCGCGTCCGCAGGACGGGGGCTGAGGCGTATGAATCGGCGGCTTTGAGGAAACCCTAGGTGGTGCCTACCCTATGGCCGCTGTTCTAGCTGGGCTATACGACCGGGTTGAGCCAGGTCAGCTCCGACGCGTCACCTTCGATGTGACGGGTCAGTTCCTCGTTGAACCTGGCTCCGTAGTCGGCGTTGATGTGCTCCTGGAACGCGGCTTCATCCCGGTAGACCTCGAAGACGAAGTATTCCCGGGGATTCTCTTCGCGGGTGTACGGAAGAAACAGTTCGTTGCCTGGTTCCTTCCGGACGTGCTGGGTCAATTCGACCATCATTTCGGCAACGCGGGCCTCACTGCCGGCTTTGACGGTGAACTCGGCATACAGGGTTTTGGCCATGATCTCTCTTCAGGTTGGTTTTGCAGAGGTGAAGTTTTTCAGAAGGGGTTATGCCGGCGGGCGAATTTCGCCGGATCCCCTTTGGATGAGCTCGGAGGGGACAATGTAGGTCCGCGGAGGTTGATCGTCGCCATCGATTCTGGCCAGAAGTCGTTCGGCCGACATAACGCCGATCCGGTCAGGGTGTTGAGCGATGACCGTAACCCCGGGGTCCATCATGTCGGCAAGCGTGAAGTCGTCAAAACCGACAAGGGCAACGCGCTTGTGTACGCCAAGCTCCCTCAGCGCACGCATCGTTCCGAAGGTGACGAGGTTCTGGCTGGAGAAAATTGCCGTCGGAGGATCCTCGGAACTCAACAGTCCAAGGGCTGCATGCCTCGCTGCTTCCTCATCATGAAGATCATCGATGACGGGTAGTGCGGAGGTTGGAATTCCTGCCCTGCCGACCTCCTCAAGGAAGCCTCGCCGGCGCTCCCGCGCGGTCTGAATGTCTGTGCGGTCGCCCAGGTAGGCCAACTTGGTGTGTCCGTGCGTCAGCAGATGTGCGGCCGCTTTGGCCGCGCCCACTGCGTTGTCAGTGACCACAGCATCTGCCTCAACCCCTGCCGGCTCGCGGTCAATAAAGACCATTGGCAGGTTTCTGGAGTGCTCAGGGATCATATATGCCTGGTTTTTAGCGATCGGTGTCAGGACAAGGCCGTCGACCCGCCTGCCCAGGAAAGCTGCGATGATGGCTTGCTCCCGCCGAGGGTCATCGTCGAGACTGGCGGCGAATACGGCTATTCCCCGGGCACCAAGCGCATCCTCCATGGCCCGGTGTATCTCGCCACTGAACGGGTTGGAGACACTGGGCAGCAGGAGGCCAACCGAGAGTGTCCTTCTGCCCGCTCGGCGGAGGCTGCCGGCTGTGACATCCAGCTGGTAGTTGAGCTGCGCGATGGCATCGAGCACCTTTTGCCGGGTGGCCTCGGATACCCCAGCCTCGTCGTTGATCACTCGTGAAACGGTTTTGATTCCCACACCCGCGAGTGCCGCCACGTGACGCATCGTGGGCCGCGTCGGGGACAGAGGTGGCTGGTAACGATCAGACATCGTTGTCAAGAAAGTAACTCCTTCTCGTTCTTTTCCTATTGACTCTAACGTGTGATCCTGCTTACCTCGGTATGACATCGTTGTCGAGGCCATGGAGGCCTCAAACACCAGGAGATTCAATGTTGAGTTCCAAGTCCCCCCTTGCAACGTCCACCCGCATCTTTGCGGCAGGAGCGGCCCTTACCTTGGGAACGCTCAGCCTTTCGGCTTGTGGAGGAAGTTCCACCGCGCCAGGTGCCGGCGAAGGGACGTCAGATGAAAAAGTCGGCGTCTCCCTGATCGTCAAGACCACGACAAACCCGTTCTTTGTTTCGATGCAGGAGGGTGCGAAGAAGGCCGCGGAGGCCGGCGGTGTAGACCTCAAACTCGCGGCGGGCAAGGCTGACGGCGATGAGGATACGCAGATCCAGGCCATCGAAAACGCCATCTCCAAGGGCGACAAGGGCATCCTGATCACACCCAACGGCCCCTCGGTGGTCGACGCGCTGAAGAAGGCGAAGGACGCCGGCCTCTTCGTCATCGCATTGGATACCCCGCCGGACCCTGCGGACGCTGCCGACATCACGTTCGCCACCGACAACTTCGCCGCGGGCGAGCTGATCGGCAAGTGGACCGCCGCTCAGCTGGGCGGGAAGAAGGCCACGATCGCGCTCGTTGACCTCTTCGACGACAAGATTGTCTCGGTTGACTACAACCGCGACCAGGGCTTCCTGACGGGCCTGGGCATCGACACTGCGGATTAGAAGAAGAACGGCGATGAGGCCAAAACCGGAAAGTACACCGGCGGCAAGGGCGGCGACTACGAAATCGTCGGCAACCAGGCCTCGCAGGGCAACGAGGACGGCGGCCGCACGGCCATGGAAACCCTCCTGTCAAGCAATCCTGACATCAACGTCATTTACACCATCAACGAACCCGCCGCTGCGGGCGCCTTTGAGGCCCTGAAGTCAGCCGGCAAGGAAAAGGACGTGCTGGTCGTATCGATCGACGGCGGCTGCGCTGGCGTGAACAACGTCAAGTCCGGCGTCATCGGCGCCACGGCACAGCAGTACCCGGTCAAGATGGCCGAGCTCGGTGTCAAAGCAATTGTGGACCTGGCCAAGACCGGTGAAAAGCCGGCCAACTCACCGGGCCTGGACTTCTACAACACCGGTGTGGAACTCGTCACCGACAAGCCGGCCGACGGCGTCAAGAGCATCACCACCACCGAAGCCTCCGGAATCTGCTGGGGTAAGTAGAACCCCGGCCATGCACCCGGGGAGGCCGCACCGCTGTGGCCTCCCCGGGGCACAACCCCCGCGTTAGCTACACGCCAGCAACTATCACCAAAGATCAGGACCAACCGTGACCCAGCAACAGACCGCCGGCCCCCCCAGCGCAGGGCATGCCGACCTGGCGGAGGAATTCCTTGACCGCCAGACACCGCTTAGCCGCATCCGAAACATCCTCCACCGTTACCCCGCCGTCAGCCCCGCCTTGGTCCTGCTCATCGCCGTGGTCGTGTTCGGCCTCCTCAATGACAGGTTCCTGCGGGTCGAAAACCTCTCGCTGATTACCCAGCAGGTCTCCGTCGTCGGCACCCTTGCCATCGCCCAGACACTCATCATCCTCACAGCCGGCATCGACCTGTCCGTCGGAGCCGTCATGATCCTCTCCTCCATGGTCGTAGCCCAGCTCGCCGTCAACAACGGACTGCCCGGCCCTGTAGCACTGCTCGCAGGCCTCATCGTGGGACTCGCCGCCGGAGCCCTGAACGGATTCCTGGTCACCAGGTTCCGGCTCCCACCCTTCATCGTCACCCTGGGCACGCTGAACATCTTCATCGCCCTGACATTGCTCTACTCCAACGGAGCGACCGTGCGCGGCTCGGCCATGCCGGACCTGCTGACCTGGACCGGCAGCACCTTCCCCGTAGGGCCGGTGCGTATCTCAACAGGCGTCGTCGTGATGCTCCTGCTCTACATCGCCATCGCCTTCATCCTGGGCAAAACCGCCTGGGGCCGGCACGTCTACGCTGTGGGCGATGACAAGGAAGCCGCCCGCCTGGCCGGCATCGCGGTGAACAAAGTCCTCATGAGCGTCTACCTCGCCGCCGGCGCAGTCCTGGCCATCGGCGCCTGGATCCAGATCGGCCGCACCAACGCCGCCAGCCCCAACGCCGGTGTTGACCTGAACCTGGACTCCATCACCGCCGTCGTCATCGGCGGAACCAGCCTCTTCGGCGGCCGCGGCTCCGTTTGGGGAACACTCCTCGGCGCCCTGATCGTCGGGGTGTTCCGCAACGGACTCTCCCTCGCCGGCCTGGACGTTCTGTACCAGACCCTCGCCGTCGGCGTCCTGATCATCCTCGCTGTGTCCATCGACCAGTGGATCCGAAAGGTCAAGTCATGACCATGACAGAACCAGCAGCCCCGCACACCGCCACCCGTGAGCCCATCCTGAAAGCCAGGAACCTCGTCAAGACCTTCGGCCGGGTCGTCGGCCTTGACGGCGTCAGCCTCGACCTGTACCCGGGCGAGGTCCTGGCGATCATCGGCGACAACGGTGCAGGCAAATCAACCCTGATCAAATGCCTCACCGGAGCAGAAGTCCCGGATTCCGGGGAACTCTTCGTCTCAGGACAGCCAGTGCACTTCAAGCGGCCGCAGGACGCCCGCGCCCACGGCATCGAGACGGTGTACCAGAACCTCGCGGTGTCGCCGGCACTCGACGTGGCCTCAAACCTGTTCCTCGGGCGGGAAGAGCGGGTCCCCGGCCTGTTGGGCAGTGTCTTCCGTGTCCTGGACACCAAAGGCATGCGCCGCAAAGCCAAGGACGAGCTCACCCGGCTCGGTATCTCCACACTCCAGGACGTGACCGTCCCGGTGGAGAACCTCTCCGGCGGCCAGCGCCAGGCTGTCGCCGTTGCCCGTGCGGCTGCTTTCGGCTCAAAGGTCGTTGTGCTGGACGAGCCCACGGCGGCCCTGGGCGTACGCGAATCCAACCAGGTCCTACAGCTTGTCCGCGACCTCCGGGACCGCGGCCTGCCGGTCATCCTGATCAGCCACAACATGCCCCACGTGTTCGACGTGGCGGACCGAATCCACATCCAGCGCCTCGGCAAATGCGCGGCCACCATCACACCACAATCCCACAACATGACCGATGCGGTTGCGATCATGACCGGTGCAGCCACCGCCTGAACAATTGCTTGCCCCGACGTCAGTCCGCGCACCGGGTTCCCGGTCCGCGGACTGACGTCGCTTGAACAGCCCCCACACGATTAGCTCCTCACGAGAGACAGACCATGGATTACCTCACAACAGCCCGGCAAGACGCTCACCGGACGCTTGACGTCACTGTCGTAGGCGAAGCGCTGACCGACGTGGTCACCACCTCCCACGGCCAGGTGGAACACCCGGGCGGCTCGCCGGCCAACGTTGCCTACGGACTCGGCCGCCTCGGCGTCACCACAGGTCTGCTCACGGCCATCGCCCCTGATGCCCGCGGAACCGCGATCGAAAACCATCTCCACAGCGCAGGCGTCACGCTTCTGCCCGGTTCCAAGTTCCTCACCCGGACACCGTCGGCAACAGCAACCCTCGCACCGGACGGCTCCGCCACGTATGAGTTCGACATCTCATGGGATCTTGGGCCCACGCCGCCCGCGTACTTCCCGAAAATCCTGCACACGGGATCCATCGCCACGTTCCTTAGCCCTGGTGCCAGCGCCGTAAAAGCCCTGATCGAACAGGCCCACCGACACTGCATGATCACCTACGACCCCAACATCCGGCCGGCCCTGCTCGGCAGCCACACGGAAGCGAAAGCCATTTTCGAAGACCTCGTGGCCCTCACGGACGTGGTCAAACTCAGCGATGAGGACGCGCAGTGGCTTTACCCCCGGAAAAGCTTGGACGAAACCGCAGCACATATCCTCGGACTGGGCGCCCGGTTGACCGTCATTACCAAGGGCGCCGAAGGCTCACAATTCACCTCCGCCGACTCTAACATCAGCATCCCTGCCGTGAAGACGACAGTTGCAGACACCATCGGCGCTGGGGACTCCTACATGTCAGCACTGATCTTGGGCTTCCTCACCCGAGGAACCGAAGGCTTCGCCCCGGCTGTCCTGGAGCAGCTTGGACACACCGCAGCTGCAGCCGCGGCCATCACCGTGCAGCGCCCGGGAGCGAACCCACCGACCCTACAGGAACTAAACGCTGCAGTTGAAGCCAACGTCCCTGCTCAATACGCAGGTGCCTGAAGCACATCCATCAACGAAGGCTCTTCACGGTGGCGGCAACCTAGTCGCTCTGACGGGGCTGGTCCTGCCACTACTTCCTGCGTTAGATGCGTGATTCTTTTGTCTATTGGGAGTCCTACTCAAGAGCCAAGAATGGTATTCCCTCAATCTGCCGCGGCGGGGCAAACCCGTGCTGACTGATCACGGGGTCGGAACTGGTGGGGACCTCATTCTGCGGACCAAGGCAAGGAGCCGTGTGTCAGCTTGGAGTTGCCGCTGTGAAAGGCTGCAGTTATGGACACCTCATCTCGGGAACATGACCTCGTTCTCTACGGGGCGACGGGTTTCGTTGGCAGACTGATCGCCGCCTACCTCGCCGAGCATGCACCGGCCGGTATGCGAGTCGGACTCGCGGGCCGGTCCTCGTCCCGGCTCGAGGCGGTTCGGTCGCAGTTGCCGGCCGCGGCGCACGGGTGGGCCCTCATCGAAGCCGACTCGGGGGATGCAGACTCAATCCCCGCCCTGGCTGCGAACACCCGCGTGCTCTTCACCACCGTCGGTCCATACGCAAAACACGGACTGCCCGTCGTCGAGGCCTGTGCCCGGGCCGGTACCCACTACGCCGACCTCGCCGGTGAGGTGTCCTTCATCCGGGAGGCGATCGATCGCTACGACGCTCTGGCCAGGACGACCGGGGCACGGATCGTGCACTCCTGCGGCTACGACTCCGTGCCGTCCGACCTCGCCGTACTGCTGCTTCACCAGGCCGCAGAAGCCGATGGCGCTGGCGGTTTAGCCGAGGTCCAACTCGTTGCTAAGGCCAAGGGCGGCCTCAGCGGAGGCACGCTCGAATCGATGCGCGGGCAGCTCGACGCGGTGCGATCGAGCACCGCCCTGAGGTCACTAGCCGCGGACCCCTACGCTCTGAGCCCCGACCGCACCCGGGAGCCGACAACACCACAGCCACCCGACGCCGGTCCTGCGCGCCGTTCGGCTGACGGCACCTGGACCGCGCCGTTCATCATGGCCCCCGTCAACACCCGGATAGTGCGCCGCAGCAACGCATTGCAGGGTTGGGCCTACGGCCGCTCCCTTCAGTACGGCGAGGTGATGGGGGTGGCCCCCGGACCGGCAGGAGCGGTCCTCGCCGGGGCAATGGCACTCGGGCTTCGGGCATTCACGGGCGCGATGGCCTTCCCGCCCACCCGGAAGGTCCTCGACCGCTTTCTTCCGGCACCGGGTACGGGTCCGAGCATCAGCACGCAGCGCGCGGGCTGGTTCCACTCCCAGGTGACCGCCCGCACCGAGGACGGCCAGCGTTACCAGGCGATTGCTGCTGGCCCCGGTGATCCCGGCTATGCCGCCACCGCCGTGATGGCAGGGGAGACTGCACTCGCTCTTGCCCTCGACGGTGACCGGCTGCCAACCGCTAAAGGGTCGCTGACACCGGCCACCGCACTCGGCAACGTGCTCATACAGCGACTCCGCGCGGCCGGCCACACCTACCAGGTAACCAAACTCGCCTGAACCCGGATCCTGCAGCTCGCCTGAAATGGGCAATCATTGACTGAACCTGCCTCGACCGGGCAAAACCGGGCGGGGGAGGGGCCAGCGGCGCCTGTCAGGAACGGGTATCGAGGTAGTGGAGAATCTCCCGGGCCGTTTCCTCCGGGGCGCTGACGTGGGGGCAGTGCCCGGTGGCCTGGAGCTGCACCAGGGTGCTGTGTTCCAGATTCTTGTGCAGGTAGGCGCCCACTTCCGGCGGGGCAAGCCGATCGTCGGAGCACTGCAGAATCAGGCAGCTGGTGCGCACCTTCTTCAGTTCAGGGCGGGTGTCGGAGAAAAAGGTTACCCCGGCGAAGTGCCGGGCGATGGTCGGATCTGTCCTGCAGAAGCTGCCACGCAGATCCTCCGCCAGCTCCGGCTCTTGCGGGTTGCCCATCACCATGGGCGCCAAGGCCGCGGCCCAGGCGAAATAGTTGCTGTCCAGGGATGCCAGCAGGCCCTCGATGTCTTCCCGCGAAAACCCGCCCACGTAGCCGTCGTACGGGTCATCCGTATGGCGGGGTGAAGGAGCAAGCAGGACCAGGTGGGAGAAAGGGTTGGGGTCCTGCACTGCGGCGATCACGGCGATCATCGTGCTGACACTGTGGCCCACCAGGATGACGTCATCGAGTTCAAGGGCGGCGCAAATCTCCAGCAGGTCCGACGCGTACCCATTCAGGGACCCGTACTTGTCCCAGTCATAGGCGCTGATGTCGGAGTGTCCTGCACCAACATGATCAAAAAGCACCAGCCGGTAATCATCAACAAAATAGGGCAGCAGCTTCCGCCATATAGCCTGATCGCAGCCAAAACCGTGGGCGAACATCATCACAGGCCCATCATCCCGGCCGGATATGGTGACATTGTTCCGGCCGATTACCGCAGCAGCTGCTTCGATCACATTCTCCCTGACCCTCCGTAGAGTGGCATCCTGTCCCAGACTATCCACGGGGAATTGCGAATCCTAGGGATCCTCCCACTATGACCTTCACAGCGACATTGATCCAGCCCGCTGCAAAAGCCTGCGCCCCCTTGACCGCCCGCGCTGGAGACCGGCTTCACCCCTATTTACAGGATTTGCGGTTGATGCT
The DNA here is from genome assembly GCF_034720455.1 of Pseudarthrobacter sp. C1. Classification (NCBI taxonomy): domain Bacteria; kingdom Bacillati; phylum Actinomycetota; class Actinomycetes; order Micrococcales; family Micrococcaceae; genus Pseudarthrobacter; species Pseudarthrobacter sp. C1. Next base: position 48,155 of record NZ_JAYESK010000016.1, on the reverse strand, counting down.
CGCTGCGCCACCGTTGGCGCCATGACAGTCAATACCTACCCTTGACCGTTTCGGTCAACCATATCTACTGTGGAGTAACATCGCTCCCTGACGTTGTCACGTTTGAACTGAGCGTCGATCTCGCAGCAAGGGCACACGGCGCCGAAGCCTGTGTTCCGGAGCGCGCCGGGCAGTGCAGCCCGGATCCGAGAAGGAGCATCGATGAACACCCGTGCCCGAGCATCCATCCTGCTGACGCTGTCCCTCGCCTTTGCGGGCCTCAGCGCGTCAGCCGTTCCAGCCAACGCAGAGGCTCCCGCTCCGCCCGGGCAGGGCGCAGAGTCTGCCGGGGCGACGCCGGTACCCACTGTGCAGGGTCCCTTGGCGGCTACCGCCGAGTCGTACCCGTTCGGTGCGGCCAGCCATCAAGAGGTTTCCCAGGATCTATCGAAGCTCGGTTATGACGAGGAGGAGTATCTGGTTAGCGGCACCTCGAATGTCTACAGCTGGCCCACCGCGGGTCCCGCCCAGATCCGAATCCCCGACGCCCCCTACACCACCCGCGTCCTGGTCCGTAAGCCCGCCGAGGGCCAGAAGTTCAGCGGCAACGTGGTAGTTGAGATGCTCAACCCCAGTAATCTGTTCGACCTCAACATCGGCTGGGCAATGGCCCATGAGCAGATCGTCGCCAACGGAGACGCCTGGGTGGGCATCACCGCCAAGCCGATCGCCGTTGAGGCGCTCAAGAACTTCGATTCGGCGCGGTACGAGGCACTGTCCTTTGCCAATCCGCTGCCGCTGACCGATCCCCGCAACTGTGCAACGGTGGCCGCTGACTCGTCCCGGACGACGGAGAACGGCCTGATCTGGGACATCTACTCCCAAGTCGGCGCTTGGCTCAAGAGCAATGATCCCGCCAACCCGCTGCGCTACGGATCGCCGACCACCCGCGTGGAGCACGCCTACGGCTTCGGCTACTCCCAGACCGGAGGCTTCCTGGTCAACTACATCAACGGCGTCCACCCGCTCGTCGTCGAATCCGACGGCGAGCCGGTCTATGACGCGTACATGGTCGCTGTGGCGGGTGGCGCGTTCGCTGGCGCGTACCCCATGAACCAGTGCGAGACTGCCCCGCCCGCCAACGACGTCCGCCGCCAGTTCAAGGACGTCGGGGTGCCCATCATGCGGATCATGTCGCAGTCTGACTACCTCCGGGGCATCGGATCCCGGCGCGCCGACAGCGACGCTCCCGGGGACCGGTACCGGCATTACGAGATGGCGGGCGCCGGCCACGCCACACCGGACGAGCTCACCTTCTCGGCCTCGTCCGAAGACATCATCGCCGCGGGCCGGTCGGTCCCGCCCGCGTCCTGCAACGAGGGGCCGCGCAGCAGGTTCCCCAGCTCCATCTTCTTCAACTCCGCCCTGCAAAACCTCGACCTCTGGGTCCGGGAGGGCATCGCACCGCCGCGCGCTGAACCGATCCTCGTCCGCGACGGCGCGCCGGTGCTGGACGAGTTCGGCAACGTGCAGGGCGGCCTGCGCTCGCCGTTCCTCGACGCTCCGACGAGCACCTGGTACGGCACTGCCACCGGCGCGTCGTTCTGCTTCATCGCCGGCTACGAGCGGCCCCTTGGGCAGGACGTGCTCGATGGCTTGTACGGGAACCACGGCGACTACGTGGCGGCCGTGAAGAGCAGCGTTCGAGCCCTCGAGGACCAGGCATTCCTGACGGACTACGATGCCCGCCGTCTCCTCACTGAGGCCGCGCAAAGTACGACACCCTGACGAGCCATCGGGTCGGCGCGTTCCATCAGTAGCCTCAAACCCCGATGTGAAGCCGGTCTTTGGCCTGGGCGGAATGAGCCTTTTCGGCTTGACCGCCTGCGCTGGAGACCGGCTTTACCCGCCGGAGCGCGGCAAGGATGGCCCGCCCCACCACCGCGATGCCGATCACCGTGGTGACGGCGCGCAGGGTGTCCCAGCCCGCCGTCGACGTCACCAGCGAGTACAGCAGGAAGCTGCTCAGGTTGGTGCCCAGCGGCGCGCCGGGCACATACGAGATGCCGGTGCCGGCGCCCACCGCGAAGGGCCAGAACCACAGGTTGGTCAGCAGGCCGAACAGGTAGGACGCCACCACACCATAGCCGGCCAGCATCCACAGTTCGGCCCTGCCGCGCACCCGCCGGGGGAGCAGCCCCGCCCCCGCACCCACCCACGCACAGGCGAAGATCTGGAACGGAGTCCACGGCCCGATCCCGCCCCACAGGGCACTTGAGAGGGCGATGGTGGCGGCGCCGAGCAGCATGCCGAATCGGGCGCCGAACGCCCGGCCGGCAAGGATCAGCAGGATGAACACTGCTTCGACGCCCCCGACGCCGGTGCTCGCCACCCGGACAGCCGTGCCGACGGCGGCCAGGACGCCGAGCAGCGCGACCGTGTGTGCGGAGCGGACTGAGCCGTCCAGGGACACCACGATGGCGACGGCGGCGAGCGGCGCGATTGCCAGCGCTGCATAGGGGAGGGCGGCGGCTGCGTCCTGCGGGAGGGCCGCGGCGAGCAGCGGCCAGCAGAACGCTGCGAGGGCTACGAGGTTTGCGGTTCCGAGGACGGCGAGTTCGACGCCGCGCGGCAGCCGGATGCGGGGCTTTGTTGCTGCGCCGGTGTCCGGTTCGGTGATTGGCTTTGGCCGGGCGCCCGCTTGCCGGGGAAGCAGGGCAAGCGGTTCCGGCGCGTCAGTCACCGGCGGGGAAGGCGCGACGCCGTCACGCATCGGGAGGATCCGGGCGCCGAGACCGTGGGCAAAGTCGTGGTCGTGCGTGGCAATCAGGACAGCGGTACCGGAATCCGCCGCGGACCGGAGCGCGGCCGAGACCGCCTTGCGCGCGGCCGGATCGAGCCCGCGGGTGGGCTCGTCGATCAGGAGCACCGGGGGACTGTCTATGGTCTGCAGCGCAATGGCCAGGATCCTGCGCTCGCCTGCGGAGAGGTCCCGGGGATGCTCGTGTCCAATGGGCATCGTGACGTCGCCCCGCAGACGGGCCAGGCGTGACGCCGCCAAGCCGGGCTCGGGCTGTTCGCCCTTCTTTCGGCGCGCAAGGCGCCGCTCGGCCGCGCGGAGCTCTCCCTCGACCGTATCCCTGGTGAAGAGGTCGTCCGAGGCGTCCGGCACCAGGGCGACGCGGCCGCCGTCGGCCGTTCCGCCGTCGTTGGTTTTTGCTCCGCCCGCTCCCTTACTGACCGCTTCCTCACCCAAGGCAAGCGCCACCAGTAAGGAGGACTTCCCGGCCCCGTTCGGCCCCACCAGGGCAACCACTTCACCGCGGTGCAGGGTGAGGGACGCCTCGCGCACCAGCGCGGTCCCCTTGCGGTGCACCGCGAGGTTAGTCGCTGTCAGCACGGGCGCGTCGCCCGCAGGCTGTGCCAGCGCCGGCCGGGCATCGTCACGGGGGGAAGGCGGCGACGGCGCGGCGCCCGGCACCAGGGCGCCGTCGGCGATAGTCCAAGAGGAGTCGGCAACCGGGACGAGCGCTGCCGCCCGGTGCTCCGCCACGATGATGCAGACGCCGTCACCGGCGAGGGCATTGAGCACGGCGATTACGTGCCTGCGGGCCGTGGTGTCGAGGTCTGCCAGCGGCTCGTCCACCAGGAGCAGGGGAGGCTGCTCCACCACCGCGGCGGCGATGGCCACGAGCGTTGCCTCCCCCGCCGAGAGGGTGCTGATGTTCCGGTCCAGCAGCGCCGAGACCCCGATGCGCTCGGCGACCTCCAGCACCCGGGCCGTGGCGGCGGCTGATGGCATGCCGCGCAGCTCAAGGGCAAGGGAGATCTCGTCCCGCACCCGGGTGCTGGCGAAGGCGGCACGGGGATTCTGCAGGACGACGCCGATGAGCCGGGCGGTATCGCGCGGCGGCGTGGCGGCCCGGTCCGTTCCGGCGATGCGCACGGTGCCGGAGATCTCGCCGCCGTCGACGTGGGAGAGCAGGCCGGCGATGCCGCGCAGGATGGTGGACTTGCCGGAGCCCGTGGGCCCGGTAATGACAGTGATGGACCCGCTCGAGGGCGTGAACCCGGCAACGCGGACCTGCGCATCGCCGATGCGGAACCGGGCGTCGCGCACCAGGAGCGGGCCGCCGTCGTCGTTACGTGGCTGGTGTGCGGCGCGGCTCCCGAAGCCGCGCAGTTCCAAGGCGGCGGCAACCCGGGCCGCGTGTTCAAGGGTGCGCTCGAGGACGGGCACGAGGGCGCGGGGCCCGAAACGTTCGCCCCGCAACCGGAACGCCAGGCGCACGGAGGTCACGGCGTCGGCCAGCGCGGGGAGCGCCGCCCATGCCACGACGAGCGTGCGGGCCAGGCCCTGCATGGGGCCGCGGCGGGCCAGGTGAACGAAGCCGCGGGCCACGTCCACGAATGCGTTCAGCAGGCCGAAGCCGACAAACAGCCCGGCAATCGGCAGGGCGGACAGGACCGCCGCCCACAGCCCGGGCCCGGTGACCGGACCGAGGAACACCACGTGGGCATACGGGGCCGGCAGCCGCATGGCCGGCAGGTCGAGCAGGATCGGCGAGCCAAGGCCCGCGCCGTTGAAAAGGACGCGGTAGATGACCCGCGCCGCGATGAACACGACGGCGAGAGCAATGCCGGCGCGCAGCGGCGCGGGTCGGAAGGTCATGCCGCGGGGGCGGCCGGTTCGTTGTCCACGGTGTAGAGCAATTCAAGGCTCTCGCCGGGGCTGAGCTTGAGGCTGTCCAGGCCTTCCTGCGCGTAGGCCCACGTGCCGGCGGCGGGCTTCACCCAGAGGGCCCAATAAGAGACCGTGTTTTTGTCATCGCACGCTTCGCGGGTAGTGCCGCCCTTGTGCTTGATATCGAAGTCCGCAGCGGGCACGCCGTTGACGCGGCACGCGAAGCTCGTGGGGTACTTGGCGGTGCCCTCGATCTTCACGTCGGCTTTGCCCAGCACGTCCGATGCCAGAGTGGGACCGTCCACGGGCACGCACACGGACTTGTCAGCGGCAGACTGCTTCAGTGCGCCGGAATCGACGATGACCTTCACGCCGTCGCAAGTCCCGGCCGTGCCGGATGCTGTGCTGGGTGCGGCGCTCGACGAAGCGGCTGCGGAGGAGGCCGGCGCGGAAGTGGTGGGCTGGCTGGCGGCCGGCGCGGAACAGGCTGCGAGGGTAAACAGGAGACCGGCGGCGGCGAGGGAGCTCGCGGCGGCGGTGCGCATCTTAGTCAAAGTCACTTGTTAAGGGTAGGGCGTTGCTTGTCCTTATCTGGATGCGGTGGCGTTGTGTGACGTCAGGGGCTGCAGTGATTTCCTGTCCGCCCACGCGCTGACAAGCCGGTGTTTCGCGGTTACTGTCAAGGCATGCACCCGGCGACGCAAAAGCTGGCCCCTGTTGATGAGGCGAACCTGGTGCTCGACCACGCCGGGCAGGTCAACGTGTTCCTGGCCGCCTGCCTGCTCGGGCCGGGCGGTTTCCTGGCTCCGGACGGCACACCGGACATGGCGCGGCTTAGGGCGACACTTGGCGATCGGATTGCGGATTTGCCGGCGCTCCGCAAAAGAGTAATCCAAGTGGGCCGCCGGCATCACTGGATTGAATCCGTGCCCGACGTCGAGCACCACATCCGCCTCGTGGAGCCCGTCGATGGTCTTGGGGGACTTCAGGACAAGTGTGCCGAACTGACGGGGGAGCCACTGGCATGGGACCGCCCGATGTGGGAGGTCCTGGTGGTACCGGGCGCCTCGGCGACTGGCGTGGGTGTTGTGCTGCGGATCCATCATGCGGTGGCCGACGGGATGACAGCGGCGGTGATCGTGCAGCAGCTCTTTGATCCCGGGGAACCGGGGGAGCGGCCGGCGGGTGAGGCGCCTCTGCGCCGGCCTGCAGTGGCGCCGCAGTCCCAGCCCGGGAACAATGTACGCCGCACCCTGCGTCGTGTTACGACCGGCCTGTTTCGTATCCTCAAGACCCTGTGGGGCTCTGGCGTGGGTGGCACCGTGCTGCTCGGTGAGCGCAGCTCGCACCGCGGCGTCGCTTTTCTGCAGACAGATATCGAAGCCCTGGAGACGGCGGTGCGTCCGCGGGGTGCCACGGTAAATGACGCACTCCTCGCCGCGGCCGCGGCCGGCTTCCGGGCGGTCCTGGCGGCTTCCGGCGAGCCGATCGCCGCCCGGTTGCCGGTGTCAGTGCCGGTGGCGCTGCGGCGCCGCGGGGCTGCAGCGAACCAAGTGGGAGTCATGCTTGTGCAGCTGCCGCTCGGCGAGCCCGACCCCGACCTGCGCCTGCGGCTCATCGCCGCCCAGACCTGTGAGGAGAAGGTGCGGGCAAGGGATCAAGGCACCTTGGAGTTTATGCGCGGGCCGATCGGTGCACGCATCCTGGACCGCCTCTCCCGGAAGCAGCGTGTTGTTGCCGGGTTCGTCAGCAACGTGCCGGGTCCGAAGGGAACTTACCGCCTCGCCGGAGCCCCGGTTATCGCCCTCTGGCCCCTTGGGATTCTCCCGGGAAACGTACGGCTCGGTGTCGCGGCTGTCTCGTACGGCGGCAATCTGTGTTGCGGAATCCACTTTGACGCGTTGAACGTGCCGGGCGACGTCTTTGCGTCTGCGATGGGCGAGGAGATGGCGTGCCTGTGCGGGTAAGCGCAGGGCTGGGACGCAGCCTAAAGTGAGCGGTCGACGGCGGGAGGTTCCCGCCGTCGTCGTTGTCAGACCCTCCTGCCATGCTGTGGTTATGGAAGCCGGTGTGGTTGTCGATGCGGAAGTCAGGGCCCAGCTGGTGGCTGCCGTTGGCTCGGTGGCGGGGCTGGTTGATGAGCTTGCGGGTGTTGTGGCCAGCCCGTCGGCCGCCGGTGCGCCCTACCGGCTTCCCGATGCTGATGCTGATCCGCTGCAGGAGCTTTCCGAGGCGTGCCTGGATGGGTTAGGGGTGCTGGCGCGGGTTGAGGCCGCGACGGCGGCGGCGAAAGTCCAGCTGGTGGCTGCCTACGCGGAGGCTGCAGCGGTGCTGGAGGGCCCGCCGGCCAGCGCCTATGAAGCGTCGGCGCGGGAGGTGAGCCGAGTGGCAGAAGTCGCCTGCGTGCTGACGATCGGTGAACGGGCCGCGTCCGCCCTGCTGGGGGAGGCCCACGCGCTAATCGGCTGGATTTCGCCGACCGGCCGATGCTATCCCGCCGAGCACCCGGACCGGGAACCACCGCTCTGGCCACCGGGCTGCCTGCCGGCAACCGATAGCACACTGGAACAGGCCATCCTGGCGCGCCTTGCCGCCTGACGCCCCGGGCTGTGTTTCCGGTGTCCGCTGGAGCGGGTCCTAGAGTCGGAGCTCCATGAAAACGCTGTTGGGGTCCAGGACGTAGCCGGCGAAAGGCGGGCACTCGGAAAAGCCGTTTCGGGCATACAGGCGCCGGGCGGGGGCGAAGTAGTCCTCGGTGCCGGTCTCAAGGTAGAGGCGCTCGAGGTTCCGGGTGCGGGCGTCGTCGAGGATATGGCGGAGCATCAAGGTGGCTACGCCCCGTCCCCGAGCCCTTGCCGCAGTGCGCATGGACTTGATCTCACCGTGCCTGGGCGGGCCGGCAGGGGCCGCCAGGAGCTTGAGTGCGCCGCACCCCAGCAGGTCGCCGTCCTCACGGGCGGTCCAGAACGTGATTGACGGCGCCGAGAGGGCGGAATGGTCCAGGGCATGGACGCTTTCGGCCGGCGAGGTGGCGAACATGTCCGCCAGGTGTTCGCTGAGGAGTTGATGGACGTCGCCGCGGGCGGGGTCGTCCCGGTCAATGGAAATCATCGGCTCAAATGTACCGGCTGGCACGGTGGATCCTGCCTAGAACTTGGTTGTGCCGCGGATTTTGCGGGGGCGGCCGTCCGGGTCCACCAGAAGGCGGTAGACAGGGTCCGCCCAGAGACGCTGAAGGCGCGGCACGGGTTCTGTGGTGTGGTGCCGTGCATGTCCCCTGGGGCGGGGCGAACGGCGGCCGGTTTCGTGCCAATGGTCCAGAGCGTCCGCGGTTGCATTCCACAGGGCGAGCCCGTCCGACGGAGCGAGTAGCCGGGGGTCATCCTGGTCCAGGCCCAGGTGTTCGGCCCAGAGCTGGAGCCGGAGCTCCTGGGCCAAGGGACGGGAAGCCCCGGGACCAGTGTCTGCGCCGGGCGCTTCACCCTGACCAGCGGAGGTGTCGATGACCGCGCAGGTGAGCTCGCTGTCCGTGGTCCAGGACCGGCGGTTGAAGTTGTCCGATCCGCACGTGAACCAGGTGTCGTCGATGATGCAGACCTTGGCATGGACATAGATCGGCGTCCCGGCCCTGTTCTCCAGGTTGAATACGCCGAATCTGTCGGGGGCAACGCGGCGCATCTTTTCAATGGCGCGCAGCTGGCCGAGCCGCTTGGGCGGCCCTCCCAGCGGGCCGTCGGAGTCCGGGTAGCGGGGCACCACGGCGATCACGTTTAATGCGGGGTTCTGTTCGAGGGCCGCTGCGATTCCGGCCGCCACCTCAGCCGACCACAGGTACTGGTCCTCGATGTAGATCAAGGAGCGGGCCAGGCCGAAAGCTTTGGTGTAGGCCCGGGCAACGCTCCGTTCACCATCGGGTGCGAACGGGAACGGCGGATGCTTCACGCCGTAGGTGCGCAGCAGCTGCACGGCGTGAGGGCCCGCCGGCGGCGGTGGCGGCGCAGTCTCCGGCAGGGGCTCGGGGTGCCGGGGCATATCGGCCATGCGCTGCAGCAGCCTCCGGTACGGAGTGCGCCGGTCCAGGGGATGGGGGTCATCCCACCGTTCCGCGAACAGTTTCAGCACATCTGCCACAACCGGGCCGCGCAGTTCCAGGGCGGCATCGTGCCAGGGAGGCTGTTTCCCGTACCGGGGATCCATCTCCACCGCCTGCGGGTCTCCCATGTGATCGGCGTCGTCCCGGCGACTGTGGGAGAGGTCGATCCCGCCGACGAATGCGACGTCCCGGGAAGGGTCATTACGGTTGCGGATGACGAACAGTTTCTGGTGATGGCAGCCGAAGAGGCGTACCCGCTGGTCCAGCAGCACCTCGCCGCCGGCGTCGTTGATCTGGCGGCTGAGGTGCTCGTTGGACAGGTTGCTCATGGGTGCAGACACACGCTCTCCGTGCGATCTCCACACCAGGCCGCGCACTTCCACCCCGTCCCGGGCCAGCCGCGCCAGCAACTCCCCGATGGCCGGCCCGTCCGCCGTAAGCTTTTCGTCGCCGTCGCCTCGCCAGTCGGTGAACCACACGCGGTCTCCCGCTTGCAGAGCGGACAGCTCCTCGTGGAGCCGGGCGAAATAGGTGGCACCGTGAACCAGGGGCCGCACCAGGTTGCCCTCCGACCAGGACGGCGATCCCGCATTGCCCGCATGCACGTCGGCGGCCGCGTTGCCCCACTCGGCGGCACTCAAGAACCAGTAACCAGCACTACTGTCCACTCGTCGTTCCCTTCGGGATCCGGGGCCCGTCATTAGGCGTCCGGCCTACCAGTAGCCTACGACTGTGCCGGCCAATGTCATCCGGTGGACGTCGTCGTCCCTGCAATTCCGAGGGTCTGGACACCGCTGCCCGCCGGACTTATCGTGCAAAAGTGGCGGCTGCCTGACTGGCAGGATGGCAAACTCTGCCGGTCCGCTGTTGCGGCCGTCCCTCATGAGGAGGAAGCAATGGAACACGTTGAAGAGACCGTTGAAGTAGCAGTGCCGCTGCGGACCGCGTACAACCAGTGGACCCAGTTCGAATCCTTTCCGCAGTTCATGTCCGGTGTCCAATCCGTGACCCAGCTGACTGACACCACCAACCATTGGGTTACCAAGGTGGGCGGTGTGCAGCGGGAATTCGATACTGAAATAGTCGACCAGGAGCCTGACGACCGAATTGCCTGGCGCAGCACCGACGGCAAGTCCCATGCCGGCATCATCAGGTTTACGCCCCTGGATGCCAACCACACGAAGGTTAGGGTCCATTTCGAGTGGGCACCGGAAACCCTCACTGAAAAAGCAGGTGCGGCACTGAAGATGGACCAGATGCAGGTGAAATCTGACATGCGCAAGTTCAAGGACTTCATCGAATCGCGCGGTACCGAAACCGGCGGCTGGCGCGGGGAAGTCGAGGACACCGGCCCCACCGGGCAGCTCTAGAAGTGCCGGGCGGGGCCGGCTGAGGAAGCGGCGCCTCGCAAACGGAAAGCGGACGACGGCGGGACCTCCCGCCGTTGTCCGCGTCGGTGGCGCCTACGCCCTCTTGACGTTCAAATTGCAGGCGAGGAGACTCATCCCACCGCTTTCAAGTCCGTGAAATTAAGGGCAGGAAGATCCATGGAAACCACTCCGGGACAGCTCGATACCGCCGATCTCGAGGACCGTGTCCGCTCCATGTATGAGCTGGTCGCTAATTACCCGCACCAGGAATTCCATTTCGAAACCGGGCGGACACTCGCCGAACGACTGGGCTATCCCAGCCTGGACCTGGACCGCATTCCCGCTCCTGCCATCGAGTCTTTTGCCGGCGTGGGCTACTTCCACGACCTGGCAGCCCTGCAGCCCGGCGAATCAGTTTTGGACCTTGGAAGTGGCTCGGGCATGGACAGCTTCCTCGCCGCGCTCGCGGTAGGAGACACCGGCGCGGTGATCGGCGTCGACATGACACCTGCGCAGGTGGAGAAAGCCCGCCACCTGGGCGCGGACTTTGCCAACACGGAATTCCGGCAGGGCCGCGTCGAGGCCCCCGACGTCCCGCCGGGCTCGCTGGACTGCATCATCTCCAACGGGGTCATCAACCTGGTTCCGGAGAAAGCGCGCGTGTTGGACGCAGCCGCTCGGGCACTGAAACCCGGAGGCCGCCTGGTGGTTGCGGACATCGTTTCTGCGGTGCCGCTCCCCGAAAATGTCACGTGCGACGCGTCCTTGTGGGCCGCGTGCATTGGCGGAGCCATGCAGCAGGACAGTTTCCTGGCGGCGATCGAGTCGGCCGGGTTCACGGTGGACACCGTCCGCCCCAACGGGGCCTACCGGTTCCTCTCCAGCCGGGCGGTGAAGGCCACCGGCAAATACGGCGTGGCCAGCATCAGTGTGGCCGCACGCCGGGCGTAAGCTCCGGTTCACTGATGCCGACCGCCGCCACGCCGTCGTCCGCTTGCAACCGCCGCCGCTCACCGCCCGACGTAGCGCATGTGCGTATCGTTGTAGCGGTTGCCCTGCACCCCGATCTGGCTGGCGACGGCGTTCAGGTCCGCCACATCATCGGCGGACAGCGCAACGGCTGTCGCTCCGGTGTTCTCCTCGAGGCGCTCCCGGCGGCGTGTGCCGGGGATGGGCACGATCCAGGGATGCTGTGCCAGCAGCCATGCCAGCGCGATCTGTCCGGGGGTGGCGTTCTTGGCGGCAGCCAGTTCCGCGACATGCTTCACCAGCGCCTGGTTGGCTGCGCGGTTCTCCGGGGTGAAACGGGGGATGGTGCCGCGGACGTCGCCTTCCGCGAACTGCGTGGACGTATCCACGGTCCCGGTGAGGAAGCCCTTGCCGAGCGGGCTGAAGGGCACGAACCCGATCCCAAGTTCGGCCAGGGCGGGCAGCACTTCCGGCTCCGGATCCCGGGTCCACAGCGAGTACTCGCTCTGGACGGCCGTCACCGGAAAGACGGCGTGGGCGGCGCGGATGGTCGCGGCCGAGGCCTCGGAGAGCCCGAAGTGGCGGACCTTGCCGGCCTGGACGAGCTCGCCCACGGCGCCGGCCACCTCTTCAATGGGCACATTGGGGTCCACGCGGTGCTGGTAGAACAGGTCCAGCGTGTCCAAGCGCAGCCGGCGCAGCGACTCGTCCGCGACGCGTTTGATCTGCTCGGGTGAGCTGTCCAGCCCCACAGATTTGCCGCCCTCGATCCGCCACCCGAACTTCGTTGCGATCACTACTTCGTCCCGCACCGGCGCGAGTGCTTCCCCGACGATTTCCTCGTTGACGTAGGGGCCGTACACCTCGGCGGTGTCAAAGAAGTTGACTCCCAGGCCGACCGCGTCACGGATCACCCCGATCATCGCCTGGCGGTCCCCGGGGTTGGGGCCGTAGCCCTGCGACATGCCCATGCAGCCGAGGCCGATCGCCGAAACCTGCAGTCCCTGTCCGAGTGTTCGTGTATGCATGATGACTCCTTTGCCCCTGGCAGTCCGTGCCGGCACGCTTGTGCGCGGCCTTCCTCCAGTCAACGGCCTATCGGGCGCGTTAGGGAGTGTCTGCTGAAACAGGTAACAGCAGGCCCCCTTTAGCTGGCTTCAGATCCGCGGGACGCACTTCCCCCTGCCCAACAGCGCAAGGCCGGCACGGTCCCCTTCCCCGAAGTCCACTCGCCCGCTGTTCTCCGCATACATCAGCTGGGTGGGGTCGTCCACATGGTCCAGCCCCACCACATGCGCCAGTTCGTGCATGATGACCGCCCTGACCAAAGCGGGCCCGTCGGGGAAAGCCAGCGTTTCAGCCAGTGCCGGCGCGTCAAGCTGGACCTGGCCGGTGACGTACACGTACGGCTCGCCTGTTACCTGGAGCGAGGAGCTTCCACCGGTTCCCGCAACCCTTCCGGCAAGGTCCGGTGCCTCCTCCGGTGTGGACCATGCAATCAGGATGGGCGCCCACTTCCTGCCGTAACGGTCAGGCTGGTACGCCGCCCGGTCCGTCGACGGGGCCTCCGTGGTAGGTCCGTCATACACAAACTGCAGGCCCGTGGCCGCGGACACGGCAGCGACGGACTGCTGGATAAGCTGGTCCGTGCCCGGCGGCGCAAGGTCCGGCCGCACCACGTAATGGATCGGACGGCACGGGTCGTAGGCAACAAACTGCTGGTCCGGGTCGGGTGGCTCCTGGAGAACGTACGCGGTGGATCCTGTTGTGGCGGCCGGAACGCCGAGGGGAGACGAGGCCGCCTCAAACCCCGGGGGAGGGACATCGGCGCCGGGCAGGTGGGGCAGGGCCGCTGGCAGGACGAACCGGTCGAACAAAGTGGGCGTGAAGTAGAGCCCCGCAACGAGCGTCAGGCCCAGGACGGTGGCTGACACCGATTTCCACCTCAGGGTGCGCCCGGGCCTTGTCCCGCGGTAGCTCCGCCTCTTTGATGCAACCGGGGTGGGAGCGGCGCGCCAAGGTTCAGGATCCTGGAGCTTCCCGAGCGCCTCATCTATGGCCCACTGCGGGATGCGCCCGCTCGGCGAACGGCGGACGCCCGGGATATTCAGCCCGTTGCCAGGCACGTCCGAAGAATCCCTTTTGCCAAAACCTGATACCACCGGCGCCCCCTGTGCCCCCAACCCATCCTCAGGATGGTCCGCTCAGCATAATAGCTGCCGGAGGCAGTGGCCATGACGGCGGCGCCTTCAATGCGCCTGGATGGATCTCCCCATGTTGGAAGCGGCGTTCTGCTTGTAGTCTGTTCCTGCTGCGCCGGACAGCAGCCGGCAGCACTCGGTAGTTCCGTCCCTTATGGAGAGTGGAGTAGGACATGCAGCTCGGCGCTTTTTCGGTCAGCCTGGCGGTCAAGGACATCGCGGCCTCCGCTGCCTTCTACGAGAAACTCGGCTTCAGCAGGTTCGGCGGCGACATCACGCAGAACTGGCTGATCCTGAAAAATGGTGACACGGTCATCGGCCTCTTCCAGGGCATGTTCGAGAAGAACATGCTCACGTTCAACCCGGGCTGGAACCAGGACGCCGAGGCGGTGGACCCGTTCACCGACGTGCGTGATATCCAACGGCAACTGAAGGCCAAGGGCCTGGAGTTCGTCTCCGAAGCGGACGAGGGAACCAAGGGCCCGGCGAGCTTTATGGTGCTGGATCCGGACGGCAACCCGGTGCTTTTCGACCAGCACGTCTAGGCATCCAGCAGCCCGCCGCTGGCCCACCGGCGCACCGCCAGCTTTTCAGCGGCATCGAACTCCAGCAGCGCCACCCGGCAGAGTTCTTCCACATTCGCCGTCCACGCTGCTGCCAGTTCCGCGGCCGTCGCCTGGTCGCTGAGCTGGAAGTTGGCGTACGCGAGGCCCTGCAGGACGAAACTGACCGCGTTGCGTGAGACCGGCTGGCCGGCACTAACGCAGTCGTCCCGCACCTGGCGGCTCAGCTCGGTGCGGTTGACCGGATGTTCATGAAGCCGGGCCGCCAAGGACTGGAAAATCTGCCGGAACTGGGACGCTGAAAGAGCCGGCACATCCGTCACGCGGGTGACCTGCTCTTCGACGCCCGGCTGCTGCTCCGCCGGCACGGGAAGATCCTCGACCGAGAACCGTTTCCCGTCCCAGACCCAGCCGCCCTGGGCTGCCGAATACTCCACGTCCTTGCCGATCTGCGAGACCCAGGTCCCGAACTTTCCGAAGCCGCCCCAGTCCGTCTTCAGGGAAGGGTCTGCCGTGAGCGCCCGGTGGGCCACCATCGCGCCGACAACCGGTCCCGGCGCGGAGCGCACGAACTCCAGGACCTCACGGATTGCCGGCGAGCTTACTTTCGTCTTGGCCTTGGCTGCGGGAGGAACCTGCGGTTGCTTCACAGACGCCATCGCATGAATGGGCTCAACCGTCGTTCCGTTGAGGATCGCAACGAAATCGTGGGACTCCACAACGTGGTCCGCCATCTCCCGGTAAGCGAACGCCACCGCGCCGGCAGCGATGACCGTCGTCATCCGGTCAGCCGCACGGAACCGCTGGATCAGGGACGTGAAGTCGGCGTCGGCCGAGGCGATGAAGAACTCTTCGATCCCGCCGCTTCCGGAGAGCGCGTCCATGGCATCGAGCACCAGGTTGATGTCCGTGCTGCTCTTCCCCCGCTGCGTGAGCGACGGGCAGTCGATCACGCGGAAACCGGCCCGGGTCCAATATGTCCGGTACTTCGAGTACACCATCGGGTTCAGGTAGCAGTTGCGGATCAGGAAGCGGCGGGGCCCCTCCCCGGAACCGCCGGCTGACAATGCGTCAGCCCAATGCTTCGGGTCTTCGGCGAACCGCTTCGCCGCCAGCGGATCGAGTGCCTGCAGGCCGGTAAAGACGTTGTCGAAATCCACAAACATCGCTGCCCGGATGCCAGGCCTGCGGGAGGGGGAGAGTGCCTCGTTCNTGCAGGCCGGTAAAGACGTTGTCGAAATCCACAAACATCGCTGCCCGGATGCCAGGCCTGCGGGAGGGGGAGAGTGCCTCGTTCATGGGGCCAGTGTGCCAGCAACGCCGCCCACCGGCGACCCCTCCGGATGCGACACGCAAGCGGACGACGGCGGGACGTCCCGCCGTCGTCCGTTTCCTTCTGCCCGTGGTTCAGGTGGAGAGGTTCCAGTGGACCCGGATGGCCTCGGCAATGGGACCGTCCTTGACGTCGACCCGGAAGGCAACGGGCGCAGTCCCTGTTTCTTCGATGACTGCGTCACGGTAGACGCGGCCGCAGGAGGGACAGAGCGTGTAGAGGTCCTCATCGGCGGGCCATTCCGCCAATTCCGGCGGGACAGGGGGTTCTCCTGAATGCACGGGGACGCCGCGTGAGTTGGCCTGTATCAATCCGTCCTTGCTGACGGTGTTGCCGCACACGCAGGTGATTGTGGTGACATCATGGTCAACCACTTCGGCAGTTTCGGTGTCCACGGCGACCTCCCCGGCGCTGGAAGAGACGTTACGGTATCAGCTTATGCCTGCCGATCCGCCGGGAAACTAGGTACTTCGGCCGTAGTAGCCGCTGCCAGGCAGGCGCACCATGGTGCTATGGACGCTGAAACACCGAAAGCGATGGAACTGAGCCTTCCCCAGGCGTTCCTGCTGCTGGCCACAAATGACACCACCGGAAAACCCGAAATTCCGGTCTTCGCACTGCGGACCACGCTGGCAGGTGCTGTGCTGGCCGAGCTGGACCTGCTCGGTGCTATCGAGCTGCAGGGCAAGCACGTCAGGGTTGCCGGCACTGCTCCGGACACCCATCTGCAGCACGAGCTGGAGCTCCTCCGCGGCAAGTCACGGCCGCACACTCCACGATGGTGGGTCTCGGCGCTTGAGAGCCGCGCCGAAGTGCAGCGCGTCTACGAGGGGATGGCCTCCCTGGGCATCGTGGAACACGTCGGCGAAAGGCACCTGGGCCTTTTCCGCGCCGTGCGCTACCCGGAAAAGGACCATGCTCCGGAGGCCGCACTCCTGAAAAAGATCGAAGCGGCACTCAGCGGTGCACCGTCCAACCTCGAGCCACCGGACACAGGGGCCGCCGACGCAACGGCCACCGATGCCGGCACCGCGGGGGCCCAGGTACAGGATTCCGCGTCCGCCAAGACCGGTACCAAGGCCCCCGAACCCAGGACCATAGCGCTGATCGCCCTGCTCCAGGCGGGCGGGCTGCTCGGCAAGCTCATCCCGGAAGCGGACAGGGTCCGGGCCAGTGAGCTGGCCAAGGACTACTGGCCGTCCCGCGCCGTGGAGGACGAACTCCGCATGATCAGGCTGGCGGAGGAAGAGGCCGCGAACCTCTGACACGGCAGGCACCGTTTCACGCCGGCGGAGCCCTCATGCCAGGGCGAGGCCGGCCTTCCTCGCGTCACGGAATTTGGCATCGATGTGCACCACGTCGCGGCCTGCGCGCTGCAGCAGGCTTGCCGCCACCGCAGAGCGGTACCCGGACCCGCAGTGCACCCACAGCCGCCCGGCGGGCACCTCGTCCATGCGGCGCAGCAGCTCGTGGACCGGGATGTTTGTTGCCTCGCGGATGTGCGACTCTTCGAACTCGTCGGTGCGGCGGACGTCCAGGAGGGGCTCGTCGGTGGGCCTCTGCAGCACTTCCTGCCAGCCAACGCTGCGGTAGGAGGAGGTGGGTGCCCCGGGCGCGAGTTCCCCGGGTCCGCTGCCGATTGCGGCGTCCGGGTTGTCGATCCCGATGCGGGAAAGGTCCCGGATGGCGTTCTCCACGTCCCGGTGCTCACCCACCAGGGTCAGTTGTTCGTCCCAGGGCAGGACCCAGCCCAGGAAGGCGGTGAACTTGGTGCCGTCGCCGTATTCGAAGCTGACGCTGCCGCTGAGGTGGCTGTTGGCAAAGGCAATGCGGTTCCGCAGGTCCACCACCCACTCTCCCCGCTGGAGGCGGGCCGCCAGCTCATCCTGGTCCAGGGAGTCGGGCAGTTCCAGGTCCGGCGCCGTGGGTCCTGCCAGGTTGATCGGGGCCATATGGGCGTAATAGGACGGATAAGCCGTGAGGTTGTGGATGAGCTCCTGGACGAAGTGGTCCTCGTCCGGATCCGTCAGGGCATGGTTTTCCTTCAGCTGCTCGCCGATGGTGGAGGACTCCGCCCCGCTGGCCGGGCCTGAGGAACAGAAGGAGCCGAAGCCATGGGTGGGGTAGAGCCCGGCGTCCTTGCCCGCCTCGTCCACCAGGCGCCGCACCGAGGCGTATTGGTGGTGGGTGAGCGGCACGGTGTCTTCGTCGCTGACCAGGTCGGTGCGGCCCACGGAGCCGTAGAGCAGGCTCCCTCCGGAGAAAACGGCCTGGCGCTCGCCGTCCGTGACGATGTAGGAGAGATGGTGGTGGGTGTGCCCTGGCGTGGCCACCGCCTTGAGGACCATCCTTCCCACCTGCACCGTGTCTCCGTCCGAGATCGGCTGGCGGCGGTACGGGACGTCGTCCGCGGCGTTGACCAGGTAGGCGGCATTGTGGTCCTTGGCGAGTTGCAGGCCGCCCGTGACGTAGTCGTTGTGGATGTGCGTTTCCGCAACGTGCGTGATCCTCACCCCGGCGTCCGCGACGGCCTTGTCCACCCGGTCGGTGTCCCGCTGGGGATCGATGACGATGCCCACCGCGCCGTCGTGGACCAGGTAGGTGCGGTCGCCAAGCTGGGGCGTTTCGATAGTGACGACTTCCATGCCGGGTTCCTCCTTGAACGGGTATCAGCCTGATCGCCACGTTACCCCCGGCAATGCCGGGCTGGTAGCCCCGCCTGCACCCCTCACGCAGGAGGCGGACGACGGCGGGAGGTTCCGCCGTCGTCCGTCCCGACTGGCGGTAAAATCGTCAGCAGGCCCGCCGTCGGAAGGCGGCCACTCGCTGCCGGCTCTTGCCCGGAAAGTTTGGAAGGGGAGCATTGCGCGCAACGGTCAAGGATGTCGCCCGCCGTGCCGGGGTCTCACCCAAGACTGTCTCGAACGTGATGAACGGCATCGTTCCGGTGAGCGGGGCCACCCGGTCCAAGGTGGAGCAGGCCATCCTCGAACTGGATTACGTCCCCAACCTCTCCGCCCGCGGGCTGCGTAACGGGAGGTCCGGCGTGATTGCGCTGGCCCTGCCTGACCTGGGCACGCCGTACTCGGCAGAAATTGCCCACAATATTGTCGAAGTGGCACACGAGCAGGGCTGGATCGTGCAGATCGAGGAGACCGGCTCGGATCCCCAGCGCGAACACGAACTCATGGTGCGCGCCCGCTCCAACCTGATCGACGGGCTCATCCTTAATCCCGTAGTGCTGGACGAGAGTGCCGTGCAGGTGGGCGTTGCCCTGCCGCCGGTGGTCCTGCTCGGTGAGGTCAAGCAAAAGCTCGCCGACCGTGTGCACGTGGACAGCGTCGGCGCCGCGCGGGACATGACCCTCGCCCTGGCCGCGTCCGGGCGACGCCGGATCGCCATCCTGGGAACCACCGAGGGCAGGGGATCCGCCGCGGCGATCCAGAGGACGCAAGGTTATGAAGAGGCCCTGGGGATCCTGGGCATTGACCGGGACGAGTCGCTGCTGATCCCCTGCGAAAAATGGACGCCGCAGACCGCCGCCGATGCGCTTACGGCCTACCTGGACACGCATCCTGTTCCGGAAGCGTTGTTCTGCTTCACCGATTCCATGGCAATCGGCGCCCTGAGCGTGCTCTGGAAGAGGGGCCTGCGGATACCGGACGACATTGCCGTGGCGGGCTTCGATGACATTGCCGACGGCCGCTACGCCGTGCCTTCCTTGACCACTGTCTCCTTCGACAAGCGCGGCATTGCCAGCGAAGCCCTACGCCTCCTGACGGAGCGGATGGCGGACCGCGGCCAGGAACAGCGCGTGGTCTCCATCGACTACACGATCGTGGAGCGGGACAGCAGCCGCGGCTGAAACGAGAGCATTCCACCAAGTTGTTGGCGCTAACAGTTTTTCCTTGCGGCAGCCATTACATCGATGTAACGTGAGACCTGCGTCACTTCCCCCAAGGCATCTGCCGGGGACGGAGCGCGCCGGAACCGGAACTTTAGGCAACAGTAGGAACCTTTCAGCGGACCCATCCAAAGGAGTGATTGGTGAAGCAGTTTGAATTTTTGCCCGGGAAACAGTTGTCCCGCCGGCAGTTACTGACAGGAACGGCCGCCCTGGGCAGCGTCCTGGCAACAGGCGCACTGACGGGCTGCGGCGGAAACGCCCAGGCTGCCGGCGTGCGGGACATCGGGTTCTGGCATTTGCTGTCCGGGGGCGACGGCATCAAGATGCAGGCGATGATCAACGGCGCCAACCAGGCCAACCCTGCGTTCAAGGTGCATCCCACCGTGCTGGCGTGGGGGCCGCCGTACTACACCAAACTGGCCATGGCCTCTGCGGGCGGACGTCCGCCGGAGCTGGCGATCATGCATGCCAGCCGGGTGCCGGGCTACGCCCCCGGCGGCCTGATCGACCCCTGGGACCTCTCCCTGCTGGCAGAGCACGGCGTCACGGGCGACAACTTCGCCCCGCGCATTTGGGAGAAGAGCCAGCAGAACGGCAAGGTGTTCTCCATCGCCCTGGATTCGCATCCGTTCGTCATGTTCTACAACACGGACGTCGCCGGGAAGGCCGGAGTCCTGGCCGGAAACGGACAACTGCAGGAAGTGGCCTCCCCGCAGGAGTTCCTGGCCATGGCCAGGGAGATGCAGAAGGTCACCCAGGCCCACGGATTGTCCTTTGGCTACCTTGGCAGCGGATCCCAGATGTGGCGGCTTTTCTACACGCTCTACAAACAGCACGGCGCGGACATGACCCTGACGCCGGGCCAGCCGATGAAGGTCGACCGTGACGCAGCCATTGAGTCGCTGGACTTCATGGCATCGCTTTTCGACGACACCATCGCGGCCAAGAGCGGCGACATCAGCACGGGCATCGCGGAATTCGCCCGCGGCGGCTCGGGAATGCTGTTCAGCGGCGTCTGGGAGCTGCCGACGCTCAAGAAGGCGGGCCTGCCGGTGGACGCGGCCACCATTCCCACGCTCTACGGCACCCCGGCTGCCTACGCAGACTCGCATTCCTTCGTCCTTCCGCGGCAGCTGAACGTGGACGACACGAAGCGCCGCGACGTCTACAAGTTCGTCAGCGACGTCCTCAAGGGATCACTGTCCTGGGCAGAAGCGGGCCACATTCCCGCGTACCAGCCGGTGGTCCAGTCCCAGGCCTACAAGGACCTCACGCCGCAGGCGCACTACGCCAATGCGGCCGACGTCATCGCCTACGACCCCGAAGCCTGGTTCAGCGGCTCGGGATCTGACTGGCAGACCTACTTCGCGGAGAACGTCCAGAACGTCCTCCTTGGCCGCGACAAAGCGGCCGCAGGCTGGGACGCCTTCGAAGAGCGCACCAACCACCTGCTTTCCCGGCCCAACCCCGTCTAAACCCACCGAGCGACAAAGGAGTCCTTCATGAGTTCTTCACTAGCAGCACGGCGGAGCCCCGGGAGCCTCACCAGGAGCAACCTCAGCGGCTGGGGGTTCGCCGCGCCCTTCCTGGTTTTCTTCCTCGTTTTCCTTGTGTGGCCCCTTCTCTACGGCGTCTACATGAGCCTCACCGGCAAGTCCCTGACCGGAGCCAATGACAGCCTGATCGGCTTTGCGAACTACGCCGAAGCCTTGTCCGACGCCGGCATGTGGCGCTCACTCGGCAACACCCTGTACTTCACCGTGATCAGCACGGTCCCGCTGGTGCTGGTGGCCCTGGTGATGGCGGCACTGCTCAACGTCGGTTTGCCGGCCCAATGGCTGTGGCGGCTCTCCTACTTTGCCCCGTACCTGCTCGCGTCCACCGTGGTTTCACTGTTCTTCACGTGGATGTACAACCCGCAGCTTGGCCTCATCAACGATTCCCTGTCCAAGATCGGAATCCCCAAGGTCGCCTGGCTCAACGACCCCAACGTGGCCATGTGGGCGATCGTCATTGCCACCCTCTGGTGGACGGTGGGGTTCAACTTCCTGCTCTACCTGGCGGCGATGCAGAACATCCCGCACCAGCACTATGAGGCAGCATCCCTCGACGGTGCCGGGGCCTGGCGCCAGTTCTTCTCCATCACCCTGCCGCAGCTGACCCCCACCACCGTGATGATCGTGCTCCTCCAGATCCTCGCCTCGCTCAAGATCTTCGACCAGGTGTACCAGATGACCGCCGGAGGGCCCGGAGGATCAACCCGGCCCGTGGTGCAGTACATCTTTGAAACCGGATTCACCGGCTACCGGCTGGGCTATTCCGCAGCCATCTCCTACATCTTCTTCGGACTGATAGTGCTCGTCTCGGTCATGCAGTTCGTCATCACCCGCCGCAGGAGTGCATAACCATGGCAATTCAGACCCTCGACCGCCCCGAGTCAGGCACACGCACCAGCCAGGACCTCCGCCAGCCACGCAAGAAAATGACGGCAGGCAAGATCGCCGCCGTCGCGGTTGCCGCGCTGATCGCAGTCCTCTGGCTGGTCCCCTTCGCCTGGGCAACCGCCACCGCCTTCAAGACCGAGACGGATGCCGCGGCTCCGAAGATCAGCTGGGTCCCGCCGTCGGGCTTTACGCCCGAAGCGTTCGTGAAAGTGTTCCAGGACGGCAACATCCCGCTGTGGACGTGGAACTCGCTCTACACCTCGGCGGCCATCACGGCCATCACCCTGGTGATCTCTGCGCTCGTGGCCTACGCACTGTCCCGGATCGACTTCAAGGGCAAGAAGGTGCTGATGACGGTGATCATCGCCTCCATCATCGTCCCTCCGCCGGTCCTGATCATCCCGCTCTTCTACCAGATGCTCGCCCTGCACATGATCGACACCTCCTGGGCCATCATCCTGCCGCAGGTCATCCACCCGGCGATGGTGTTCGTGCTCAAGAAGTTCTTCGACCAGATTCCCCGCGAGCTTGAAGAAGCGGCGGTGATGGACGGCGCCAGCCGCATGCGGATCTTCACCCAAATCGTCCTGCCGCTGTCCCGGCCCATCCTTGCCGCCGTCGCCATCTTCGTGTTCATCGGCGCCTGGAACAACTTCCTGTGGCCCTTCATCGCCACCAACGACGGCGCGCTCCTCACCCTTCCGGTGGGGCTGCAGACCATCAAGAGCGCCTACGGCATCCAGTACGCGCAGAACATGGCGTCCGCCCTGCTCGCTGCGCTGCCGCTCATCCTCGTCTTCCTCTTCTTCCAGCGCCAGATCATCAAGGGCGTTGCGACGACGGGCCTCGCCGGAACCTGAACCGCCACCTACCGCCTGCAAACCAACGCTACGAACAGACCTGAACAACGACCAAGGAGTGCTGTACATGTCCCGCGCACGGATCACCCTCGACCGCGACTTCACCATCGGCGAAGTCCCCCGCCGCCTCTTTGGCTCCTTCGTGGAGCACATGGGCCGCTGCGTCTACACCGGCATCTACGAACCGGGCCACCCGGAAGCCGATGACAAAGGCTTCCGGCAAGACGTCCTCAAGCTCGTCAAGGAACTCGGGGCCACCGTCATCCGGTATCCGGGCGGCAACTTCGTCTCCGGTTACAACTGGGAGGACGGCATCGGCCCGCGCGAGAACCGTCCGCGCCGGCTGGACGGCGCCTGGCACACCGTAGAGACCAACGCGTTCGGCCTGCACGAATTCGTCGACTGGTCCCGCCAGGCCGGCACGGAAATCATGGAAGCCATCAACTTGGGCACCAAGGGCGTGGAGGCGGCCCGCGAGATCGTGGAATACGCCAACCACCCCGGCGGCAGCTACTGGTCCGACCTCCGTGCGAAGAACGGCCACAAGGATCCGTTCAACATCAAGCTCTGGTGCCTCGGCAACGAGATGGACGGCCCCTGGCAGATCGGCCACAAGACTGCCGAGGAATACGGCCGCCTGGCGCAGGAGGCGGCCAAGGCCATGCGCTTCGTGGACCCGGACATCGAACTGGTGGCCTGCGGAAGTTCCAACTCGGGCATGCCCACCTTCGGCGCCTGGGAACAGACTGTCCTGACGCATGCGTACGACGAGGTGGACTACGTGTCCCTCCACGCCTACTACCAGGAGCACGACGGCGACGCCGGCAGCTTCCTGGCCAGCGCAGTGGATACGGACTACTTCATCGAATCAGTCATCGCGACTGCCGACGCCGTCCGGGCGAAGGGCAAGCACAAGAAGCACATCAACCTGTCCTTCGACGAGTGGAACGTCTGGTACCAGCGCGGCCGGGACACCGAGGACCAGCTGCGCAACGTCGCCAAGGCCGGCTGGCGCGAGCACCCCCGGCTCATCGAGGACAAGTACAACGTGACGGACGCCGTGGTGGTGGGAACCCTGCTGAACTCGCTGCTCCGCCACGGCGACCGCGTCAAGATCGCCAACCAGGCGCAGCTGGTCAATGTCATCGCCCCGATCCTCAGCGAGGAAAACGGCCCGGCCTGGCGCCAGACCATCTTCCACCCGTTCGCCCGCATGGCCGCGCTGGCCACGGGACAGATCCTGCGCCTGTCCGTTGACTCGGACAAGTACGAAAACGCGCGCTTCGGCGGCACCGACCTGGTGGATGTCAGCGCGACGTGGAACGAGGAGACGGGCCGCGTGGCGCTCTTCCTGGCAAACCGCGGCCTGGAGGAAGCGGCGGACATCGACGTCTCACTGCGCGGGTTTGATGCCCGCCAGGTGGTCCGCGCGGAGGTCCTGGAGATCCCTGAGGGCGGGGACCGTTTCACCGCCAACAGCCAGGACCGCCCCGACCAGGTGGGACTCAAGCCGCTGCAAGGAGCGAAGGCCAGCGGCTCCGAGCTCAGGGCAACGCTTCCGGCGCTGTCCTGGGCCGTGATTGAGCTGGACGTCGCCAAGAACTGACCGGGGCGGCGCACAAGGGGAGCGGACGACGGCGGGAACCTCCCGGCGTCGTCCGCTCTGCTAGTGCTCGATGGTCACGCCCCGCCAGAAGGCGATGCGGTCCTCGATCTGCTTGGCGCGCGGCTTCGGCTCCGGGTAGAACCAGGCCGCGTCCACGTTCAGTTTCCCGTCCACTTCCAGCGTGTGGTAGCTGGCCCTGCCTTTCCATGGGCAGACCGAATAGAGGTCGCTGTCCCGCAGGTAGCCGGCGTTGACGGCGTCGCGCGGGAAGTAGTGGTTGCCCTCCACCACCACGGTGTCCGCGGATTCGGCGATGACTTTTCCGTTCCAGATAGCCCTGACCATGTGGTTCCGTTCTGTTGGGTGCCGGCTGGACGCAGGCGGCATGCTCGTAGCGATGCCAACGGAATAAGGGGCGCAGTTGTTCCCCGGCGGTCTCTGGGGATCCTTGGACCGCTAGTCTGGAAACAGGGCCCGAACACGCTAGGGGATGACCACATGACGCCTGAGCAGAAGCTTGCCGGGGCCGGATTGGTGCTGCCGCCACCGCACCCGCTGGTTGGAACCTTTGCCCTCATCACCCGGCATGCGGACGTCCTCCATGTTTCCGGGCACGGGGCCTTCGCGGACGGAGAGCCGATCCACCGCGGCAAGCTGGGAGCGGACCTTACAACGGCGGAGGGAAAGGAGGCGGCCCGGGCCGTCATGCTTTCCCTGCTCAGCACTGTGCGCGACCACCTCGGCGGGCTGGACCGGGTGGCCCGCGTCCTGAAGGCCGTCATTTTTGTGAACAGCACGCCCGGGTTCACCGAGCACCATCTTGTTGCCAACGGCGCCACCGAGGTGCTGGCCCTAGCGTTCGGCACGGAGCGGCTGCCGGCCCGGTCGGCCATCGGGGTCAGCTCCCTTCCGCTGGGCTTCGCGGTGGAAATAGAGGCAACTGTCCAAGTCGCCGATTAAAGAAGCGAACGACGGCGGGAACCTCCCGCCGTCGTCCGCTTCCGGCCGCCTACCGCACCTGGGCAGCAGACTCCTGAAGGGCCCGCTGGTGGTGCAGGTACTCGAACAGCTGCCGCAGCCCGAAAGACCATTCCGGCAATTCCTCGGCGGGGCCCACCTGGTTGACCAGCGCACCGAGGTGCCGGCTGCGGATGGTCACGGTGTCGCCCATCTTGTGCGTGAAGCCCTGCCCCGGCTGGTCGCGGTCCTGCGTCGGGGCGAACAGGGTGCCGGTGAACAGTGCGAAGCCGTCCGGGTACTGGTGGTGGCGTCCCCGGGTCGCGGCCACCAGTTCTTCGAACGGCCGGCTGATCCGGGCCACCGAGTTGCGGCCCTCAAGGCAGTAGCCGTCCGTGCCATCGACCCGCAGCAGGATCTCCTCCTCGCGGAGCGTGTCCAGGGTGAAGCCGCCGTCGAACAGCCGGATGAACGGACCCAGCGCGCAGGAGGCGTTGTTGTCCTTCGCCTTGCCCAGGAGCAGGGCGCTGCGGCCCTCCACGTCCCGAAGGTTGACGTCGTTGCCGAGCGTGGCGCCCACAACGGAACCCCCCGAGGTGGCGATCAGCACCAGCTCCGGCTCGGGGTTGTTCCAGTGGGAAAACGACGGGATCCCTACCTGCGCGCCAAGGCCCACCGACGCAAGCACCGGGGCCTTGGTGAACACCTCGGGGTCCGGCCCGATGCCCACCTCCAGGTACTGCGACCACAGCCCTTCCGCGATCAGCACCTTCTTGGCCTCGGCGGCTTCGGGCGAGCCGGGCCGGACCGCGGCGATGCTGCCGCCCAGCGCCTTCGCCACCAGCTCCCGGGTCTGCCTGGCGCGGCTGGCGTCGCCGCCGCAGCGCTCCTCAATCACCCGCTCGATCATGCTGTCCACGAACGTCACGCCGCAGGCCTTGACGACCTGGAGGTCCACCGGGGCCAGGAGATGCGGCCGGGCTGTATCGCGGGCCAGGGACGCCTCGATGATCTCCGACGCCGACCATCGGGGCACGGTCATGGCGCCCCGGACGGCTGCCACCAGGTCCGGGCGTTCGAGGAGTGCGGAGACCGTTTCGGCCAGGGGCTGGAGGTCATAGACGTCCCCGCCCTGGACCGCCACGACGCGCGGGCCGGACGCTTCGACGTCCCAGATCCGGCCGATCAGGAGCGCGCCGGCTGCATCCTCCGGAAGGACCGACGACGGTCCAATGGGCCTGGGCGCGTTCACTGGCCGCCGCCCGCCGTCGCCGGCGCAGCTTCCGGCCGCTGCCACTCGCCGTCGATGCGCTGCGGCACCCGCCAGGGGTTGGCATCCTGCACCGGTTCCGGCAGCCGGTCCGCCGGGAAGGACTGGAAGGCCACGGGCCGGAGGAAACGCCGGATGGCAGCCGTCCCCACTGACGTGGTGTTGGACGACGTCGCCGGGTAAGGCCCGCCGTGGTGCTGCGCGTAGCTGACGGTGACGCCCGTGGGCCAGCCGTTCCACAGCACCCTGCCGCTGAGATCGGTGAGCCGGGCGGCAAGGTCGGAGACGTCGTCGTCGGCTTCCGCCTGCAGGGTGGTGGTGAGCTGCCCCTCGAGGAGTCCGGCCAGTGCCGGGAGCTCGGACTCGTCCCCGTACTCCACGATGAGGCTTGCCGGCCCGAACATCTCCTGGCGGAGGATGGACGGATCCTTGCGCACCGCGGACGCCGAGGTGTGCAGCACGGTGGGGGACGGCGCCTCGGCAAAGTCGCCTTCCACCAGCACCTCCACGCCCTGCGTTCCACGGAGACCGCCGACGGCGCCCGCGAACCCCTCATGCAGACGCTCGCTGAGCAGCGGCGCGGCAATGAAATCCTTGAGCGCTTCGTTCAGCGCCGCGCGGACGGCGTCGGTGTGCCCGCGGGGAATGAACAGCAGGCCCGGTTTGGTGCAGAACTGGCCCATGCCCAGGGTGAAGGAGCCCGCGTAGCCGGCGACGATCCCGTCGCGGCGTGCGGCCCAGGCGTTCTCCGTCACGAAGACGGCGTTGATCCCGCCGAGCTCGCCGAAGAAGGGGATGGGCTCGGCACGCGCCGCGGCACGGTTGAACAAGGCGCGGCCGCCCGCCGTCGAGCCCGTGAAGCCGATGGCCTTTGTCAGGGGGTGGTCCACGAGGGCCTCCGCGGCGGACCTTCCGGTCACCAGGGCAAAGAGGCCCGACGGCGCGCCGGCGGCGTCGAGTGCGGCCACCGCAACCTCTGCGGTGCGCAGGGCAAGCTGCAGGTGCCCGTCGTGCGCCTTGTGCACCACGGCGCAGCCGGCGGCAAGCGCCGAGGCACTGTCGCCGCCCATCACGCTGAAGGCAAACGGGAAGTTGGAGGCGCCGAAGACGCCCACCACCCCGAGCGGCACGTTGTAGCGGCGCAGGTCGGGCCGCGGCCCCATGCCCCATTCCGGATCCGCGCGGTCGATCGTGGCATCGAAGTGCTCGCCGCGCCGGATCTCGTCCGCGAAGAGCCGGAGCTGGAAGGTGCTGCGCTTCAGTTCGCCGCGGAGACGCGCCTCCGCCAGGTGGGTTTCCTGTTCCCCGAGGGCCACCAGCACGTCAGCGTCTGCGTCCAGCGCTGTTGCCACCGCCTCCAGCCATGACGCCCGGGTGAAGGGATCCGCCGTCCGGGCCTTTTCGAAGGCGGCGTGGGCCGCTTCGACGACGGCGTCCAGCTCTTCCACGCTGGTGGTCATCGGACGCCTCCCGCCGGGGCGAGCCGGGCCCCGGTGACGGCGGCGCGGTTGCCTACTTCGGCCCAGCCGGCACCGCCCGGGAATTCCCAGCGGGACCGCGAGGCGCTGAGCATTTCGGCGCCGGTGCCGGGCAGCTGCGGGGCAGCGTAGCGGCCGTTAACGATCCGGACCGGCTCGGCGAAGTGCTCGTGCAGGTGGTCCACATACTCGATCATGCGCCCGTCCTGGCTGCCGGTGATTGCCGCATAGTCGAAGAAGGAGAAATGCTGGACGAGCTCGCAGAGCCCCACGCCGCCGGCGTGCGGACAGACCGGGACGCCGAACTTGGCGGCGAGCAGCAGGTTGGCGATGTTCTCGTTGACGCCGGCCACGCGGGTGGAGTCAAGCTGGAGGACGTCGATGGAGCCTGCCTGCAGCAGCTGCTTGAACACAATGCGGCTGGCAACGGCCTCACCGGTGGCAACGCGGACCGGGGCCACGCCCCTGCGGATGTCCGCGTGGCCCAGGATGTCATCGGTGCTGGTGGGCTCTTCAATCCAGTACGGGTTGAACTCTGCAAGCTGGTTCACCCATTCGATGGCTTCGGAGACCTCCCAGCGCTGGTTGGCGTCGATGGCGATGGGAAGTTCACCCACGGCCTGCCGCGCCAGGGCCATGCGGCGGCGGTCATCGTTGATGTCCCCGCCCACTTTGAGCTTGATCATGGAGAAGCCGTCCGCTGCCGCCTGCTTGCTGAGCCGGACCAGCTTTTCGTCGCTGTAGCCCAGCCAGCCGGGGGAGGTGGTGTAGGCGGGGTAGCCGTCCACCTTGAGGGCGGCGATCCGTGCGGCCTTCCCGTCCTCGCCGGCGCGCAGGATGTCCAGGGCCTGCTGGGGGTTGAGGGCATCCCGGATGTGGGTGAAGTCGACGACGTCGACGATCTCCTCGGCGGGCATTTCGCTGAGCAGGAGCCACAGCGGCTTGTTTTCGCGCCGGGCCCGGATGTCCCAGAGCGCACTGACCAGGGCGCCGGCCGCCATCTGGGTCACGCCCTTTTCCGGGCCGAGCCAGCGCAGCTGGGAATCGTGGATGAGCCGCTTGGAGGCGTTGCCAAGGTCGTAGATGAGCTCGTCGATGTCCCGGCCCACCAGGAGGGCTGCATAGGAATCGATGGCGTGGGTGATGACCTCGTTGCCGCGGCCGCAGCTGAACACAAAACCGTGGCCTTCGTCGCCCGCGTCGGTGCGGATGACCACGTACGCGGCGGAGTAGTCGGGGTCGACGTTGACTGCGTCGGAGCCGTCAAGTTCCAGGGACGTCGGGAAGCGGACGTCCTGGGTACGGATGGAAGAAATGGAAGGCATGCTGGTCTTCTCTCTGCACTGGGAGGAGTTCGTGGGCTATTCCTATATGAAGTTTGATAATCATATAGGAAGTGTGAGGCAGGTCAAGTTTTCCGGCGGCCCTGGCGCACAAAAAAAGAAGCCCGGCAGGTTGCCGGGCTTCCCTGTGATTGCTGGCCTGGAGTCACACGATGCGGGTCCTGGGCGGGCCGCCTTCCTCAAGGGGCTCGAGCTCCACTGTTCCCTCGAACGCCTGGGCGAAGCGGGTGAAGGAATTCCTGATGTGCTGTGCCATCGCCGCCTCCGCCTCCTCCGGCCGGCAGGCCTGGATGGCTTCCCGGACGGCGGAATGCTCGGCCATGGTGCTGGCCCCGTCAACGTCTGCCGGGTAGAGGCGGAAGGTATGCAGGTGGCAGTGCGTCTGGGCGAAGGCGTGCCGGACCACAGGGTTCCCGGCTGCGGCAAGGATGGTGTCGTGGAAGCGCGTGTCATGCGCAACGAGGTCCTGCCGCAGGTCACCTCCGCCCCTCATCACGCCCTGGAAGGCGGCCAGTTCTTTCTCCAGCGCCCTGGCGGGGTTGGCGAGCCGGTCCACTGCTGCCGCGCGGGCGGCCCACGGCTCCACCAGCAGCCGGAATTCAAACAGTGACCGCAGTTCGTCCAGGCCCAGCAGGGGAGTGGTGCTGTAGCCGCGCCCGGGGGTGTAGACCACCAGGTTGTCGCCCTCGAGCCGCTGGAGCACTTCCCGGACCGGCGTCTGGGATACGCCCATGGTGCGGGAAACGGCGTCGATGTTGATCCGGGTGCCCGGCTCGATTTCCCCGTTGAGGATTGACGCGCGCATCGCGGAGTAGACGTCGGTGACGGCTGCTTTGATGCGGGAAGTCTCGGACGGTTGACGTGGTGGCACGCGTTTACCTCTTTGCAGTGTGTTGCCGGAGTCGCTGTGGGAATCATAAGCCACCGGCCGGTTCCGGGCGCTCGCGGAAGTTTTTTTTTGGGGGGGGGGACTTGTCTTGGATCACTTTCTATATATGATTAACCGCATTCCTATATGATCGTTTCCCCAACAAGCGCGCCCCGGCCCTCCTTGTGCCGTGTCGCCCGAAGCCCATGTTTACGTCAAAGGAGACCGCATGACTGCTCTAGGCAGTAGGCTTGCCCCCAAAACTTCCCCCAAGGCTCCCCGCACCATGACCCGAAAACGCTGGATGATCATCTGGCTCGCCTTCATTGGCCTGAGCATCAACTACCTTGACCGCTCCAGCCTTAGTGTCGCGCTGCCGTTCATGGGCAAGGACTTCGAGCTCTCGGCAACCCAGCAGGGCCTGATCTTCGCGGCCTTCTTCTGGGCCTACGACTTCTGCCAGCTGGCCGCCGGCTGGTACGTGGACAAAGTGGGTCCGCGCAGGTCGTTCTCCCTCGCGGCCGTATGGTGGTCCATCTTCACCATGGTCACCGCAGCGGCGACGAACTTCTGGTCCCTGTTCGCCGCCCGGTTCCTGCTGGGCGTTGGCGAAAGCCCCGCCCCCAGCACCGCGGCCAAGGTGGTGGCCACCTGGTTCCCGGTCCGGGAGCGTGCGTTTGCCACGAGCATCTGGGACTCCGGCTCCCGTGTCGGCGCGGTGATCGCCCTGCCGATCGTGACCCTGATTGTTGCCTTCACGTCATGGCACGCCGTGTTCATCATCATCGGCATTGCCGGGATCATCTGGGCCGCGGTCTGGTGGAAGGTGTACCGCAGCCCCGAAGAGCACCCGACGGCGGACGCCGCCGAGATTGCCTACATCCAGGAAGGCGGTGCGCGCAGCGCCGCAAGCGATGACGAGGGCGCCGCCAAGCTTCCGTGGCGCTCGCTGTTCAAGTACCGGACCGTCCTCAGCATGATGTTCGGCTTCTTCTGCCTCAACAGCGCCATCTACTTCTTCATCACCTTCTTCCCGAGCTACCTGGTGAAGGAGCGCGGCTTCGACCTGCTCAAGCTCGGCTTCTTCGGCGCCATCCCCGGAATCTGCGCGGTGCTGTTCGGCTGGCTGGCGGGGTACGTTGCAGACCGCGCCGTCCAGCGCGGCGTCTCGGTGACCCGCGTCCGCAAGACCGCCATCGCCGGCGGCCTGACCGGCGGCTCGGTCATCATGTTCGCTGCGCTGGTGCCCGAGGCCTGGATGGCGCTGGCCCTGCTGTCGGTGGCGTACTCCAGCCTGACGGTCGCAGCAACCGGCATCTGGTCGCTTCCGGCAGATGTTGCCCCCAGCTCACGCCACGTGGGCTCCATCGGCGGCCTCCAGAACTTCGCCTCCAACCTGGCCGGCATCTTCACCCCGATCCTGATCGGCGTCCTGGTGGACCAGACAGGCTCCTTCGTGGCCCCGCTTGCCGTCATCGGTGGGGTGGCCCTGGTCGGCGCCGCCAACTACCTCTTCGTGATGGGCAAGATCGAGCCCCTGAAGGTGGCTGAACCCGCAAAGGTCTAGCGGGAGGATCGCAAAACATCAGCGGACGACGGCGGGAGGTTCCCGCCGTCGTCCGCTTTGCTTTCTCCGTCCGGAAAGCACCAGGGACAGCGCGTGGGTCAGGCGGCCGGTTCCGCAAGGACAACCAAACCGTCGGCGACGAGCCTGCCGGCGTGGATGACGGTACGGTCCGTGCCGCGGTCCATGACGGTGCTGGTGACGGTTTCGCCGTCCACAATGACGATGTCTGCCGCATCTCCAACAGCGAGGCCGGGCCGGTCATCCGGGCCGGTGAGGCGTTGAACCGTCCGGTCCATGATGGCGGCGCCGCCAATGGTGGCGATCGCCGCGCAGTGCTCAATCAGGCGGTCCTGGCGCAGCCGGTGGGTGAAGGCCAATTGCCAGGTGCGGTCCAGCATGTCGCAGTTGCCGTATGGGCTCCAGTAGTCCCGTTGGCCATCCTCGCCAAGACCCACGCGGATCCCGGCCGCGGTCATCTGGACCAGGTCGAACTGGGTGCCGGCGCTTGCCGGGGCCACCGTTGCCCAGGCTACGTCCAGTTCGGCCATCTGCTCCATGAGGCGGGCAGTCACATCCGGGTGGACGTTGGCCAGATCGTAAGCGTGGGAAAGCGACACGCGTCCCTGCATGCCCAGCGCCCGGGTGCGTTCGAAGACAAGTTCGGCGCTGAAGACGCCAAGGTGCCCGGGCTCGTGAAGGTGAATATCGACGTCGGCCCCGTACTTCTCCGCCAGGCCGAACACGATGTCCAGATGGCGGGCGGGATCGCGGTCCAGTTGGCAGGGGTCGATGCCCCCTATGGTCGTGGCCCCCGCACGCAGTGCCTCCTCGAGCAGCGGGACAGTGCCTTCCTCCAGCACGAGGCCGGCCTGGGGAAACGCCATGATCTCCACGTCTGCAGCACGGGCAAAGCGCTCCTTCGCGGCCATGACTGCCTCGAAGCGCTCAAGCTTGCAGTCCACATCGATCTGGGCATAGGAGCGGACGCGCGTGGTGCCGCGTGCAATCATCCGTTCCAGCGTCCCCGCCACCACATCGGGGTAGGGGATGGGGGTGTCGCGCCAGTTCTTCCGGTCATTGCACATCATGTTCCACACCCCCGGCGAACCGGTGTGCTCCCGGAAGGGCAGCCCGATCCGGGTCGAGTCAAGGTGGACGTGCACATCCGTGAATGCAGGGAGGGCGATCCGGCCGCGCCCTTCCAGCTTCCGGCCGGAAGCGTCACCAGTTACGGCGCCGGTCCCCACCGCACGGATGGCCGCGATCCGTCCCGCGCTAATTTCCAGGTCTACGGCGTCCCCGCCCCACGGGCGGACATTGGTGATGAACATGGTTGGATCCCTTTGCAGTGCTGTCCCGGTTAAGGGTCTGTGGTGTTAACGGCGGGGGGAAGGCACCGGGCCCGGAGGCCCGCCGCCTTCCCCGCAGTATGGACTAGAAATGGAAGGCGACCTGCGCGATCACTGCGGCGGCAACGAAGCTCGCGGTGAAGGTCATCAGGGCGACGATGATGATCTTCCAGCTCAGTGAGCGGAGTGCCTTCACATCACGGCCCAGTGACATGCCGATCAGGGCGATCATTGGCAGGCCTGCGAAGAGGACGTTGATGTTCTGCGTGGTGGAGGCGATGAAGGGGCCGATGGGCAGGAACGTCGCGGACGCAATCGTTGCAAGGGCAAGGACCCAGATGCTGGACGGAACCGCCGGAACTAGCCTGGCGAGGACCAGGGCGATGGCAGTAAGGACCAGCAGGATGGTCACGCCGACCACATCCAGCGGTCGCATTGAACCTGTGCCCAGCGTGTTCAGCAGGATGCCTGCCACTCCCGTCGCGGCGAAGGCGGTGAGCCACGTCCTGGGGGAACGGAGAACAGTGGGGTCCGCTTCGATGCCGTTGACGTCCACGGTGTCAGTGACGGCCGGCTCGTCCGCTTCCACAGCGGCCGCGCCGGAGCGCGCGTGGGCGGATCCGCCTGTTTTGCTCCCGGCTGCGGAGCCAAGGAGAGCGCCGCCGCGGACACGGCGGCCCAGATCGTCCCGCCCGAAAATGCGGGACCACATCGTGTAAAGCTTCTGGCACATAGGCAGCGCGATGAAAACGCCGGCGTAGAAGCCGACGATGTTGGTCACCAGATTGGACAGGGCAGCAAGGGCCATGATCTCGCCCGCCATCTCCGGATACAGGATGGACAGGGCACCCACGCCGCCGAGCATCATGGAGGCGGACCCGAGTCCAAGACCCAGCGCGAGGGCCCGCGGGTCAAAGAAGTCCAGTCCACCCAGAAGGCCCGCCAACAGCGAGATGAACACGGCACCGAATACACTGCCCAAAACCCACACCGCGAATACGCCGCGGTACTCGGGGGAACGGACGCCAAAGCGCTGGATCGCGAAAGCAAGGTAGGACTCGCGGTCAATCGACCACGTGGCACCGATGGCTGTGCGGCCCAGGCCAAGCGCAACCGCGACCGGCAGTGCCAGGATCACTGTGCCCACCACATGGCCCACCTCCTGCAGCAGGATCGCGGGACCGATGTTCGTGAACTTCGTCAAGGACGGCCCGATCTGCGTGCCGAGGCCCGCGAGGAAGAACACGATGGAGACATCCATGAGGTGGGTGGACACCGCACGGGCACGCCCGCCGATTGGTTTCCATCTCTGGACTCCCAGGAAGCCGCCGATGAGCACGGTCCACAGGATTGGCATCAGGACAATCGCGGCGGGGCCGAGGTGGAATTTATGGGTTCCGATCATGATGGCGGCGGCACAAACGGCGGTGGAGAGCGCGATCATTGCGAACCACAGGGCGGGGCGGGCACGGAAAGTATGCGACGGTACCGCGTCCACTAGGACGGATGCGGTGCCGCCTGTGGTCTTCGCTTCATTGCGCATGACGCAGGCCTTTCGAGGGGGAACGGGGAGGAGCGAGCGATATACAGCCCAGGTTTCGGGAATGTCGCTCTGGTATACCAAAAGACTGTATACTCGTACCCAGTGAGAGGCAAGTCACATTTTTGTAGGCGCCCGGAACCCACGCCCGGCGCCCAGGTGCAAGGAGGCACGATGTACACGAAAATCTCCGCCCGGTACGTTCTGGGTTTTGATGGAAAACAGCACACCCTCATTGAGCACGGCGAAGTCGTGTTCGAAGGTACTGTCATCGTCTTTGTCGGCCGCGGCTATGACGGTCCCGTGGATGAGGAGCGCGACTACGGCAAGAGCCTGGTCATCCCCGGACTGATTGACCTGGATGCGCTCGCCGACATCGACCACCTCATCCTCGACTCGTGGCCTTCGCCTGAAGTTGCCGCCGGCCACTTGTGGTCCGAGAACTACTTCGCCAACAACCGCCGGGATGTGTTCAGTCCGGCTGAACGCGCCAAGGTGCGGGAGTTCGCGCTGGCGCAGCTGGCACTGCACGGCATTACCACCTATATGCCGATTGCCTCGGAGATCCACAGCTCCTGGGCTGAAGGGCTCGATGAACTGGTGGACATGGCGCGGACCAGCCGTCGGATCGGACTCCGGGGCTACCTCGGGCCGGCCTACCGGTCGGGGGTCCACGTCACCACTGCAGCGGGGGACCGCGAAGTCCACTTCGATGAGGCCCGCGGGGTTGCCGGGCTGCAGGACGCACAGGATTTCCTGGACTTCGCGGCTGACCTCGCGGACCCGCTTATCACGGGCGTCCTGCTCCCGTGCCGGATTGAGACCTTGTCCGAAAACCTCATGCGGGAGACTGCCCGGATTGCCCGTGAGCGGGACGCCCTCGTGCGGCTGCACTGTCTGCAATCTCCCCTGGAAGACGGGCTGTTGCTGCGCTCTGCCGGGCGCAGCGTGCTGGAACTTCTGGAATCCACGGGCCTTTTCGGCACCCGCCTCCTCATTCCCCACGGCGTGGTGATTGACGCCAGGAATCCTGCTGCGGCGGCCGCCGGAGGCCCGTTGGACCTGCTGGCCAGGCACGGCGTCAGCATTGTCCACTGCCCCTTGACGTCCTTCCGCTACCAGAAGCAGCTTGTGTCATTCGACCGTTTCCGCGAGGCCGGCGTCAATCTCTGCCTGGGCACCGATTCCTTCCCTCCGGACCTGATTCGGGGCATCGACGTGGGGATGCACCTGACCCGGCTGGTCGAGGAAAGGCCCGACGCAGGCGCCCTGGCTGACTACTTCGACGCCGCCACCCTCGGCGGGGCCGCGGCCCTTGGGCGGCCGGACCTGGGAAGGCTTGCGCCCGGTATGCAGGCGGACATTACGGTGGTCTCGCTGGCCGGCTTCGCAGATGGTGTCGTCGAGGACCCGCTGCGCACACTCGTGCTGAACGGCACGGCCCGCCAGGTGACCGATACTTTCGTGGCCGGGCGTGCCGTCGTCGTCGACGGCGCCCTGCCCGGCCTGGACCTCGAGTCCCTGCGGGCCGAGGGGCAGCAACTGTTCGACCGGATGCGGGCAGCCTATTCCGAGCGGGACAGCCGGCGCCGGGACCCTGATGAGCTGTTTCCGCCCACGTATCCGCCAGCGGACATCGTCGCTCCGGTAGGCGTTTCCTAACCTGGCTCCGGCAATTCGCGTTCCCGCCCACCCTAGTCCTTGGTATACCAGTGGGGCTATTGTGAACGAAGTCGGGGCCACCAGTACGTAGGGGCGAAGCTCGACCGCCCCCGCCAATCGCTTGACATTGACCCGTCCACGGACCCCGCGCTTCCGCCGCAGGGCTTATCCCTTTGGAGAAACCATGTGCCTGCACGACCACACCCCCGCCGCCCTCCCTTCCCCGGCCGTTCCGCGCCGCGGGATCCTCGCCGGAGCAGCCGCCCTCGCCGGGATCTCGGTGGCCAGCCTTGCCGCCCAGCTGGGAAATGCCCCGGCGGCGAAAGCGGAGGGCAACACGGCAGGCCCCGGCCGCCGTGGGCGTCCCGCTTCGCCGCCGCCGATGATCATCGAAGGCGGCACCATCGTGGATCCCCAGACCGGCGACGCTGTCTATGACGGCGTCCTGGTGCTGGAAGCAGGAAAGGTCAGTGCGGTCGGTACCCGGGAGGAAACGCGACGTGCAGTGGCCGCGCTTGCCGGGCGGGCACACGTGGTGGATGCCTCCGGCCGCTGGGTCATTCCAGGACTCATCGACGTGCATGTCCATGCGAACGCGCTGTCGGATGCGCGCGCCATTCTGCAGGGCGGAGCAACCAGCGTCAGGAGCGGCTCGAGCAGCTTTTACCAGGACGTCGCCTTGGCCGCCCTGCCTGCCTGGGCCGCCGGAGCCTCGCCCCGGATGAGCCCTGCCGGGCTGTTCGTCTCACCCGAGCTGGGGGACTCGCTCCTCGCCGACCCTGATCTTGCACCCCTTGCCTCCCTGGCTGGCGGCGTCAGGGAAACGGGCGATCTCGCCTACCTCACGCGCGTGAACCTGAACCGCGGCGCGCAGGTGATTAAGACAAGGGCCAACCCCCGGGCGGGCCTGCCGGAGCAGGATCCCCGTGAGCTGGTCTACAACTACGATCAGCTCTCCGCCGTGGTCAAGGCAGCAGGCAAAGCGGGTGTGCTGTGCCATGCCTACAGTGCCGAAGGGATAGACGGCGCGGTCCGGGCAGGGGTGCGCAGCATCGAGCACGGAGTCTTCGTCACCGAAGAGACCATCTCCCGGATGTCCAGGCAGGGGACGTACTTCACGCCCACCATGGATGCCATCACCAGCATGGCGGGTTCGTCCAACCCAATCCTTGCCGCCCGGGGCAAGGAGTACACACCCATCATCAAAGCAGCCGTGAAAGCCGCCCATGATGCCGGCGTGACCGTCGTTGCGGGGACGGACTCGTTCGGATCCGACGTGACTCCGATCGGCACGGAAGTCCGCCTGTTGAGTGAGGCCGGGCTTTCCCCCCTGGAAGCCCTGAGGGCCGCCACGGTCAATGCCGCCGCGCTGCTGGGCTGGAGTGAAAACGCCGGCCGGCTGGTGCCCGGTTCCTTCGCGGACGCCGTCATTGTGGACTCTGATCCCCTGTCCAGCGGCTCTGCCTTGGAAGGAATCCGGGCCGTGGTGGCGCAGGGAGTCCTTGTCAGGAACAGCCTCTGAGCCACCGTGCCTCTCAGGGCGGGGTTTCCCCGCCAACCCTGACCGCCCAAGCTAACGCCCCCTTCCATTCCGAAAGCGACCCCCATGACCCTGATCCTTAAAGCCTCCGAGCTCGAAACCCTGGCCGATATGCCCGGAACCATTGCCGCCGTCGAACGCGTCTTTGCCGGCCTGAGCCGAGGTACCGCTGTCCAGCCCGCGCCGGATTCGCTCCTCCTGCCGTCGTCGGATGCCCGGTTCCTGCCGATGGCGGCGCTGTCCGGGCCGGAGGAGCTGGCATCCGTGAAACTACTGGCGGACATCCCGTCCAACGGTGGGGCCGGCCTGCCCTCGCAGCGGTCCACCATCATGCTCGTAAGCCAGCTGACCGGTGAAACACTGGCCATCCTGGACGGTAAAGTCCCCACCCGGGTCCGTACGGCCGCTGCCAGCGCGGTGGCGACCAAGCTGCTTGCCAGGCCCGGGAGTGCCACCTTGGGGTTGGTGGGGGCGGGGGCCCTGGCGGTGGCACATGTGGAAGCCATGCTGGCCGTCCTGCCGATCAAAAATGTCGTGGTGTGGTCCCGTTCCACTGAGACGGTCGCTGCGTTCTGTGACCGGATTTCCTCATACGGGCTGCACATCACGCGGGCCGCCAGTGTGCAGGAAGTTGTTGAGAACTCGGACGTGCTGTGCACCCTCACGCCAGCGGTTGAGCCGCTGGTCAAGGGGGAGTGGTTCCAGCCCGGACTGCACGTCAACGCCGTCGGATCCCGTCCGCGGCCTGACCACCGGGAGATTGACTCAGCGGGTATGGCGCGGGCGCGGGTCTTCGTGGACAGCCTGGCCACGGCCCAAGCGAAGTCAGGGGGACTGATCGTCCCTGTGGCTGAAGGCGTCATGGGCTTTGACGATGTGGAAGCCGAACTTGGTGACGTGGCGGCCGGGATAAAAGCAGGCCGTCTGGGGGATGAGGACATAACCTTGTTCAATTCGGTGGGTATCGGCCTGCAGGACCTTGCCATCGGGAGGCTCCTGTATGACGCTGCACTCAACCAGGGGGTCGGCACCCGCGTGGAGCTGAATAACTGAGGCAGCCCGGAAGCAGGGCACTGGAACCAACAGGAGGCATCTTTGAGTACCCAGGCGGACGCACCCGCGTCTTCGGCTGATGCTACCCGTGCACGGATCCGGGAGTTGATCATCTCGGGTGACTTCGCGCCCGGTTCACGGCTCAGGGAACGCGAGCTGTCACAGGCCCTGGACGTTTCCCGGGTCCCCGTCCGCGAAGCCCTCCAGCAGCTGGAAGCCGAAGGTTTCATTGACACCTCGCCACGGCGCGGGGCCACCGTCAAGCAGATCACCCTGAGGGACGTCAATGAACTCTTTGATGTCCGGCTCAGCCTCGAGGTCCTCGCCGCGCGGCTCGCCGCCCAGGCCGCCGCCCGGGGTGAGTCCACAGCGCGCCTGCAGCACATGATGGACAAGGCCGAAGAAGCAACCCTGCGCCACGACCACACGGAGATCCCGCTCATCAACACGGCCCTGCACGCGGAGATCGTCTCGATGGGAGGCAACTCGCTGCTCGAGTACTCCATGAAGCCTCTGCTGGGCAGGATGCAGTGGCTCTTCACCCTGACCGGGCACCGTGATCCCCAGGTCCAGTGCGCGGAGCACCTGAGCCTGTGCCGGGCCATCTATGACGGCAAGGCCGAACTTGCGGCGGCGCTGGCGTTCGCCCATGTGGAGCTGGGCCGGGAACCATCACTGCAGGGGCTGGCCGGGCAACTGCCTGAAAACTGACCCGGCCGGAAGTTCAAGGTTCGACGGCGGGGCTACCGCGGACTTTTGTCAACGACGCAGAACCTGTTGCCGTCGGGGTCGGCGAGGACCACGAAATCGGGGTTCTCCGGGTACAGGTCCCAGTCGACGCGCTGGGCGCCGAGTGAAACCAGCCGTTGCACCTCGGCGC
The DNA here is from genome assembly GCF_034720455.1 of Pseudarthrobacter sp. C1. Classification (NCBI taxonomy): domain Bacteria; kingdom Bacillati; phylum Actinomycetota; class Actinomycetes; order Micrococcales; family Micrococcaceae; genus Pseudarthrobacter; species Pseudarthrobacter sp. C1. Next base: position 8,639 of record NZ_JAYESK010000016.1, on the reverse strand, counting down.
CCTGATCGTCCGCATACAGGTCCAGGTGAATGCGCGGGTGCTCCTGGACCGGCGTTTCGCTCAGCATGAGGGCGAGCTGCGCTCCCGGGCCCGCTGCTGGCACCAGGATCACCCAGGTTTCGTCCCCGGGCTCCTGCGGGACGTAGCCGAGGGCGGCGTGCCAAAAGGCGGTTGCGCGGGCGACGTCGTTGACGCCGAGGACGGTGCTGCCTATGGTCAACATCCGCCCAGCCTAAACCCGCTGCCCGGAGCCTGTCTTGCCCCGGAGCCGGACCCCTGAGCCGGACGCCGGGGGCGGCCCGGCTAGACTCGCCTGCATGGGGGACAACAACGCACCTGAAGACCGCAAAACTCCGCCGCCTGCCCGGGTTCTTGCCGCCGTCGTTCCCATCGCTGGCCTTGTGACGGTAGTGGCGGGGTGCCTCGTAGCATGGAGCAACGCGGACGCCAGCTTCGGCTGGTTCGCCTACGCGCCGCTGAGCAACCAGCTTTTCAGCGGCAGCGGCATCGCCTTGGTTACCCAAGGTACACAGATCGGCCTGGCCGTCGCCGTCGTCGGACTGCTCGTCCTGGCGTTCTGGGCGGGGTACCGGCTGGGCAGGGAAGCCTCCCGCTAGAACTTCCGGAAGCCTCCTAATTGCACCGTCTCCGTGCACCTGATGCCTTCGAGCACGTCGGGCGCGTCCCGCCGTCGTAAGCCTGACTTGGAAAGACGCGGATTTTGCATCCAGCCCCATAACCCGGTAAGGTGTGAGCCGTGTCACCGACCAGTGGCACGTGCTTATGATCTGCGGCGGGAGAGTCCTGCCGGTACGTTCTGCAGGCGCCGTAGGAGCAAATCCTCCCCAGGAATCTCTCAGGCCCACGTACCGCCGCGGCAAGGCAACTCTGGAAAGCAGTCCGGGCAACCGGGCTCACCGACGGTGCAAGTGGCGCCCCGCTGAACAGCAGGGCAACGCAAAACTCTCAGGTCCAATACAGAGCGGGGAGGAACCCGAATCAAAGTGGCACCGGTTGCCACCTGAATTATGGAGTTCCTCTCATGACGGTTCAATCGTCCCCAACCACCTTCGCAGACCGCCATATCGGCGCGCGCCGCCAGTCCGACATCGACACCATGCTCAAGGCCGTCGGCTACGACACCCTTGATGGCCTCGTGGACAGCGCAGTTCCGGATTCCATCCGCCAGGACAAGCCCCTCACCCTTGAGGGCGCCCTCAGCGAAGTCCAGGTCCTCGCCGAGCTCCGCAAGCTGGCCGGCAAGAACAAGATGGCCGTGCAGATGATCGGCCAAGGCTACTACGACACCGTGACCCCGCCGGTGATCCGCCGCAACATCCTTGAAGCCCCCGCCTGGTACACCGCCTACACCCCGTACCAGCCCGAGATTTCCCAGGGCCGGCTCGAGGCGCTGCTGAACTTCCAGACCATGGTCCAGGACCTCACCGCGCTCCCGGTGGCCAACGCCTCCCTCCTCGACGAAGCCACCGCCGTCGCCGAAGCCGTGCTGCTGATGCGCCGCGCCAACAAGTCCAAGACTGCGAAGGACGGCAAGACCGTCCTCGACGCCGACCTCCTGCCGCAGACCATCGCCATCGTGCTGGGCCGCGCCGAAGCCCTCGGCTTCGAGGTGGAAATCGCAGACCTCACCAACGGACTTCCCGACGGCGAGATCAACGGCGTCGTCCTGCAGCAGCCCGGCGTCTCCGGCCGCGTCTGGGACCAGTCCGCCGTCATCGCCGAAGCCAAGGAGCGCGGCGCGCTTGTCACCGTCGCTGCCGACCTCCTGGCACTCACCCTCATCACCCCGCCGGGCGAGCAGGGCGCGGACATCGCCGTCGGCTCCACCCAGCGCTTTGGCGTGCCGTTGTTCTTTGGCGGACCGCACGCCGCCTACATGGCCGTCCGCGACGGCATGGAACGCACCCTCCCCGGCCGCATCGTGGGCGTTTCCAAGGACAACGCCGGCGTCCCCGCCTACCGCCTGGCACTGCAGACCCGCGAGCAGCACATCCGCCGCGAGAAGGCCACGTCCAACATCTGCACCGCCCAGGCGCTGCTGGCCATCGTCTCCTCCTTCTACGCCGTCTACCACGGCCCCGACGGCCTGAAGGCGATCGCCGAGACTGTCCACAACAACGCCCGCGCCCTGGCCGCCACGCTGAAGACCGCCGGCCGCGAACTGGTGTCCGACACCTTCTTCGACACCCTCACGGTCAGTGTTCCCGGCAAGGCCGCCACGGTGATCACCGCCGCCGAAGCCCGCGGCATCAACCTGCGCCTCATCGACGCGGACACCGTTGGCGTGTCCGTTGATGAAACCACGACGCCGGAGGTCCTCGCCGCGGTTGCCGTCGCCTTTGGCGCCGGTCCCGTTGTGTCCGGTGAGGGCTTCGAGCTGCCCGAATCGGTGCTGCGCACCTCCAGCTACCTGCAGCACCCGGTGTTCAACACGCACCGTTCCGAGACCCAGCTGCTGCGCTACATCCGCCGCCTCTCCGACCGGGACCTGGCACTGGACCGCACCATGATCCCGCTGGGCTCCTGCACCATGAAGCTGAACGCCACCGCCGAGATGGAAGCCATCTCCTGGCCGGAGTTCGCCTCCATCCACCCGTTCGCCCCCGACTCCCAGACCGAGGGCTGGCGCGAACTGATTGCGGGCCTGGAAGCCGACCTCGCCGAAATCACCGGCTACGACCAGGTATCCATCCAGCCCAACGCCGGCTCCCAGGGCGAGCTCGCCGGCCTGCTGGCGATCCGCGGCTACCACCACTCCCGCGGGGACCAGCAGCGCAACGTCTGCCTGATCCCGGCATCGGCGCACGGCACCAACGCCGCCTCCGCCGTGCTCGCGGGCATGAAGGTTGTGGTTGTTGCCACCGCTGCAGACGGCACCATCGACCACGCCGACCTGCAGGCCAAGATCGAGGCCCACAAGGACGTCCTCTCGGCCATCATGATCACGTACCCGTCCACGCACGGCGTGTACGACTCCGATGTCCGCGAGGTGTGCGACGCGATCCACGCCGCCGGCGGCCAGGTGTACGTTGACGGCGCCAACCTGAACGCACTTGTAGGCCTCGCCCAGCCGGGCAAGTTCGGCGGCGACGTCTCCCACCTGAACCTGCACAAGACCTTCTGCATCCCGCACGGCGGCGGCGGACCCGGCGTCGGCCCGGTTGCTGCCAAGGCACACCTGGCACCGTTCATGCCGGGCGACGCGAACAAGGCCGCCCATGAAGCCGGGCATGGCGTCGCGATTTCCGCTTCGCGCTTCGGCTCCGCCGGTGTGCTCCCGATCTCCTGGGCCTACGTGAAGCTGATGGGCGGGCAGGGCCTGACCGAGGCCACCAAGTCCGCGCTCCTGGCTGCGAACTACGTCGCAGCCCGCCTGGACGAGCACTTCCCGGTCCTCTACACCGGTGAAAGCGGCCTCGTTGCGCACGAGTGCATCCTTGACCTGCGCGAGCTGACCGCCCGCACGGGTGTCACGGCCGAGGACGTGGCCAAGCGGCTCATCGACTTCGGCTTCCACGCCCCCACGCTGTCCTTCCCGGTGGCGGGCACCCTGATGGTGGAGCCCACCGAGTCCGAGGACCTCGCGGAGATCGACCGCTTCATCGAAGCCATGATCACCATCCGCAAGGAAATCGACCAAGTGGCCGCCGGCGACTTCACCGTTGAGAAGTCCCCGCTGCGCAACGCACCCCACACGGCCGCCGCCGTCGTCTCCTCTGAATGGGACCGGACGTACCCGCGCGAACAGGCCGCCTTCCCGGTGGCATCGCTCCGGCAGGACAAGTACTTCCCGCCGGTCGGCCGCATCGACGGCGCGGCAGGGGACCGCAACCTGGTCTGCTCCTGCCCGCCTCTTTCCGAGTTTGAGAACTAAGGATTCCGTGATGACTGAGAACTACACCGCGCTCTATGAGCAGCACAAGATTGCCGGCGCATCCTTCACCGACTTCGGCGGCTGGCAGATGCCCCTGAAGTACAACTCCGAGCTGGCCGAACACCACGCTGTCCGCAACGCCGCCGGACTGTTCGACCTCTCCCACATGGGCGAAGTGTGGGTAACCGGCCCGGACGCCGCAGCCTTCCTGGACTACGCCCTGGCCGGCAAGCTGTCCGCGGTTGCCGTGGGCAAGGCCAAGTACTCGCTGATCTGCCAGGAAGACGGCGGCATCATCGACGACCTCATTTCCTACCGGCGGAGTGAAGACAAGTACCTTGTGGTGCCCAACGCCGGCAACGCTCCGGTGGTTGCCGCAGCGCTGGCCGAGCGGGCTGCCGGCTTCGACGTCACCGTAAACGACGTTTCCGCCGAGACCTCCCTCATCGCGGTGCAGGGACCGAACGCCGAGGCCATCCTGCTGACGCTCGTTCCTGCGGATCAACACTCCCTGGTGACGGAGCTGAAGTATTACGCGGCCGTCGAGGTGGAAATTAACGGGCAGGACCTGCTGCTGGCCCGCACCGGGTACACCGGCGAGGACGGCTTCGAGATCTACATCCCCAATGAGGACGCCGCCGGTCTGTGGGACGCGCTGCTGGAAGTTGGTGCCGGCCACGGGCTCATCCCCGCAGGCCTGGCCTGCCGCGACTCGCTCCGCCTCGAAGCGGGCATGCCGCTCTACGGCAACGAGCTCTCCCGCGAAGGCAACCCCTACGCAGCCGGCCTGGGCCCCGTGGTTTCGCTGGCCAAGGAATCCGACTTCGTGGGCAAGGCCGTGCTCGCCGAACTCAAAGCACTCGGCGCAGGCTCCACGTCCGGCCGCAAGCTCGTGGGACTCAAGGGCCTGGGCCGCCGCGCCGGACGCAGCCACTACCCGGTCCTCAAGGACGGCAACGTCGTGGGCGAGGTGACCTCCGGCCAGCCTTCACCCACCCTCGGGTACCCGATCGCGATGGCCTACGTCGACGTCGAACACTCGGAACCCGGCACCGCCCTGGACATCGACCTCCGCGGCAAGCCGGAGCCCTTCGAAGTAGTAGCACTCCCGTTCTACAAGCGCCAGAAGTAACGCCCGCCCCGGCGGGGCTGACATCCTCTGCATGCTGCTCCTTCGTCGCTTTGACGCATGCTGCCGGATGCCAGCCTCGCCAGCCCTCGACGCTCTCTCACTTAATGCGGGTTTTGGGCCGACGCTCCCTCACTTTCTCAAACACGAACCTAAGGAAAAACACATGGCAAAAGTTGCTGCTGAACTGAAGTACTCCGCCGAGCACGAATGGGTTGCTGCTGACGGATCCGGGCCCACCGGCGTCGGAATCTCAGCTGTGGCCGCCGAAGCCCTCGGCGACATCGTGTACGTCGACCTCCCCGAGGTTGGCTCCACCGTGACCGCGGGAGAGACCTGCGGCGAGGTGGAGTCCACCAAGTCCGTCTCCGACCTCTACGCTCCCGTCACCGGCGAAGTTGTCGAGATCAACGACGAAGTGGTCTCCGACCCCGCCCTGATCAACAACGATCCCTACGGCGCCGGCTGGCTCTTCAAGGTGGCCGTCACCGAAGAAGGCCCGCTGATGTCCGCTGAGGAATACGCGGCAGCCAACGGCGGCGAACTGTGAGCAGCGCGGCAGCAGGCACCGGCACAGTGACGGCCTTCGAGCAGGTGGTTTCGCCGAGTCTCGACGCGGACCTCTCCACCCTGGACCCGGAGATCGCCGCGAAGATCGACGACGAACTCACCCGCCAGCGCGACGGCCTGGAGATGATCGCCTCCGAGAACCACACCGCCGTGGCCGTCATGCAGGCGCAGGGCTCGGTGCTGACCAACAAGTACGCCGAGGGCTACCCGGGCAAGCGCTACTACGGCGGCTGCGAACACGTGGACGTCATCGAACAGCTCGCCATCGACCGGATCAAGGCGCTCTTCGGCGCGGGGTTCGCCAATGTGCAGCCGCACTCCGGCGCCCAGGCCAATGCCTCGGTGATGCACGCGCTGATCAAGCCGGGCGACACCATCATGGGCCTGAACCTTGCCCACGGCGGGCACCTCACCCACGGCATGAAGATCAACTTCTCCGGCAAGCTCTACAACGTGGTCCCCTACGGCGTCCGCGAGGACACCCACACAGTGGACATGGCCGAGGTGGAGCGCCTGGCCCAGGAGACCAGGCCGGCGCTGATCGTGGCCGGCTGGTCCGCCTACGCCCGGCAGCTGGACTTCGCCGAGTTCCGCCGCATCGCTGATTCCGTGGGCGCCTACCTCATGGTGGACATGGCGCACTTCGCCGGGCTCGTGGCCGCCGGCCTGCACCCGTCGCCGGTGCCCCACGCGCACGTGACCACGTCCACCACGCACAAGACCCTCGCCGGTCCGCGCGGCGGCATCATCCTGACGAACGACGCCGACATCGCCAAGAAGATCAACTCGGCTGTGTTCCCCGGACAGCAGGGCGGACCGCTGGAGCACGTGATTGCGGGCAAGGCCGTGGCGTTCAAGATCGCCGCGTCCGCCGAGTTCAAGGAGCGCCAGCAGCGCGTCCTTGCCGGCGCCCGGATCCTCGCCCAGCGCCTGGTCCAGCCGGACGTCACGGCCAAGGGCATCAGCGTGGTCTCCGGCGGCACCGATGTGCACCTGGTCCTGGTCGACCTGCGCAACTGCGAGCTCGACGGGCAGCAGGCCGAGGACCGCCTCGCGGCCATCGACATCACCGTCAACCGCAACGCCGTCCCCTTCGACCCGCGGCCACCGATGGTGACCTCCGGCCTCCGGATCGGCACGCCTGCCCTGGCCACCCGCGGGTTCGGCGAGGACGCCTTCCGCGAGGTCGCGGACATCATCGCCGAGGCATTGACGGCCGACGCCGACGCCGACCTTTCGGGGCTGCGTCACCGCGTCGAAGCCCTCGCCAAAGCCCACCCGCTCTACCCGGGCGTCGCACCACTGTCCTGACCTCGGTTGCGTCCGCGACGGCGGACCGGACTTTTCACGCGTGCTGGCTCGTTCCTCGCCTCTGACGCACGCTTCCGAAAAGCCCGGCTCCGCCGGCGCTCGTGCCCACGTCGCCTTAGCGACGCTCCACCCACCCATTACACGTCTCGTTAGGAATCCCACCATGGCCGTTGGCGTCTTTGATCTGTTTTCGATTGGGATCGGACCTTCGAGTTCTCATACTGTGGGGCCGATGCGGGCTGCTGCTGTTTTTGCTGAGGAGCTGAAGGCTTCGGGGGTGCTGGCGGGGGTGGCGTCGTTGCGGGTGGATTTGTATGGGTCGTTGGCGGCGACGGGCCATGGGCATGGGACGATGACGGCCATTTTGGTGGGTTTGGAGGGGTTTCATCCGGAGTTGATTTTGCCGGAGGAGGTGGAGGAGCGGCTGGCGGCGATCGCGGAGACGGGGTTGCTGCAGCTGGCCGGTGCGGTGGCGTTGCCTTATGGGGTGAAGGATATGGTGCTGCGGCCGTTGACTGTCCTGCCGCGGCACACGAACGGGATGACGTTCACGGTCTCCGACGCGGCCGGGAAGGTTTTGCATGCGGCGACGTTCTTTTCGGTGGGCGGCGGGTTCATTGTCCGTGAGGGCGAGGAGGACGCGGCCCAGCTGGAGCTGGAGGAGTCCAAGAAGGAGCTGCCGTTGCCGTTCCGGACCGCGGCGGAGTTGCTGGAGCATTGCCGGGAAACCGGGCTGGGCATCAGTGATGTGATGCGGGTGAACGAGGAGGACAGCCGCACCCCGGAGGAGATCCGGGCGGGCCTGCTGCACATCTATTCGGTGATGGAGGGGTGTGTGGCCGCGTCCTTGAAGCGTGAGGGGGTGCTGCCGGGCGGGTTGAAGGTCCGCCGCCGGGCCCCGGACTGGTATGACCGGCTGCGGAAGGAAAGCGCCCGGCCGGCCGGGTCCGAGGACAAAGGCGACGGAGCCGAGTTCCATGATCCGAAGTATTGGCAGGAGTGGGTTAATTTGATCGCCCTGGCGGTCAATGAGGAGAACGCCTCGGGCGGGCGGGTGGTCACGGCGCCGACGAACGGGGCGGCGGGGATCATCCCGGCGGTGCTGTATTACGCGCTGCATTTCGCGCCGGGGATGGAGAACGCGTCCCGGGTGGACCGGGAGGATGTGGTGGTGAAGTTCCTGCTCGCCGCGGGCGCGGTGGGGGTCCTGTACAAGGAGCAGGCGTCGATTTCGGGGGCTGAGGTGGGCTGCCAGGGCGAGGTGGGCTCGGCGTCGTCGATGGCCGCCGCCGGGCTGGCGGAGGTGATGGGCGGGACTCCGGCGCAGGTGGAGAACGCCGCGGAGATCGCGATGGAGCACAACCTGGGCCTGACCTGTGATCCGATCGGGGGCCTGGTGCAGGTGCCCTGCATTGAACGGAACGCGATCGCGGCGGCGAAGGCGATCAACGCGGCGAAGATGGCGCTCTGGGGCGACGGTTCGCACCGGGTTTCGCTGGACGAGGTCATCGTGACCATGCGGGAGACCGGCAAGGACATGAGCTCCAAATACAAGGAAACGGCCATGGGCGGCCTCGCCGTCAACGTCGTCGAATGCTAGTCGAATGCAAAAGGAAGAACACTAATGACATTGGCACCTGAAGGCCGGAAGCTTTTGCGCGTTGAACAGCGCAACTCGGCTGTCCCGGTGGAGCGGAAGCCGGACTGGATCAAGGCCAAGGTCCAGATGGGCCC